>JBFMAA010000086.1:0-24148 GCA_040755955.1 Thermodesulfobacteriota bacterium
CGCTCCCCCCCCCGCCCCCGCCCCCCCCCGCCCCACGGCGCCGCCGCCCCCCCCCCCCCCCCCCCCCCCCCCCCCCCCCCCCCCCCCCCCCCCCCCCCCCCGGAATCTTACCTTTCGGAAAGTGACTTGGCATTACGCTACTCACGGGCACCGCGGGCCTTGAGCAACTCTACAATATTCTTCCGATTGTTCGCCCGGGCAGCCTTGAGAGCAGTCCATCCGTCCGCGGTCTTTGCGTTGACATCCACCCCTTTCTCTAGGAGCACCTTCACGGCTTCTGTGCGACCTCTATCCGCGGCCCAGGTGAGAGGCGTTTCGCCAAAGCCGTCCATCCCGTTCACGTCGGCACCGCTGTCGAGGAGCATCCTCACGACCTCCGCGTGACCTTCGGCCGCGGCCTTGGTAAGAGGCGTTGCGCCGGAGCGGTCCTTTGCGTTCGGGTCGGCTCCTTTGTCCAAGAGTAGCCTGACCAGGTTCTGGTCGCCCTTCCCTGATGCCGCGACAAGGGTTGCGTTCCCGTGACTCTTGGAGGGAGAGACTTGAGCACCGTGGTCCAAGAGCAGTCGCACCACGTCATGGTGACCCCTCTTCGCTGCATATATCAGAGCGGTCCCGCCCAATTGGTCCGTCGCGTGAGGGTCCGCACCTTTGTTCAGCAGTAGTCGTACGAGCTCCACGCTCCCTGCGCGGGCTGCGCTCCCCAAAGGTGGCTCTCTCCCGTATGAATCGTTCTTCTCATTCGGGTCCGCGCCGTGCTCGAGAAGCAACGCGACGATCTCGATCAGACCCTTCGCGGCAGCTCCGCCCAGGAGTGTGTCGCCGCGGCGGAACTTCGCTTTGGGGTCCGCGCCTCGGCTGAGAAGCAGCCGCACCATGTCTGTGTGGCCCTTTTCGACGGCAAGTGCCAGTGGAAGTTTGTTGGAGGGACCCTTGCCGTTTATGTCAACCCCCCTGTCCAGGAGCACTCGCACCATATCGATGTTCCCTCGTAAGACAGCCTGTTCCATTGCAGCGGCTCCCCTCATGGCTTCGTCATTGGGCCTCCCTGCTTTGCTCAGAAGGATACTCACGACCTGTGCAAAGCCGTACCGCACAGCCAGCTTCGTAGCCGTGTTCCCGTGGTGGTTCACAGCATCGACGTCGGCTCCCCTGTCCAGCAGCACCTTCACTACATCGAGATGACCCTTCGCAGCAGCCGACATGAGGGGTGTATGGGCCCAGCCATAGCGCGTCCTTCCTGCATTCACATCGGCCCCGGCGTCAAGCAAGCGTTTGATCACATCAACGCGACCTTCTTCGCAAGCCTTGGTAAGGGCCGGATTCAGGTTTGGATCTGCGGCAACCCCGTGATGAAGCCCAATGACGAGGCCCAAGCCGCCGGCCATGATTCCTGTGATGAATGAGCGCAAGGGAATTCGGCTTTTCGACATGGCGGTCTTCTCCCCCTAGCCGAGTGGTTCGGCTCGCCCCAAAGGTAAGTGTTCATTGGCACATGCGCGGTTCCAGACCTCGGGTGCTCCTCGCGAAGGACGAGACGTGTGATGAGAACCGCGCCTTTGCGAGGCCGGAAGAGCATCAAAGACCCCCGACGTTTACCCCCATACGGGTTATCCCGGGCCCATGGCACCCCGTCACAAGAACAAGTATACCACACCGCAGTAGGGGCAGCGACGCGGAAAGCGAAAACGGGTCATTCTACCGATAGGGTGGCATTTCTTCTTTTCCTGTGACAAAATCCGGCATGAAGGTTCAAGGGACATTCCCTATTGTGGTGAAATCTTACTTCTTATGGAGGGTTGGACATGAGACCGGACACTCAAGTTTGTTCGAGACTGATGATCCCCGTCCTCGCGCTGATAGGTGCATGGGTCGTCCTTGTCGGCGCCACGGCGGCGGAACCTCCAAACCTGCGGGAGTACCCCAAGGTGGACGGCTCGACCACCACTCAGCCCCTTCAACAAGAGATCATGAAAAGGGTGCTGAAGACAGCCGAGGCCGACATTCGCCACTCAGGCACCCACCACGCGTACACGAGACTCATAAACGGGGAAGTCGACTTCATCCTGGTGTCACGCAGCCCTTCTCAGGATGAGCTCGGCGAGGCACGGAAGAAAGGCGTCTCCCTCGAGGACAAGCCTATTGCCCTAAATGCCCTGGTGTTCATCGTACACAGGCACAATCCCATAGAAAGCCTCACGTCGGAAGAGATCCGGGGGATATTCGGGGGCAAGATCGCCGCCTGGGATGAAGTGGGTGTTCCGGGATTGGGCAAGATTCACGCATATACACGGGAAAGGAACTCCGGCAGCCAGGAGTTGATGGAAAGACTCGTCATGCCTGGGTCATCGATCAAGCCGATTCCGATTTCTCCTGTGATCGAGGGGGAAGGAGGCCGAAACCTTCAAGAAAACATGTGGCTTTTGGTGAGCGCGGTGGCCGGTGACGAGTGCAGTCTCGGCTATACCCTGTACCACTATGCTACGTTCATCGTCCCAAAACTGAGGGACACCGTGGCACGCAACTTGAGAGTGATAGGAGTCGACAGCGTGGAACCTTCCCCGACCACTATAGCAGCACGCACGTACCCCTTCACCACGAGTTTTGTCGCGGTGATCCGCAGCAACACCCCCACGGGCCATCCCGCAGTGAAGATACGGGACTGGCTGCTCACACAGGAAGGAAAGGCCGTCATCAGTGACAGCCATTACGTGCCGCATCCATAAGGCGGCTGGGAGGCGCACCCAAACGGCTGGGACCCGTAGCCGATAATCGCGTCGACCTTTCTCGGTCCGCATTCAGATCCAGGGCAGGGCGAGCCGGTTCTACGCACGCGAAGAAAGCCGCGTTGCTTGCTCTCGGCGCTTCTGAACTGAAGATTTCTTCTCGAAAAGAGAAGAGATTGAATCTCATTAGTAGAAGGGTTTCCCCCGAAAGACTTTCTGTCAAAGGGAGGCCGGCCCAACTCTCTGAGTTGAGCCGGCTTCTTCCCACGTGGATAGCCTACTGGGCACCTTGTGTGAAGCACTCGCGGGCGTGCTCTCAATCTTCTTGCATTCTCCCGCGCGGCGGTGTACACATTTCGCCCTGAGCCGACCACTCTCTCGGAAAAGGAGATCCTATTGGAATCGCAACGGGGATTGACACCAACTCAAACGGTGGAGAGCAGGTCCGACGAGACCCCTGCATCTCTGACGCACCTTTTTCCGAACGATCCTCGCAACCTCGACGATCTATTCCCTGAAGCCAAATTTCGCGAGCTGTTCCATGATGTGGCTACAGGACTTGCAGACGTGGACAGCTTTGTCCGCCGCATCGACCATGAGCTCACTATGGAGAAGAAATCCGGCACTTTTCGGGGCATCCAGACGGCTCGACGGCCCGGGCCTTCCCGATCGAAAGGCCGCTGTGGAGCCCAGTCATGGAAACAAACCTGATCCGTCTCATTTTTGGAAGACTCATCGACGCGCTCAAGCGAACAGGCCCCACCAAGCCCTCTCCTGAACCCGACCCACCAGGTGAGCGTCGAAAGGATCGTTTCAGCGTACATGTGGATGGGATCCCGCTACACGGACAGGTGTTCTTCCCTTCAGCCCGCCCTGCGATGCTCTACCCCGTGGTGATAATTTGTCACGGGATTCCCGGCAGCGGAACCGGCAGACCTGCGAACGATCCCGGGTACGAAGCCCTGGCAGAAGCCATCACTTCCATGGGCATCGCCTCGGTGGTCTTCAACTTCAGGGGATGCGGAGATTCCGGCGGGAATTTCCACATGATGGGCTGGACCCGTGATCTGGCAGCGGTGTTCGAGAAAGCAGTCAATACACCTTACATTGACCCGACTCGAGTAATACTTCTCGGATTCAGCGGCGGCGGTGCGGCTGCGATTCGCGCCGCAGCGGAAGACTCCAGGGTGTATGCCGTGGCTGCAGTGGGAACTCCGGCCCATTTTAAGATTTTCGAGCGAGACCCCGAGGATATCATCGACGACTTCCGCAAGAGAGGTATCATCCGGGATGCGGACTATCCCCCAGATGTCCCGGCCTGGATCAAGGCATTTGACGACATCGAGCCTCGCAAGTGGATCGCGCACTTCAAAGGCAAGCATGTCCTGATCGTGCACGGCGACAAAGACGAACTGATCCCCCTGAAACACGCGTTCGAGCTGTTCAATCATATTCCTGCCGGAGTGGGGAAGATCGTCACCATCCCTGACGGCGTGCATCGACTGCGGCTCGATCCCCGATGTGTAGCCGCGGTCGAGGAATGGCTCCGGGAAGTGCTTGGTTGGAAAGCCCGCGTTCAAGAATGAACGGGCACCCACGTGCTGCATAGCGAGAATACGGTTGAGTGTTCCTGATCCACATGAGTAGCCCCTTAGGCCGTGGCTCAGGGAAGTTCAAGGCAGGACGGGCATCTTGCCCGTCATTGCTTGGTAGACTGGCGAGACGCCTGTCCCACCGCTGGTGTCGGAAATAAACAACAGTATATGCGCGCCGGGCCACTAGGCCACCGGACCATCAATTGAGCGGACATTGGGCAGGAGACGTCAGGTGAATACCGGGATAGACGCTTCTTTCCCCTGACGGCGTCGACGCGAACACCCCCCGGGATTGTCTGACCGCGCGATATTCCGGGATCAAGCTTGGTAGAATCTCATTTTGGGTAACTCGACAGCCGTCAATCTGTTTCCGTATACCGCACCGGTGTCTATGCCGATCTTGCCGGGAGTGACAAACGGAGTCTCGAGCGCGGTGTGCCCGAAAATGACCCGCTTTCCCCATTCATACATAGAATATATGAACTCTTCCCGTATCCAGAGCATGTCCTCTTCACTCTGCTGCGGTAGGGGCACTTCGTCCCTAAGCCCCGCATGGACGAATATGTAGTCCTCGGTCTCGTAGTAGAGCTTGAGATTCAGCAGGAATTCCAGGTGATCTTCCGGCAGAATGAAGGCTTTTCTCCCTATGCCTCCTTCAACATAGCTCGCTATCGTCTCAGCTCCTCCGTTGGCCACGTAAAGCATCTGGTCTTTCTGATGAATGTAATAGTCCAGAAGCATCTTTTCGTGGTTGCCCTTCAGGAAGACGAGGTCGCCTCCTTGCTTCTTGAGATCAACCAGGAACTGAACCACGTCCCGAGAGTTTGGACCGCGATCGATGTAATCGCCTATGAAGAGCAAGAGGTCTCCGCTTTCCTTTTTCCAAGGGAGGCTCTTCATCAGCTCCACGAGTTTATCGTAACATCCGTGGATGTCGCCAACTGCAAAGATTTTTCTTGTCATGGTGAGTCGAATATAGAGCGTCTGTCCGCGGTTGTCAAACGCGAGTTCGACCACAAGGTCATGTTGTTTAGCCCTTCCCGCGGGACCCCGGATGTGGTACAAAAGGCGGCTGGGAGCCGCAACCAAAACTCGCGTCGACCTTCCCTCGGCACTCTTGAAAGCCAATGGCGGGGCGGGTTGGGTGTTGAGCACACGAAGAACGCCACTCTGCGATCGCCGGGAGCTGCTGAGCGGAAGAAATCTTCTCGAACGGAGAAGAAATCGAAACCTATTAGTAACAAGCGCGGACCGGATCTGGGCCCAGGTTGCTTCAGACGACAGCCCGCAGGATCAATCGCCAGGGGAATGAATATGAAACGTTTTCTTCGAATTGTCATCATCCTTGTGCTCGGATTCACGGTCCTGGCCGCAGCGCTGGTCATCACCGCCTTGTACCTTCCCCAGACCGAGCTCGTGCGCATTCATGTGGAAGGCTATCTCAAAGGTGCCACCGGCAACCACGTCAACCTTGGACATATGGAAGTGTCGGCGTCGTTCCCGAACCTGGTGCGAATTCGCGTCAACGGTGCGACGGTGACCGATTCCCAAGGGACGAAGCTCTTGTCAGCAGAAAAGATTGACCTGATCCCTTCACTCGCTTCCTTGCTGAAGCGAGATGTCTCGGTGGAATCAGTGAGCGTGAAAGGCTTGCGCATAATGATCTCCCGCGAGCTCAACGGAACCATTCACCGGCCATTCGAGCGTTCGGCACATGGCAGCCGTCCCGAAGCAAGGACTACGGGCCCGACGGCCGGCAGGCAGGAGCTGGAATCTCTCAGTCATGCCGGCGGACGAGATAACCGCTTTTCCAATCTTGGCCCTAGTGTCTTCCCAAGATCGCGAGTCGGGGTTTGCACAAGTGACGACGCGAACCGCACTGACTGGTCCATTTGGGGACCGACTCTGGGCCGCACCATGACTCAAGCGGGAAACGGCCTCAACGTTGCGCTGTTGGGGGCCGCGGGTCCGGAACCTGTGGCTGGGCAGCGGAAAAGCCCAGCACGATGGTCGGTGAAGAGGGTCAATTTCACTGACGCGGAGCTCGACTGGACTGACAACCACGTCATCCCTGGGACAAAAGTCGTTGTCCGGATCACCGGGATTGAGGGTGACATCGTGCAGCAAAGCTCGGGACGAGACCTGGCGATAAACCTTGCGGGGCAGCTCGCTTCCGGGACCGCCCCACCGAGTCCGGTGAAGCTGACCGGCGTCCTGACCCTAACCCCGGATCTGGCAACCCTAGAGGGAGCGTCTCCCAAGTTCCGGCTCGAATCGTGCGATTTGGGATCCTTCCGTCCTTACCTTCCGAGCTGGATGCCGAGCGCGGAATTTGGACGTCTGGACGTGTCCGCGGACGCGCAATGGAAACGAGATCGGGCCTGTGCCGTGTCGTGGCGAGTGATTCCCTCAGGATGGGGGGAGCCCGCACGGACGCTGGAAATCTGCGGGGAATCGACGATAGCCACTGACTGGTCGGGTCTGCAATCCGGCCAACTGTCAGGGAAAGCGGCCGGCATCCCTCTGAGCATGCTTGCCTCATTCCTCCCCAAGGGCCTACCGTTTGACCCGAACCGGGGCACCCTGCGAGCAGACTTGCAGGCGGAGCTCGGCAACAACATGGATTGGGTTGCCTGGGGGTCAGTCTCCCTGGAGAAGACCGCTCCTGCCGGGGTGTACAAGGCATTCGCGAAAGAGATCTCTATCGAGGCCGATCTGGAACTCAAGCCCGTTCAGCTCAAGCTGAAGAAGTTTCAGGTGTCCGACACAGGCAGGCTCCTGTCCTTATCAGGAGCCGTGGGCAACCCGTTTTCCCCCGAGCCGGACCTGGACCTGTCAGTGGAAACCAGGCTTCAATCCCACTGGATCAAGGCAGCAGGGATCTCATTGCCGGCCGGCATGAGTGTCAACGGAACCGCACCTGTTCAAGGGAGGCTCTCGGGCAACATCAAGCATGTGGGCATCTCGCTCAAAGGAGACCTGGGGCCCGTCACCGTGGTCTGGAATCCCTATCTGGAGAAGCCGGCCGGCAAAGCCGGTGACTTTCACTTCAAAGGCAAGTCGGTATCTGCCAAGGGTTCTTCGCAAAGGGTGTTCGATGGGACATTCAAGGCCGTGCTGAGCGGTGTGCGAGCTCGTGCGACCGAAAAAGGGAAATGGCTCGACCCTGCGTCATTGCAGCTCGAGTCCGAAGTGAAGCAAGGCCCTGGCCGGCTGGATCTGAAGGACTTGTCTCTGGCGGTGAAGAAGGAAAGCAGCGGACAGAAGGTCCTTTCCGTTTCGGGAAACATCGATGATCTGGGATCGAGTGCGCCTCGGATCGACCTTCGGATTACGGCCGCCCTCGACCACGCGTTTTTCGAGATGGTGGAGCCGGGAGCCTTCCCTGTGCGGATCTCGGGGATTGTGCCACTTTCCGGGCAGATAAAAGGGGTGAGCTCAGAGGGAAAATGGTCTGCAGAAATCCCCCTGGATAGGGCCGGATTGGCTGTTGCCGGCGTGTTCGAGAAGGTTCCGGACATTGCCGGGAATCTGAAGGCTCACGGAAAGTGGTCTCACGGAGTGGTGGAACTTGAGAAAGGTCGGCTTACGCTATCCGGTTTAGCGGTCTCCGCGAAGGGGATACTCGTGGATGGCCAGGGTAAGCTCGGTGCTTTGGAGCTCACTGTTCCCAAAACGGACACCAAATTCCTTGCCGCGTATCTTCCCGGGGTGCGACCGCACAAACTTTCCGGTCCTGTGGAAGCGGCAATCCGGATCAAGCCCGCGGACCCGCGTCCGGAATTGTCCGGAACCATTCGGCTTTTGTCGCTGGGATGCAAGCCAGAGAACTCCGGATTCGTCGTGAGCGGGCTGCGAGGGGATGTGGTGATCGACCGGTCCTCGGTACACACGAAGGGCCTGGAAGGGAGGCTAAGTGGTTTCCTGGAGGGACCTCTTACCATCGAGGGGAGGGCGACCGACGTGGACGCTCCGGAAACGATGAGCGGGAACTTCAGCATAAAGATCGGTCGCGGCTTCATGCTCGGGGAACTCCGGAAAGGTCTGGCGGATCACGCGGTGGAGTTCCTGAAGGAAATGAAAGTGTTGCCTGGCGATCTCAACCTGGATCAGATCTATGAATTCGAATCCCTCACAGGCGACCTTACTGTCAAGGGAGACGTGGTTTCCTCGGAGAATCTCCGGATTGTGGGGCCCCTGGCCCGCTGGGGGGCGATAGGGAAACTGCCGGTCATGTCTCGTAGCTTGGAGCTTCTCGTAGGCGTCC
The DNA here is from genome assembly GCA_040755955.1 of Thermodesulfobacteriota bacterium. Classification (GTDB taxonomy): domain Bacteria; phylum Desulfobacterota; class Desulfomonilia; order Desulfomonilales; family Desulfomonilaceae; genus JBFMAA01. Next base: position 8,586 of record JBFMAA010000086.1, read on the forward strand.
ATACCCGAGTGGCATTCGACAATCCGCTGAACAAGGTTCCCGGACTGAAGGACATGGTGGAGAAACAGGCGGAGAAACATAAGGACGTCCTGAAGATGATCGGCATCGACAAGGACCTGAAACGTCTCGGGATTGACGTGTCCGGCTCGGAGAAGGGGCAGAAACCGAGTGCCAATGGCGGTGGTCGACCCCTCACCGTGATTCTCAGAGTACACGGTCCCGCATCCGACCCGAAGGTATTGCCGGTGCTGGAGAGCTCCATCGAACCGCAAACGCGGGCCAAGCTCAATGCGCTGATCAAATAGGGGTGACGCGTTGCCGGGGCGAGTTCGGACTGCATCATTCACTGCAGAGACGCAGAAGAGCCGTCTTTCCGGCGAAAACAAAGCACAAGGCACCAAGACACACAGAGGTCAATGGTACCCACTTCATCAGCGTGAAAACCATTCGGCCTTTCCGTGCCTTGGTCGTGAATTCGCTTGTCCCCCAGGCTGAACGTCCATGGATGGCCGAATTCCTGCGTCGATTTTCCGGATGGTACAGGCGTCTTGCCAATCGCCCCTTCACATCACGTCGGGTCGGAAACCACCGCACGGGATATTGTGCAGAGCAGTACTAGTGGGCCTTCCGGACTCTGTTAAGCCACTTTCTCAGAGCCGATTCGTCCGGAAAATCAAGCAGCTCTTCTCCCAGTTGTTCCAGTTCTTGGAGTGACAACTCCCGTACTCGCTCCTCCAATGCCGCATCAAGAGATCCGAATTTGCGTGAGAGCAGGCGAACGGTGACTGAGGCGGCACCCTCCTTCATGCCCTTTTCGATGCCCTTTTCGATGCCCCTTTCGATGCCCTCTGCCATAGCTCTTGACGTCCAGTACTTTCGTTGTTCCTCGACCAATTCTGCGGATAGTCTATCCATGAACATGTCTCCTTTGTCGGCGAAAGCCGCTTTCACGGCTCTACGGTAGTCCTCCACGGTGACGCTTTTCGTTGCGGCGCCGAGGTAGCGGAGTACGGTTCGCAAGAACTCAAGAGCGTTCTGTTCGTTCATTGCCCGGAGCAACCCGAAGATATCCCTGAGCCGCTCCGCCAGGTCTCCACTGTGGATATGTTTCAGCAGGAGCACGGCCGCCATCGCCATGGCCCCCAGTTTGATCTCCCCGTCTGTATAGGCCTTCAGGTCACATAAATAGTAGGTGAAATCGCACAGACTCTCCTTAAGGGACTCGGGAGCCCGATACAGGGAAGCGAACTCGAGAGGAACGTTCCACCTGGCGCTTCCATGATACAAGACCACCGGAATAACCGCCGGCAAAGCACCTGCTTCCTGCCTGGTCGAGTATTCCCAGATCCGCGTCATGTACCGCAAGAGCTGAAACGCGATGTCTGGAGCGGGATAGCTCTTGTGCTCGAAGAGGATGTATACGAAGCCCTGTTGGCCCTCCTTGAAGTCCACCCGGTAGAGCAGATCCGAAAAGTACTCCCGCAAGTCCGCATCCACAAACGAATCCTTGCAAAGCCGAAAGCTCGTCGGCTGCAAGAGTTCCCACACGTGACAAGGGAGGTAGTGCGACAGCAAGTCCGCCGCGACCTCGGGCCGGGAAAAGACCTCTTTGACGAAACGGTCGTGCGGACTGGCTATGTCTGAAATGGGGACCCTCCTCTGCTTTTCCGAGTGTGCTTTCCATTATACCACCGACGGCGCCGGCGGCAAACGTGGCAAACACCAAAAGACGTAACAGCCGACAGCCCGAGGAACAATTGTCCGAAATGGGAAACTTTTTTCCAGAACCACTCACATCGCGGTTCCAGTCGTCACGAAGCGCGGGGTGGTCGTTCACCATTCAGAACGACAAGCTGCTGCCAAAGACCGGGCCGGAATCTGCCGATGGAGTAATCCGCCATCTGGATACGCAGGGAATCCGATCAAGGGTCCACTCGGGACGATGCACAGCCGACCTGTTTACGTGCGGTTTTTGCGATCCTCGCGCGATCCTCAATCAGGGCTGGTTTTGACTTGACAGTGGGGCATTGATTTCTTATTTTTGAACCACTCCCACCTCCGCAGGAGTTCAGAGAACCGAAAAACCACTCAGCCCATCCACAGGAGGAACCGCGATGTCCAAGAAGTACTGGGACGAAAAGACCGAAACCATGTCCGACAGCCCAATGAAGGCCTTCCAGTTGGAAAAACTCAAAGAAACGGTCACATGGGTGTACGACAAGATCCCATTCTACAAAAAGGCTTTTGACGAGAAAGGCGTCAAACCCGCGGACTTGCAGACGTTGTCAAACATCTCCAAGTTCCCGTTCACCGTGAAGACCGATCTCAGGGACAATTATCCATTCGGGTTGTGTGCGGTTCCTATGTCTGATGTGGTGAGGGTGCATGCCTCTTCGGGGACCACGGGTAAGCCGATTACCGGTCCTTACACTGCGGCCGACCTCGATCAATGGACCGAGTGCATGGCCAGAGGCCTCTGGGCCCAGGAAGTCAGAACTGACAGCGTGCTGCAGAATGCCTATGGCATGGGGCTTTTCACCGGGGGGCTGGGATTCCTCCAAGGAGCAATGAGGATCGGATGCGCGGTCGTCCCGTCCGGAGCGGGCATGACCGAACGCCAAATTATGCTGATTCAGGATTTCGGCACCACGGCTCTGTGCTGCACCCCCTCGTACTGCCTGACCATCATCGAAAAGGCCGAGAAAATGGGTGTTGACCTCAACAAGACCAAGTTGCGGACAGGTCACTTCGGCGCGGAACCCTGGACCGTCGAAATGCGGACCGATATAGAAAAGCGGGGCCACATTCACGCGTACGAACATTATGGCCTCACCGAGCTCATGGGCCCCGGCGTGTCCTTCACCTGCGAGCACTACAAGATCCACATCAACGAAGACCACGTGTATCCTGAAATAGTCGATCCCGCGACATTGGAGCCTGTCGGTGAAGGGGAAGAAGGGGAGCTGATCTTTACCGCCCTCCAGAGACGAGCCATGCCGATGATACGCTACCGGACCCGAGACATCTGCGCGTTGCACAGGGAGAAGTGTGAGTGCGGTCGCACCCTCATGACCATGGACAAGATCCTGGGCCGCTCCGATGACATGATGATCATCAGCGGCGTGAACGTGTTTCCCTCTCAGGTCGAGAGCGTGCTCATGGAATTCTCCGAGGTCGAGCCCGTGTACCAGATTCGCCTCTTCAAGAAGGGCTACATCGACGCCATCGCCGTGGAAACGGAAGTGAAAAGAGAGGTGTACTCGGCAGGTCCAGAGAAGATGGACGAGGTCATCAAAAAGATTTCTCATCGGATCATGCAGGTCATCGGCATCAACGTGCCGGTCAGGATAGTTCCTGCAGATACCCTCATTCGAAGTGAAGGCAAGGCAAAAAGGGTGATCGACGAGAGATAGCACATCGGGGCCGTGACAACGAAGGCACCGGACGGGTACTATACTGTGGTGAAGGGCGATTACCAATAGGAGGCACCTGAATGTTGCAGACAAGATTACACATGTTGGTTGTGACGGTCCTTTTGTCGATGTGTCTTGCGTCCGCGGTTCATTCTGCGGAGGGACCCAAACCCGATAGTCCGAAGAAACACACCGTCTTGGACAAGTACATAAAGGCCATTGACGCATACCAGAAATGGAAGAGTTCCCCCGACAAGGTGCATGTGCTCGATGTGCGCACGCCCGAAGAATACGTGTTCGTGGGACATGCGCCAATGGCGCGAAACATTCCGTTAAAGGTCTGGCCGGGGGAATGGAAGGCCGATGAGAAGAAGTTCGATCTGGCGCCAAACCTCGGTTTTGTCGACACGGTCAAGAATTACTACAAGCCGGGGGATGTGATTCTGCTGATGTGTCGTTCCGGCGACAGGGCCGCGGAGGCGATCAACGCGCTGGCCAAGGTCGGCTTCACCAACGCGTACAACATCGTGGACAGCTTCGAGGGCGATACTGTCACGGATCCCGACAGCTACTTCGACGGCAAGCGCGTGAAGAACGGCTGGAAAAACTCAGGAGCGCCCTGGACTTACGACCTTGATCCCAACCTGATCTATCCGCCGCCCAAGTAGGCCGAGCGCTGCCAAGTGAGTGACGGCATCTGTGAAACCGGTGTGCATCCGTGAGGCGTGAAGGTACGCGTCGCGTCGAAAACCGTGACGAGTCTCACCCTTCCCTTGCTCCTCCGATCACGGGAGGGGAAGCGCATATTCTCCTCCATGGCGGGAGAGCGAAGAGTGGAGGGGGCATAGGCGCTAACTTGAGGAGCCCTGCCTGCTCCCCCGGCCTTGAAAGGCCCGGCTATTGTCAAACGTCCCTCCGGGACTTCGCCGCTCCCAAGCCCCGCAGTGGCGACTGAAGATAGCCGGACGCTTCAGCGCCGGGCAAGAAGATGGAGCCCCCATCGCATGTACGAAGCCGAAGTAGCGCGTATGGGGGGAAGGGGGATCTCATGTGGTAACCACCACGAGGCCCCTCAAATCACAAGGATTTTGGGGAGATGTCCCCTATCTGTACTCCGTATTCCTACCTATCCCGTGACCCGTCGTCCACGCCGAGCACGATCTCGTGGGGCCTGCCCCCGCAGGAATCCCCACAAGACTCGGAACAAGGAGCCTCCTGCCATTCACTGCAGATATCCTGTTCGGATGCAGGCCTCGCTTCCACGATGTGGAGGTCGTACTCGAGAGCGGCCCCTGCCAACGGGTGGTTCAGATCTATCACGATGGATTCGGCCCGCACTTCCTTGATCGCCACGGTCTCAGGCACGGCGGTCCCCGGTGCTACGAGGGGAATCTCCATGCCCGGATAGGGTTTAATATGAGGCGGGAAATGGAAATCCGCAGCGCGCTTCTCGATCACCAGCTCTTCGTTACGGGTGCCGAACGCCTCTTCCGCCGGAACCGTGAACGCCAACCGCATGCCGGCCGCTTTCCCGACCAATCGCCTTTCCAGGCCGGGAACCACTTGCCGGAACCCGGTGACGAAATCCATTTCCGCGGGTTCGCCGGCTCCCTTGAGCACCGGGCCATCGGCTATCTTGACGGTATAAGAGATCCTCACGTAGCTCTGCGCGGGTTCGATCTCGTAAAAGGTTACACCACCTTGCATCTATTGCACTCCTCACTGACTCCCGTTCTCAACGCCGCGGGCCGGGTGTGTGTCAACGTCGCCAGCAGCGGACGCTATGGTCTTCGGTCTTCTCTTCCAGCACGGGGGGTTCCTTGCAAATGTCGATCACTTCAGGGCATCGATCCTGAAACGGGCACCCCTTGGGGAGGCGTCGCAGGTCCGGGACCATCCCCGCAATGACGTGAAGCCGCTTGCCGTCTCCGTGGTTGCCTCGGTCGATTCTGGGGATCGACTTGAGCAACCCCATGGTATAGGGGTGCAGCGGATTTCCGAAAAGCTGCTTGGCAGAGGCTTCTTCGACTATCATCCCTGTGTACATGACCGCGACCCGGTCGGCCATTTCCGCGACCAGTCCCAGGTCATGGGTAATGAGCACAATACCCGTGCCGCTTTGCTCCTTGATGTCGTTCATCAATTCCGCGATTTGGGCCTGAATTGTCACATCCAGAGCGGTAGTGGGTTCGTCGGCGAGCATGAGCTGGGGATTACACGCCAAGGCCATGGCTATCATCACTCGCTGTCGCATTCCGCCGCTCATTTGGTGCGGGTAGTCCCGGACGCGCTTCTCAGGTGCGGGGATACCCACCTTGCGGAGCATCCCCACTGCCGCGACTTCCGCGTCAGCCTTGTTCATGTCCCGATGAACCCGAAAGACCTCACCGATCTGTTCGCCGACCCGAAACACCGGGTTCAGTGAGGTCATCGGTTCCTGGAAGATCATGGAGATGTCCTGGCCGCGTATCTTGCGCATAGCCTCCTCGTTGAGGGAGAGGAGGTCAACCCCCTTGAAGAGGATTTGTCCGCCCACGATCCGGCCTGGCGGCCAGGCGATCAGCCGCATGATAGAGAGTGCGGTCACGCTCTTGCCGCAGCCCGATTCACCGACCAGCCCCAGAGTTTCCCGCGAGGCCAGATCCAGATCAAGACCGGCTACCGCCGCGGCAACGCCCTCGCGTGACCTGAACTCGGTCCTGAGACCGCGTATTCTTAGGAGTGTGTCCATCATGGAAAAATCCCGTAATTTCCTGCCGATCCTGGTGATTCACTCTCTTGCCCCGGAAACTGCATTTTCATAGGAACGGTTCCCCTAAATGTCCAGCTTGGGGAGAATGAAGAACGCCCCGAAAAACCCTGCTCCAAAACAAAACAGCGATACCAACAATGCGAGAACCAGGAACGAGCTCCGCACCAAGAACGCGTCCAGGGGTGAACAGAGGAAACACCCGACCGCGATGAGAAAGGACGGAGTGCGCACATCGTAGTCCACATTGGGCTCGACAAACAGCGGAACAAGGTACAGCACCACGTTCAGCAGGAACAGAAGCCCCGTCAGTATTCGACCCCTGAAAATCTGTCCCAACCCCGGGAACAGAGAAAGAACCGCGTAAAATACTCGGGAGCGCCCTTTCTTCCTGTCCTTTGTCAATTCTTTTCCCACGACCGCCTCCGTGCTCAAATGATCATAATGGGTTGGCGTTCACGGCCAAGAAAGACGCGCTGCGGAGAGCAGAGAAAACGAAGGAGAAAAATTCTTGCCTCCGAGACCATTTCTGTCAATCAGCTCCCTCGAAGTGTGCGTCGTGGCGGGTTTTGGCCCTGCCCTCTGGCTGATCTCTTTCAAGAGGTCACTGGGTGGGTATAGTACAAAGCCGGGACGAAGTCAACCTGCCACCCACGGGCAACAGACCTCATGGCCGTCCCAAGAGGCGAGCTTAAGTAGTGCCATTCCGAAGTACGGTCACAGATTTGGACCCCAAAAAGACCGACTCTCGCAAAGCACGCGAAGAACGCAGAGAACTCCTCGGTTCCTTTGCGCTTCTTGCGTCCTCTGCGGCAGAACCTCTTCTGAGGGTGCGCAACAGCCTCCTACACCCCATAGACGGGCTTGCGCTTCTCGAGAAATGCCTGCATCCCCTCATGACCGTCCGCGTGAGCCGCGCATTGGCGTAACGCGGCCCTTTCGAGCTCCAAGTGGGTCTCGAACCCGTGCTCGAACGAATCCGTGAGCAGCCGTTTGGTATGGGCAAAGGAGTTGACGGATATCTTGGCCAGGTCCATGGCCATCTCGACCGCGGCGTCGAGCGTTTTTCCGTTGTCGACCAGTTTGGTGACCAATCCCCACTTGAGGGCCTGTTCAGCCGAGATCGGCTTGTCGAACGCGCAGATCTCCAGGGAGCGAGCCAGTCCTACCAGCCTGGGGAGTGTGAACGTCCCGCCGCCGTCGATACACAGCCCGTTTGACGTGTACGCCTGTTTCAGGAACGCAGACCTGGCCATGACTCGAAAATCGCACGCCAACGCCAGGGAAAAACCTCCACCTGCCGCGAGTCCGTTGATTCCTGCCACCACGGGTTTAGGCATGCGCCGAATTTCCAGGATCGCCTGGTGGTAGCGTGCAGCCAGATTGTGGAACGCTGCCTGCGGTCCTTCCGGCCAGTTCATGGCCCAGCGGAGGTCTCCGCCCGCGCAGAACGCCTTCCCTTCACCGGAAATCACGATAGCTCGGATCGAATCGTCCACCGCCAGGTTGATCAGGTGTTCGGACAGGGTTGCGATCGTGTCCAGATCGAACGCGTTGAAGACCTTCGGCTTGTTAAGCATTACCGTCGCAATGTCTCCACACACGGTGACTCGAATAGCTTCAGGCATGGTCGTGCCTCCCAAACACTTTCCTCAAGAACGGTCATGGCATAACGCCACAACGAAGTATGAAAGTCTGTGCCGGACATCCCGAGGGCTCGTTGGATGGTCAGAACCACCCGATGCTTCAAAAGTTTTCGGAAAGGGTCCGGGGGAAACCCTTTTCCAAAAAGGGTTTCCCCCGGAAGACTTTCACGGGAACTCTCAATACTGGGCGGCTCCCGCTGGTCGCCGCCGGTAGAGTCGCTTGTTTTCTGTGTATTATCGGGGTAGCGCCATGTTTCATGATTCTTGGCGGTCCTTTTCGCCGTGAATGCCGGTATGGTGTATGAATGTGCCAGGATCACGGTCCGGACGCAAGAAGTCTTTTTTCGGATCGCATGGCTGTTGCATCACGTGGCCGAAAGCGCTCGGAGCTCTGGAAAAGTCCTCCCCCAAAGCCGACGCTCACAATATTGAAACACGGGAGGGGCCATGATAAAATAATGTCATGCCCACAATACGATACATATATTGGCAGGACGACGACATGTGGCTGGGGTACCTCGATGAGTTCCCGGACTATATGACTCAGGGGAACACCCTGGAGGAGCTTCAGGACAACCTGAGAGATATCTACGAGGACCTCACCGGAGGGCGCATACCCGGTGTTCGTCGGATGGCTCAGCTTGAGATTGCATGAAACGGCTCGAACTCATCCGGCAACTGGAGCGGAACGGGTACGTCTTGATCCGCCACGGCGGTAGGCACGACTGGTACCAGAATCCAAGAACCGGCGTTGCTCAGCCGATTCCTCGCCACCGCGAGATCAAGGAGCAGCTCGCCCGACACATTCTCAGGAAACTGAAAGGCTGATCTCGATGCGGTGAATCATGCTGCCGACCGCATCGGTCTCACGATCAGCTCTCAACTCAAGCCCCAGGGCTTAGCAGGCAAGGGCCTGAGCTGCGGCGTTTGTTAGGTTTCCGCGATCATCTGTTCGGCCGACTTCAGGGCTTAGGCCACAGATCCTCGATCGGCGGCTTGAGGTACCAGCGGTCGCCCACCTTGAGCAGAGATGCTTCGATGCGGAGCTCCGGAAGATCTTCCTTGCCCTTCTCGCTCAGGAGGACCAGGCACTCCGCTTCGGTTCCGGAAGGGTCCATTCTGCTCGCGGTGATGTTCAGCGCTCGTTTCGGGCGTTGACGGCGTTTCTTAGACCAATGCAGGACAAATCCGTCATACCCGCCGTACGCGGCCTTCGCTTCATCCGTGAGGCAGACGTAAGCCGAATAGGCATCCCGCTTCAGGTTGCCCGAAAGGACCTTGTCCCAGAATGCCTGGCACGTGCCTTCCGGAGTGTCCGAAGCCATGGGGACATCCTGAAATACGCGGCGAACACCTGCCTCTAACAACACTACGCAAACAATGCCGAGTCCCAAACCGAGCAAGGAGGCTCGCCAGACGTCATCTCCCGTCATGAAGGATTGCAGCCCCAAGACTGTCAAGGCAGGGAGAAGACCAAGGAGCACGAATGATGCAAATCCGATGACCGACCCCAAGGCCACAAAGAACGGCCCCTGACGTTTCTCTCTGGTCTGGAGTGCCTCTCCCACCTCATCGAACTCTGCTGCTGCCTGGCTTTGGAGGCTGGTTTTCACGGCTTCCGGAGAGGATCGTATGGTTCTGCGTCGATTCCGTACGAGCCCAACGACAACCACCAGCCGGTTCACTGGAATCGCACAGGCGGAGCTAAGCGCCAGGAAGATGAACCACACCCATGGCTCTGAATATCCGGCGGACCCAACCAGCCCGGAAAGATCGTGCTGAAGAGCGCTCACACCAAGTATCGATATGACCCATCTACCCCTACGCGGACCCTCATCCAATACTCCACAAGCCACCATCAGTAGGGCGAAACCGGCCGTGTATGGCACCACCTTCCAGAACCCCACTCCCCGAATACGCGCTCCACACGAGGGGGGTCAGTACCAGTCCGCTCAAGAAGAACTCGATGCCAAACCAGTCGCCGGTTCTGACGGTCTTCTTGCTGCCGCTTTGCGTGCCGGAGTCCATCGATCCCCTCCAAATCTGGGATGCCGTGCCTTTGACTCGAAGGCGCATTGCGAGCGCAGTGGATTGGTACACAATCCCACAGGCCTCCCTTGCCCGTCAAGCTCTGCGAGGGCTGAAGATCGAACCGGGATTCTTTCCGACCCGTGAACGGTCACGGGGAATGTGCAGCCCGAAAGTCATGACACGCGAAAGCTGTTGCAAAGATCACGGTGCGGGAAATAGAATGCACACCCGGAGCCGAGGTTCCGAGCGCTCCCATTCCCGCATGCACAACGGTGACCAACATATGGAAACAAAAGAACAAACAGTGCTCGATGCCATGAAAAAGGCCGGCAAACCTGTCAGACCAGGCGATCTTGCCAAAACCGTAGACATCGACAGCAAGGAAGTCTCCAACATTATCAAGTCGCTCACCAAGCAGGGGCTTGTCCACTCCCCCAAGCGATGCTACTACGCGCCCACGGAGGGATGAAGGGCCTCGCGGTTTCTTCGTAAATGCGCTTCGGGAAAGGGTGAGCCTATGACGAGGAAACCGTCTGAAGAGGAAATTGACGAGTTGGTGGCGGCACAAGCCGATGAAGATTCGGCGTGGGAAGAGCCCATTCGAGTTCGACGGGACAAGCCCATCTCGTTTGTCATCCCTGCCGAGCTTGTCGCAAGAGCAGGCTTCTTTGCGAAGTTACACGGAGAAAGCGGGCCTGATGTGTGGCTCACCCGCATTATCAGGGAGCGGCTGGACATGGAGGAAACCGCTTTTGCGGGAATTAAACGAGAACTCAAAGAGAAGCAGCGCGTGTCCGAGAATAGCGCCATGCGGACAAGCTCACACACATGACCCTTGTCTTCGGCACCGGTTCCAGCGCGCCTCAAACCTTCGGTGGAGATGAAGCAATGTCCGGAAAACGAACAAGACCGCCGGTCCATCCCGGACAGGTTCTCCGGGGATTGTTCATGGAACCGTTGAGCCTCGATCAGCACCAGCCGGCCGAGGCATTGGATGTCGATCCTGAAAGGATGAGCGGCATTCTGACAGGCGAAGAAGGAATCACCGCGGACATGGCGCTTAGTGCCCCTTTTCGGAAATGCGGTTCCGGTCTCCCCGGGGCGGAATGACACAGTTGCAGGGGCCGGCGTCCCCCGGATCGAGTCCGGGGCTGGCTCTGCCGGCCCGTTGCCGACCGGCACGGGAAAGTCTGGAAAATGTGTGACCGAACTTACGGACACGGGCCATTAGGCTGGCGAGATACTTCGGAACCACGCCCCACTTCGGGATGAATCTCCAGTCCAAGTATGACCTTGAGGTCGCTGGAGAAAGATATGCGGGAGACATAGAACGGAATGTCCGGGCGAGACCGACGAATGAGGCGGACGTTCTCCGCTGAGACCGATGGGACTTTAAACTGGTGAGGTTATCCCAAGGACGACAGGCAAGATGCCTGTCCCACCCGGAGGCTGAAGTCACGCCCTGGAACGTGCGTGGATATGACACCGCAGGATCAGACATGGGCCGGCCCAAAACCGCCGCGACCACACGCGGTCACAACCATGCGTCAAGGCCTGAGGCAGACATCACAGAACTCGCTGGGTGGTCAGAACCATCCAATATATCAAAAGTTTTCGGAAGGGGGCCCGGGGGATAACCCTTTTTCAAAAGGGTTTCCCCCGGAAGACCCTCTGATAATTGGAGTGGGATGGAAAAGAGATCACAATCTTCACGGCTCGACGAATTGGCGGCACTCGTGCCTCCGGCACATGTGTATCTGATGGGCATCTGCGGAACCGGCATGGGTTCGCTCGCGGGAATGTTCCACGAAAGCGGGTTCCGAGTCACCGGGTCGGACTCGAACGTATACCCGCCCATGAGCGACTTCCTGCGGGATCTGGGCATCCAGGTCCGCGAAGGCTATCACGCGGCCAACCTCCAGCCTGCACCGGATCTGGTGGTGGTCGGGAACGTCATCCGCAGACAAAACCCGGAAGCGGTCGCTCTTTTCGCGTCGGAGATCCCGTTTTGCACCATGCCGGAGGCTCTCGAAACCTTCTTCGTGAAAGGCCGCACCGAGATTGTCGTCGCCGGCACCCACGGAAAAACCACTCTCAGCTCCATGATCGCATGGATTCTCACCGCACAGGGCCTCGATCCGGGCTTCATGATCGGCGGGTTGCCGCTGAATTTCCAGAGAAACTACCGCCTCGGCACCGGGCCGTTCTTCGTGGTAGAGGGAGACGAATACGACACCGCATTCTTCGAGAAAAGCCCCAAGTTCGTGCACTACCGACCCCACATAGGCGTAATCACCTCCTGCGAGTTCGACCACGCGGATATCTACCGCAATATCGGGGAGATCGAGGAGCAATTCCGAGCCTTTGTGCGGCTCATCCACCCCGAGGGAAGCCTCGTCGCATGGGGAGACGATCCCAGAGTCCGGGACATCGCCGCGTCCTCGAAGGCGCCCACGGAATACTACGGGCTCAATTCCGGGGCTTCGTGGTCAGTCGCGGAACCGGTCCCGCTCGCACAGGGGATTCGCGTCGACGTGAAACACAACGGCAGCTCGGCCGCTCACGCCATATTGCCGCTGATCGGCACGCATAACGTGCTCAACGCGCTGGCCGCGGTCGCGGTGGCAGAACGGCTCGGGATTGATCCCGCCAAGTCCGTGGAAGCCCTCGGGTCCTTCGCGGGCGTCACACGTCGCCAGCAGATCCTCGGCGAAGAAGCCGGCATCACGGTGATGGAGGACTTCGCGCATCACCCGAGCGCGGTCCGGGAGACCCTGCGGGGTGTCCGAGCCCGATTCCCCGAACACCGACTGGTGGCCGTCTTCGAGCCTCGCACCAACACCAGCCGCAGATCGTTCTTCCAGGCAGAGTATGTCTTCCCTTTTCTCACGGCAGACGTCATAGTGTTGCGAGACCCCCCAGGCGTGGAGCACATCCCTGTACCTGACCGATTCAGCTCGACCAGGCTCGCCCAAGACCTGCGCGACCAGGGGAAACAGGCGCGGAGCTTCGATGATACAGACCAGGTCCTTGCCTTTCTCGTCGAGACCCTGCGGGCCGGCGATCTGGTGGTCGTCATGTCCAACGGCAGCTTTGACGGGCTCAACGGACGTCTGATGGAAAGCCTGAAAAGGAGGCCCCGATGAAAGAAGCGCTCCTTTACGAACCTCTGGAGAATGCCGCGGTGAAATGCCGGCTCTGCCGACATGAGTGCAAGATCGAAGAGGGGAAGAGAGGCATCTGCGGGGTGAGAGAGAATCAAGGCGGCCGGCTCTATTCACTTGTGTACGACAAGGTGGTATCAAGCAACGTGGACCCGATCGAGAAGAAACCCCTGTTTCATGTGGCGCCGGGTTCCAGGTCTTTTTCGATTGCCACGGTGGGATGCAATTTCAGATGCTCGTTCTGCCAGAATTTCGAGATCTCCCAGATGCCCCACGACAAAGGGACCATCGCCGGTGAACACATTACTCCGAAGCAGATAGTCTCCTGGGCCTCGGGTGCGGGTTGCAGAAGTATCGCCTACACGTACACCGAGCCTACAATTTTCTACGAGCTTGCCCGGGAAACCATGGAAGAGGCTCATGCCGCGGGGATGCTCAACGTGTTCGTCACCAACGGGTATATGAGCCGGGCCATGCTTGATGACTCAAAAGGCCTTCTCGACGCGGCGAATGTGGACCTGAAGGCTTTCCGGGACTCGTTCTACACCCGATACTGCAAAGGAAGGCTCGAAGGAGTGAAGGATACCCTTCGGTACATGAAACAGCTCGGCATCTGGGTGGAAGTGACCACGCTCCTCATCCCGGGCCTGAACGATGATCCGGCAGAAGTCAGAGAATTGGCCCAGTTCCTCCACGACGACCTGGGGCCGGAAACTCCTTGGCATATCAGTCGGTTCTATCCGCGTTACAAAGTGAACGACATCCCACCCACAAATGTCGGAGCGCTCCGAGAGGTGCGCCAGGTGGGTCTGGGAGTAGGACTCAAATACGTATACTCAGGCAACGTGCCCGGCGACCCAGGAGAAAAGACCCTATGCCCCGGTTGTGCTGCGGTGCTGATCGACCGAGTAGGCTATTCCATACGAAAGTACCGGCTGGACAAAGGACAATGCCCGGACTGCGGGCAACGGGTCGAAGGGCTGGAAATGTAGAGGGCGGTTCCCAGGCTTGGCCGGCAAAGGCATACTTGGAACACAGCAAGGAGATCTCTTGATGTCATGTGACAGGAACATATTGGTAGCTCCATCCATTCTTTCGGCGGACTTGTGCAGGCTGGGAGAGGAGATGCGCGCAGTCGAAGACGCGGGCGCGGACTGGATCCACCTGGACGTGATGGATGGACACTTTGTGCCGAATATCACCATCGGGCCGTTGATGGTCGCGGCAGTGCGTAAGTGCACCGCGCTTCCCCGGGACGTGCACCTGATGATATCCAATCCGGACCGGTATCTGGAGGATTTCCGAAAGGCCGGAGCAGATGTGCTCACCGTGCATCCTGAGGCGACGCCTCATCTCCACCGCACCCTGACCCGGATCAGGGAACTGGGTATGAAGGCGGGCGCGGCCCTGAACCCCTCGACCGGCCTGGAAGCAATCAGACACGTGATCTCTGAACTGGACGTGATCATGCTCATGACCGTGAACCCCGGCTTCGGCGGCCAGTCGTTCATCCGGACGATGCTCCCCAAGGTGGAGGAGGCGAGAAGGGTCATCGACGAGTCGGGCTACTCGATTCTCCTTGAAATAGATGGCGGCGTGAGCCCGGAAACCGCGGCCGATCTTATCCGGTGCGGCGCTGATGTGTTCGTGTCAGGGAGCGCCTTGTTCGGACGACCACCGTATGCGGAAGTGATCGCTTCCCTGAAAAACCACGGTAATAAATCAGGCTGAATCGAAAAAAAAGCCTTCATTCGGAGCAAAATGTGATAAAGGGGCATCACTACGCATGTAACGAGGTGCCCCATGAAAAGCATCTGCATACTTGCCTGCTTGGCGACAGTCCTTTCATCAGGGCTTGCAGTTGGTCAGAGCGACTCCGGTGGGGGTCCCCTTATTCCGGTCCTGCCCAGTTACCAGGAAGCCGCCTACAGTCCGGAACCCCAAGGATCGGATCCGTTTTCCGGGGACCGGCCATATTCCCCCCCCAAGCCTCAGGATCAGTTGTACCTGTTCTGGTTCCTGGGCCAGGTCATCAGTTATCCGGTGGACAAGGTCGAATCCTTTATTGCCGGCTGGAGGAGCAGGAAGTCATCGGACCCCGGACGCACCTACGAATTTAACCCTTTTGCATCTGCGGCAATCGAGCATATCCCTCCTGCTCCACCGGTAACCGCCGGTCCGTCCGCGTCAAGTGGGAGATGAGGATTTGCCGGGGGCGGCATCATACCAACCTGCATACCGTCGAGGAAGATTTCGGGAAGACCCCTTCTATTGATATGGCTCAGTGTCTTCTTTTCACGAGAAGGCTTTTCTGAAAAGGGTCCAGGGGAGAAAAAACCCTCTTTCCAAAGTACCACAACCGCGAGGGGTCACAACCAAGCATGAAAGCCAGCGGCCCACATTGGAACAACTCGGTGAATGGTCAGAACTGGGTAATATCTCAAAAGTTTTCGGAAGCGACTGTGTTGTACGTCAAGCAAAATCTTTCCTGTACGGTGTCTTGGTTCTCATGATGGCGTTGAGCATCACGAGCAGTTTTCGCATACAGGCCGTTATGGCG
>JBFMAA010000087.1:0-24097 GCA_040755955.1 Thermodesulfobacteriota bacterium
CGGGGGGTAGAAATGTAGCCAGTAACGTGGACCCTGAAGACTAAACCGAACCCAAAGTTTCCTCAATTGTGACGAGGAGATAGCCGCACGAGACTTGGTTCTCTGGAAAAAAACTTCAGCCTAGAACTCGCATGGGTATGAGTGCCGGCAAACAATCCTGCCACGATTCATCTCGTAAGTGTAGTGGTGCGACGGGCTTCCGGTGATCCCCGATCACGAGCACGCGGTCCCGGGCAGGTCCCTGGGGTGCAGCGCGTTTCGGTGTCGGATAACCCATCGGAATAATTGAGCCATCGGAGGGCTTGTTCGCGCGTCACTGCGTCGGGCTCCCGGCGCTTACGCACCGGGCTACTCTCTGCCGCCCCTATGGGGCTCCGGAGGCGCACGTTCAGTCCCGCAGAGACGTAAGAAAGTAGCCCGGGACGTGAGTCCCGGGTCGCAGAAATGCACCCTGACATCATTTGGGTACCAAAGTGCGCGGCACCCAGGTCCCTGGATCACGCGTGCAGCCGGAACACCGTCCGAACCTTGAATCGAAGGAATGGGGAAACCGTTCCATAGATTGTGGATTGGTTTGTATGGCAGAGACGTCCGGATTGCCTCGCTGTCCGGAGCTCCGTGATGCAGACGGGGTCGCCAATATGACGGTTTCCATCAGTCTGCACCGATTGGCAGGCTGGAAGAAACCGGCTCAAAACCCTAGAAACATGGCACTTCCTCACGTGACCCGGCACTCACGTGCAGGGCTATTTTCGGGCGTCTCTGCGCGACGCAAGCCTCCAGAGCCCCCTCGGAGCGACAGATAGGAGCCGGAGAGGTGAGTCCCCAGCGAGGGTTGTGACACGACTCCTGACCAACAAACACACTTGAGACAGTCTCGGAAAGCCCGCCCCACAGGGCCAGGCCGTTCCGGAATCGGAAATTACTGCCGAGAACCGCTGTATGTAACCGTTTAAGGGGTGCACGTCGGGCGCGGTCCGGCAATGGCCGGCTCCAAGACCCGTCACCACACATGAACACCGCCGGCTTCCGCGACCGGACTTGCTGGGGAGATGACTCGGGAGAGCTGAATTGTAGAAGCCCGACCGGTTGGAGACGGCCGAGTGATCGCGTGGCGGCATGAGGTTTGCATGGCGACATGCAGGCTAGCCAACCCCGTAATCCCGGGACCAACACACCCAAATTCACGTAAAGGGAGGATTGTACGATGGCAAAGATAGCGAAGTCAACGGACTCATCGAGTCTGGCGGAGGTTGTGGACCGGATTCTCGACAAAGGTATCGTGATCGACGCCTGGGTGAAAGTCTCGCTGGTCGGCATTGAGTTGCTGTCGGTCGAGGCAAGGGTTGTCGTGGCTTCCGTGGAGACGTACCTCAAGTACGCCGAAGCGATCGGTCTGACGGCCAGTGCCGCAGCGCCCGCGTAATTCGCGACCCTCTGGATGGTTCTTGGGCCAGGGGGGCTGCATTGCCCCCCTTAGGCTCCAATTCGGAGAAGCGGGCGAACAACCACCAACTACATCAACGTAACCGGGCACCTCAGCCTACCGGCGAGGTTTCTCGCCAACAAAGGAGGAGTAATGGGTAATCTGACTCAAGACATGACCCGGCTGTGCGGTGAGATTACGGATTTGCGAGGATCCCGCCTTGCTTTCATGCAGGGTCTGGCCCGGCAAAACCGAGAATCCAAACACCAGACGGCCGGAATGATGGCTGGGTTCAGGAAAGCCCACGCGAACATGGCGACTCGGATGAGGATGGAACAGACCAAATTTGTCTCCGATATGGCGGCCGACGTTGGGCACTTGCTGACCGGATTCCGGAAGGCACACAGCGAAATGGCCGCGAACACCAAACGGGACAACGTCAAGTTCGTGACGGGCATCGCCGGCGAAGTGTCCGGATTGCTCCATGGATTTCACCATTCACGTGCCACTATGGCAAAGACTTCCAAGGCGGAGAGAAACGGGTTCATCATAGACCTCAAGAAGTCGGTCAAAGGATTGAGGGCAGATGTAGCCGCAGACTTGGCCGGCGTACGTGAGGCGTGGAAAGGCATGTCCTCTCCATCAAGAAAATCCAGGGACGAAGCGGACCGAAGAGCAAGGATGGCAGCGGAACAGAGGGCCAGAGCAGCGGAACTCAGAGCCAGAGAAGAAGCTGAGCGCGCGGCAAGGGCTCAGGCCGGACAGACATCCGGGGAAGGGGCCGCAAGCAACGTGTAAGAGCAATCCGGGAATGAGTCTACGGATGACTCCATAACCGAGTGAGCGCACGCCGGAGGTCAACGATGGCTCAATCGACGGTCAAGCGGACAGACATGACGGAGGTGACGTGCGCTTTCTGTGCCGGCACCGGAACAGATCGGTTCGGCATCATGTCTTGGATCTCCAAGTGTTGTGTGTGTGGGGGTACGGGCGTGGTAATGATCCGCGTTCCCTACGCCCCCTGCGCTCACTGTAACGGGACAGGGGCCATCAAGACTTTCGTATGCACGTCGTGTATGGGAAAAGGCGTGGTGCCGCTCCCTCTTGGCCCCACCACCGCCTGCCCCGAGTGCCACGGTTCCGGAGATGACGGTTCCGCGCCGGGAATGGCCTGCTTGCGATGCCGGGGGCGAGGGTTTGTTGCCACCGACGGAACGCGACCCGGCGGTGATGGATAGTCTCAATATACGAACGACCTCACGTGGTCGTGCCGGCCGGCGCCGAAGCGACCGATCCTGAGGCCAGCGGGAACCCTACACAAACCGGCTGCTCGATGAGTCGAGCAGCACACGCCTACTCAAAGGAAACGGAAACACCATGAGCAGCAACAACTTGACGATTGCGACGGTCGGCACGGAGGTGATCGAACCGGAGGAAGACAGTGTGCATCCGGAACCGAGTGAACATTTTGTGTGCACTCCCCAAGTCAGGGACCTCACAGACCGAGCGATGGCGTATCTGGCGGTAGGCTACTCGGTTCATTTCGCGGGATCCGCGGGGACGGGCAAGACCACGCTCGCCTTCCATGTTGCTGCCAAACTGAGTCGGCCGGTCATTCTCATCCACGGGGACGACGAATTCGGCAGTTCGGATCTGGTCGGTCGGGACGCGGGCTACCGCAGATCCAGGCTGGTCGACAACTTCATTCACTCGGTCGTCAAGACGGAAGAGGAGATGCGAAGCTTCTGGGTCGACAATCGCCTGACCACCGCCTGCCGCGACGGATATACGCTCATCTACGACGAGTTTACCCGATCACGCCCCGAGGCGAACAATGTCCTTCTCAGCATCCTCGAGGAAAGGATACTGAACCTCCCCAGTCTCAGGCGGACCGGTGAAGGTTACCTCGAAGTGCATCCTTCCTTCAGGGCCATTTTCACCTCGAATCCCGAAGAATACGCCGGCGTCCACAAGACTCAAGACGCACTGCTCGATCGGGTCATCACCATCCCCGTCAACCACTACGACCGCGAAACCGAAGTGGAAATCACCATGGCAAAATCAGGTGTCCCGAGACGTGACGCGGAAGTGATCGTTGACATCATAAGAGAATTGCGCTTGCTGGGTGTAAACAATCACAGGCCGACGATTCGGGCTTGCATAGCCATCGGAAAGGTACTTGCATACCGGGGAGGCTCCGCAGAACCCGCTGACGAAACGTTCAGGTGGATCTGTCGCGATGTACTGACCAGAGACACGGTGAAAGTCTCCAGGGGCGGTGAGTCGATCATGCCCAGAAAAGTGGATGAGATCGTGGACAGACTATCGAGACGGGGAACAGGGTTTCACGACCGGGGCGAGGCGCCGGTGCAAGACTCGGAGACGGAAAGATGAGGATAAGGAACAGATCAAACCTGCGAGGCCTGAAGGATATCCACACCCGATCGGGAAGGGTAGAGAGTGCCGCGGTTCCGTACATGGCCTACATGAAGATCGGCTGTCTCGAAATGGAAAAAGCCCGACGGGAACGGGAAAGATTCAGCGCGGAAACGAGAATACGCAATATCAACACGCGATTGTCGGAGATCGAGGCAGAAAAGGGAGATCTTCTCACCCGCCTTGGCGAGCGGTCCGTAAGAGATTTTCCGAAGCCTGCCAATGTCGGCAAGAAAGAGGGCCGGACCGACGAGAGACACCCGGGGCCCGGCTTCAAGCTCAAGTACTGACGGGACTGAAAGGCACGCGGGGTAACGCCATGTCAAGAGTCAAGAACTGTCACCAGATACGGACGAGCCGTACCATCAAAGGCTTCCGGTCGTGCCGTCATGCCACGGCAACTCCCCTGCAATTGCTCGACAGGGGACGAATCGAGGCAGGCGAAGCTCGGAGAGCCTGGCACAACGTGCGGCAGATATGGATAGCATGCGGGTCAGGCCTGTCTGCAAGAGTTGTTCCCACATAGATCCCGGGATCTCGCGCCCGGAATACCCAACATGGCCCGATCCGGGAGGAAAGGCAATGAAGATCAACTGCATCTCTTGTGGTCACAGCTTTGCACTCGACGATGCGTACGAGGACTTCGTCGGAATGGTGAAATGCTACGTCTGTGGAGGATTGCTGGACCTGAAGATCTCTGATGGAAGGATACAATCGGTCAATCTGGCCGTGTTTCCGCAGCGAGCGCAACACGGCCCGGAGCAGGACGTGCGAAGAGAATAGCCGGGTCGGCCTCAGTTCATGAGCCGAACCGGAAAAGCCGTCTATGGAGGGAGGGCGAGCCTGATCCGAGGCGTTTCCCTCGGGAGCCGTCTCTCGGCAAAGGCAGCCAGAAAACGTGAACACGCGACATCTCCTTACCGATCAGCGAGAACAGCGATGCACAGCCAAGCAAAGAAACAAACCGGAATGAAGGGTCTTTATCTCTATGCCATTGTGGCCGGCTGTCAGGAAAGGTCTCTCGGGGCACTCGGCATCAATGGAACCAGGATCTACACAATTGCCAATGGAGAAATCGCGGCGGTCGTGAGCGACTTTCCCAACCGACAAATCCGTCCGGAGCGTCGTCATTTCGCAGCCCACCATGGGGTTCTCAAGAAGATAATGGAGGACAATGACGTGCTCCCCATGGCGTTCGGAATCATTTCCGGCGGCCCCAACGCGGTGCGCAGAATTCTGTCGGAGAATCGCGAGGTCATAGAGAGCCAACTGAATCGAGTGTCGCGCAAGGTCGAGATGGGACTGAAAGTGGTGTGGGATGTGCCGAACATCTTCGAATACATGGTCAATACTCATCCGGAACTCATGGAAGCCCGAGACCGCCTGAAGAACCCACTTCTGCGGCACTCTCAGGATGAGATGATCGAGATCGGCCGGTTGTTCGAGGAATTGCTCATGTGTGACAGAAACCGACACTTCGTGCAGGTGGAGCAGTCGCTCGGAGATCGGTGTTTCGAGATCAAGAGAAATACGTGCCGAAAGGAACATGAGGTCATGAACTTGGCCTGCCTGGTCGGTCGACATGCAGTCGCCGAGTTCGAGGCAGGCGTGCTGGAGGCGGCCGGCTTGTTCGACGACAGTTTTGCCTTTGACTACAACGGACCCTGGGCTCCTCACAACTTCGTCGAAATCGAGCTCGACATCTGAATCCAGGTGCCAACGGAGGCTCTCATGCTCATCGTAGACGACATTCTGACCTTTCCCGTCCGCGGTCTGTTCTGGGTCTTCGAGGAGATCTACAAGGCTGCCGAACAGGAACTCCATCAAGATGCAGGCGCAGTGAAAGCCGAGCTGCAACAACTCTACGTCATGCTGGAAACCGGCCAAATCTCCGAAGCTGAATTCGAGGATCGAGAGACCGAACTGCTCGACACACTGGACCAGATCCACGAACGTGAGGGTTCGATGCGGGCGGAGGACGAAGAGGAGTGAGCCCACCCGAGGAATGGCGGAACGACCTTCGTCGCAGGTGCAGAGGACACGTTGCCTTACTGAGGATCTGTCCGCAAACAACCGTGCGAATCCGACGGACTCGTCCCCCGGCGAAAGCCGGGGTCCAGTCCTGTGAAGAAGACTGGATTCCGGCTTCCCCCGGAATGACGGAAGGAACCCGCTGCTGCCCCGGACTGAGATCCTTATTTTGCGACGGACACGGATTCCCTGACGGTCGCGATGGGAGAAGATGAGGAGTTGCTTATGCGAGAGCTGGAACTGGACAGTGCCGAACATGTAACGCTTTGCGAAGCTCTTGACCGTATACTGAACAAAGGAGCCGTGGTTGTTGGCGAGGTGACGATTTCAGTGGCGAACGTGGACCTCATCTACTTGGGATTGCAGATCGTGCTGACCTCCATCGAGTCGTCCGAGGCCCTGAAGGCGTCCTCGTACGGCGGATACCGGGATAGCTGCAGGCCCGCGGGAGATGACTGACAAAGGTCCCGCGACCGCGGGGCGGCCCATCATGAGCGGGCAGTTCGTGTACGACGATCAGGAGTTCATCAAGGGCCCGTCACACAAAGCGGTTCCCATCGGTTTATAGCGGTTCTCGTTAGTTTCCACCGATTGGCGGGCTGGAAAGCCCGCCCCACAAGCCCTGATCTGACACGAATCGGAAGTTACTTTCGAGAACCGGTTTACCCCGACCGGCGGGCCGGAAAGCCTGTCCCATAGGATCAGGCCGCTCTCGAATCGGAAACTGCTTTCGCGAACCGCTGTATGTCGCATTTGAGAGCCGGCACATCGGTACACAACGGGCCTGTGCAAGTGGACAGGAGACGGCTCATGGACATCGTGCAAGCACCTCAAGTCGATTCCGGCGTGCTCGACGAATTCGCCAGAGTCATGAGAATCGGTACCGAGCGTCATGTCACCCAGAGAAATGAAACGGCTCGCCTCAATCTGGACCAGCAGAGCGTCAAGAACGGCTTGGGGCAACTCGTCTTGACCTTGGTGAAGCTTCTGCACGAACTCCTGGAACGCCAGGCGATTCGCCGCATGGAGGCGGGTTCCATAACGGATTCCGAGATAGAGCGCCTCGGGGTGACCTTGATGCTTCAAGCGCAGGAAATCGAGCGGCTTCGAAAGGAGTTCGGACTGGAAGAAAAGGACCTGAACCTCGATCTGGGCCCGCTCGGCAAACTCCTGTAGGGAGATGAAGGATGTCGATCCAGCGATCCACTCGTCATTCCATAGACAGCACCAATCTTGCCGACCTCTTGGAACGGGTATTGGACAAGGGCATCGTCATTGCGGGGGACATCAAGATCAAGCTTGTCGACGTTGAGCTGCTCACGATCCAGATACGGCTTGTGGTGTGTTCGGTTGATAAGGCCAAAGAAATGGGCATGGATTGGTGGGTCAACAATCCGGCGTTTCAACGGAATCACGCAGCGGAGATCCCCGATCGGGGGAGAACATGACAGAGAATGACCTCTCAGGCATTGAGTTTGGGGATCAGCCCGAGGCCTCTCCGCAACAATTGCGCCTCCGGAGTGCGTCAACGGAGACCATTGACCTTGCCGGTTTGCTCGCCGAAGATGCCCTCTCGTCGGGGACTCTCGATCTCAGTAGCGTTGGGGCGACCTCCTTCGGTCGCCTGCTCGATGCATTACCCATACCTGCCATCCTCATCGATCAGCGGCACACAGTCGGCTTCGTCAACCAGTCTTGCGGCAAGATCAGTCCTGATTATCTCGAGCTACGAGGAATTCCCTTCCTGGACTTGGTTCCCCGTCCCGCCGACCAAGAGAGAGCCCAAGCGCTCGCGGAGAAGACCGTGTCACTCCTGGAAAGAGTGTTCCTGACCAGAAAACCTCAAGTTGCCGAAGCGATCCTGGAGATACGCAAGACAAGAGTCTGGGCACGGCTTCACTTGAGGACTGTGGGAATAGGGTTCGAACGGTACGTGTTGCTGTTGATCGAGGACATGACGCACGAAAAGAGACAACTGGAACTGAGTCGAAGACAGGAGAGGGAATCGTCCAAATTGCATGACGACCTGCAGCGGCGCGTTCAGTCGATCAATGAGGAGCTTTCGAGGGCCACCGCACAGCTCAGCCTGGAAACGGACGCTCACTTGCGAACTCAGCGGCACCTGCGGGTCGAGAAACAGAAACTCGCGATCATGTGGGAACAGGCACCGCTGGCCGCAGCGTTGGTTGCCCCAACGGGGACGTTCCACCAGATCAACCCATGTTTCACCGAGATGTTCGGATACGACATTGGTGATGTTCCCAGCTTCAAGGATTGGATAGCTCAAGCATGGTCCGACACCGAGTTCACTCCCTTTACCGGCGCGGACTGGCTTGACGCCCTGAACACCCTCAGCGAACAACAAACAGTTTCCGCGAGCGCTGCGGTCACGTGCAAGGGAGGCACGACTCGGGACGTCAGGTTCTCTTGGGCACGACTTGACGACGGCCATTACTTCATTACCTGCCAGGCCGATTGACAATGCCTGCGAGAAACGGATCACGGCTGATCCGACCCCTCCACCGATCTCACTTGGCCTCGACGGAGCGCAGCATCTCAATGACGTCGTCGTTCAGGAACGGCTTGGATATGAAGCCCGACACGTACCCTTCTTCCACCGCTATCTGAATGTTCACGTCATCCTTGTAATAATATCCGGAAATCATGATTATTTGGACGGAAGAATCCATCGACTTTATTCGTCTGGCCAAATCCAGACCGTCGGTGTCGGTGAGTTTGACGTCCAGCAAAACGATGCCGAACCGAATCGACTCGAGCAGTGCCAAAGCCGCTTCCCCCGTCTGGGCCACCCTGAAATCAAATCCGCCTACGGTGAGCAAGTTCTGAAGAACCCAGCACATGTCGGGCTCGTCGTCAACGACCAATACCAGTGGACGACAGCTATTCATGGTCGGCAACCTCTTGAAGGGTATGCAAGAAGGAATCGAGAATCGTACCGGCAAGACCGGAAGAATCGGTAGGGCGAATGGCCGCAATCAGAATTCACTGAAACGATCCTGTCCATCCGCTCTACAGCAGAGGCAAGTGAACGCTGAAGACCGTTCCCTGCCCCTCTGCACTCTCGACCAAAATGTTTCCCAGATGCTGTTTCACTATCGAGTAACATATGGAAAGCCCCAGGCCGGTGCCTCTACCCACCGGAGAAAGCGTGAAGAAGGGGTCGAATATCCTTTGCAGGTCCTGTTGCCGGATCCCGCAGCCGGTGTCCTCGATGCGGACCTGTGCTCCATCATCGGACCGATGCGCGGATATGGTCAGTCGGCCGCCGTTCGGCATCGAGTTGATGGCATTGAGGAAGAGGTTGAGGAACATCTGTTGCAAGAGGTTTGCATTGGCGTACACGGACATGTCCTGCTCGGGGAAGTCCACGGAGAGGGAGATTTTCTCTATCTTGGCTTGATTGGATACGAGTTGCAGCGAGTCGCGGATGACGTCGAGAAGACTTACCGCTGCCATTTCCGTTGTCGAAGAAGGGCGTGCAAACCTCAGCAAGTTCTCAATTATCGCCGATGCCTTGTGTATCCCGTCCAGGATTCGGGCGATGCACTCCTGGTGAAGCTCCGGTTTGATGTCGGGGTTCTTCAGGAACTGCGCGGCTGACGAACATACTGCCAGCGGGTTGCGAATCTCGTGAGCGATCCCACCGGCCATCACCCCCAGGGCAGCGAGCTTCTGTGATTGCAGGAGCTGCATCTCGAGCTTTCGATGCTCACTCAAGTCTCTCCCCACTGCCACGACGCCTATGGAATGGTCTCGCTCGTCCTTCATGGCCGAGAAGACCCAACTGATCGGTATTCTCGCCTCGCCCTTGGTGACTATCTCCCACTCTCCGGTCTGAGAGCTATCGCCGATCATCAATTTGCGGAAAACGTCTTTGAGTTCGTCGAGTTTTTCCGAGATACATCTCTCGAAGAAAGGGCGCCCTTTGACCTCCCATGAGCGGTAACCGGTCAGTTTCTCGGCCGCGGTGTTCCACGTGAGGATGCACCCGTCCGGATCAGTGGAAAGCACCATGTCTCTGGCGCATTCCACGACGCCGGCCAGATGGCGCTCCACGCGGCGCACTTCTTCGCTCAACCTCACTTGTTCGGTGACGTCATCCATCATGAGGATGGCGTTTTCGACTTCCCCGCGCCACGCGAAGGGAAGGATACGATAGTAGTAGATTCGGATGGGGATTCCGGGGGCCCGGTAGGTCATCCTGTCCCCCCGAATGGACTGATTCTTTTCAAACACCTGCCGAACTCTGCCTGTCATGTCGATGTGTTCGATGATGGCTTCCGGCAGGACCTGTTCAAGTCTCTGGCCGATGACTTCCTGGCGCACTCGACGGCTCTTCGTGAAGAAATTCCTGTTGGCAAAGACTACTCTCAGATCTCTGGAAATCAGGAGCACCGAAGAAGGGATGGACTCCAGAAACATCCCGAACATCTCTTTATAGCGATGCGGGTCGTCGAGCCCCACCTGTTCCAAGTCAGTCCAGTCCATGGCTGCCTCCCGATTCCCATCCCCCCGGGTCACCGGTGGGTTACCCATAGGCGTCAAATTAACAACTTGCCACGCCACAGGGTCTTCGGTCCTTGGCTCCCGGTGCTGAAGCATCCGGCTATTCTCAGTCGCGCCTACGGGGCTTGGGAGTGGCGGAGGGACAACTGACAATAGCCGGGCCTTTTTAAGGCCGGAGAATGAGGGACGGTTGCCCCTATTTTGCGGCCTATGGGTGGGTTACCGGCCGGTCATCCCCTTCCTTCCGGGCCTGCCAGGATACCGAATGGTCTCCCGGAAAGGCGGTTCTTGACGAAGTCAGAGCTTCATTCTCGGTCGCGCCCAGGCACCGCGACCATAGCAGGTGATTCGATCTGGCGTCAACATGAACAACGCGTCAACCGTCACGAGCGAGATTTCCTTGCGCTGAGATCCAACGACTTCCGGACAGCCAGCAGAATTTGTTTGAAGTCGAAGGGCTTGCTGACGAAACCGGTTGCGCCTTGCTCAAGGACGTTCTTTGTTTGGCCGTTGGCCGAGTAACCGCTCGCGATGAGCACTTTTGCTGCCGGGTCTATTTTGAGGATCTCTTCAAGACACTTTCGCCCACCCATTTCAGGCATCACAAGATCTAGGATCACCAGCGAAATCTCATCCTTTTCCCGAGCAAATATCTGCAAGGCTTCTCGTCCGTTGGCGGCCCTCAGAACGCAGTATCCTGCCAGCTCAAGCATTTCGGCCCCCAGAGTCCGGACCGCCTCATCATCATCCACCAGCAACAGTGTCTCACTTCCTCCAGCGGGCATCTGGATTGTGTCTGTCACAGCTTCTGGTCCTTCCTGTTCTGCAACGGGGAAGTAGATTCGCAACGTGGTGCCGACTCCAGGTTCACTGTCGCAACTTATGTGCCCTCCATGGCTCTTCACGATCCCGAAAACCATTGAGAGACCCAACCCGGTTCCTTCACCAGGCTGCTTTGTCGTGAAGAACGGCTCAAAGATGCGATCAAGGATACTCTTCTCGATTCCAGAGCCGTTGTCGGACACCATCAAGACCACATAAGTCCCCGGTTCGACTTCAGGACACGTACTGCCATATTCTTCGGGGATACAGACACTTCTCGTGCCGAACAGGAGTTCTCCTCCGTCCGGCATGGCATCTCTCGCGTTGACGGCAAGGTTGAGGAGAATCTGTTCCACCTGAGAAGGATCGGCATTTGTCAGAGGCAAATCTTCTTCCAGATCCAGTTCGACACGTATCATTCTGGGAAGCGTTCGCTCAAGCAGTCCTTGCACTCTGCGAACCTCATTGCTGAGATCAACGAGCTTTCTCTCCGGTTCAGCTTGTCGGCTAAACGTGAGGATTCTCTTGACCAATTCCGCCCCATTACGCGCAGATCCTCGGATAGCTCTCAATGCGCCAACCGACTTCTGATCTTGGCCTCCACGTTGAAGAAGCAAATCCGCGTGCCCGAGCACCACTTGAAGCAGGTTGTTGATATCATGCGCTATACCGCCGGCAAGCGTTCCGAGAGCCTCCATCTTGTTAGTCTGACCAAGCTGCTCCTCGGCCCGTTTACGCGCCGTGATGTCGATCATGGTCAGCAGGTTGGCGCTACGGTCATGGAACTGGATGGTCTTGGAGTAGATTTCAACCCATTTTATCTGTCCCGACTTCGTTACTACCCGAAACGTGTAGTTGGTCTTCTGACGGGGGTCTCCCAACTGTTTCTTTCTCGCCTGATCCAGTACCAGGGCCCGATCTTCCGGATACACAATTTCCAAGAACTGCTCGGGTTTCCAGTTAAGTATCTCTTCGACGGAGTATTCACACAGGTCAGACATTGCTTGATTGGCGTATTTGTAGACTCCATCCTGCAAGACGGCTACGGACATGAGGGACTGTTCCGACAACAAACGAAACATCTGCTCACTCTCACGCAGGGCCGCTTCTTGGTGTTTCTGTTCGGTGATATCGTGCATAGTATGTATGATCGAATCACCTATCACTGTCTTTCTAAAGTCAATAACTCTGGCTGTTCCATCCTTGCATCGGACCTCTCGTTCACGCGGTTCGGCCTCGGCGCCTGTTTCCATGGCATGTCTAGTCTGCATGCCCCACTCAGAACTGACAAGCGCTGCGTGGCCGGGATCGGGGTAGGCGAGACGGAACCAATGCCGAACAGTAGGAATGTCCTCCAACGTGTACCCTAACGACTGAACGAACTTTCTGTTCAAGTATTTCATATTCCCCTTCAGGTCCGTAACCGCGATCGCCATGGGGGAATGGTCCAGAAACCTCCTGAAACGTTTCTCACTATCTATTGAAGCCTCTTCAGATAGTTTGCGATCTGTGATGTCGATGCTTATCCCTCCGAGCAAGGGGGGCCTTCCTTTGCGGAGAATCGGAAACTTCCGTGTCTCGAACAGCCGCTTCAGGCCTTTTTTGTCCGGGATCCATTCCTCGCGCATCAGCGGACCTTGTGACAGTGCTCTCTTATCATCCTCCAGCAGGGCCTTGGCTATTTCAGGCGGCAAATTATCTTCCGCGGTTCTCCCTATCCAGGCCTCACAAGCGAATAGCTGCCTCATGTGCTGATTCGCGTACTGGAGACGGCTTTCATGGTCCTTGATGAAGACGATTGCGGGAAGCTGGTCGGCGAACCTTTAGAAGACCTCCTTGGCTTCTTCCCGTTCAGCAGTTCTTTCGCGAACTCTGGCGTAGAGTTCTTCACGTGCTTGTCGCAAGAGTTCCTCGGTCCGAACATGCGTGGTCACGTCCCTGATCATCGACAGCACAGCGGGGCGCCCTTCCCATACGATAGACGCGGAAGAGGATTCCACCCACTTGATTTCTTTGCTTGAGGTTATGATCCGGAAACGATGTTCCGGTGGAACGTGTTCTCCACGAAGTCTCTGCCGGTATTTTCCGGCCAGTTCCTGACGGTCATCGGGATGCGTCAGCGCAGAGAATGGCTTTTTCAGCAACTCGTCTTCGGAATAGCCCGTCAGTTCCTGAGCCGCTGAATTGAAAAACGTGATCAAACCTTCCTGAGTGACACAGATGACTTCGCTCGCAAGTTCCACAAGCGACCGGTACCTCGCTTCGGATGCTTGAATAACGGTCACTCTGCCACGCAGCCGTTCCACTTCCCTCAGCAGCTCTTCCAGGTTCATGTTGCTAATCTCTCGACGAATGATCTCACACCCCCATGGACCGCGGCTTTCGCAGGATTCCGTGCGCTTGGCTAGTAATATTATATCATGATTTCAGTATAACTTAGCAAGAGGAGATGGTCCGGAATCCGAAGATCGGCCCACACGCGGGCGAAGCGATCGAACGAGGGGAATTCGGATGAATCGAAGAGTTGCCGGGCCGGCCCTACCTGAACCGGCTCATTCGACAGTGATGGTGATGGCATCCGCGCTCTGATCAGGGGTCACCGCGAGCACTCGATGTCGTCCGCGATTGGGCTTCCAGAAGAATTCGTACGGAGCCGCGGTTCGGGCGAGCTCGACGCCGTCGACCAGCCATATCACATGCGACACCACGGAACCAGGTATCGCGCGAAAACGGATACGATCCCCGTGAGGGGAGGAAAGGACCAGCCTGTCCCGGTCGTGAGGGCTGACGATGCGTATCCCGGAACGTGGCTCCCAGGCATGCCGAGGCTGATCAGACACAGGGGACTCGGCCTCCGCGTCTCCAGGCTGCACGAGTCGGAATCTCCCGGTCCCTTGGACGGTTCGACGGTTGTGTAGCCAACTCGCGTACTGGGGCCCCAGGTACAGATGCGGGTCGTTCGAGTGATTCATCACGCACCGGTCCGTGTCGGAAGGCCGACCGGCGAAGAGCTCCATGTAAGCGTGATCACAGCCCGGCGATGCCGGCTTCCCCGACATCCAGCAGACTGACACCTCCCTGATCGCGGGAGGCCGAGGGACCCTGCCCGGCGTGCCCATGCCGTAGATCCTTCCGAGTATCGCTTTCAATATCGGACCGCACACCTTGGATGCAGACGCGCCATAGCCGGGACTTCCGTCGAAGTTGCCCGCCCAGAGCCCCACGATGTGCTGAGCAGTGTAACCCATAGCCCAGGAGTCCCGGTGATTCGTGCTGGTGCCGGTCTTCACCGAAACCGGGTATGGGAAGTCGAGCCAGTCGGGGTTCCCGAAGGTGAGCAGCCTTGAGGTGGGGTCCGAGAGGATGTCGCCGATGATGTAAGCCGCCTCCGGAGAGAACATCGGGGTCTCTTGCGCCTGCTGATCGGCCAGCCAGACCACGGACCGGAATACGCCTCGACGGGCTGGAGCGGTGTATGCCTGCACCACCTTCAAGAGACCGGCTTCCATGTTGCCGATCGCCAAGCCGAGTCCGTAGTGGTCTGCGGAAGGCGATTCCTCTGCCAACATCCCTGCCCTGACCAGGAACTCGCGGAATTCGGGGACTCCGACGAACCTGAGAGTCTTCACTGCGGGCAAGTTGAGGGAATTCCCGAGGGCTACTCTCACCGTGACCGGTCCGTACGTGCGGCGGTCCGCATTGAAGGGCAAATAGTCGCCCCGCGGGGTAGGGTATGTCCGGAACGTGTCGGGTATCTCGGACGCGGCGGTGAGTCCCTTGTCTAATGCCAACGCGTACAGGAAAGGCTTGAGCGTAGACCCGACTCCACGGGTCATCAAGACTCCGTTGACGTACCCGGAGTCCTTCGGGCCGTATCCCAGCGAACCGACCATCGCCAGGATCTGGGCCCTGTCTGCCGAGACCACGAGCGCACAAGCCTGCCGAATGCCCAACCTCGCCAGGCGGCTGCGATGGGACTGAAGCACTTGTTCGAGCATGTGCTGCATATCGAGGTCAATGGTGGTTCTGACCTGGTTGTGCTCGTTCGGGGCCGTTTTCGCAACCATGTCGACCAGATGAGGCGCCTCCAAAGGCAGGCTGGTCCGGTGGAATCTCACCTCAGCGCCTGCCGTCAGCGAGAAGTCCTCACCTGAGATATGGCCCAATCGCAACATGCGGGACAACACGCGCTTCTTCTCTTCCTGCAGCGCTGCCCGCCCCCTTGCCGTGCGCGGGCTCAAACGGGCCGGCGAACGGGGTACTGCCGCGAGCGCGGCTGCTTCGGGAAGACTGAGGTGAGCCACGTCCTTCTCGAGGTAGACTCTGGATGCCAGTCCCCAGCCTTTGATGTTGCCCCCCATGGGTGACAGATTCATGTACAGTTCCAGGATGTGGTCCTTTGAGAGCTGCCACTCCATTTTGAGGCTTTCAAGGGCTTCGACGATTTTTGATCTGAATGTCCTCGGTCGAGGGTTGATCAGCCGCACTACCTGTTGGGTGATGGTGGAGGCCCCGGAATGTGTCCGTCCGCGGATGAGGTTCTGCATCAGGGCCCGGCAGATGGCGATGGGGTCGCACCCGGGATGGGAGCGGAATCGTTTGTCTTCCGCGGCAATAACCGCTTGTGTGACGCGTGTCGGGATCCGTCCGATGGGGTACCAGAGGCTGAAATTTCCCTCAAGATCGGGGAACAGACGAAGCACTCGGCCGTTGCGGTCCACCACTGAGGTGCCCGAGGAACGACGTGCGCCCGCGGCAATTTCGGTCCAATCAGACGTCACGCAGTACAGGCCCGCGACCGACACTGCGCCGGCGACCAAGAGTACCAAACAGGCCTTACCTAGCCTGTGTGTGATGGTTCTTCGAAGCATCTGGTCTCCCGTACACGAGGCGTTCACCGGGATGGCGGCAAGTCCTCTTCGCCGGCCATTGCGGCTCCTATTCGGGGCTTCCGCCAACCGTAGTGGTGAATAATAGTGGGTGCCCGGGTATCATACTCTCCCCACGCGGACCGGCCGAACCGTGGCGAGAAGCCCTGAGGGCTCCGGATGGGGTGCAGCGCGTTTCAGTTTCGGGTAACCCATCGGAATAATTAAGCCATCGGAGGGCTTGTTCGCGCTTCACTGCGTCTGGCTCCCGGCGCTTACGCACCGGGCTACTATCTGCCGCCCCTATGGGGCTCCGGAGGCGGACGTTCAGTCCCGCAGAGACGTAAGAAAGTAGCCCGGGACGTGAGTCCCGGGCCGCAGAAATGCACCCTGACATCATTTGGGTACCAAAGTGCGCGGCACCCCTCCGGATGTCTCATTCAGCCCCGCCGGTGGCTTCATTTGTCCAGCACAACCACGTACGGCAGCGTTGTCGTCGAAGCGGACATGGGTGTTCCGGCCGTGGTCGATGTGTTGCAGTGTAGCACGGCCAGACTCGGGTGTGCCAGACTTTCGAAGGGTGTGCCGCGGTTGTCCGTCTCGCCCTGTGTGGCTAATACACAACGGTTACGAAAATTGATGTTGAATTCCCGTCAGTCTTCCTCTATCGTGGAGGCTCCGTCAGGGGCCTCCTGCTGGGGAGCCGACCACGCAAAGCTCTTCACGCACCACAGGCCGTCAACAACAACTCACATTTTTTTGGCGCGTTGCTTCCTGCCAACCGTCAATGACACCAGAAAGGGGGCTTTATGGCAAGGGACAGGGTCTCGGAAACCTTCAAGAACCTGACGTTGATCCTTTTGCTGTTGGCGGTCACTCTGGTCACGGCATTCCAGGAAGGCTTCCTCATCATCAAGGACGGCCACTGGTGGCCGGAATTCAAAGACGGACCCATCTTCTGGGTAGTCGTTGGGGGTGGGTATGTGCTGGTCCTATGGCTGGCCTTCAGCATTTCCACGAAGAGACTTCTCGCCTTCATCGCCGCGGTCCTGCTCGTGGAGTACGGCAACCAGACTTTGGGCACGAAACTGGGGCTCTGGACATACACCACGACTGAGAAGACCTATTTCTTCGGGATGTGCATCTGGGTATCGGCATCTCTGTTCGCGTACATGGGGGCAAGCAAAGCTGTTGTAAGGCTGTCCATGAAGATCGAGCCCAAACCGCCGAGGGTGCTGGGCGTTCTCCTGGTGATCGCCTTGTTCGCGGTCATCTATTTCGCGGCGCCCAAGTGTCTCGTGGCAGACGTACCGTCCACGTGCGATCCCCACATGAGTGATTGTCACGTGAGGTTGTTCTGGCTCTTGTTTTCCTTGTTGGCTCTTGTCGGCGCGGCTGCCTGCCTGAAGGCCGATGCTCGCATGATTGCCGGAGTGGTCATAACCGCCTGGATAGTGGGCTTCCTCTGCGAAACCGCGGGCGGGGCCGCCGGAGTGTGGACCTTTGGAGGCGGAATCGAACACCCGCCGGGTGTCTATCTGATCGTGGGATGCTGGCCGCTCGAGATTCTCGCCCAGTTTGCTCTCTCCGCGTGGTTTGCCGGGGAACGTTTGGTCGAGTATTCCGAAAACGGAGAGCCGGACCGCGACACGGAAGCAGGCGTGACAGACCAAGATCCTACGGGCGGAGACGGAGAGACGGGCCCAGGTGATCCGAGCTCACCCAAAGCTCCCCCCGGAGATGCCGGCAGCACGCGGCCAGACTCACCCGAACCCAGATCTCCGGCCCCGGCTTCCGGACAACCGGGGGGTGAGGGCGGAGGCGCGAACGCGGCCGTCACGGGCGAGACGGAGTCCGAACCGCCACCTCCTCCTGAGAGCCGTGCCAAAGAACCGGAACTCACCGAACCGGAACGAGTGCTCAAGTGCTTCCTTATCCTGAGCGGCATCACGTACCTGGTGGTCGGGTTCATGTTTGCCCTTATTCCCGGCTGGGTCGAGCAGTACCTGATCAACCTGGACTGGGTCCCCCTCTCGTGCGAGTGCAACCGACCGGAGCGGCTCTATGTGAGCATGACCTTCTCCATGATGATGTGCATTACTTTCCTCGCATTTTATGCGGCGTACAACATCAGGAAGAACAAGCTGTACGTGGTTCCGCTCCTAGTCGCGAAGGGAGCGTCGGCGCTCTCGGGACTGGCCTATTTCATCTTTGTTCGTCATTACGGCCCCCATCTTCTGCTCTTCTTGGTTGACGGCGTGATCTTCTGTCTCACGATGCACTTTTTCATCCGGGCAAACATGGCGTTTCTCAGGGAGCAGACCAATTTCTTCAAGCAGGACCTGGGACGCGTCGGATCGTCAGGCCCGGCGTTGGTGGCGGCCTTTACGGGCAGAAACAAGTTCAACCTGTTGGACAAGGTGCTGGAGGAGTCGAAATTCCTCAAGGTCCTCGATGACCATTTCCAGAGGGCCAAGAAGAAGGAGCCCGACGTCACCAAAGAGAACTTCCGGATCGCCATTAAGCCCAACTTCATGTTCATGCATGCGAAGGAGGATTTCACTACCTACACCGATCCGGAACTGGTGGAACACCTCGTGAACAAGATCTGGGCAGAGGGTTACCGGACCATCACGATCGTGGAATCACAAAGCACGCTGGGCAACCACTATGCGAACAGAGACGTGAAGAATGTGGCTCGGGAGATCGGCCTGTTGAACCCTCTCGGGCGGTACCGCGTCGCGGACTTGACGAAGGAGATTATGGAGCACGACTACAAGGGCAGGCTCGGCAGACACTACGTCGGCAAATCCTGGAGAGATGCCCAGTTCCGGATATCCTTCGCAAAGAACAAGACGCACGTGTTCTGCGGGTACACACTCACACTCAAGAATATCTACGGCACCCTACCCATGCAGGACAAGCTCAAGCATTACCATACGGAACGGGAATATGACTGGCCGACGATCGAGAGTATGAAGGAAGATGGGGGATTCCCGGTCCATTTCGGGCTGATAGACGCGTTCTCCAGTGCTGACGGTCAGTTTGGGGTCATGGTATGTCCGCATCCCAAGCACACGAAGAGCATCATCGGGGGAGAGAACCTCATCGCGGTGGACTGGGTCGGCTGCAAGCTCATGGGAATGGACCCTGAAGACTTCAAGACCGGACGCTACTACTACCTTGCCGTGAAGATGTTCGGGAAGCCGGAGATCTCCTCGTGGGTGGGCAATCGACAGACTCCGTTCGCCCCCTGGGACAACGTCAACAAAGGCGTGATAGACTTTCTCGACCTCGCGGAGGAGGCGTATCATTTGTCCAACTGGAGTTTCGCGATCCTCTCGGCATGCAGCGCGGTTTTTCCGTTGACGACGAAGACTCCGTCGGTTCTCTTCTTCAGGTGGCTGTTTAAGCCTCTCAAGAGTAAGTACTACAAATTTGATGCATTGTAAGTAACGGTTCATGGGTATCCGCTTTAGGCCCCGAAGGCAAACCACAAGGCATCAAGACACAAAGAAATCAAAGAACGATTCTCAGACAGCCATTCTGGTCAACAGGGTTCAATTTCTTCTCTGCCCGAGAAGAAATCCTTGGCTCAGCAACTTCGGGAGTCCCGGCGCTCACTCCGGCGAATTATGATGCGGTGTACTGCTCTGACACGCTCGAACACTGTTCAGCCCACGAGGGGGGATTCAGAGGCCCTCACCCTGGAGGGAGACGGCAGAGTGAGGGGGAGGATGTCAAGGCAACGCGTGTCCTTGAGTGAGGGTCCATTTGGGAACAGAGGAGGGACGCATGGAGATCACAGTCCTGGGAAGCGGCACCGCCACCCCGAGTCTCGAACGCAATGCCTCGGGGCTTGCCGTCCGAAGCGCGGGAAAGCTCGTGCTGGTCGACATGGGACCGGGCACCATACGCCGCTTGTGCGAGGCTCGCATCGACACCAGGCTGGTTGACGCGATCCTGGTCACCCACTTCCATCCGGACCACGTGTCGGATATCGTGCCGTTTCTCTTTGCGTCGAACTACTCATTCGGACCGGTAAGGGAGGAACTTTTCGGGATCATCGGACCAAGGGGGCTTCAAGAATATTACAACTCGCTGGTTCGCACGTACGGGCACTGGATAGTGCCCAATCGCGACCGGCTGAGGATCACGGAGCTTCTCCCCGATGCCCCCGATTCTCTGGAATTGGACGGTTTGAGAATCTGTTCCCGTCCGTCGTGTCACTGTGAGCCGTCACTCTCGTACCGCATCGAAGCCGGCCCCGCGTCAGTGACCATATCAGGCGACACGGACGTATGCCAAGACCTGGTGGAACTTGCCGGCCATACGGATTGTCTTATCTGTGAGTGCTCCATGCCCGACGGTTTGAAGGTTCCGGGTCATCTTGTGCCGTCGGAGGCGGGAGCCATCGCGGAGAAAGCTTCGGCCGCGAGGCTCGTGCTGACCCACATGTACCCTCCGTGCGAAGAAGTGGACGTGGTCGCGCAGGCGAGACGCACGTTTTCGGGGGAGATTGCAAAGGCTCGCGACCTCATGACAATTGTGCTATGATGTGTGCCGGTGACGAATCGGCCAATGGTACACGTCCAGGCGGAGGGCAGGAATAGTGACCCACCAGACACGAAGACACCAAGAAAGGCTGCTCCCAAGAATACCGGCCTGAGGGTGATGCTTTGATTTCTCTGCGTCTTGGTGCTTGGTGGTGCGTGCTTGGGTTGGCCGGACGGTCCTAAAGAACCATTGCCGACAATGTTCACCGCGTGAGACGAAGAGCGCCTCAGCGGTATGGGATGACAGATGATGAAGACCTCGGGAAAACGGATTCTGGGCAAATCGGCGCTCGTGCTGCTTGTGTACGTGCCTCTGTTCTTGGTGTTGTCAGTCCCGTTCCTTGTGGCGGGGGCATCACTGGGAGCGTATCTGATCTACGGCCGCAACCTTCCTGAAATCCCCGACGTCACCGTGTACAAACCCAAGACCGTGTCCACGTTCTATTCCGATGACGGGACCGTGATCGGCGTCTTCTACAAGCAGAAGCGATTCGTGGTCGAGCTGAGCCAGATGCCGCCGCACGTAGTCAACGCCTTTATCGCGGCCGAGGATCGGCGCTTTCACAAGCACAACGGCATCGACTGGGAGGGTGTTGGCCGAGCCATCTTCCGGACGCTGGAAACCGGAAGGCTTCAAGGAGGGAGTTCGATCCCGCAGCAGCTCGGGAAGAACTTCCTGCTGACCAGTGAAAGGAAGATCAGCAGAAAAGTCAAAGAGATGATTCTCGCTCCGCGGCTCGTAAAAACCTGGGGCAAAGAGAAGATTCTGTACGTGTATCTGAACGAGATCTACCTCGGTGAAGGCTGCTACGGCGTCGAGGCTGCTGCCCGCAACTACTTTGACAAGCCTGTGGAGCACCTCAGCATCGCGGAAGCGGCTCTGATCGCGGGAATTGTCCCGAGTCCGTCAAGCTACAACCCCTTCAAGAATCAGCAGCGTGCCGAACTGAAGCAGCAGAAGGTCCTGGAGAGCATGGTCAAATACGGGTTTATCACCCGGGACCAGTATGAACAGGCGCGCAAAGAGCAGCTTCAGTTCCGCAAAGAGATTCCGAAACCCTTTGACTTGGTGCCGGACTTCACTGAAGCCGTACGTCGCTACATCGTGAAGGAGTACGGACAAGACAAGCTCTACAACGAGGGGCTGAAGGTGTTCACCACGTGCAACGTGGACTACCAGCGTCAGGCTTTGCAGGCAGTCGAGAAAGGGCTCGCGGACATCAAGGAGCGGGGGAAGGATCTCGCCATCCTCAGACTGATCAAGCCGAAGCAGATCAAGGAGTATCTGGAGGCGCGCACTGCTCCTGAGCTGGTGGAAGGCAATGTGTACCGGGGTGTCGTGATGGGCGCGGGTCGAGGGAAGACTCAAACGCTCACCGTGGCTTTGGCGCCTCAAGTGACCGGCCGGGTCAACCTTCCGGAGGCCACGGCGGCGTACCGAGTAGGACATCTCCTTGCGCTGAGATTCCTGCAATTCGAGGGGAACGTCCCGTATTTCGAGCTGGACAATGAAACCCCATTGCAGGGGGCGCTGGTCAGCATCGAGAACAAGACGGGCTTTGTGCGGGCCTTGGTCGGAGGAGTCAGCAAGGAGCATTTCCAGTTCAACAGGGCCACCCAAGCCAAGCGACAACCGGGAAGTGCGTTCAAGCCGTTCATTTATGCTACCGCGGTCGAAAAGATGAGCTACAGCCCCGCAACCGTCATTGTGGACGAAAAAGTGGAAATCGGCGGAGATGACGAAGCGGAGCCGAGAGGAGATGATGAAACCGAGGCCGAGTATGACGCTCGGCGCAAGAAGGGATGGATACCCAAGAACGCCGGTGGGAAGTTTCTGGGTCCGATCAGCATGCGGTATGCGCTGGAACACTCCGTGAACGTCTGCACCGTGAAGATACTCATGGATGTGGGCCTGGATCCGGTCATAGAAACTGCCAGAAAGGCGGGAATCAAGTCTCACCTAGGTCAGAATCTGTCCCTGAGCCTGGGAACTTCCGAGCTGAGCCTGTACGAGCTCACGTCCGCCTACACCGTGTTCCCGAACAGCGGCGTATACCTCAAGCCGACCCTGGTGAAGCGCATAGAAGACCGTTTCGGCACTGTGCTCGAAGACAACACCACCGACGTGGAACCGGACGAATCCACGATACCGAAGCCGACCCCCCGGCCTGATGAACCCAAAGAGATGACCAGGGAGGTTCCCAGCGAGGAGTTTGACGAAGACGAAGCCGAGGAAACCGATCGGGATGCGGCGGGGGCCCAAGAAAGGGAAGATCCGGATGTGGAGGAAGGCGACCTGCCTGCTCCCGGGGGAGCGCAAGGCACTACCGCTCAGGCTCAGCCCGCGCCCGGAGAAACGGAACGGGATGCGACACCACGGGTGTCCGCGGCTCTGTCCCCACAGACCGCGTGGATCATGACGAACCTGCTTCAGGGAGGGGTTAAGTCAGGGACCGGCGCGGTTCTCAGTAAGTACCTGAAAAGAGAGGACCTTGCCGGAAAGACCGGCACAACCCAACACGCAGCCGATGCCTGGTTCGTCGGATTCAACCCGGACTACACCACAGGGGTGTGGGTCGGGTATGACGAGAAGCGTCCCATAGGGGCGAAAGAGGCGGGGAGTACCGCGGCGCTCCCGATCTGGGGCCATTTCATGGCAGACGTCCTGAAGAAGAGACCCGTCAAGGAGTTCGTGCGTCCTCGCGACATTGTCTTCGAGCAGTTGTTCACCTTCAAACCGGGCAAGGACGGGACAAGTGTACCGGTCACGGTCAGTGAACCGGTATACGCCGCGTTCAAGGGGAAGACCCTCATCCTGTGGCCCGACGATCCCGTGGAAATACTCAGACCCCAGTTGCCGCCTCCGATGGCATCGCCCGGTGCACCGATGGATGTGGATGTCCGTGATCCCCCGTACGTTACTGCTCCACGCCGTCCAGGGTGGCAGGGTCCCGGTGACTTCCCGTTCCCCGGAGAGTATCCCGGCCGGACTCAACAGAGTGCGCCGGTCCCAGACCCCCGAGTGCAGGCAGGGCCTCCTCAACCCGGTGTCGGGCGACAACAGCCCGTGTATCGCCAAGAGGCTCCCTATCCGCCTCGGCAGCCCGTCCAGGGATACCCGCAGGGACACCCCCAAGCGCTGCCGCCGGGTTCCCGGTACCCGGACCCGCAGTTTGGTCAGATGCAAAGTCCTCGTCAGCCCAGATAAGATCGCCGAACATTCTCGCGGTGACCAGCGAGAGCCGCGTGCACCGGAAGTCACCATGAAGGTCTTCCAGGGGAAACCCTTTACAAGAAAATGCGCTTCCCCCGGACCCCCTTGTATGATGTTCCAAGAACCAAGGGCTGACTTTGAGGCGGGGGGGCCGGAAAGTAGTTGCCCTGAACGATGGTTCCTGGTACTGAGCGGCTGTCTTGAGCGCCTGACTGAC
>JBFMAA010000088.1:0-11256 GCA_040755955.1 Thermodesulfobacteriota bacterium
GTCCGGGGAGGGACTTCTTGCGAAAAGTCCCTCCCCGGAAAACCTACCTCTTTGAAAAGGCTTTGCTATTGCATCGGATAGGCTTTCACCCAGATGACCGCGGCCTGTTCTACTTTCTTTTCTTTTCCTTCGTGTGCGATCTTCTTGTCGTCTTCCATGATCGCGGAGAATCCCCACCAGCCGATCTTAGGCAGGGCAAACGAGAACCTGCCGTCGGCATCGGTCTTCACCACCTGCCGAAGATGCGAGTCTGTGGGGGC
This sequence comes from Thermodesulfobacteriota bacterium, assembly GCA_040755955.1. Classification (GTDB taxonomy): domain Bacteria; phylum Desulfobacterota; class Desulfomonilia; order Desulfomonilales; family Desulfomonilaceae; genus JBFMAA01. Next base: position 261 of record JBFMAA010000088.1, read on the forward strand.
CTTTGTCTTACCTGCGCCCCACCATTCCACTTCCACGTCGACGCTTGGGACAGGTTTTCCGTTTCTCTGGACCTGCCCGGTAAAGATGTTCCCCTGATAGAGCCCGTATGGCCGAGTCAGGGGCACGATTTCGCAGGGAATTCCCGCGATCTTGGCGATGGGTGCATCCCAGCCTTCCTGTGCTCCCATGGCGTCCACTATCACCTTGGTCACGTGCACGATGAACTTGTCCTCTGTCGGCTCCCAGTAAGGCTTCGGATGCACGAAGAAGACGTAGTCTCCCGGTCTGGTGATCTTGTACGTGGTCTCCCACGTAGACTTGCCCTCGACCTTCTTCTCTTTGAGCGTGTGCAGGAGATCTGTGGCCTTGTCCCCCGTGACCACTCCGAACTTCTCCGGCTTATCCATCTGCATTTGGGGTCCGCCTTCGAACGGGTGCGTGAACTGAACCCCAACCGAGATCTCCTTCTTGTCGTTCTTGCCCACGTTATCGGTCGAGGGAATCACCATGGCAAAATGCCCCCATGCGATGCCCGCAACCCCGATCACTGCCGCTGCCGCCAGCGAGGCCGCTATTTTTCGCACTTGATCTCCTCCCGTCTTCTCGCTCGTAGGCAGAATGTGCGACACGCTGTGCGCCGGGGACCGGCAATCGAGCAACAGAGCCTCCTGGTAGGTCGCGTGACCGGCTTCCACGGGGATAACCGGCCAACCGCCCGCTCCGCGGGACAAACAGCGTAGGCTATTCTGCCAAGGTGTACGAGCAATGTCGGGGCGCCCTCGTATGGGTCTACGATAACGGAAAGAGGTGTCACGTGTCAAGCACATAATTTGAAATCGTGCCACCGACACCGAAGAGATCGGCGAGCCCCCCGGCTCATGGTCCTAGCTCTGCACGAAGATCCGTTTGACTCGGGGTGAGATTTTGCACACGATCTCGTAGTTGATGGTACCGCCATTGGTGGCGATGTCGTCCGCGAGGATCTCCTGGTCGCCTTGCCGGCCTATCAGCACCACCTCATCTCCGATGGTGGCATCAGGGACTTCGGTAACGTCGATCATGGTCGCGTCCATGCAGACGGTTCCCACGACCGGGGCGCGGCGTCCACGCACGAGAACTTCTCCCACGTTGGACTGGAAGCGGGGATACCCATCATTGTAACCCACGGGGATCGTGGCGATCAGGCAGGGTTTTGAGGTGACGAAACGCCGGTTGTACGAGATGCATCGCCCCCTAGGGTGTTCCTTGATGAGAGCGATCTTGGTGGAAAACGTGATGACCTGCTCGAGATGTATCAGCTCCCTGACCGCTTTCGAGGGATACATCCCGTAGATTCCCAGTCCCGGCCTGACCATGTTGAAATGCGCCTTGGGGAAGCGCACCACGGCCGCGGTGTTCGCGGCGTGCACGTATCGGAACGAATACCCTCTGCTCCGTATTTGGCCCAGCAGCCAGTTGAAGGCGTCAAGCTGTGCCAAGGTGTATTCATCGGCAGCAGGTTCATCTGCGCTGGAGAAATGTGTCAGGATTCCTTCCACTTCGAGGGTGCGGAGTCGGAATGCCGCTTCCACGAACGGAAGCGCGTCCTCTACCCAGACCCCGGACCGACCCATGCCCGTGTCGATCTTGAGGTGCACCGGGACCCTGTAGTTGCGGGTGGATACCGCTGCCAGGCTCCGTGCCGTCTCGATGGAGCTCGCCACCGCGCTCAGCCGGAAACGCGCGATCTTGTCCACTTCTTCAGGGAGCACATTGAACACGAGAATCGGGGCTTCGATGCGATTCTGCCTGAGCACGGCCCCTTCGTCAGGCGTTGCCACGGCCAGGTAGTTGACGCCGTTTTCGAGCGCCACTCTCGAGGTACGGAGCGAGTCGTTCCCGTACCCGAAGCTCTTGACCACCGTCATGATGCTGACATCATCCCCCACCAGTGAACGTATCCGGTTGATATTGGCCGATATCGCATCCAGATTGACCACCAGCCTTGTGGGACCGATGGAGCCCACCAGATCCTTGGCGATCCTCTCGAGCCGGAACCACCTGGAACCCTTGAATAAGACCACGTCCGAGGTCTTGATGATCTTTTCCAGTTCCTCCGCGGCTTCGTTGTAGCTTCGGGTGTTGGCGATTCGCCGCGAGTTCATCCCTTCAAGCGCGGCTGCCTGTCCGATGAATGCCGCGTGCTCGCCGACCGTGATGAGGTGATCGACGCCGGCCTTAACCACGTCCTTGCCGACCTTGAGGTGTTCGTCTCGGCTGTGAGGGCCAAGATCGAGCATTTCGCTGAGTATGGCGACCTTGCGGCGTCCTTGACCGACCTTGGCCAGAACGTCCAGAGCGCCCTTGATCGAAGCCGGGTCCGAGTTGTACGTATCGTTGATCAGGGTGACCCCGAAGTCAGTGGTATGAATCTCGAGCCTCATAGGCGATGGGCGGAAATCCGCAAGGCCTCGCTGAACGGCATCGGGGGAAGCCCCCAGCAGAGTAGCCGCTGCAGCCGCGGCCAGGGCATTGGGCACGTTGAAACGACCCTGCACAGGCAGAAACACGTCCAGACCGCGGCCGAACAGCCGAATACGGAACGTGTATCCTTGAGCCGCGTGAGGCTGCACATCTTCCCCGCGCACGTCGGCCCCATCGCCAAGACCAAAGGTGACGACTCTGCACGTCAACCGCGAGGCGAGGCGCATACTCAGCGGGTCATCAGCGTTGATGACCACGAAGGAGTCCTTGCCCAACGTCTCGAAGAGGCGGGATTTCTCCTGCAACGTGCGTTCGAGGGTGCCGAGGCCTCCGATATGGGCCTTGCTGATCACCGTGAGAATGCCGTGATCCGGGCGGATCATGCGTTGGAGGCGCTCCATTTCACCCGGCAGGCTGATGCCCGCTTCGATGAGCCCGATCTGGTGATCCGCCCGCATGCCAAGGATACTCAGCGCGGCGCCGACCTGCGTGTTGTACGACAGTGGAGAGCGATACGTGCGCATTTCTCGGCAGAGTATCCCTGCGAGCATCTCCTTGACGAGGGTCTTGCCGTTACTACCGGTAATCCCCACTACGGGAACGCGAAACCTGGATCGGAAGACACCCGCCAGCTCCTGAAGCGCGTCGAGCGTGTTCGGGACCTGGATAAGGGTCGTCTCGTGGGAAAAGGGGAGGTCGAACAGATCGTCACGGCTCACGACCGCAGCCCGGACTCCAGCCCTGATGGCGTCTTCCGCGAAGTCGTTGCCGTTGAAGTGCCGGCCTTCAATGGCCCAGAAGACGTCTTCTTCCCCCATGGGCTTGCGGGTGTCGATGCAGATCCCCGACAGCGGCCCCCGAGCCGTTCCTTTCACGCGGATGGGCTCGACGATCCGGACGAGTTCGCCGAGATCGAGGAACCCGTCGTTGTGAATGCCGATCATTTCCGTGATATTGGTCAATTCGCAGGTGGTGGCTGGATCCATGAGAAGACTTCTTCCGGAAATGTGATTTCCGGGGGAAGGGACTTCTTGAAAGAAGCCCCTTCCCCCGGACCCCCATCCCCAAGAACTTTTCGTACTGGGCGGCTCCCGCTGGTCGCCGCAGGAGGGCGTATCGTCACGCGCGTCAAGATCCGCGGCCCAGCCACTGCAGACCCGGACCCCCTCGCTCTTCCGTCAGCCGCCGGCGGAAAGGGGAGGGTGACATCACCCGCAGTCATCAATGAGTGGCTCCGCAACTACTGCCCCAGATACCGGGCCGGGTCGCATTCCTATCGTTCGCGGTGTCCTAATGACTCACGACAGGCGATTCCGCGACGCGGATCGTGCTACGGTTTCACAATATATGCCGGCACGCAGGTCCCGCGGAGTCTCGAACGGTCACAGAAAAGGGGTTTATCACGAGAGTCGGCGAAACTCAACTATGGTTGGCACGAAGGCATCATCTCCTGGAAAGAAAACTCCTGGAGCCTTGCGTTCTGACGGGCGTGTTCGATGGTCATGCTGACGAGGTTTCCCTGCCCGTCGAGGTCAATGTACACGTTTTCGCTGATCTCCCTGGTTTGGGACACTTCATTGTCCGTAAACTCAACGAGTGCCGTATCCGTCTCCGAGAAGTACTTCACTTTCACTGTAGCGTCTCCTTGAAAGATCTGTCGGAAAAGGCATTAGGAATGGTCACCCCATCTTCCAAGAGGATGACACGTAGGAATTTGCCTTCCCCCGGAATTCATGCCCACTTCCTTATCCTGCCGTCAGACTGGATTTCAGTCCTATCCGGGCTTCGGATTACGCCAAGAATCCACTCGTCCTTTATTATAACCCGGTCAGCCCTCTTTCGCATCTCATCGAAGTACTTTGTTGTTTTCACGACTCATGCCCGTTTCGTGTTACTGTATCGGTCCACCATAGGGTCAGCCGGAGACGGCCGGCGTCAGGAAGGTCGAAGGATCACCGGCAAGTGTGTATCACGAGCTTTGCCAAAACTCAACTCTCTGATATATTGTGGGGAAACCGCTCGGGTAACGAGGCATCAGGCGGCCGGTATATGTGGCGCAGGCTTGCATGCCTTCGGGTCCAGAACCGGAAGGCGCAGACCACTCCACGAATGGTGCAGAAGGACGGGCAGCAAGTCATGTCGGATCGCAACGACGACAACCCTGATGGAGAGAAATCCTTCGAGGACCAGCCCATCGAGATCGAGATCGACGGCGTGCTGGACCTCCACACCTTCCAGCCCCGTGAGGTCTCGGAGCTGCTTGACGACTACCTGCAGGCCTGCGTCGACAAGGGCATCCTGGATGTGCGGATCATCCACGGCAAGGGGAAAGGGATACTCCGGGACAGAGTGAGGTCGATCCTGAAGCGCCACGCTCTGGTGGACGCCTTCTCGGAAGCACCCTTGGAAGCCGGGAGTTGGGGCGCTACCCTGGTGCGCCTGAAGCCCGGTAGCTGGAGGGAATAGATGGCTCGGCAGTACGACGTGTTCATCTCCTTCAAGAACCTCGACGAAAGGGGGAACCAGACTCGCGACGCGGTCATTGCTGGACAGCTCTACGGGTTTCTGACGCAGCGCGGAATCAACGTGTTCTTTGCGCCGGCCTCGCTCGCGCAGGCCGGGGAGGCGTCCTTCGCACAGGCGGTGGACCTGGCTCTGGACAAGTGCCGGATTCTTGTGGCTGTGGGAACCTCCGGGCGGAATCTCGCATCCGAGTGGGTGCAATACGAATGGGGCAGCTTCTTCAATGAGATCCGTGCTAAACGAAAACCTGAAGGAAGGGTCTTCGTGTACCACGACCAAGTGCCGATCGCGGACCTCCCGTTCGCTCTCCGACAGACCCAAGCCATACCTCATGGGCAGAAAGGGATGGAGACTCTATACAGGTTTATTGATGCGGCGCTTAGCGGAATAGAGCCTTCTCCTCCGCGTCCTGACGAGGAAGACCCTCCTCCCGGTGACCCGAGATTCCTCGAAGGCCTTTGGGAGATTCCACGTTTTCGCGGACTTTGCTGTCTGAGGTGGCTGGACGGGAAGCTCCGGGCTGTGTATTCCATTGGCTCGGGTGCATTCAACGCACACTGGGTTAAGGTGAGAGTCGAAAGACAGGTGGTTTTGGCGAAGTTCGAGTGGTTCAAAAGGGCCGCGAGCGGCTATATGTACCTGAGAGCTGAGCCCCCAAACAGGATCGAAGGTGCATGGTGGCATAGCAACCAATGGCGTTATGGTATTCCGGAAGACCTCTCGAAGGTTCAAAACTGGCTCTCGTCAGGGCATCCCATGGTCTTGGAACGCAAAGGCGGGGTCGAGTCGTTTCCCGCTAGGGCCAACGAGTATTTCGCCGCTCTCTCCAAGGCCACTCTCGTGGGGTCTGTCGATCCGCAACGGACTCCGCGAGAGCTTGCACGAGTCGTGTTGACAACGTATACACATGAGCATAACCTATGGGCAAGGACGTCACACGAGAAGTTGAGGGGTTCGCCTTCACGTGGGATTCCGAAAAGGCCCTATCCAACCTCAAGAAGCATGGTGTCGACTTCTTGGAAGCACTGGAGGTTCTCTTTGATCCACACTACCGGGCTGAAGACGCCGGGGTTCAGGAAGAGCAAAGGCACGCGGTGATCGGATACTCCGATAGGGCAACGCTACTCCACGTGGTGGTCGCTGACGCCGGAGAAGCGGCTTGGCGGATCATCTCAGCCAGACCGGCCACTCGCAGGGAGAAACTACGGTATGAAGAAGAAACTGATCTTGGCTAAGGACCGCCAGGCCAAACATATCTCGATCCGCATTCCCGAAGATGTGCTTGCCGACCTCAGGCGGGTTGCTCCGCTCAAGGGGATGTCAGGATATCAGGCATTGATCAAATTCTACATAGGTCAGGGCCTACGCAAGGACCTTCGGGAACTGTGGGAAGAACGGCAGGGAGGCCGACTGGAGACCGTTCTGGCGGACTGTGGCGTCGATCTCGACCAGCGCCGAGAGATCCTCGATCGGCTGAAGGAAGAGCCGGCGGCCCAGCCTTGAGGAATCAGGCGAGGCCGATGATGCCGGACATGCAAGGGATGCTGCCAAGGAAGCCGTCATGTGAGCCCGTCGCATATCCCTTGGAGATTGAACCATGCGCGTGCTGCTGATTTCAGCCAACAGAGAAGAGATCAACATGGCCACGTGGCCGCTGGGGACCAACCTCGTAGCGGAAGCCGCCCGCGCTGCAGGCTACGAAACGAGGGTTCTGGACCTGATGCACTGCGATGACCCTGACGAGGAGCTCCGCGACACCATACGGGAATTCGAGCCGCGCGTGCTAGGCGTGTCCGTGCGCAACATCGACGACCAGAGCATGGAGGGCACCCAGTTCTTCGTGGACCAGGTGCGCCCGGTCGTGGATGTGTGCCGGTCGGTGTCGGAAGCTCCGATCGTGCTTGGCGGAGCGGGCTACAGCATCTTCCCTCAGAGCTGCCTCGAATACCTCGCCGCGGACATGGGCATTCAGGGCGAAGGCGAGATGGCCTTCACAGCACTTCTGGCGTCTCTGGAACGAAAAGACGATCTCGGCGGAATTCCCGGGCTTCACCTGCCCGGACGAACCGCACAGGAGACGCGGGTCTTTCCGAGGAATCTGGACGAGTTCCCGCTTCCGCGTCCGTCGGCATGTCTGATTTCGAGATACACCCCCGGAGAGTTCTGGCTCCCCGTGCAAACCAGGCGAGGATGCCCCATGGACTGCTCGTATTGTTCCACCGGCACCATCGAAGGGCGACTCCTGCGCAAGCGTGCGCCTGCACGCGTGGTCCAGTGGCTCTCGGATTGGGTGAAGGAGGGAGTGCGACGATTCCACTTCGTGGACAACACGTTCAATCTCCCCAAGTCGTACGCACGGGAGGTCTGTGACCGGATAGTCGAAGCCGGTTTGGACATCACGTGGCGCTGCATAGTCTATCCCTCGACGATTGACGAAACCCTCGTGCGGGCGATGTCACGGGCAGGGTGCAGCGAGGTCGCACTCGGGTTTGAAAGCGGTTCGGAGGCGATGCTGAACTCCTTCCATAAGCACTTCGCGCCGGGGGACGTCCGCAGGGCTGCCGAGCTGTTTGCTGCCCACGGGGTGCGTCGGATGGGATTCCTGCTCCTGGGCGGACCGGGTGAAACGAGGCAGTCGGTGGTGGAGAGCCTCGATTTCGCGGATTCGCTCAAGTTGGATCTCGTGAAACTCACGGTGGGGATTCGCATCTATCCCTATACGACCCTTGCACGACAGGCTGTTGAGGACGGAATGGTCACGGCAGACGACAACCTCCTCCAGCCGAGGTTCTACTTGACGAGCGGGCTCGATGATTGGCTGAGGGCCACCGTGGCGCATTGGATCTCCACACGCCGCAACTGGGTGAGATAGGAGCGTGGTCCTATTTCCTGTCTGCCAGGAATAGTGTATGAGTCGTGAACGTGCCCTGTATCCTAGATGAGGTTGCGCGTTCTTTGCTATCGAGAATAGGACGGTCGTATCGCCTGCCGAACCCTTTGCGCATCGGTGGAAGGGTGCAGCGCGTCTTGGTTTCAGATGACCCATCGGAATAATCAAGTCCCCTGAGGGCTTGTATCTGTTTCGCTGCTTCCGACGCCCGGGGCTCCGGAGGTCCACGCCGAGTCCCGTAGGGACGCAAGAAAGTAGCCCAGGACGTAAGTCCCGGGTTGCAGAAGTGCACCGTGACATCATTGATGTACCAAAGTGCGTGGCACCCTCGGTGGAACCATCCCGATGATCTTGAGGCGCGTGCCTGCAGTGGAGGAGATTCATGAGTGAAGAGAACAACACGCTGACGGTGTACGGCGCTACGTGGTGCCCTGACGCGCGGCGATCGCGACGGTTCCTGGACGCACATGGCGTGCAGTACACTTGGCGTGACGTCGACCTCGATGAAGACGCCGCAGCCTTTGTGCGACAGACGAACCACGGTCAGATAGTGGTGCCCACGATCCGGTTCCCCGACGGGTCGATCCTGGTGGAACCCACCGACGAAGAGCTGGGCCGGCATCTGGGGATCGAGTAGCCCGGCGCCGTTGCAGTTGCTCTATTTGTATGCTAGGCTTCAAAGGCGACATGTGCCGCAGGAGCAAGCGGGTGAACTATAGCCAAATAAGGCATTCTACCATACAGAAACTCCTTGAGAAGGTCCGAAAACAGAGCTACGGAAAGTACTTGGTCAAAGCGAGCATCAATCGGATTAGAGGCTTTGTTGACGTTGAAATCGCGTTTGACTTTCCGGTCACTGCCCTCATCGGACCCAATGGGAGCGGGAAGTCATCCGTCCTCGGTGTCGCCGGATGCGCCTATAGGCCCATCAGACCCGGTCTGTTCTTCCCCAAGAGCGTTATTGGCGACGAGTCTATGTCAGGCTGGAAGGTAGAATACGAGATCATTGACAAGTCTGTGAACGAACGCCAAACGGTCAGGAGAAATTGTAACTTCAGGCAAGCGCGATGGGTGCGGGGTGACGTTCTTGACCGGAACGTATTGTTCTTTGGGATTGAGCGCACAGTTCCTGCTGGGGAAAAACCAAAGTACAAGAAGTTGATGAGGTCTACCTACCGCCACCGCGGTGCTCTGGCCGGCTTGGATGCCGACGTGGCAAAACAAGTCCAACACATCCTTGGCAAGTCGGTGCAGGGATTCCAAGTGACTGAAATCGGCCATGACGACAAGTTTTTTGTCGGAATCAGCGGAGAGAGTCAATACTCTGAGTTCCATTTCGGTGCGGGTGAGTCTTCGATTATTCGGATGATTTCTGAAATTGAGAGGGCCCCAGACAACAGTCTTATCCTCATCGAAGAGATAGAAAACGGCTTGCATCCGGTCGCCACAAGGCATATGGCAGAATACCTGATCGAGGCAGCAGAACGGAAAGCCATTCAGGCGGTTTTTACCACCCACAGTGAGTACGCGTTATCCCCACTGCCTAACGAGGCCATATGGGCGTGTATATACGGAACGCTGAAACAGGGCAGATTGAGTGTTGAAGCGCTTCGGGCCGTGTCCGGAACAGTAGAAAAGAAGCTCGCCGTCTTTGTGGAAGATGAATTTGCAAAATGCTGGGTCGACAGCATATTGAGGGAACAACTGGGCCACGACTACGAGCAGGTCGAGGTCCATGCAGTTGCCGGCAATGGGAATGCCGTAGCCACCCACAAGGCCCACAGTGCGAACCCCGCGGTAACCTCCAGGAGCCTCTGCGTGATTGACGGAGATTCCCGTCAGCCCGACGATCCAGATCGAGGAGTGCTCAGACTTCCGGGCGAAAATCCCGAACTGACCGTCTTCGAGTTCGTGCATGACCGCCTGCAAACTGACCTGGCTGTCTTGACAGTCCACTGCCAGCGCGCCCCTGAGGCGCAGGACTCGGTCCGGAAAGCCATCGAGGAGGTGCGTCTCACCAATAGGGATCCGCACTTGATATACGCGGAAATCGGAATCAAGATCGGTTTTGTTCCCGAGAGCACTGTACGGGGGGCATTCTTGGCCCTCTGGGTTCGTGGCAACCAGGACTTCTGCAAAGATTTCACAAACAGGGTTCGCAGGCTCATTGACGAAGCCTGACACGCAGTGAATACCTGCGAAACTGTTCGGTTCGCGCAAGCCCCACTCGGTTGGGAATGCGTCTGTGTTACGCTGAACGGGCTTCGACGACCGCAGCCGGCAATGTTCCGGGAACAGCAGTTGAGGGCCTTCCGTCTTCCTCAGTACAGGCGGCAAACGCCACCCACGAGGTGAACGCATGACTACTGTGTTGGCAGGCGAGGAGATCGTTCTTTGTGCGCAAGGGCTTATCTCGGCCAAGAAGCAGCAAGGCCCGGCGTGGATCGATCTGACCGTTAAGGGTGTGTCCAGCCTTGTGGCGGGCGGGAGTCTCGACTTCGGCGGCAGCGAATATCAAGCCGGAACCGAAGAAGCTCTCTCCCCTGAGAAGAAGGATACGGAAGAGCCGTACGGCTGGTGGAACCTCGATGCAGGCACGTATCTGCTCCAATTCAACGAGACAATACCGTCGGCAGAGGGCCGGGTCGTGCTGATCGTGCCGCACGAAAGGCTACTGGCAGCAGGGTGCTCGCACGGGACCGTGGTCGTGGCACGATTGGACGGGTCCGTGACCGTTCCGCTCCATGTCGGGCCCGAGGGCCTCTCCATCAAGGAGAACGCGCGCGTGTCCAAGGCGCTGCTCGCACGCGTAGGGTGAGGCGCATAGTTCGCAAGCCCTCTCGGGAATCCGGGCCCATGTGATACCGAATCGCTTTCCGAAAGGTAAGGTTTCCAGGGGAAGCCCTTTGAAAAAGGGTTGTCCCCCGGACCCCTTTCCTAAAACTTTTGGAACATTGGGTGGTTGTGCCCATGTGCCGTTTTTCGGAGATGTGGGGGCCTGACTTTCATGTCTCGTTGTGGCCGCAAGCCATGATTGTTCTTGAGGATGGGGGTCCGGGGGGAAGAACAAATTTAAAAAAATTTAATACCCCCCCAACAACAATTAAAAAACAAACGTT
>JBFMAA010000088.1:11266-23946 GCA_040755955.1 Thermodesulfobacteriota bacterium
GGGGGGGGGGGGCGGGGGTGGTAAGAAACCCCTCCACACCCCCCCCCCCCCCCCCGAAACTGCATTTCCACAAGAACGGTTAGTGCGGGTTTTTCACGTATCCTTCGGCCGCGAGTTTGGAGAGCAGGTCGGTCTTGGTGCCTTTGGGGATTTTGATCGTGTGTTTGAGCATGGTTCGGCCGGATTTAGCCGGAAATATTGCCTTGTCCGGCTTCAGCTCGCTGTTGAGCATCCAGATCTCACGTGGAGTGGTCTTCAGGAGTTTTGCCACTGTCGCGATGGAGAGGTCCTTCTTCAGTTGCAGGTCATCGATGGTGTCGAATGTGAGAGCCGGCTGCTTGGCGATCTCCACCCCGTAATGCTTCCGATACCTCGCGATAAGCCCAATGGCAATCCAGCGAGGGACATACCGTTCCGTCTCCAAGGGCAGGGGCACATCCCAGTACGATTTCTCGCCGAACTCCGCGAGCCTTTGCATCACTCGCTGGGGACCGGCATTATAAGCCGCCACGGACAGAAACCAGTCCCCGAATCCGGCCTGTTCCTTCCCGTCACTGAGAGTGACCTTCTTCACCTCGTTGAGCCATCCCAGGTATTTGGCCGCAGCCTGGGTGGACTTGACGAGATCAGCTCGTTCATCCGCCCACTGAGTCACCTTCATGGTCCAATCGTACTGGGCTCCCGCGTTGCGGCCGTCCCTGGCGGTCCCGGGCATGAACTGCCAGAGTCCGTACGCCTTCGCGGAAGAAAGGGCCCGGGGATTGTAACTGCTCTCTATCGCGGCAAGGTATATGATCTCTCCCGGAACCTTGTACTGCCGGAGTATCGGGCCGATGATGGGTCGGAGTGTGTCGGCCCGTTCCAGCCACAGGATCACCCTCGAACGACGGTCAAGAAGCAGGTAGTTGAGTTCGCTGAGGATTCGCCGGCGGATGTCCTCGCGCTGCAGGAGCACCTTCTGTCCGGCAAATACCAGCCCCTGCTTCTCCACGTCCGGCGGGAATCCATAGCGAAAACCGTCCCGCAAGGTCCCGAAGTGTGCAGGCATACCCGCTGCAGACGCCCATCCCGAACCAGCCACAGAACACAGGCCGAGCAAGGTAATCGCGACCATGGTCACGAATATGGGGCTGCGATTGTCACTCACTGTCATCTCTCCCAGGGGCCGGGAAACGTTCACCGCGACCGCCGCCGCCTTCATTATCGCAGAATGTGCTCAGAAACGCAACCCTTTGCAAGCACTTGCGAAACCCACTGGTAACAAGGCAAGCTTCTAAGAGATGACCGATTCCGCGCTGCGGGGGTAAACCACCATGGGGCTGCATTCCCGCTCACTCATGGAGCACGCTGCGGCGACCGGCGGGAGCCGCCATGTTCCAAGAGTTCTTGAGGATGGGGGTCCGGGGGAAGGAACTTCTTGCAAGAAGTTCCTTCCCCCGGAAACTGCATTCTCATGAGAAGACCACGGCCGCGACTCTCTCGAGAAGCATCAACTCCGAGCGCTTTAGGACGATATTCTTGTGCAAAGGGTTCATCGGCTTCAGGATCAAGTTCTCTCCCGCAAATTCGACCTTCTTGACAAACGCTTTCCCTTCGTGCCTGTCCTTGAATATCACCAGATCCCCGTCCTTGATCTCTTCCCACGATTCCGGCTTGATGAAGAGCAAGGTCCCGTCTCCGAAGAACTCCCTCAGGCTCCAACCCCTTACGCGCACGCAGTAAAGTCTCTCCGCGAGGGAGCGGTTCATTCCGGGCGGCAGTTCCACTTTGTCGAACCCCACACCCACGGGGTAGCCGCCGTCAGTGAACTCGAAGCCTTCCCCCGCGCTCACATGCCCCACAACCGGGATCATGACCCCCACATTCCACTGGGCTTGTCTGTCGAGAAGAGACCGGACCCTTTGCACCGCATCCACGATCTCCGGGGATTCGGACGAGAATCTCACGTCATGGCTTTCCGGGTTCCACGTCCACCACCATGAGCGTTCCTCGAAGAACCGCAGCAGCTCCTCCTCGACGAAGCGCCTGTTCGCCAGCGCTCCGGTGCAGGCATCACGAAAGCGTACGCTCGAGTAGCCCGGAAGGGCGTCAAGCTCCTCAGGCTCTTCCCGAAGGAGCAGGTAAATCTCAGTCATTCCTCTGATTGCCATGTTCTCTGCGGGGTGTAACTCCAACGCGTGGAATTGTTCCTCGGTTTCCTTGTCCTGAGGCCTGAGTCTCCCCAGAAGGAACGCCCTCATTCTCTCGAACCGGGCAGTGGGTCTCGGTCGGACGCGGTGGAGCTGGTACCGCACGAGATCAAGGATCTCTTCTTCCGGAGTCTCGAGGAAATTGGCCCAAGCTCTTAAGAGAGCACGGTTCTTTGGTCTACCAAGATCCGGAGGGTTCTTCTTCCCGCGGCAAATCTGCGAGATATACGCAGGGGAAACCGCGAGCTTCTTGGACAGGTCTTTCTGGCTCTTGCCGAGTTTTGTCAAACGATTCTTAATGAACTCGCCAAACGTCTTCATCGCGTCCCCGAATGAGCCAATCGCATCGTGTAACTCAGAAGGTTATCTCCGGCGTCCGGATAAGATCTGAACATTTCGAGAGATCCTATGCACGAGACCGCTGTTTGTCATGCGGAGAGTGTATGGGACGAACAGTTAACTGTCAAGAGTGAACACGACGGAGACCCCGCGAAAGAAAGGGGGCTTCCGCGGGGTCTCCGTGCGGGGGAGGGGGGCGCGTCAGAACCTGAGGTTGAAATCGACGAAAGGCCCTTCCACTTGCACATCACTGAGCAGTCTCTTCCTTATACCATCGAGCTTCCATTGCCTGTACCCGACCTTGACACCGCCGTCGACATTGCGACTGAACGGCGGGGCCACGCCCGCACCGAAATCCCACGTGGAGAGCGCCAGGCCGTTGAAGCTCATCCAGTCGAACCTGCCCTCGAGATACGGGTTGAACCAGGAGAAATACCCCGTATTGAGCGGCTCGTACCTGATATGCGCCCCAATCGAAGGCTGAAGCAAGGTCGACGCGTAATCGGACGCAGTGCCGTCAATCTTTGCTACCCGCTGATTCCACTTGATGATATGAAAGTCGGCATGCGGACCGATGATCAGATCCCTGCCAAAGAGCACGTCGTAGTCCGCGCCCAACTCGAAATTGGCGATGCTGAGATCGGAGTTGATCGCATCGCCGCGGGTGAGGGCCAATCCGGCGAAGTTCCCGTCGGTTCCCGCGTGTCCGGTGCCGCTCCAGTTCCAGGGACGATAGTTGAATCGCACAGACACCTTGTCCCACATTCTCAGATGGGTGTAGAACTCCCAGAAGGTGTTCTCCGAGGGGAGTCTCAGGTGGCCGTTGAGTTGCATGAATGTCCCTTCACCACCCTTGCTGGAAACTCTCGTGAATCCCGTAAGCGTGCTGAAAAACGGCACCATTCCGATGGCAAAGGAATACCCTCGCTTGGGACAGAATATCGCGCCCCGGGAAGCCCCAGCCGCGGCGCCCCATTCGTAGGCGTCGCGCTCGCTGACGTATCGAGGACCACTCGAAAACGGCCCGGAGGCGCCGGCGCCCGATACCCGCACCTTCACGGGCTGCCGATTCTTCTTATCCCAAGCGCTCGCCAGCCCGGTCCATACCACCACGAGGACAACGGCCAATAGGGCGCAGGGAATTCGTGTTTTCTCCCCGGCGATCATAAGCGTACCTCCAAACCGCGTTCAATGGGGCTACTCAATTTCCTGTCAAAGGCCTCTTTTCGGAGCGTGTAGCTGTGCATAAGCGGGATGTACCTCTCCCCGACAGGCAGTAGACTATCCCCCTGCGTGAAGGCCCCATGTGGCCGTCACACCGATTCTCTGATGCCTACCTCAAAACACAAAATAAGTCAAGTGATTTATAGATATTGTGCGAGATATCTAAAGTATTATCAGATAAGTGGACCGTAACTATTGTGTTTCACTGTATTCACATACAAGGAGCTACTTCCCCACGCAGAATCTCGAAAATATCCGTTCCAACACCCCTTCGTCGTACCGTTCCCCCGTGATCTCTTCCAGCGACCCCAGGGCTCTGCCCAATTCGAGCGCGCTCAAGGATGGCTCCATCCCTTGCCCTGATACCCACCGATTGAGAAGGGCCTCCAGATTCGCCCGCGCTTCTTCCATGAGGAGCTTGGCACGCTCGGTGAGACCCCCAGGCGGGTGCCGCTCGTGCAGGCCGCTTCTCCTGGTGCCGACCGCAGCAAGGGTTTCGCGCAGGGAGTCCACGCCTTCGCCGGTCTTCGCACTGAGTCGTATTCCGGGCAGATCCAAGGCAGCCAGGCGGACCTCGGGTCCTTCCCCGTGGGGTGGAAGATCCGATTTGTTCAACACCACCAAGGTCTCTTTTTGCCGCGAAAGGTCTAGTATTGTCGCGTCCTGCGCATCCCAGGGGGAAGTCAGGTCCACTACCACGATGAGCAAGTCCGCGGCCTGAATTGCTTCCAGGGTGCGACGGATTCCTTCTTCTTCTATCGGTTCGGGGTTGTTCCGGATTCCCGCGGTGTCACTCAGCACAAACGACAGGCCTCCGAGTACCAGATGATCTTCGACCATATCTCTGGTCGTTCCGGGGTAGGGGGTGACTATCGTCCGATCCGATCTGAGCAGCGCGTTGAACAGGGTCGATTTTCCCACATTCGGTTTGCCCGCGATCACCGTGCGGAGGCCCTCCCGTTTGAAGCGAGCCTGGGAAGCCCTTGCGATGAGGGCGTCCATGCGCTCGGCAATCAGGCGAAGCTCCGGCTCGATGTCCGGCTGGGGGGTTTCGTCTTCCTCGTCGAAGTCGATATGGGCCTCCACAGTTGCCAGCAGATCTTTGAGCGCGTCGGAAACCCTTCGAACCTCCTCGGACAGACAGCGGTCGAGGCGTCCGCGGGCATCTTCGACTGCCGCGGGACTTACAGACTCGATGAGGTCGATTACTGCCTCGGCTTGGATCAGATCGAGCTTGCCCGAAAGAAAAGCCCGCAGCGTGAACTCTCCTCGCTCGGCGAGCCGTGCGCCGAGTCCTACAATGCGCTCAATCGTGAGATCCAGCGCCGCGGGGCTCCCGTGGAGGCTTATCTCGACCACATCCTCGCCGGTGAACGATCTGGGACCGCGCATGACCACGGAGATTCCGTCGTCAATGATCTTGCCTGATGAGGGGTCACAGATCCGGCCCCACACCGCGACTCGATCAGGGAAATCTCCGAGTCCTCCTGCGGGAAGGAAAATCCCCCGAAGTATGGGAATACTGTGCGGCCCGCTCATCCGAATGACTCCGATGCCGGAATAGCCTCTCGGAGTGGAGAGGGCCACGATGGTGTCTGCATAGCGTATGGTCAAAGGTTGTCCTGCCTGGGCATTGATGGTTCCGGTGGCTCGATCGAGACGCGGAGCCCGTCAATTGTAGTGGCCGTGCCTCTTGGGGGGGAGAGATCCACCTTCACATGGTTCCGAAGCAACGTGAATAAGACGTTGAAAGCAATCGCGGCCCGAATGACAGAGGATTCACGATTTCTTCCGAATTTGATTTGCCGTGCATTGAGGGGTGTGGTATCATCCGGGATTCTCGCTGCAGAAGACCCGACCCCTAGGGCGGGCTCATTCTTGTCCTTATGGAGCATGTCGCCATGACCATACGATACTTCAACAATCTCCGTGAACTAAACCGTTTCCTCAAAACCACCCCTATCGACCTGCCCCAATCCCGCGTAAATGAGATCAAGACCCGAGCCAAGAAGAAAAAAGACTCCAGTTTCATGGTCTGGATCAACCCCTCCGGTCACGTGGTGGATGTTTCCCTCAGGGTCCAGTAGCTCTCCAATTCTGACGATTCGTTCCCCGGCGCAGGGGGGGATGCCGGCCGATCGGGGGCCTGGGACGGTTTCCTGTTCCCGACTGTGCAGACTTGCGCTCGTGCTACTATTCCTCGACTTCCCACCTGCTGAAGGCTTACGCGAAATGGCAAACTGCGCGCGGTGTCGTCCTGCAGACACGGGTGGAGCGACAGCCTCCTAACCCCACAGGCGTATCGCTTGCGAGGCGCATCTGCTGTGGCAGCGCAGACACGAGATGCATTCTTCCGCGCGGTCGTCGTACACACCGAACCGTCCTTTCTGCGCGGAGTGTTCCATGGGACAGACTCTGTTGCACACGCCACAGTCAACGCATCGTGGAGTGCGTTGCGGAAATATGGCCGCGAACCGATTGCACATTGCCATGCTCGCTCCCAGAGGACACAGCACCTTGCAGAAGAAACGATGGTGGCCCATGGCCATGATCACAATCGCGAGGAGTATCCCGAGCCTCACACTGAGAGAAAAAACGTTGACGGTTCCCTCGGTTATGGCCCATGGAATCGCTGATTCGATCGTGCCGACCGGACAGAGGCGGCAGAAGTAGAGGGGCGAGTCGGTGCTGAAGACCACCGGCACTCCCACCACCAGGACTGCGAGGACCCCATACTTGATGAACCTCGTCCATCCGGGCAGTCCGAAGCGGACGAACGGCACCTTGTGGAGAAGCTCCTGCAAGAAGCCGAACGGACATGCCCATCCGCAAAGAATGCGCCCTGCCACAACCCCGACCAACGCAACGGTACCGACCACGGCAAGCGGCACTAGCCCCAACCCCGCAAACTGACCTATGATTCCCAGCGGACATGCAAAGACGGAAACCGGACAGGAATGACAGTTCAGGACGGGAAAACAGATCGTATGCCACTGCACAAATCCTATGTTGAAGAACACGGCCAGCAAGAGCTGAACCTTGGATCTGAGTTTCTCCACTATTCATCCTCTACGTCGTTGGCTCGAACCGACACGTCGAACCGTAACAATAATAAGCCCTGTCCCCCAAGGTGAGCATTCCCGTTCTTCAGTGAGGCGTTGAGATATGGGAGAACGAGGCTGATATCCACCGGCAACCGAGCTACGGCTTCATACTCGAACGCCCTGCCGCTATGTGCGGAGACCTCGACCTCAAGGTGGTACGCTTCGATCAGCATTGGAGCTCCTTGGGGGGTGTACGGGGCCGGCTCAACGGCCGGGTCTAATCTTGCGTTCCCGTACGGTCCAGTGAAAATATCCGACGTGCGGGGGTTCGGTCAAGAGTGCGGTAATCCGGGAAGCTCGTGCGGCTCGATGAATTCCACGGCGGAAGGTTGGAAGACTTCCGCAAACACCGCGGGTATGACCGCTGCCACATCCGTGGTGAGTACGGGGTTGGGAGCTATGTCGGCCAGATTGACCTGCACGATGTCCGGCATGCCGCAGGAAACTATCCACCGGGCCGCTCCACGATCCACATTCACGTTGAGAGAGAACCCGTGTGAGGTGATTCTGCGGCGGATCTTCACTCCGATGGAAGCGACTTTCTCCCTGGGACTCGTCCAAACTCCGGGAGCTCCCTGCCTACGACACCCGACCACACCGAACAGGCCCAAGGTTCGGATGATCACCTCTTCGAGGTTCTCCACATAGGTCCGTGCTGACAAGGCCATCCAGCGAAGATCCACGATCGGGTAACAGACGACCTGACCCGGACCGTGATACGTGGCTCGTCCGCCCCGGTCCACGCGGTGCAGGGCGATCTTCCGGTGGGCCAATTCCTCCTGTGAGGTCAGGAGGTCAGACACCTCACCCCTCGTTCCCAACGTGATGGTGTCGGGGTGTTCCAGCACGAGCAGCACATCATCGGGGAATCCTCGGATCTTCTCCTGGACAAGCCCCTGCTGAATGTCGAGCGCTCGGGAGTACTCGGTCAGCGGCATTTTGGCCACGACGAGTCTCGCAGGTTGTGCGGGATTCGGCATGTGTATCCTGGATTGGGACTTCCTCAATGCTCCCATTCGTAAATACGGTCGCGTGTCCTTCAACGGTCCCAGGGCGGAACCTCAAGATCCAAGAAAATATTCTCTCCTGAAGCGCGAAGGAAAAGAGAGAATTCCTATACGCCATCAGGGCCTGCGGCAAATCTTATCTGTCGTCTCTCGTGCTCCGTCTCCATGGGTTGAAATCCATGGCTATTCACAGTGCGCCCAGCAGGGCGCAGGCCTCTTCTGCCCTGAAAGGGCAGACTGTGAATAGCCGTAGGTTTCAACCTACGGGAACCGACGCGAGGCAATAGGGTCTCCTCGTTCATCGCAGTTTCAGGGCTCACATTGCCGCAGGACATTAGGGTCTGTCTCGACATAACCGTGCCAATCCGACGGACAGGTCACTCCGGCGAAAGCCGGGGTCCAGTCCTGTGAAGAAGACTGGATTCCGGCTTCCATCGGAATGCCGGAAGGAACCCGCGGCTGTCCCGGACTGAGATACTTACTTTGAGACGGACCCTCACCGTTCATTCCCTACACCGTGCGTTGTCCACGATTGCGTTGGAGTATCAGCTTGTCCGGAGTGACCGCAGACGTCGTTCAGCCTCCGGAGCAAGCTTGAAGACTTCCTGTAGCTGATTGCATGGAAAGTCATCGCATTGCGCGCAGGTTGCGAGTCCCTTTTCCTTTGCGCACGGACGGATTGGGCACATATGTTCGCAGTAATAGGTTTTGATCCCGTTCGACAAGCATCCCGTGCAGTTGATCGCATCCGCGGTTATTGTGGTGCCGTACAGAGCGGACCATTCCTTCGCAACTTTCTCTCGCAACGCGTCATCGTCATTCTTTGTGGCGATAAAAGCCTCACAGCGTTCGCAATCCAGACCACAGTACGCAATCATAGACCCCTCCACGACGGCGAATGCCGAGCATGACGCGCTCGGACCTCAGGAAACTGCAATGTAGACCGAGGTTCGGAAAAAGACAAGAGAAACGGCGTAGAATGTACGTTCAGCTACGCCAACAAGACTTCGGGGCTTCCGATCTTGACCACCCTGCCGTCCTGGATCAGGACCATCTTGTCTGCGATGCTGAGGATCTCATCCGGCGAATGACTCGCGTAGAGAATCGGGATGGCAAACTCCCGCGGCAACTGAGCAATGAAGGGGAGAACCTCACTCTTACGCGCATTGTCGAGCGAAGCCATGGGTTCGTCCATGAGAAGCAGGTCCGGACTGGTGAGCAAAGCGCGGCCAATTGCCACACGCTGCTTTTCTCCGCCGGAGAGCTTCGCGGGACGCCTGTTCAGCAAGTGTTCTATTCCGAGAAGCTCCACCACTTGCTCGAACCGTACACGTCGGCCGGCGTGAGGCACCAGCTTCATCCCATAAGAGAGGTTCGCTCGCACCGAGAGGTGCGGGAACAGACGACCGTCCTGAAACACGTATCCGAACCGGCGATGTTCAGGCGGAAGGTTCACCCCCGCGTCCGAATCGAACACGCACCGGTCGTTCACCTCGATTCTGCCCTCATCCGGAGTAATGAGGCCGGCCACCATGTTGATGATCGACGTCTTGCCCGCACCGGAACGTCCAAACAGGGCAACCACCCGTGCCCCGTCGGTGGCAAACG
The DNA here is from genome assembly GCA_040755955.1 of Thermodesulfobacteriota bacterium. Lineage (GTDB taxonomy): Bacteria > Desulfobacterota > Desulfomonilia > Desulfomonilales > Desulfomonilaceae > JBFMAA01. The sequence continues at coordinate 20,738 of JBFMAA010000088.1, forward strand.
AGGCTTCCAGAGCGAGACTGCCCAAGCGCTTCTTCACATCGAACAGGATCATATCAGCCTCTCACTCGGGAAGCCATGCGGCGGCCGAGCACCTCAGACCCCGCAATGGCGACGATGGCGAGGAACACCGAAATGAGGCAGATCCGCAGGGCCCCGGTTTCACCATCTGCCACCTGGGTCAGCGTGTACAGAGCCAGGGGAAGGGTTCTCGTCTCTCCCGGAATGTTCGACACAAAGGTGATCGTGGCCCCGAATTCGCTTAGGCTGCGCGCGAACGACAGAATCATGCCTGTCAGGACACCAGGCACCGCGAGAGGGAGCGTCACCGTGAAGAACACCCTTACCGGACCGGCACCGAGTGTGCGGGCCGCTGCTTCCAGCCCCTGGTCAACCCCTTCGATGGACAAGCGCACCGCTCTCACCAGGAGCGGGAAGGCCACGACCGCGGACGCAAGTGCCGCTCCTTTCCAATTGAACGAGAAGTTGATTCCAAACCAGGCATACAGCGGTTGACCGAGTATCCCCTTGCGGCCAAACAGCAAGAGAAGCATGTACCCGGTCACTACCGGCGGCAACACCAGAGGCAGGTGCACCGACCCGTCCAGAAGGGTCTTGCCGACGAAGTTCCGTCGCGCAAGGACCCAGGCCGCAAGAATCCCCAGCGGAAGGCTCCCCACCAGAGCCCAGCCTGATATCCAGAGGCTGAGCCCAATGGCCTCTCTTTCAAGAGCGGTGAGCGAAAGAAACTCCATCATTCCACCGAGAATCCCAGAGAAAGGAAGATGTCTCTTGCTTCGGGTCCCTTGAGAAATTCGACGAATCCTCGGGCCGTCGCGGACTCACGTCCGGAAACGAGGGCCGCAGGATACACAACCCGCGGATAGGTGTCCGAAGGAAACTCGGCCACAATCTTGACCTTCTTTGCCGCGGCCGCATCAGTTCCATACACAATACCAAGGGGAGCTTCCCCTCGTTCCACAAGGGCGAGTGCTCCCCGTACGTCCGAGGCCCTGGCCAGTCTGCCCGCAACCTGAGACCAGACCCCCAGCTTCTCAAGCGCGGCTTTGGCATACTTGCCGGCAGGAACGTGATCAGGATCTCCTGTGGCCAGTCGACTATCTCCGAGTAGCCGGGCCAACTCGAATCCGGGCGAAATCCGGACCGTCGCGGGGCTGTCTGCCGGGGCTATCAGCACGAGGCGATTTCCCACCAGATCAAATCGGGTAGTCGTGTCCACGAGTTTTCTCTCTGCGAGGTAATTCATCCAGTCTTGGTCGGCAGAGATGAACACGTGTGCGGGCGCTCCCTTCTCGATCTGTTTGGCGAGGGTCGAGGACGAAGCATACGAATTCACCACTTTGCCCATTCCCTTCTGCCGGAACAACGCACTGATTTGCGTGAGCGCGCCCGTAAGAGACGCAGCAGCAAAGACCGTGACGGAGTCGCCCTCATTCGCCATTGCGTGATGCCACACAGGGGCGCTCGACACGACCAGTGCCGACGCGATCGCGCATATCATTCCTATTCCACGCCTTCGTTTCACCTCTTGCCTCTCCTTGTGTGTGAATGCCCTCATGGGAGGGTGCATGGAAATGAGTTGGCTTCCAGCAGGCCCTTGAGCCATTTGTCGGTCGCGAGCACAATCGCGGTGCGGTACTCGATCGCGACGAGTTCGATCCGGTTCCTGCAACCCGCTTTCAATTCCTCCAACCGCTGAGCCTTGCGTCGACAGACCTCCAGTTGGTAGCGCAGGAGATCTTCTCGCACTTCAGAACTTTTCAGACCCGCGAAAAACAACTTGACCAGAAATTCCACGCGCAGATCCCGAATATGCGCCACGGGCGACTTCACCCACGCGGCCAGCAACTCCTCGCCGATCGAGGTAATCTCGAACACCTTCTTTGACGGCAGATTGTCCTGGTCGACCTTGTGATGGCGAGCCATACCCTCCTGTTCCAATCTGTTGAGCACCGCGTAGGTCTGACTGCGACCGAAGCGACAGATGTCCCTGAGGTGGTGGTCGAGAAACCTGAAGAGATCGTACCCGTGCGCGGGTGCGAGAGATAAGGCTCCGAGCACAGGATACTCGGTAAGACCCATGGGACGCCATGAGGGGGCGGTATTCCGACGCGGGCTAGTCATGATATGAATACTCATGACATGAACTGGCTCGCTTGTCAAGTCCACTTCCCTTGCGCTCGTGATTTTCTCGCGGAGCAGGCAGGGGTTGTCCTTGCGGAGTGCGCGGCCCGGTTATGCAGGTTCTCCCATAAGGTGATGCATGGTTCAGGAGGAGTTTGGGGTGCGATATCAACTCGTTGATCAGGCCTGGCCGGGAAAGACTTGACCACTTTGCCGTGGTATGTCAGACAGGACATAAGAGCTTATGTCCTATGCGACACAAGTCCCCCCGAAACACGCGTGACGTCGGCTTCTTTACGCTCTCCGCACACCGGTGAGGAGAGAGGAGAACGCCGGTCGCCTCCTGCGCGCTCCAACATCAAAGACTTTGCTCACTTCTGAAAGGAGGTCGTGCACATGGATCTGACTCGCCGGGAGTTCTTGGCCATCACCGGCGTGGTCGGAGCGGGCGTGACATTGTCATCTTTGGGACTCGATCTCGGGCCGCTCAAGGCTTACGCGGACGAGCTGAAGATCGACAAGATGAAGACCGCCAAGCAGACCACATCAGTCTGCCCGTACTGCTCGGTGGGCTGTGGCCTCATCGTCAGCACGGACACCAAGGCAGGGAAGATCGTCAACATCGAAGGAGACCCCGAACACCCCACGAATGAGGGCTCGTTGTGCGCGAAGGGTGCCGCGGTCTTCCAGACCACTGCAGCCAACCCCAACAGACTCACGAAGGTCCTCTATCGGGCTCCGTTCAGCGACAAATGGGAAGAGAAGAGCTGGGATTGGGCCATAACCGAGATCGCCAAACGTGCCAAAGCCACTCGTGACGGCAACTTCATCGAGAAGAACGCCAAGGGTCAGGTGGTCAACCGGGTGGAAGCCATCGCGCATCTTGGCAGCTCGAACATCGACAACGAGGAAATATGGGCTCTGAACGCCATGGTGAGGGCCCTAGTAGTTCGTTTCATAAACAGCTTTACAATAAACGCGGCCCAGGATATGAAGATGCATTCTTTTGGTTGGATGATGCACGATGCCCGCGAAAAGAACGCGACCTGAGTTGGAGTTGTCCGACA
>JBFMAA010000089.1:0-23644 GCA_040755955.1 Thermodesulfobacteriota bacterium
CGGGCGGGGGGTAGAAATGTAGCCAGTAACGTGGACCCTGAAGACTAAACCGAACCCAAAGTTTCCTCAATTGTGACGAGGAGATAGCCGCACGAGACTTGGTTCTCTGGAAAAAAACTTCAGACTAAGGGGAAGATTTCGCAGATGCGACCCCGTCGTCGTCATTCCCCTCCAAGGGCTATTCTACGCGAGGGGTGATGAGCGCTCCATCGAAACGGCGAATGGAGACCAAGCCCTGTATCCTGCTGGTATTGGCTGCCGCTCTTCCGGATGTCTTGCCGAAGGAGACGGTGAATATGGCCTGGTGGTCCTCCTTTCGAAAAGTCGTCGGACCCGCGGGCAAGTCCGCCACGGTGAGCCCTTCCAGCGCTCTTGCGACGGCCTCTCTTCCCGGACCGCCGGCCTTCTCTACCGCGGCCTTGAACATCCTCACTGCGGCATAGGTATTGTACGCCGCATACGAAGGGGGTATTCTCGCGTCCCCCAATGCCTGGTATCTCTCGATGAAAGTCTTGTTGCTCGCGTTGTCGTACGCCTCGTACCAGTAAGGACTTCCGAACCACACCCCTTGCGGCATATACAAGAACCGCAACGCCACGAACTCTTCCACAGATCCTCCTACCGGACAGAGGACCTTCTTGTCTTTGAATGCCTCAATTGCCTGTGCCGCCTTGAGAAAGCCTCTCAGATTGTCTCCCCAAAGCGATACCATGATGCCGTCCGCACGGGAGTCTCGCAGCTTCTCCACAACCGGTTTCCAGTCCGTGGTGGAGACAGGCAGGAACACACCCGCGTCAAAGGAGTAGTCGCCGAACTCGGAGAGATATCGCTTGAAATACTGCCAGGAATCCTGTCCAAAACCGTAGTCCGGGCCCACGGTGGTCCAGCGAGTCGCTCCCATTTCCTTGGCGACCAGGGCCGAGGCCTTGTAGCATTGATCGAGGTTCCAGGTGATCCTGAATACCCATGGATTTCGTATGGTAGTGGTGATTTCCTGAGCCATCGCATGGGTCACGATCAACGGACACTTCAGACTGTTCACCAGGGGAGCCACCCTTTTTGCCACCGCACTCGAGACGATCCCCATTACCACGCTCACCTGGTCTTGCATGACCAGTTTCTGCACGGCCTTCTCGGCCACATCGGGGTTGACCGCGGTGTCCGCGTCCACTAGTTCCAGCGGTCTCCCGAGAACACCTCCGCCCTGATTGATCTCCGTGACCGCTAACTGAGCACCTTGTCTCGCGACGTTTCCGAACTTGGCCATGCCACCCGAGAACACATGCGCCAGCCCGATTCGTATCGGCGCATCGGGTTCGGCTGCGAATACCGCCGAGAGCTGAAAGATCACTCCGAGCGCGACAAAGAAGATAGTCCGTAGGTCTTGCATATGAAATCTCCCATAATGGCTTTGCCCCCCTCGGTTCGTAAGGAACGCACGTTTGATGCCATACCCCCTGCGCTCAGGGGCTGGCACTGCGAGGTATCTTTGCTCCCCTTGATCTATATCTTGAATGACCGTTTCTGCACTCCGAGAGAGGCGCCGCGTGGTGAACCGAGAGGTGGTCCCTGTCTTTGCTGCACTCGTGTGTGATTATCACACAACGAACTTGTCACACGACGGGCCTTTCCACACATGCGGGGATTCACCGGCCTGAACCATGAAAACAACCTGAAACAACAGTGAGTTTGTGGCATGCGCCGGGCCTTCACAGGAGGATGCCCATGTGTGATCGACACACATAGCAAGCAGACAGCCACTCCGACAGGGGCTTCGCGTGAGAACCCCCGAGCGGCTCGGCAGCGGTCATGATACCACTTCCTCCGTCGAACGGGAAGTCATCCACGTGAAGAAAGAATCACGACCCCTGCGCGTCCTTGTGTCGCTTCGTGGTTCATGCCTTTCTCCCCCAGGCTGAACGATTACCGCGAATCTCGCAATTTCGTTGACGGAAGACCGCACGATTGCTACATTGCGGCATGGAAAGAGGCTCCCTCTTGAGTGGTCAAGCAGGGGGCAATCGGGAAAGCAGGGGCAGCGTGGTGTCCGGCAAGACTTCAGTACTACAAATGATTGAAGCCCTCAAGGCGACCGGCCTGTACGACCCGTACACCCACCGGAAACTGCACGTACTCGCGTCCACGTTCCAGGGCGCAGACGAGATCAGCCGGAAAGAACGAGTTGTCATCGAACTGCTTTTCAAGAAGCACATTGAAGAGATCACCGCGCAAGGAAAGATTCGTTTCCGATCGCTGATCGCGGGGATCAAGCCCCAAGTGAAGGGGTACACCGCTCGGGACCCCAAGAGAGACAAGAGCCTCGGCCCTCAAGACGTCATGTGCCAGATTCAGCAGTTCCTCGGGTTTGGGAACATGGGTCCGGTGTACGCGGTGACAGTGGACGGGAAGCCCCATGCCCTGAAGATATACTCGGCCCGGGAGATCAAGGACGTGGTGGATATCCACGGTAAGTTCGGGTTGGGAGGCATACTGTACGACCTGGAGGAGCGCGACCCCTCTGAAAGGCTGAGCTCGTTGGGCCAGACCGTGCTCGACCGCAAAGAGAGAGGGGTCTACGGGAGGAGCCGGCGCATCGTAAAGGTGCATGATGTGGGTGTTCAAGGGGACTACATGTACCTGCTCATGGACCTCCTCGACGTAGAGCCCATCAGCAAGGTCGATCCCGCTTCCCTTGGAGGGGATCTCATGGATCTCGTTTCCTGGGCGGTGGATTGCACCGTGGGGTTGTGCCACTTGCACGTGGAGGAGCGGCGTCTGCACCTGAACATCAGGTCTGAGGCCTTCATCAAGCAAACGGTGAAGGACGGCAAAAGGCAACCGAAATATACCTATTTCTTCTATCCGAAGACGTTCCCTCGCACACCGGGCGGCCCCAGCAACCACATCGAATTCATCATGGTAGACCATTTCGACAACTCCGTGGATGTCGCGGACAAGGAAGCCAAAGGTTTGGCCACCGTGGGGAGTTGGCTGTTTCTCCCTCCCGAACAGATTCTCCAGTTGCTCAAGGAACTCAAGGACGACTACGGCAACTACGTGGAAAAGGGGATGGAGGTCAAGCAACCGCGCACCATCAAACTGAGACGCTCCCAGATGGACGACGTATGGGCATTGGGGCTGACCCTGTATCAGTTTCTCGCAGGGGGGAAGAGCCCCTTTGGCGAACCGGGCAACCTTGCGCACATGGTGAATTCGATTCTGCTCACGAAGTTCGACTTCTCTCCGATCGACGTGCGTTTCAGGGATCTGTTGGCCGCGATGCTCGACAAGGACCCGAAGAAGCGTTTCCAGAGACTGCTCGAGGGCTGCCCCGAGAGAGTCGTATCCCGTAAGGTGCTCGCTGAAGCGGTCCTGTACAAGCTCGAGATGCTCGCCAAGGAGTACGGGCCATAGCGTGACGCAACGTATGCCTGCCGGGTGGTAACCGATGCCCCCGGCACACGACAAGGTCGGCAGGAAGCTCGGCAGGGCGCGTGCGAGTGACTGATACCAATACGACTTCAAACAGGTGAGGTTACCCACAGGACGACAGGCAAATGCGTGTCCCACCCGGAGCCTGAAGTCACTTCTTAGCACGCGCAATGGTATGAGAGGCAGAAACATGATCAAGAGATTTGTAGCGGCAGTAATTGGCGTATTCGTTTTATGGTCGGCAGTCGACTTCATCGTGCACGGTCTCGTCTTGCAGTCGACCTATGAAGCCACCGCTCAGCTATGGAGGCCCATGGCCGAGATGAAGATGGGCTTGATGCACGTGGTTACGCTCGTCGCCGTTGGTTGCTTCGTCGGAATCTTCACCTTGTTCGTTCACCCGAAGGGCCTTTGTCGGGCCGTGGGCTACGGCCTGCTCTACGGAGTCGGGGGAGGGATTTCGATGGGCCTGGGGACGTATGCGTTCATGCCGATTCCCTTGTACCTTGGCGTGGTCTGGTTTCTCACGTTTCTCGGAGAAACGCTCGCGGGAGGCTTGCTCGTCGGGCTGATCGTCAAAGAACCTGTTTCAGCGACAGAGACTCCCACATGAAGTCATGCTCTTGATATCATAGTACAGAATCGTGAAGGGAGGGACCATGAAAGAGGTGAATCTGAGGATACGGCACCGTCAATTGGGAATGGTTCTTGCCCTCTTTCTCGTGCTCCAGGCAGCCACGGGACTCCTCCTGAGCACAGGACTACCGACGGGCGGCGCCGGTCATGCCCACGGAGAGCAGGCTGCCGGGACCACCACGGCACGGCCCACGACCGAGGAAAGCCACGGCCACGGGGAAGCGGACACTCATGAGACTCCTCACGCAAGAGAACCGGGTCCCTCGCCGGCCATCATCCTGATGACGATTCATCACGGCGGCGGCACCATCGGAACCGTCTATCGCGTACTGTTGGCAACCGGCATTGTGGTGCAAGCGCTGCTGGGAGTGCTGATCTTCTTCAAGATACGATCCCGTTCCGGAAGAGGGGGTTCCGGGAAACCGCAACGGCCGCCCGAAGGCTCACAAGGGTCGTAACGGGTCGCAGCGGCGGCTTCCCCCAGGGCGCAGTTCAGTGGGCGGGGGTGTTCCGGTGGGAGCGCGTTTTCAGGCGGCTGTCGGCCGCCATACCCGAGAGGAATCCGAAGCCGCGTTTCCAGAGGCTATTGGAGGGTTGTGCCGAGAGAGTCGCATCGCATAAGGGGTGCGAAGAGGGGTTCTTGTACCTCCTTGAGATGCTCGCCACGGAGTACGGGCCGTAGGACCGGGCAAGCACGTTCCCGTGCCGGCGGGCCCGAAGACTTCGGCAGTACGCCAGGGAAATGGACAGCAGACAAGATGCCATTACGACGGGCGTTTCTCCTCAGGGGGTGTTGAGAACAAGTGTCGGCAACGGACTGACTACTCAATCTGTTACCGTCCAAGATCTGGGAATGTCGGTAATTCGCCCTATTGCAGGGCGGCGAGGCACTGAGTACTGACGGATCGCTGGGCTGATGGTCCTCTTCAGACACTACTGCGATCTGAGCTGTGAATACGCCGGGACAGATTGAGGTTGTCTGGCATGGGGCCCTGGACCAGAACGGCGAAACGCCGAGCTTCAGGTTCCGAACTCAATTCCTCCCGGACAGGTGAAAACAAATGTCTGCTGACCCCGTTGGCATGGTGTTCGCTGGCTACAATTCCGGTCCTTCAAGAAAGGGCATACTCCTTCCCGTAGGGTCATGCCTCTGTTTTGACGCGTCCAGACGCATCATACTTACTGCATCTCATGTCCTGGAGAAGATTCCCGCCACGTTACCTCGGATGGATGTCGAAATAGTCCCACAGCATCACAGTGTCCTGGTAGGAATTTCTCTCGGCGATCTCGGATGGCGGATCTTTCTCGTGAGAGATCATGTTGAATTATTGCCCGAGGTCACGGCCCTCTATGTAGATCCGGTTTCAGTTGACGGCAAGGCCTTTCCTGGAGACATGGCATTCCCGGTTGCCGGTCAACCGATACATGAGTTTTGGCCTGTGCACATGATAGGCTACCCGGCCTCTATTCAGAATTATAGAACAGTTCCGGATGAGGACATGATGGAGGTGCAGAGTTACGACTGCTCGAATATCAGGTATTCAGTATCGGGGACTGTTTGTGCCTATTTCAAGAATCAATGCCCGCATTTCATCCCCACCGAGCTTCTCCGGGCATTTACCGTCGATAACGGAGTACTGCCTGGAATGAGTGGTGGCGCCGTCTTGTCGGCATTACCGCACAAGCATGAAGTGGTAGGGATGATAGTCAAGAATGTCGCCATAGAGGACAAGACTCAGACCCCAGGCTACGGACTTGTCCACACCTTGGCAGTATCCATCCACGACATTCTTGTCTAGACTTTGTGTCGCGGGCGAGGGACTCGGGATTTGCTCTGTGGCCCCTTCGGGGGGAGTGAAGAGATGCCTTGTCTTGCCCTTGGGGCGCAACCAGAAGCCTCCGGCCGCTTCAATGGCTCACGGGAAGGGGAAGAAACCAGTACTCAGCATGGCCTGACACGATCCACAGTTACCATCCGACTATCCGCGCTATCCCGGGGCCACCGAACGGAATCGCCAAATGAACCTGTTCATTGGACGATTTGTAGAAGGATTTCCCCGGGAGTCTTACCTTTCGGAAAGCGACTTGGTACAGGAGCGCGGGCAGCCGCCTACCGCCTCTTCTCCAGCTCCTCAGTCAGTATTTCGTTGAGGGCCTTGGGATTGGCCTTTCCTTTGGTGGCTTTCATCACCTGCCCTACGAAGAACCCGATAAGGTTGGTCTTGCCCGCAAGGTAGCGCTCGACCTCGGCCCGGTTCTTGTCGAGCACGTCCACAACCGCATTCGTCAGCGCTCCCGTGTCCGAGACCTGCACCAGCCCCTTGTCCTTGATGATCTTGGCCGGGTCTTTGCCGGTGGCGCACATCTCCTCGAATACCGTCTTGGCGATCTTCCCGGAAATGGTCCCATCCTGGATGGATTTCAGGAGCCCCGCCAACTGCTTGGGTCTCACCGGACAGGAGGTGATGCCGCTCTCTTCGCCCTTGAGCGCACGCATCAGTTCGGTCATGATCCAGTTGCTCACCTGCTTGGGTTCGGGGTAATGGGTTACGGTTTCCTCGAAGTACGCGGCCAGATCTCGGGAGGCGGTCAACACTCCCGCGTCGTATGCGGGTATGCCGAACTGCTCCACAAAGCGCTTCTTCTTCTCCGCGGGCAACTCCGGGAGCTCGGCACGCACCTTCTCCACAAGCGACTGCTCCACCCTGAGCGGCAACAGGTCCGGGTCGGGAAAATACCGGTAGTCGTGGGCTTCTTCCTTGCTTCGCATCGACGCGGTCGTGCCCGAAGCGGGGTCAAACAACCGTGTCTCCATCACTATCTTTCCGCCGCCGGAAAGGACCTCGGTTTGCCGCTCGATTTCGTACTGCAAGGCCTTCTGCACGAATCGGAACGAGTTCATGTTCTTGAGCTCGCTCTTCACGCCGAGGTTCTTGTCCCCCTTTGGGCGCAGCGACACGTTGGCATCGCAACGGAAGCTCCCCTCTTCCATGTTGCCGTCGCAGATGCCCAGGTACACCAGGATCGAGCGCAGGACTCTCAGGTACGCGGCAGCCTCCTCCGGTGAAGTCATCTCGGGTTCGGAGACGATCTCGATCAAGGGCACACCGGTGCGATTGAGGTCCACATACGACACCGGCCTGGTCTCATCATGGATCAGCTTGCCCGCGTCTTCCTCCATGTGAATCCGGGTGATGCCGACGCGTTTGACCTGGTTTTCAAGTTCGATCTCGACCCAGCCGTGTTCCGCGACGGGGAGCTCGTACTGGGAGATCTGGTAATTCTTGGGCAGGTCGGGATAGTAGTAGTTCTTCCTCGCGAAGCGGCTGATCTCGTTGATCCGGCAGTTGCACGCCAGCGCCATCCGCACCGTGTATTCCAGCGCTTTCGCGTTGAGCACCGGAAGCACTCCGGGCATGCCCAGGCATATTGGACATGTGTTGGAGTTGGGTTCGTTTCCGAAGCGCGTCGTGCAGCCACAAAACGCCTTCGATTCCGTCAGGAGCTGAGCGTGGATCTCCAGTCCGATTACTGCCTCGTATTGCATGATCTTGTCCTACAGCGCCGGCCGTTTGGTATGATGATCGGTTGTCTTCTGAAATGCGGCTGCCAATTGTATGAGTCGAGCTTCTTCGAAATGCGGCGCAATGAGCTGCATCCCGATGGGGAGGCCGTCCGCGGAGAACCCTGCGGGAACGGAAATCCCCGGCAATCCCGCCATGTTGACCGGGATCGTGAAGACGTCCATGAGGTACATCTGTATGGGATCGTCTATCTTCTCGCCGATCTTGAACGGGGGCGACGGCGCCACCGGACAGAAGACCGCATCACACTTCTCGAATGCCCTCTTGAAATCCTCGGTGATAAGGGTCCTGACTTTGGCGGCCTTGAGGTAGTATGCGTCGTAGTATCCGGACGACAGTGCGTACGTCCCGAGCATAATGCGCCGTTTCACCTCCGGACCGAAGCCTTCTGCCCGGGTTCGGCAGTACATGTCGATCATGCCGTCGAAGCTTGCGGCCCGGTGACCATACTTGACGCCGTCGTACCGGGCGAGGTTGGACGACGCTTCACTCGGGGCTATGATGTAGTACGCGGCAATGCCGTAATCGAGGTGCGGAAGCGAAAGCTCTACGAACTTGACACCTTCTGCCTCGAGCACGGCCCGGGCCTCGGACATCGCCTTCTCGACCTCAGCGTTGTCCAACGAGCGGAAGAACTCGGTGGGGACTCCAAGGGTCATCCCTTTGACCCCCTTGCTCACGGACTTTGTGAAGTCGGGGTGTTCCCGCGGGACGGAAGTAGAATCCATTGGATCGTGGCCGCAGATCACGTTGAGCACCATCGCCAGATCCTTCGCGTCCGCGGCGATGGGGCCGATCTGGTCCAGGCTCGATGCGTACGCGACAAGACCGTACCGAGACACCGCTCCGTACGTGGGTTTGATGCCGGTCACGCCGCAGAAGCTTGCCGGGAGTCGAATGGAGCCCCCCGTGTCGGACCCCAAAGCAAGGGGCGCTTCCCGAGCTGCAACAGCGGCCACCGGTCCGCCGCTCGATCCGCCCGGCGTGCGATCCAGTGCCCACGGATTGCAGGTCGGTCCATGGCAGGAGGTCTCGGTGGACGAGCCCATCGCAAATTCGTCCATGTTCGCTAGGCCGAGGATGGGCATTGAGTGCTCGTGCAGGAGCGTCACGACCCTGGCATCGTACGGCGGGACGAAGTGGGCGAGTATTCTCGAACCGCACGTGGTCCGGTGTCCCTTGACGCACATGTTGTCCTTGACCGCAATGGGAACTCCCGTGAGCGGGTTGCCGTCCCCTGCCGCCAGCCTACGGTCCGCTTCCTGGGCCATTTCCAAAGCCAGGTCCGCGGTGACGGTCACATAGGCTCTGACCTTGCCGTCGACCTCTGCTATCCGGTCCAACAGGGCTTTCGTGATTTCGACCGAGCTTACCTTCCGCTTCTTAAGCAATCCCGAAAGCTCGGATGCGGTCATTTCATAGAGATTCGTTGCCTTCTTCTTCACCATCGCATACGTGCCTTATGAGGAAATGCAGTTTCCGGGGGAAGAGGCGTTTTGAAAAACGCCCCTTCCCCCGGACCCCCATCCCCTAAAACTTTTGGTACTTGGCGGCTCCCGCTGGTCGCCGCAGGGCGCCGCATGTGCGAAATCTGCGCTGTGTGCCGGTTGGCTGCTGCCGCGGTCCACGAAGTCTGCGGGGTCCTTCGAGTAGATACGGCTCCCTCACCCGCGGTGCTTGTGACATAAGCACAGCCAACTCGGCGGTGCCGTCTGCCTTACCCCCCCTTTTCTAAAGGGGGGCAGGGGGGATTTCATATGCCTGCAGCGGATCACTCGATCACTCGGGGAACCCGGAACGACGAACCCGTCCTGTCCGGCGCGTTCGCCAGGGCTTCTTCCACGGCCAGAGAGGCACGCACCAGATCCTCCCTCACGGGCGTGTACAGCTCAACCGGCCCTGCCATGGGCTCAACGTCATCCGTGGAGACCTCCGCGAGCTTCTCCATGTACTTGAGAATGTCATCAAGCTGGGGAGGGTATTTCTTCTTTTCCGCGTCGTCCAGACTCAGCCTACCCAGCCGGGCAACGTAATCGATCTCTTCAGGGGTGATCTTCATGGTCTCGCGACTCCTTTGAAAGCCGAAGATTACCGCTGCGGTCGTCACCTGTCAAGGAGCGGGAATCCCTCCCAATCGGGTGGTCCATGAGATCCGGGCAACCAGGTTATCTTCCGGCCCATTGCCGACACCGCAGTACTCGCGGTTGCTGAAAGAGGTGGGGAACGGTCCGGTCCGCTCACTTTTTCAAAGCCTTATGACATCATTTCTCGAATCAACGATCTCCCAAGTACGATCAAAATGACGAATACAGTCATGCAAGAAACACTCATCTCCTGTACGGATAAGCTCAAACGAGAGCGATTCGGATGCCCTGAGAGGGGGTACCATGATTGTGAGCCATCCCCATTTCTTATCACAAAGTATCATGGTTGACCGAAAGAGTGTTGTGTAGTAGCCAATAGAAATCGTGCCGAGATTGAGGATTGATCGCGGTTGGCCTCTTCTCGCCTCTCTTAGATATTCCACGAATCTGGGCTCAGCCTCCCTTATTTCTTGTGCGATTTCTTCTGCCCGTCTCTCGCCGTCTTCTCCATCGCGTTCAGATAGTCCCACATCCTTCACGAACTCGCTCTCAGGCTTAGGAATTAGTAATCGCACTTCGGCTCCACTAGAAATGGCTTTGACTATAGAACGACGGTACCCGTCTAGAAAACGGGTACCACTAATTACTATGATTCGTATTTCCGTGGATGCCTCGAGGCTACTCGACATAGTCCTGCTGTCGGCCTTACCGTCGGGAACAATCTTGGCTATTCCCAGTGCTCTGCTCGGGTACAATATCGCCTCGAATTCCTTTTGCAGATTCTCCGGGACACAGTCACCCCGAACCCACCCAGGGCGTTGGCAAATGTCAACAGCTTTGTGAAGTCTAGACGCTATTAGTCTAGGCAACTCCTTTTCGTCCTCCCACTCCTCAACATTCCAACTTCTTTTTACCTTCTCTCGAAACCTTTCCAGCATCTTTTTGCGGCGAGAGGACTGCTCTATCTTTTTCCCAGGTAGGTCCTCCAAGTTCTTGTGAAGAAATGCGAGTACCGGCAGCTTACTCTCAACAGCGTAATCATATTCACTTTCCGTGAAGCTGAGTCCTGTCTCCCTAAAGATAGACCCGTAGAGGCCAGCAATGATAAGAACATAGTAATCGCATTGGCCTATGAATCTCTTTATTAGACTCCACGAGTCAAGTGGGGTGGCACCCCATTGTTCCATGCCTACTGGGATATACTTATCATCGAGCAACGCTAGAGCAATCTCCTGCCTAACTCTTTCCAAGTCCCTTTTGGTGGAGCTGATAAATACTTGGTAACGTCTGTCCATACTTGATATCTGCCCCTTCACGATGTCCAGGTGCAGCAGTGCCCCCTGGCAGTAATCCGAGCGCCAGCGTATTCAGATCATCTCAGACCCGAATAGTTTGAGCAAGAAAATAGTGATCCATCTTACATCCCAGACTCTCGGACTGGGGCCTCATCCCTCCCATCTTTCACGACCGGAAATTGCCCTTCTTCTTCGGTCGAGATTGATCGGATTGTCGAGATCGTGTGTCGGCATTCACCGATGCCAGATAGAGCAATATGGGGAGTGAGGGACCGAAGGAAGTCCCAACCCGGAGCATCTCAATGTTGATCCCGTACTATCCGGGAATCTTCCGAAACATAGAAAACGAGAGGCTGAGAGAGGCAATAATCAAGAGCGAGGTAGGGGAGAGGAAATGACCGGACCGCATCTGGGAGTGCCGTGCCACCGTCGCTTGCGATTCGCTGGATAGTTCAGCCGTAACCGTTCAGGGGGCATCCGTCTTCCGCTGTAAGAACCAGCCAAGGCGACACTGGGAAAGCCTGTTCCAAAGAATGGCGGCATGAAATTCGTTCTTGGATTTCTTTGTGTCTTTGTGACTTTGTGGTTCATGATCGTGTCTTTGGGGCGAACGTTTACGTTCAACCGATGCTTCAATGGTGAGCTTTCAGGGTAGACCGTCGAAAGATCACCAGATTCGCGTGTCGGTCACCCTCTGGTCCAGATACCGTATTTGCGGTGGATTTCCAAAGCCTTCTCGACCACCTTGGCGCCTCTGCCCGTCTTGATCGTGGGAATACGGAGACGGCGGCCCTCGAACGTGAGCGTGTCGAGGACTTCTCGCACGGACGCGGCCAGCGCGTAGTTGTCGTACCCTCCTTCCAATCCCAGGAGTATGGGACACCCCCCTACCCCGTCGCTGAGCTGCAACACGATCTGCATCAACCAGCCGTACGCCTTCTCGGTGAGCCTCGTCCGACCCAGCGGGTCCCGGTGGTGAGCGTCGAAGCCCGCGGCCACCACCATGAGCTGCGGCTTAAACCTACGCACCACCGGACCGAGCAGTTCTCGGTAGACGTGAACCACATCATTGTCTTCCAGTTCTTTCGGGAGAGGCAGATTCACGGTGAACCCGGTTCCCGGACCGTCGCCGGCTTCTTCCCAGTCTCCCGTGTTGGGGTACCATCCCATGTAGTGTGATGAGAAATAGAGCACTCGCGGATCTCGATAGAAGAGGTCCTGCAAGGCGTTGCCGTGGTGAATGTCCCAGTCTATGATGAGGACGCGCTCCAGCCCGAAACGCTCTACGGCACAGCGCGCGGCAACTCCGAGGTTATTGAAAATACAGAAACCGCCGGCCCGATCCGCAAGTGCGTGGTGTCCCGGAGGCCTCACGAGGCAGAAACAGGCCCTGAACTCCCCGGACATGACCGCTTCCAGCCCCCTCACACAACCGCCTACGGCAAGCCACGCAGCAAGGTACGTGCGGGCACTCATGAACGTGTCCGGCGCAAGTGGGGTGAAGTCGCGTTCGATGGTGGTCATGATCTGTTGGATGTACGTCGAAGAGTGGGCTAGTTCAAGGTCTTCCAGCGTGGCCATCTCCGGTTCGATCACCTCCACTCTGCCGGAGAACTCCTTGTCAAGCATGCGATAGATGCTTCGAAGGCGGTTGGGGCTTTCCGGGTGGACCAATCCCGGCTTGTGCTCCAGGTACCTTTGATCGCGAACCACAGCTATTCTGAGCGGCAAATTGGCACCTCACAGCCTCAGGACCATTGATCGTTCCTGGCCCCCTTTGTCCGCGAACTCGAACCCCGCCTTTCGATAGAGCTTGATTGCCCTGAAGTTGAAGGATTCGACGGTCAGCCACACCGCGGTCAGCTCCAGTTCACGGGCCCTCTCTATTGCAGCGCGAGTGAGCCCGCTTCCCAGGCCTCGCTGTCGGTAGTTGTCGGCAACGAAGATGATGTACTCGCCGTCTCTCCTGGCATGGTCGACGATCAGGGCCACATGACCCACGATCTTGGGACCGTCCCAGACCACGAAGTTGTCCGCGCATTCCAGCAGGGCCTGAACCCACCGATGGCGGTTCTCTTTCCCGATCGGGGGGAGCCCCTGGGCCAGAGCCAACTGGCCGAACCCGTCGTACATTTCCTTGAGTTCAGCTTCGTGCTCATGGCCGCATTCGCCCAATTCGAGCACGCATCCGGTCTTGTCCAGAAGGGGAATACGTGTTTCCGGGGACATCGTCTCGGTCGGCTCTCAGCATCATGGGTTGCGCCACGCTCGTGACACCGGCCTGATCATACCATTGTGCAACGCGAAACAACAGGATCAATATACTTCGGCTGACACCGACAGCCAATGCTGTAGACTTCTGACCGTTCCGGAGGCCTCAGTCTTCCGCCTTTTACTCATAACCTTCGATTTGCAGTTGACTCCGCACAGAGACGCGTTATATATCTCCGGCCATTTCAACGTCGATCGAGATTGGTTTGAGTCTTTTCCTCTCGAATCAGACCTGCATGAGGGCCGTCCATGCCGTCCCGTCCAAAGCGAGCGAAAGAACGTCTCAGCCTCCCCGCCTTCCTTGAATATGCGGAAGACACGCAACGCGTCGAAGAAATCGACGATGTCGGCGACAAACCCCGGTCTCGCCGTCGGGACGTGCCCGGGGCGGCGACGAAGATCGTCCGAGACAACAAGCGGGGATCGAGCAAGAAAGAACCGTCTTTGTTCGAGCTCTTGGAGGAGCGTTGGCGACACGGAGCGCTTCTTGATGCCGAGGATTGCGTGCACTTGGGGACTCTGGCGTTGGCACGAAGAGACTACGATTTGGCCTGCCGGGTTCTTGCCCAAGCGGTCTACAAGATGAAGCGCGACGGCGTCCGAGGAGCCAGGAAATCCCTCTTCAAAGACGCGCAGACTTGTCTCCTATATGCCGAAATGATGGCCCAGGAAAGCGGAGCCGCGGAACGCAGCAGCCGCAACACTCAGGCTCCGCCGCCAATCTCCCCACCGGTTTCCGGATCACCAAAGAGGCGAGAACCTGCAAGCCGGAAGCGCCACACTCAGAGCAAGGGCGTGTCGTCTATGCCGGCAGCGTCGCGCACGAATCCCGCGCCCAGCCCACCTTCCGCTCATGCGACCGACAGTAGCGACGCTGCAACCTTTGCGGACGGACTCTTCGTTGTGGATGTCCCCCCTCTGGCAGCTCCGCAGGACGCGGAGATATCCGTCCACTTCGAGATCACCGCACAACCGGTGATCGAGGCCCTGCAATGTTCCAGCCCCTGCGGACTTGCCGGCCTTGATTTGGCAATGCAGGCTTACAGGCATTCCTTTCGCGTATCGTACGATCAATTGATTTGCCTGGCGACCCTGCGCAATGTCCAGTCGTTGTGGTACCAAGAAGAAACCGCACGGAAAGTGATGACCGGATTTCGCGGCCGCGCGGTGCTCGCCGATGAAGTGGGCCTGGGAAAGACCATTGAGGCGTGCCTCGTCCTCAAGGAATACCTTATGCGGGGGCTGGTGCGTTCCGCGCTGATCCTGACACCCAGCTCGCTCGTCAACCAGTGGCAGGAAGAGCTCCGAGAGAAATTCGACCTTGAATTCATCTCCTCGAACGATACGCTATTTCGGCAAGATCCAAAGGAATTCTGGTCTCAGCCTTTCATAGTGGCTTCCCTCCATGCGGCCAAGCTGAAACACCACTGCGACCTGGTGGTTTCCCGATCGTACGACTTGGTCATCGTGGACGAAGCCCATCACCTCAAGAACCAGCGCACCAAGGCGTGGCAGCTCCTGAATGGCGTGAAGAATTCCTTTCTTCTGCTGCTCACGGCCACGCCGGTTCAGAACAATCTCGGTGAGCTCTACAATCTCGTCACCGTGCTCAAGCCGGGACATCTCAAGACTCGAAAGGCATTTGACGAGGAGTTCGTCACCCGGGGAAATCCCACGGATCCTCGCAACCGGGAGCGACTCAGGGGGCTTCTGAAGGAGATCATGATCAGAAACACCCGTTCCGTCACCAGCCTGCACCTTCCTCCGAGATTCGCGGTCACTACACAGGTAGCTCCTTCCGAGGTGGAAGATCAATTCTACCGCTTGGTAAGCTCTCTTGTCTCGGAGCATTCGGCCGAGAAGAGTCGGTCAATCTCCACGTTCACCATGCGCAGGCTCCTTGAGGCCGCGGGATCGTCCCACTGGGCAGCGATTCGCACGATGGAGAGGCTTCGCGATCAGGCCGACGCAAGCCTTCAACAGCGACTGGATTCCATGGTGGACTTGGGCACCCGGATCGGCCTGGGCAGCAAGGCGGGCAAGGTGCTCGATATTATCCGGTCCACGACGGAGCCGGTCATCGTGTTCGTGAACTATCGTGCGACCCTGGAGGCCGTCCACAAGGTGCTCCGGGAAGCCCGCATCGCGACGGTGGTCTTCCACGGGGGCTTGAACCCGGCAGCCAAACAACATGCCATCGAGGAATTCCGCAGGGGTGGCCGCGTGCTTCTCGCCACAGGCACCGGAGGAGAAGGCCACAACCTCCAATTCTGTCACGTGATGATCAACTACGATCTCCCCTGGAACCCGATGGAAATCGAACAACGCATTGGTCGCATTCATCGCATTGGGCAGGAAAAGGAGGTGCTGGTCTACAATTTCTGCGCGAAGGGGAGCATTGAAGACCGGATTCTCGACGTGCTCGACCGCAAGATCAACATGTTCGAATTGGTCGTGGGCGAAATCGACATGATACTTGGCCGGCTCCAGGACGATCAGGACTTCGCGGACATGATTTTCGACATCTGGACGCGTCATCCCGACGAGACCGCCAGAGCCAAGGCCTTCGACGCGTTCGGCGCACGGCTCCAAAAGGCAAGAAGAGCCCATCAGCAGAGCAAGGAATTTGACGAGAAGCTCTTCCGGGAGGATTTCGGCGTATGAACACCTCATTGGACCCAGCGCTGGCGGCCTTCGCGGTCGACGTCCTGGAGCGTTACGGAGGTCTCGTCGAACAGCAGGAAGGTCGTATTCTTTCACTTCTACCGAGCGACGTTGCCGAAGAACTCGAGATCCCTGACGAAGCCTCCATCGGAGGACCGGAAGCCCCCCTGCTCTACGGGAGTCCCTTTCTCGACCGTTTGCTTCGGCTGGCATCTCGTGGGGTTCCGGTGGTGTACGGGCGGATCGACGTGCCTTACCTGAAGAAACAGGGATTCGAGCAAGTGATCGCAGAAGACCTCGAGTTCGTCGGTGGGCAGGCCAGGGTCGTTGGGCGAGCCGAGACCAGGACGACCTATCTGGTTCTCATCTGCCACTATGTTGCGCTGAGCGATGAACGCAAGGAAGGCCTGGTGGAAGTCGCGGCCAACGAGACCTCCGCCGCGGTAACTGAAGGATTCGAGCGCTCGTGGCGGTCCCATCTGGCCGAGGTCTTCGACAAAGGGCCTGTTCCTCCCCTGTTCGCGGCGGTGCCCGAAAAAGCGATGAAACGGGCCCT
Source organism: Thermodesulfobacteriota bacterium (assembly GCA_040755955.1). Classification (GTDB taxonomy): domain Bacteria; phylum Desulfobacterota; class Desulfomonilia; order Desulfomonilales; family Desulfomonilaceae; genus JBFMAA01. The sequence continues at coordinate 16,523 of JBFMAA010000089.1, forward strand.
CCAGCATGCCAAGGTCCTCACTGACATGCGACTTGCCGACTTCTTCACGAGCATGCGTCGAAGATTGCGTAGGGACGTGGGCAACACAGTCGAGTATTTCAGCGCGCTGCGCAAGGAGATGGAACGATCTCTGCAACAGCATCAGGCCGGTGAGATCCTACAGGCTGATAGGCTCGCAAAAATATCCGGGCTTTCCGAAGAGATGCGCGCAAAAATTGATGCCGTGAAGCAGAAATACTCTGTCTCGGTCGAGGTGACTGCTCGGGCGATCGTTCGGCTGCTTGTTCCTGTGGTGAGTCTCATGATGCAGATCAGGCACCGAAAGAGCGAACAATCTCTCACTCTGACCTGGAACCCCGTCACCCGGCGAATCGACTCGCTCGCCTGTCACCACTGCGGCGACGCACTCGTCAGAGCCTTCTGCGTACAGGCTTCCCACGAGGTGAGATTCGTCTGCGGGAAATGCAGGGATATGTATTGACGGTCTGCCCTAAAATCGCCGTGTCAACGCAGGCGGCCTGTCGTTCATGGGAGGTCCTCCCCCTACCCCCACAGGAGCTCACTTCAGGGTGGAGGCCGGCCCTGCTGTGAGATCATGGCCTTGGCCGGACCCTTGCCCAGAGTGGGAGGGGATAAACCCTCAATGTCTGTGACTTAAGCACGATTCTGCTGCCTTCCGTAGGTTGAACCCCCCGGTGCGGGGAAGAGAGTACCATCCTTAAGTCACCAGCATTGGGATAGACCCTCCCCTACACTTGGGTATGGTATGTGGAGGGGCGCCCTCCCGAAGAGACCGGCTAACCTTGATCAATGAATGACGGTCGGAAATCACTTCTCGCCGTCAAACAGAACGGAAAAGGCGCGAAGGAATGCCCTCAGGTTCTTGAGGGCACGGTCGGTTATGTCGGTGATTTCGTAGCCCGAGAGGACTTCGAGTGTATTGTCCTCGACCTTGGACCATCTGCATTTGGCCTCGAAGACCAGGGGTTCCACGTCGAGGCCGGCGTCCGCTTTGACGATGAGCGTGTCTTCCTCCCCCACCTTGCACGCAAAGCCGGAAATGCCGACCCCGGTTTCACTGATGTCGCGGACTACGCCCATGGCCTCGTCATGCTTGAGACTTACGGCAGCCAACGACAGGACCGGGTAATGCCTCACGGATTGGCGAAGGGCATCGAGTGTGACCGTGTCTTGGCTCCCTGTGGACGCGGCAAGGAGTTCTTCTCGAGTCATGGCGCCGGCTTCCAGTATCTTGTCGTACAAGCGCTGAAGTCCGCCGGCGGAGAGGCCGTATTTCGCCATAAGCGCCCTATCGCCCATTCCCGTGCGAATGTCCGAAACGACTTCCGACGCGTTGATTCTGACCGTGGGGGCCGCGGTCTGCTTGCGCTCGGCGCGTTCCAGCAGGCCGAAGAGATCCAGGTCACTGAGTGCACGGCTGAGAGCCGATTGAGAAAGTTTGTGCTTCTCCATCAATTTCTCGGGGCTCAATCCCGCGCTGATGTCCCGAAGGAGCTCTCTGGGGCTGATTTCCCTGATGAGTCCCGCCTGTGTCAGCTTGTTGAAAAGGCTCTGCACTCCCAGGCTGGACAGGTTGTACTTCTTCATCAGGTCCCCGTCCTCCATGCCTGCCCTGAGGTCGTTCAGCACTTCTCTCGCATCAATTACCGGCTTCTTCATGCCACTGGTCCGCCGCACAATCGAAACAGCTTTCCCCCCATTCTGACAAATACTTATCACTTCTTCGTGGTCGAGTCCACGCACAATCCACCGATTACCTTCAGTCACAAGTTGGGAGCGGTCCAACAGGCCGAATCGACGGGCTGCTCGACAAGCGAACAGGTGGGGACTTCTTTGCGCTGATGTACTACTACAGTGCCACGCGTTGAGAATTGCGGGAACCTTCGCCTTCACCTAACCCCCAATGCCAGTGACTTAAGGTCCTATTTCTAGGGCGTGCTCCGGTCTCTGGATCCGATGCCGTTGAATCAGGTAGCGACTGTCGCTAGTCCGCTTAAGTCACAAGCATTACCCCTAACCCCTCCCATCAAGGGAGGGGAATAACAAGCCCTCTCGTCTGGTGGTCGAGGGAAGGGAGAGCGGGTTTGTGTCTACTTTCACGGTCCCGCGAATTTCAAGGCGGTTGACTATATCGTTCAAATTCTTGGCCCGCCGCGAAGATTTGTCGTCAGAATCCGCTGCCGCAAAGGGGGCAATGGCTGTGCTTCCCCTGTGGCCGTGCACGGTTTGAACGTGCCTGGAAACCATCCATCTCCGCAATCGGAACGCGTGAAGACCGAGGGCGGGGCGAGTTGATTCTACGCACACAAAGACAGGCACGTTGCTTTCTCCCAGCGCTGCTGAGCCGAAGATTTCTTCTCGAAAAAAGAAGAGATCGAACGTTATTAGTCAAAGGGAGTACTCTGCCAGGGACGAAGCCTCTGATGCGAGCCTCACGTCACTCCTGCTTCGCGAGTACCGGGCCCATGTGCTGGCGCTCCATTTGGCGCGCCAGGTCTGCCAGAAAACCGTCGACGCTTTCCCGCGGGACTCCGAACAGCCCGTGAAACTTCAGGGACTCGTAGACCCAACCTCCAGACCGAAGCCTGATTTCCTCAGGCCCATCCACAGAGACCGCCTCTGCACTACCATCCTTCGATGTCTTCGCCGACTGCGACGCGTCGTTGTTAAAGTCCCCTTCAGCAGCGGGGTCTGCGGCAGTTCTTCCCCCGGCGAAGTCTGCCTCGTCCACGTGCGCAGAACCAACCCGCCCCGTCATCGGACTGCATGCGGACCGACCAAAGTCGACGCGATTATTGGCTGGGGCTCCCAGCCGCTCGGTCCCCGGTGCGGTCGAGCGAAAGAACCGCCGCAGAATGATCGAGCACTCGACCAGATTCCCGTGCTGGATCGCAATAATGGAGAAGACCCAGTCAGGCCCATCGTTGGACACCACGTGGCCAAGGCTTCTCAAATGCCTGGACAGACACTCCTTGATGTCCATGTCTGTCGGTTCGCTGCGCGCAACTTCTACCATGACTCTGAAAGGTCTTAGGGATGGTCGTCGCGTGGCAAGGGCCCGGCGGAACTCATCCAAATCCGTTACGGTTCTTGTCCGCTCCGGGCATAAGTCAGGTTCTGTCTTCATGTATCACACTTTCAAGAGATAGAGCTTCGTCACGAGTCTCTCGGGGAACCGGTGCCGTTTCCGGTGAATCCGCCTCTCGGCCGCCATCGGAAAAGACCCGCTTGAATTTCGCGTGGGCTGATCGCTCGCAACTGCGCTGAAGCTCGGCAAACCGCGACATCAGGGCTTCGCCTTCAGCGGTGAGTCTTGACCCGGTCCTTGTTCGCTCCACGATTCTTAGCCCTGACTGGCGTTCCGCATCCTTGATCTTGGCCCACACGTTGCGGAACGGCAGGTTGAGCTTCTGGGCCGCCTTGCTGATCGATCCGGTGAGACGCACAGCCGTGAGAATCCGTAGTCGTCCTTCGCCGATTATGGGCTTGCCGGCCTCATTCTCGAGCCAGACCTTGCACCTGAGCCTGACGCTCATGCTCACTCCCACTCCCGTGAGGGAACTTGGACCGGAAATCCTTGGCAAGGGGAGACCTCCTGCCGAGCACGCTCGATCGGAGGTCTTCCGGTTGGTTGAATCATTGTGTCCCGTACTGAAAACTGCGGCAGATCTCACCCTCCCCTTACCCCTCCCATCAAGGGAAGGGAAGCACGAACCCTCTCCCCTGGCGGGAGAGGGAAGGGTGAGGGGGCTCTTGTCTGCTTCGAGTATCCCGCAGATTTCAACGAGCGTGACCACAACGGGCCTACTTGCCCGCGGCGAACTGGTAGTACTTTTTCGGATCGTCCTTCACGATGAAGATCACCCGTACGTCATCCGCATTGAGAGCTGCTGCCTTCGGGTAGGTCTTCTTCAGCTCCTCGACCCGCTTCTTTGCCAGTTCGAGGATCTTCCCCCGTTCGCCGAAGACCAAGCTTCCTGTGGGACACGTCTTCACGCACGCGGGGATCTGGTTGTGGGAGATCCGGTCAAAGCACATGGTGCACTTGAACATGACCTTCGATTTCGCGTCCTGACGAGGAATGTGGAAGGGACAACCTTCCAGTGTCGCCTTGAAATCCAGGTCCTTGGTCTTGGGAGTGAACAGAACCGCTCCCGTCTTCTCGTCCTGGACGATCTCTTCCTTCTCCGCAACGGACATGCATCCCGGCGAGAGACAGTGACGGCACTGATCGGAGAAGAAGTTCCAGTAGACCTTGCCGTCGGCGCCGGTACCATCGGCGAAACGAACCAATTTCCAGGTCTCGGAAGAGAGATCCTTGGGGTTCTGGTAGCTGCCCCAGTTCTTCGTCTGGGTTGCAGGTAGTTGGTTCCACTGCTTGCACGCCATTTGACAGCCTCGGCATGCAGTGCACTTGGAGGTGTCAACGAGTATGGAGAATCCCTTGGACATGCCTCACACCTCCTTACACTTTCTTCACATTGACCATGAAGCCCTTGTACTCGGGGCACATGGTGTTGGCATCACCCACCGCCGGCGTGAGCTGGTTCGTTGAATAGTTCTTGTCGGATTTGGGCATGAGCCATCCAAACGCGAACGGCAACGCAACTTGATGGAGCACCTTACCCGCCACCTTGAAGGGCCTCAGTCTGGGCGTCACCATGGCGACGCATTCCACTTCTCCCCTGATGGAGCTGACCTTCACGCGATCTCCGTTGTTTACCTTGATCTCCTTGGCGAGCTGGGGACTCATTTCTACGAACAGCTCGGGCTGCGCTTCGAGAAGCCACGGCTGCCAACGTGTCATGGAGCCTGAACACCAGTGCTCGGTGATCGTGTTGGTGCTGCATACGATGGGATACTTGGGATCCGCGGATGCAACCTTGTCCATGTCGCTCGTGAAGATCTTGATCGCGGGATTGATGACCTGCTTGGACATGGGGTTCTTGCCGAGCGGGTTCTCATACGGCTCGTAGTGCTCGGGGAACGGACCGTCCACCATTCCCGGGCCGAAAAGGAATGCCCGACCGTCCGGTTTCATGATGTACGGCAGTTTTCCCTTCTCTTTGTCGGACATGGGAGGCCATGGACCATCGGGCACGTCGCCCACCCACTTGCCGGCTTCCCATTTGAGGAGAGGCCGCTTCGGGTTCCAGGGCTGCCCGCTGGGATCGCATGACGCTCGGTTGTACAGGACTCGTCGATTCACCGGCCAGCACCAGGCCCAGTTCGGGAAAAGTCCTAGCCCGGTCGGATCTTCCTTTCCCCGGCGTGCCATCATGTTCCCTGCGTTCGTGTAGCTTGCGCAGAATAGCCAGTTCCCGCAGGAAGTGCTCCCGTCTGCCTGAAGGAATCCGAACGTCGGGACCAGATCCCCTTTCTTGAAGGAAATGTCTTTTCCCGTGGGGTCCTTGATCGTGACGTCCTTCTGGAAGAACCCGTTGGCTTCCTTGGCCATCTTCTGGGGATCAAATCTGCCCCTGTCGTCCACGTAGTCCCATTTCAGGTTGAGAATCGGCTCAGGGCACTTGCCCCCTTCCTTCTGATAGAGATCTTTCAGCTTCTTGATCAACCTGTTGACCATCTCCCCGTCGGCAAGCGCATCCCCGGGGGGATCTACGGCCTTGTACCGCCACTGAACCAATCGGCCGCTGTTGGTGAGACTTCCGTCACGTTCCACCGAACACGCGGCAGGAAGCAGGAACACCTCCGTCTTGATCTTTTTGGGATCGAGCCCCGGACTGTGCCAGAATGACGCGGTCTCGTTGTTGAAGATATTTGCGTGCACCAGCCACTCAAGGTTCGAGAGCGCTTTCAGAGTCTTGTTGGTGTTCGGATGGCTTCCCGCAGGGTTCTGACTCCACACGAACATGCCCTTGATCTTTCCCTGGTACATGACGTCGCACATGTCCAGCCAGGAGTAGGTCTGTCCGTCATCCGCCTTCGGCAGCCATGCATAGCCGAAATCGTTCTCTTTGACGGCCTTCTCCCCATAGAACGACTTGAGGAGGCTCACGGTGTATTTCGGGGTGTTTGACCACCAGTTGACCGACTGGGCCTCCGCGGTCGTCGGCGTGTAGGCCTTGAGGTATGCCTCAAGGGTCTGCTGGGACGTCCTCGGGACCTTCAAGTATCCGGGAATGAGATGGAACAGAAGCGCCCCATCCGTTGAACCCTGGACGTTCGGCTGTCCCCGCAACGCGTTGATACCACCGCCGGCGATGCCGATGTTGCCGAGCAGCAACTGGATGATCGCACTGGTTCTGATGATCTGAGATCCGTAGGTGTGATGCGTCCAGCCGAGGGCATAGAGCACGCTGCCGGCCTTGTCTTTGACTCCGGTCGCGCTGTACAGCTCGTAGACCTTCAGGAGATCCGCAACAGGCGTGCCGGTGATCTCCGAGACCTTCTCCGGTGTGTAACGGGAGTAGTGCTTCTTCAGGAGCTGAAGCACACAGCGAGGATCTTTGCACGTGGGGTCCTTCACGGGGACGCCTTTGTCATCCTTCTTGAAGGCCCAACTTCCCATGTCATACTTGCCCGCCTTCGGGTCGTAACCGGCGAACAAGCCGTCCTTGAAATCGTACTTTTCACCTACGATGTACGAAGCGTTCGTGTAGTTCTCCACATACTCCTTGAAATATTTGTTCGTCTCAAGAATGTAGCGGATCATTCCTCCAAGGAATGCAATGTCGGTTCCCGATCGCAGAGCCGTGTAAAAGTCGGCCACTGCGGACGTCCGGGTGAAACGGGGGTCCACCGAAATGACGGTTGCCCCGTTCTCTTTGGCTTTCATCACCCACTTCATGCTGATCGGATGGTTCTCGGCAGCGTTGCTGCCCATGATGAGAAGGCAATCACTGTTCTTCAGGTCTACCCAGTGATTGGTCATTGCGCCGCGCCCGAACGACTCTCCCAGAGCCGCAACTGTCGGGCTGTGTCATATCCGTGCCTGATGATCGAGGTACACGATGCCTAGTATAGCGTTTCAGAGACAGCTTTACACGTTAGATGAGCACTTCATCCAGTCTATATTTCCAGCGGAAGATGACTGGCGAATCGTTCATCTCCTTGATAAACAGGTACAGCCTTTCGATCAGC
>JBFMAA010000090.1:0-23540 GCA_040755955.1 Thermodesulfobacteriota bacterium
CCCCCCCCCCCCCCCCCCCCCCCCCCCCCCCCCCCCCCCCCCCCCCCCCCCCCCCCCCCCCCCCCCCCCCCCCCCCCCCCCCCCCCCCCCCCCCCCCCCCCCCCCCCCCAAACTGCATTTCCACGAGACCCTCTTTGCATGGCTCACCTGCCTATCGCCGCGGGGAACTCTCTCTCGAGAAGGTCCCGAAACGTCGGTGCTCCCAGGTAGTTGTGGCAGCGATCACAGAAACGTTCCGGCTGATGGCAGATTCTGCATTCCGTGACGGTGAAGTCCTGGTATCGGACGATTGCGTTCATGTGGTCGCGTCGCCAGCGTTCCAGGGGCAGATGGTACGGCGGCGCGTCGTGCCGGCAGTCCACGGTAAGACTCAACGGCCCGGTGCCCCGCCGAGCGGGTTTCTCGACCCACTGACACCCCGCGATCGCCAGGGCCGTGCATGCGAGGACTATCCCAGCGGGTCTTACCAGAAAACGCGATTTCCGGGGGAAGCGGCTGGGAGCCGCAACCAAAATTCGCGACCACCTTCCTCGGCCCGCATGAAGACCGATGGCGGGGCCGGTTGGTTCTGCGCAAGCAAAAAAGGGCACGTTGCTTTCTCCCAGAGGTGCTCAACCGAGACTTTCTTCTCGAAAAAAGAAGAAATCGAAGCTTATCAGTAAAAGGGCTTCCCCCGGACCCCCATCCTCAAGAACTCCCGGGATACGGCGGCTCCCGCTGGTCCCCGCCAAGAAGGCCTGAGTCCCACGACTTCCGGGGGGCAGCACTCTTATTCTTCGTTGTGAGCGACAGGTCATGCCCGTTCATGTGAGTGGGCTCCAGGACCCCAGGCGAAAGGGCTCGATCCCCCGAGCGCCCAGGACCGCTCTGCCAAGGAGCTCCATGACTCCACCCAGGACCGCTGGGGTCTTCCAGTAGCCCATGGCTTGCGTGAGCTGTTCCTTGCAGATCTCGCACGGAGCCGCGACGAAATTGGCCCCGTTCCGAGCCACCGCCATCGCCCGTGGCCTGGCCGCAGCCATTCTCAGGGTGCGGTTTTCCGGTGCGAGCAGTCCTCCGCCCCCTCCGCAGCAGATCGTGTTCGCCATGGTGATCGAAGCCGGCATCTCCCGCACGTCGTGACAGGAATAGCGGACGACCTCTCGGATCGCGTGCGTCATCTCCGCGGGAGGAACCCGAGCCAAGTTACACGGATCGTGAATCGTGGCCGCATATTCGCCGTTTGCGGTCTTATCGACCTTGAGGGCTCCCTTCGCGATCATTGCCGCAGCAAACTGAAGGACGTGGTAGGGATATGGTATCTCAAGAAAGGACATCGGGTTGGTCCGGCCCTTGGCCTGGAGGTGGCTCGTGAGCCTCCCGGCACGCCAACCATGACCCGATTCGCCCCACATGAGGACCTTGACTCGCAACTTTCGGGCTGTGTCCAGGACGCGAGCGTTTATTCCGCGCAGGTTCGCGGCGTCCAGAAACAACCCGTAGTTCGTCGCGTCCCCGCAAGTGGAGCTGGTAGTCCAGGAAATCCCCAAATGGTGAAAGACCACCGCGTAACCCACCATCGTGTCCACGTTGGCGACCAGATCCGCTGCCGGCACCAGAAGCAACACTTCGGCTCCTTCACGGTCCACGGGAAGTTTCACTTCGATCCCGGTCCGCACGCGAATCTCTCGTTCCAGCGCACTGTTCCGCACTGCCCATTCTTCGGGGCTGATCCCCAAGTGGTTGCCCGTATTGTGGGCCCGTGCCACGGTCTCCACGATGGCTCTGGAGGCCACCCCGCACGAGGCCAGGACTTCCCTGGCCAGCATGGTGATCTCGGCCGTGTCGATCCCCAGCGGGCACGCGCGTGCGCAACGACGACATTCCGAGCACTGATGGAAATACGTGAACCACTTCACGAGCATATGCGGGGTGAGCTCCTCCGCATCGGACCAGCTTCCCAGGATTCGGCCGCGAAGCGTGAAGTAACGTCGGTATACTCTTCTGACCAGCTCTGCCCTCGCAACGGGCATGTTCAACGGATCTCCGGTAGCGATGAAGTAGGGACACTTCTCAGCACAAGCGCCGCATTTCACGCAGGTATCGAGGAAGACGCGGTACGAGCGTCGCGTGCAGGCCAGCTCATGAAGTTTTGCGAGCGCCTGATGCTGCCAATCGGGCGGAAGGTCCTCGGGAAGCCCCGCGATGCGCATGGCGTCACCATGGCCCCACTCCATGACGGTCGAGGCGGCTGCGTCGGCCCGGCATCGTGGCAGCTTCGCGAGCTCATGCGGAATGGTCATGGACGGCATCTTGGTCTCCCAAACCAATTGGCAATCCGTCGGAGGACTCGGAATCACGCCACCAAGTGCAAAGGCGCTCAGCCCATTCGTGAATACGGTCGTACATTCGCAGTTCGACCGGGGGAACTCTGAAGATCTGCAAAGAGTTCTCTCGCAAAGCACGCAAGGGCCGCAAAGGAAGAGGGAATTGCTTGGCGTTCTTCGCGTGCCTTGCGAGAGTCGGTCTTTTCGGGGCCGAGTCCGTGGTTGAACCCCATGGCTATTCACCGTGCGCCTTGGCCGGGCGCGGGCCTCTTCTGCCCTGAAAGGGCGGCCTGTCAATAGCCCCAGGTTTCAACCTACGGCAAGCGAGACGAGTCATTATGGTTGTCTCATTGACGGAGATTGCGGGGGCTATTTCGTCACGGGCACTCAGTGTTCATCGATCTCCCTCGACGCGCTCGTCGGAGAGACGAGCCATCCAAGGGCATGCACGAGTCTTCCCAATGGGAAATAGCACACCAACACACATCCCAATCCGAAATGGATCCGAAACAGGACGCTCGACGGAATCGGTTCCGGGCGCGCAAACGCGAGCCCCAGCAAGAACGCCTTCACTTCCACCTCATTGGCCTGGTGCAGGTAGGCGAGGAGGAGCCCAGTTGCGCTCACCCCAAGGAGAAGCAGCAGTCCCCAAAGATCCGAGGCTCGCGTCAAGTAGGCAAGCCTCTCATGGCATCCTTTGCGAGCAAGAAGCGCGATCACCGCAAGCGTCAAGACATATCCGGTCGGGAGCGCGAACTCGCGAGCAATGCCGGCCCACTCTGGAACCGGGTATATGAAATACCTCACATGCCCCAGGATTACCACAAGTAGGGACATGTGCAAGATCCAGACTCCGATCCAAAGCACCTTGTCAGACCTGAACAGGGTCGGAAACAACAGGAGGTCGCCCACGAGCCGTGCGGCAAGTCCGAACCGGGTTCGAGGAGCAGGGCCCAGGGTGACGGGAAACGGCTTCGGAGCCCGTATCCATATGACAAGCCTCACCACACTCCCGACCACGACCACCAGTATCGTCGCATACGGCAGCACAAGCCCGATAAGAAAACCAGTGATCGTGAAGTGCAACTCCTGCTCCAACCGGTAACCGGCGAGGGTACGGCTCCATAGGCGTCAAACTGAGGGCAACCGTCCCTCATCCCCCGGCCTTAAGAGGCCTGGCCATTGTCAGTTGTCCCTCCGGGACTCCGCCACTCCCAAGCCCCGTAGGGGCGACTGAGAATAGCCGGATGCTTCAGTACCAAGAGCCCCGAAGACCCTGTGGCGTGGCAAGTCCCTCATTTGACGCCCATGGGGTGCGGCCCCATATCTGCGAAGTGGTGAACTTGGGGCCAGCAGCGAAATAGCCCGGCCATGTTCCGCGCTCCTCATTCCGTGGGTTGGCTCAACGCTGACTCCCAACGCACTCGGGAGCGAAGTCTAGTGGAAAGCCCCACAGCAGTCAACCCGTCGAAACCCGCAACGGATTGACAAGAGAACCCACCGGGTGATACGCTGATCATGACGAGAGACGGGCATACGGTGGCTCGGAAGCGAGGCTGGTCACCGGGAGGTGTTCCATGAAGAATCCCAAGAAATTCCACGAGATGACCGTCGTTGGCATCGCCTCTGATACCAGAAATATGCAACCAGTGGTCATCCTGAAGGAAAGCAACGGAGAGAGGGAACTCTACATCTGGATAGGACCAGTCGAGGCCATGGCGCTTCAGAGGGCCATGACCAAGTCGGTCTTCCAGCGGCCCCTGACTCACGAGCTCATGAGAAACATCATCGAGAAGTCGGGCCTGACCATGGAACACATCGAAGTGGATGATCTGAGGGACCATACCTATTATGCCACGATCTACCTGCGGGACTCCGTCGCGCAAGTGCTCACCATAGATGCTCGACCGTCGGATGCCCTCGTCCTGGCGACCTGGAGCGGCGTTCCCATCTATGTGAGCGAAGACGTCATCGAGGGCATGACCCAGGCGGAGGCCGATCAGCCAAGCCCCAAGAAGGTCATCCTCACCCAGGAAGACATAGAACAGAGAGATGCGGAATTGACCAAGATTCTCGAAAGAGCGGACCCCGACGACATCGGGAACGCTTAGGGCCTTCAGCGAAACAACCCTGTCATCTCTCGTGCTCCTCTTTCTATGGTAAGTGAGACGAGTCATGATGGTTCTCTCATTCATCTTGGTTGAAGGGTTTGTTGTGCCGCGGCCCTTTAATGTTGTCGTTCCGAAGCATGCTCACCGATTTGGACCGAAAAAGAAGGGCTCTCGCAGAGCACGCCGGGAACGCCAAGGCATTCTCCCGGGTTGTTTGCGCTCTTTGCGTGCTTGGCGAGAGAACATCTTCAAGGGTGCCGCGCACTTTGGTATCTTAATGATGTCACGGTGCATTTCTGCAACCCGGGACTCACGTCCCGGGCTACTTTCTTACGTCCCTGCGGGACTGAAGTTGCGCCTTTGGAGCCCCAGAGGGGCGGCAGATAGTAGCCCGGTGCGTAAGCGCCGGGAGCCCCAAGCAGCGAAATGGGTACAAGCCCTCCCAGGGCCTCATTATTCCGCTGGGTTATCCGAAACCAAGACGCGTTGCACCGCATCTTCAAGATCTTTCGGAGTTCCCCGGGGCAGATCCCCGAAGCATTCGCGACCGCACTTGCGAATGGAGTAATTACCAATGCGTGTTCCGAATGTGGAGGGGTGTGTTTTCAATGCAAACCGTCTCGCGGGGTGCGGTGACCGACGGGGACCGCATCGTTCGTGGCTACCTTCAGTGTAGGTGGGATTCATGGAAAAGGCGGCATCTCGTGGTCACGCGGGTGGTCCGTTCAGGTTACTGAAATACTTCATTATCTCCGGTTTTCTGGTCATTGCGGTGGTGACCCTGCTTCTGGGGGCCTTTCTGTATACCCGAATGGTGGATACCTTGCGCACGGCCGCGACCAATTACGGGCATCTTCTCGCGGAGAACCTCAACTACAACATCTACAATGGCTTCTACGGCCCTCTGAAGGCGCGAAAGACCGCCATGGACCTGCGACAGTGGGAACAGTTCGGCGCGTTGGATTCCCTCGTCAAGGACACCACATACGGTTTGAAGATCCAGTGTATCAAGATCATGGATCGGGACGGCAGGATTTCGTACAGCACGGAGTATGGCCTCATCGGACGATATGAGTCTTCTCTCGGGCCGGTGCAGGAGGCCATGAACGGCAAACAGACCACCCTGATTCGACATGAGGAGGATGTCCCGAACTGGTGGTCGAGGAAGTGGTTGGCCGACACCTACTATCCGCTCAGGGAAGGCACCGGCCACTACTGGATGCTCGGCAACATCTACGGGGTGATCCAGATCTCTCAGGACATGAGTGATCAATACCGGTCAGTACAAAGCTCGGTGTTGGTTATTGTAGTGGTGGCCGCAGGACTTATGGGACTGCTCTTCGTGATGCTCAGCCTGATCGTCCGACGAGGTGAGAAGATCCTCGTGGACCGGGCCGCTCAGCAGAAGCGCCTGGAAGAACAACTCCAGCAGTCCGAGAAGTTGGCTTCCCTGGGACAGATGGTCGCGACCATCGCCCACGAGATACGCAATCCGCTGGGGATCATCAGGTCCTCCGCGGAGGTGCTCGTGAAGAAGAGCAACCCGGACCCCGCGAGAATCACGAAACTCTCCGGCGTCATCGTCGAGGAGGCGTCGCGGCTGAGCGCGATACTCACCGATTTCCTCGATTTCGCCAGACCGAGGGTCCCACGCGTCGCTGCCATCGACGTGCGAGATGTGCTTTCCCGGGTGCGCAATAACCTCGATCAGGCACTCCAAGAGCGGGCCATCACGTGGGTGGAGCGCAACACCAACGGCGAGACGCCATTCGTGCTCGGTGACGCTGACCTGCTCTATCAGGCCTTTCTGAACATAGCGATGAACGCGTTCGAGGCCATGGAACGAGACGGGACCTTTACCGTCACCATCGAGCCCGAGGACGAGGCCGTTCGCGTCGGTTTTGCCGACAGCGGTCCGGGAATCAAGGAAGAGCACATCCCAAAGGTGTTCACGCCGTTCTTCACCACCAACCAGATGGGAACCGGTCTCGGGCTTTCCGTGGTACACAACATCATCACAGCCCATCACGGGGAGCTCTCCGTGGAAAGCATACAAGGACAAGGCGCCACGTTCCACGTCTTCCTTCCGAAGGGCGACGGCGCTCGTGACACCGACAACGCATAGGAGTACTCGAATCAATGGCGACCGTGCTGGTGGTTGACGATGAAAAAAACTACCTGGTAGTACTGGAAGACCTGCTGATCGACGAAGGCTATGAGGTGCTGACCGCATCATCCGCCACGGAGGCCGTAGACATCGTGGAGGCCAACCCGGTCGACGCGATTCTCTCGGACATCAAGATGCCGGGGATGTCGGGAATCGAGCTCCTGGAGAAGGCGAAATCTCTCGACGCGGACTTGCCAGTGATATTGATGACCGCGTACGCGGAGGTGGACCAGGCCGTGGATGCCATGAAGAAAGGAGCCCTGGACCACATACAGAAACCCTTCGATAATAGCCACGTAAAGCGGGCCATAGCCAGAGCCGTCGAGCGACGAGCATTAGTGAAGAACATCAGGCACCTGCAGGCCGAGCTGGGGTCCGTGTGGGGTCACATCATCGGTCGGTCGAAGGCGATGGACCGGGTTTTCTCAGTGATGAAGAGGGTGTCCGACACGCCGACAACCGTGCTCATTACCGGAGAATCGGGTACCGGCAAGGAGCTCATCGCAAGGGGCGTGCACAACGCCTCATCCAGGAAGGAAAAGCCCTTCGTGTCGATCAACTGCGGGGCTATCCCTGCGGACCTTCTGGAGTCAGAGCTGTTCGGTCACGAGAGGGGCGCATTCACCGGCGCGGTGAGTCTCAAACAGGGTAAGTTCGAATTTGCCGATCAGGGGACCCTGTTCCTCGACGAGGTGGGAGAAATGCCCCTGGCTCTCCAAGTGAAACTGCTGCGCGTCCTTCAGGAGCACGAATTCCAGCGCGTGGGCGGCAACAAGGACATAAGAGTCGACGTTCGGATCGTGGCAGCGACCAACAAGGACCTGCGGGAAGAGGTGGAAGCCAAACGATTTCGGGAAGATCTCTATTTCAGGCTCCACGTGGTCTCCGTGACCGTGCCTCCATTGAGGGAGCGACGGGAGGACATCCCCTTGCTCGTGGCCCATTTTGTGGACAAGTTTTCCAGGAAGCTCGGCCGAGCCGTGACGGAGGTGCTCCCGGAGGTGATGGCCTCCCTGTACGGCTACTACTGGCCTGGAAACGTGAGGGAATTGGAAAACGTGGTGGAACGCGCGGTGGTGATGTGCCGTGGACATGTGCTCACCGTGGATGACCTGCCTCCCGAGCTCCGGGACAGCCCAGAAATTGAGGACAGCCTCGACAGGCTCATTTCCGGGGAAAAGGGCCTCGCGGACACGCTCGAATCAATCGAAGAGAGAATGATCCGCCAGGCGCTCAAGAGAGCGTCCAATGTCCAGGCGCAGGCAGCCAAGGCACTCGGGCTGTCGAGGAGCAATTTGCAGTACAAGATGAAGAAGTACGGGATCAGCTCCTGATATTGTTGGCCGGCGAGCGTTCAGCCGGGGCGAAGAGAAGATGAACCACCAAGCCGCAAGGACACCACGAAAGCCTGTTCACAAGAATAGCAGCACAGGAATTGTTCCTTGATTTCTTTGTGTGTTGGTGCCTTTGTGGTTTGTCTTCCAAGCCCACAACGGATGGCCTTTGAACAGTTGCGTTCGGCAAAAAGGGGGACATGGGTTGACACGAGGGTGATAATTGAATATAGAAGACCGTGATTTCGGTGGAATGCAGATCATTTCGCAGCAAGGCGGAATATGATGACCGTAATTAGGCGAAATACAAAGCTAATCATGCTCTTGATCGGGTCCGTTCACCTCCTGGCCGCCCTCGCACTGGGGCAGTACTACGAGTATCAGAACCCGGGCATCCGGAACCCCCCGCAGATCGCGAACCACGGGCCAATCACCGGGAATCCGGCTCAGGTTCACCCGCTCGCGAATCTCCAGTACGACCGACGAGACGCGGAACGGATACTGTGGGACCAGATAGCCCAGGCTCACGATGCCGCGGCGAGGCCTTCCGCGCGGTCGAGACGCGACCGGAGAAGGGATCGAGAACTCGCACGTTACACGCAGTTCCAGCCCGACCAAACCGCGCAGGCGTATCATCGTCCGGACATGTACGACGAGGTTGCTCAAGGCTATCAAGGCTATCAAGGGCATCAAGGGTATCAAGGGGCTCCGCCGGACCGCGGAGGGTACTATGATCATCGCATTCAGGACGGCGATCAAGTGCAGGCGGTCATGGCTGAAGCCAGGTATATTTCGTCCGTGGTGTCTCGCAGGAACGGAAAATCATTTCTCGTCATCGACAAACGGAATTTCCAGTTTTACTTGTACGATCCGAACGGGAGACTTCTGCGCATAGGGCCGGTTGCGGTGGGCAAAGGCAAGACCAGGGTGGGGGCTTTTGAAACGCCCACGGGAGTGTTCCCGATCAAGCAGAAGAAAGAGATGGATGACTGGATTCGACCGGACTGGTACTTCATCGAGGAAGGGGAACCAATCCCTCAGAGATGGGAGGACCGTCGAGTCCCTGGGTTCTTCCGGTACAAGATGGTGGTGCAGGGCACGCGCTACATCCATTACGCGGAAGCTACCGGCGGGCGACTCACTCACGGCTGCCTCGGGCTCGATTGGGAAGACGCAGAGGCAGTATTTCACACCTTGGACGTGGGGTCGCACTGCATTGTGGTGGATGACGCGCTGATCGCACGCATGGGCAGGGGGGAATGGCCGCTGGCCAAACCCGATGAACCGAAGAAGCCGGAAGAGGTGGTGGCCAAGCCTGCCCCTGTCGCTCCGATGCTTCCTAATCGGCAGCCCTTGACCGTAGGAGGGGGGCAGAGACGGGCCTCTGATAGCCTCCGCAACCTCTGGTAGGCATTGCCACTCCGTCGTGGCGGCAGGAACCGGGGGTGTTGCTATTATCCTCACTATTTGGTAATTCTAAAGTGAAGTCCGCGTCAAGAGAGAGTTGCTGTCCCGAATGGAGTGTATTGTTCGCTTTTCCCGTATCGTGGCGGGGGTGCTTCTCTGTTGCACGGTGTTGGTATGTAGCTCATGCTTCTCCACCGTAGCGCCCAAGACCGCACGGGAAGAGAGGACCCCAAGGCGGCCTGTGGGGCCTATCGACAAGAATCTTGTCAGTACGTGGGAGCTCATCTATCAGGTCAACGAAAAGGGGGAACGAAAGCTGCCCGACGAATCTTGGCGAACGCGCCTCGAGTTCACCGACAAGGGCGACGTCATCTTCAATAAGTCCGACACCCAAGGTAGCCTCCCGGTCCAGACCAAGACAGGCACCTACAGCCTCGAAAAAAGCGAGATGACCATCACGGACGATCTGGGGAATACGGTGACATGGCCCTACACCGTGGCCGACGATGTTCTGGTGATCACCATGCCCGAAGGGAACAAGAAATTCTACTGGCGCAGAATAGCACCCGGCCCGGGAACCGCGAAGGAGAGCAAGTGACCGCCCGTGGTCGCAACCTGAGTGGTCCAAGACCAAAAATACCGTGACGCGGTTCAGGCAGCGCCCTGAGAATGCGGTGTCCAACGGGAACCGCATCACCGTCCGCTTTGGCATCACCGATGCAGTTCGCTTCGCTGACCGACATCCTTCGAATACTTCACTGAACTTACGCCATGGAACACCGAGCCGACGAGCACCGAGGAGAGCTGATGGACCGAGCCTTTGTCCTCCCGATGATGAGGAAGTGCGCGGAATTGAGCGCGATTTTGCTCATCCTTGTGGGATTTGCTTCCGCTGCCGGCGCGCAGGGGGAAACGTCTGCCGGAAGCGAGGACAAGACGCTTGTGGGCACCTGGGAACTGCTCTACCGGATGAACGAGAAGGGCGAGCAGCAGCTCCCGCACAAGACATCGAGAACATTCCTGGAATTCACTACCAAAGGAGAGATCGCCTTCACCGACATCGGTCGCCGCGGCCCCGGCACGGAAGCCCTCAAGTCCGGTACCTACCGCATTGACGGGGAAGAGATCGTGGTCACGGGCGACAACGGCCAGGTCGCCAAGTGGCCGTTTGTGTTGGCGGACGCCGTGTTGCGCATCACCTTGCCCGATTCCCGGACAGGATTGTATTGGCACAGAGTTCCCGCGGAACGGCTGCCGCCGGGACGCCTTCACCGACACGTCGACAAGAGTCCGGTCGGCACCTGGGAACTGTCCCGCCGAATCAACAAGGAAGGCGACGAGGAACTGCCCAAGGAGGAGTGGATCACCCGCCTGGAGTTCACGGCCGGCGGCGAGATAGTCTTCACGAGAGTCCAACAACGCGGGGGGCAGGGCCAGGCGAAAATCAAAGAGGGAAAGTACACGCTGTCAGGGGACGAACTGCGCCTCACGGACGAGGCGGAAAACGAAGTGCTGTGGCAGTACCACGTGGACGGGGACACTCTGACTATCGAGATGACGGAAGTGCCGGCGAAGATCGTTTGGCGGAGGGTGAAGCGCGTGACCGGCGCTGAGTGATACCCAGGGACTCAGAAGGGGGTGCAGCGCGTCTTGGTGTCGGATAACCAATTGGAATAATTAAGTCATCTTAGGGTTTGTATCCGTTTTACTGCTTCCGGCGCCCGGCGCTCACGCACCGGGCTACTATCTGCCGCCCCTCCGGGGCTCCAGAGGCCCACGCTCAGTCCCGCAGGGACGTAAGAAAGTAGCCCGGGACGTAAGTCCCGGGTTGCAGAAATGCACCGTGAGATCAGCAGGGTACCGAAGTGCGCGGCACCCCTCGGAAGGTGTTTCTCGCTGGCTTGCCGCCCTGAACGTAGCCACATTGCGCAGCGGTGACCTCGTCCGAACGGAAGGATGGAGAGAAGCGACGGGAAGAATGACGGAGCGCGAATCGAGCCCCGAGCCCCTACGTTCGCGCCTGTGGGACAAATCCCCCTCACCCTTCCCTCTCTCGCCAGAGGAGAGGGTTTTCCCTACCTTGCTGGGGGAGTGGTAAGGGGAGGGTGAGAGATACCGCAATTGCCGACGCAGGACACTTTGCAGTCAGAGATTGCTCGTGGGAACCGACATCAATTGACCATGTCCCCAGGATAACGCATCTCGGCAATCCGCGCTTGACGGGACACTGTCACAGAAGGTATGGGGTGTTCTACCAAGCGGTACCGGCCGACCTACGGCGCGTCACGAATTGCGTGCGGTACTGCTACCTCGAATTTTTCTCAATGGGTGAATGATATGCAATGCGCTCCGGTAATTGGTGCAATCAGGAAGGGAGTCGTGTCCCTGTTGCCGGGTCTGTTGTGCGTGGTCTTGGCGACCTCTTGGTGCCACGCGTTCGGCGAATCGGAAATGCTTCGTTTTGAGGTCACCTGGCGAGGCAACAAGGCGGCCCACGGTGATATCCGGATGACGAGAGAGTCGGATCTGAACAAAGTGGTCGTGCAAGCGGTCTCCGACGGGTACCTCAAGGCGCTTATCGAGGTCTGGAGCCGCGTGCAGGCCCAGTTCACCGCGGGCACCATGGAACCCAGGTGGTATCAGTTCGTGCTCAAGTCGAACAGGCTCGCGGAAGAGGTGGTAGACCTGAAGTTCGACCACAAGAAGAAGCTGGTCCGAGTGGACAAGCTGAAAGGCGATGAGCGAGAAGTCCATTCTGAACAGTTTACGAGGATTTACGATCCGGTGACCGCGATCTACCTCCTCAGATCGCAGAGAGACTTGACCAAACCGATGTTCGTCGACATCTACGACGGCAAGGACAGGGCAAGACTCTTCGTCAACCCCGCAGGCCACGAGACGGTGAAGATCAAGGCGGGCAGTCACCCTGCTTTTCGGCTGAACCTGCGTCTGGTGAAACTCACCGGAGACAAGAAGGAACTCGGCAAAGGACAGCTCTGGTTGTCGACCGACCCACGTCGGGTTCCACTCCTCTTGACCTCAGAGCCGGTAGTGGGCCAGGTCCGCTTTGAGCTGGTTCACAGCCCGATGTAGCCTGTTTCCGGGCGACAAACCACTTCCCGTTCCAACAGGTGACTTTCCGGTGAGATCGAAAATTATTGTTGTTGGGGCAGACCTGTGGGAGCTGTCTCAAAACCCTCGAAGCGTGGCACGGTTCCCACCTGACCCGGCACTGACATGCCGCGCTATTCTCTGGCGTACCGACGGGACGCAGCCTGTAGAGCCCCGTAGGGGCGACAGACTGTAGCCGGGGCCGTCAGTCCCCGGTGAGGATTGTGCCACGATTTCTCGCCAAGAAACACTCTTGAGACGGTTTCTGCGAGTCCGGCCGGACATGAGCGCAGACGAGGTCGCCCCTACGGCCGGCCCTTTCACCGCCCTCGCACCGCATTGGTAACACATGGAATTTCCAGCCGAGCCTCGAGTGCATGCCATCCTGGACAAGATCGGAATCCTGACCCCCGAAGCCTACCTGGTAGGGGGAGCTGTCCGAGATCTGCTCATGGGGAATGCCAAGGCCGTTGATCTCGACCTGGCCGTGGCGGGAGACGGGTACGCGCTCGCCCGGGAAGTAGTCCGCCAGATGGGAGCCGGTGTCTCCTTCGTCCCCCTGGACCGGGAGCGGGGGACTGCAAGGCTTGTTCTCGACCGCGGCCTCGGGCCCACCATCGACGTCTCTTCGTTTAAGGGACCGACCATCATCGAGGACCTCCTGCGCCGCGACTTCACCATCAATGCCATGGCGCTCCCCATTGCCGCGTTCCGAAGAGGCGATACGAGCGCCGTGCACGATCCCCTTGGCGGGCAAGACGATCTCCGCAGCGGCATCATCCGTGCTTGCTCGCGAGAGTCCTTGGAGGACGACCCCTTGCGTGTGTTAAGGGCGTTCCGGTTTCAGGCTACCCTCGGGTTCCGGATTGACCCGGATTCGCTTGCGTATTTCCTTCTGCTGGCGGACGCGCTCCTCGGGGTCTCGGGAGAACGGGTCCGGGACGAACTGATGGCGATTCTTCACACCGGGAGGGCTCCGGCCGCGCTCGCCGGCATGGTGTCGGCAGGAATCTTCAAGGCCCTCTTTCCGGAGCTGGAACCGACGTTCGCGTGTGAGCAGAACTCGTTCCACCACCTGAACGTGTGGGACCACACCGTGGAGACGGTCCGCCAAATAGGGCTCTTAGCTGAGCGAAAGTTCGGCTGCTTGGGAGAGTTCGGCGAGCAGATCGACCGGTACCTCGCAGAGGAGCAAGTAAGAGGGAGATCGAATCGATCCCTGGTCAACCTGGCAGCGGTATTCCACGATGCCGGCAAACCCCAGGTCAAGTCAGTCGATCCGGACGGCAGAATCCGCTTTTTCGGTCACGAGAAGTTGTCCGGCAGGCTCTTCGCTGCCGCGGGCGAGCGTCTCCGGCTCTCCAACCGTGAGCTCCGCCGCGTCGGGAGTCTGGTGGAAGGCCACATGAGGCCGTTCGTGCTCTTGAAGCAGGAGCTTTCCAGAAAGGCCCTATATCGCCTTTGCCGCCATTTTGAAGAGGACATGCCCGGGTTATTGCTGCTTTTTTTGGGAGATCTCGGCGCATCCCGAGGTCCCGACAGGAAGCCTGAGACCTTTCCCCAGGCCATAGAGAAGGCGTGCCGCGTGTGGAAGCTCTGGGATGAGTGGAAATCTGCTCCCCCAGAGCCTCTCTTGCGGGGGGACGACATAATGGGAATGTTCGGACTCGAACCAGGACCGTTCCTGGGAACCTTGCTCAAGCGGGTGAACGAACTTCACGCCTGCGGGGAAGTCCGCACGCGTGAGGAAGGGTTCCTGGCAGTCAAAAGACTGCTCGAAAACGGGAGAGATCGCTCCTGAGATCCTTGCCCGGGCACTCTCGATCCGTGAGTCCACCGACCGGGGTCCCGCGCGGCCCACTTCCTGAGCGCCTACTCCCTTCCTTCCGAAGTGGTTCCCCAGGTTTCCTTGAGCAGGTCCCCGAGGTTAGAAGCCACCACCTCATTGCTCGAGTAGCCCTTTGAGCGATCATATTCGCCGGCTCTCTCGAGGCTCTTGATGGAGAGTGCGATCTTCTTCTCCTTCTGGTTCACCTTCAGGACCATGGCGGTGAGCATGTCCCCTTCTTTGGTGAACTCAGCCGGGGAGTTGACCCTCTCTTTGGAAAGCTCCGAGACGTGGATCATCCCTTCGATCCCCTCCTCGATCTCGAGGAACACCCCGAAATCGGTCACGGACGTGACTTTGCCGGTCACTTTGGCCCCAGGAGGGTACCTGTCGGGAATGGTTTCCCACGGGTCGTCGTGCATCTGCTTGATGCCCAAGGAGAACCGTTCGTTTTCCTTGTCGATGTTGAGCACGACAGCCTGGACGGTCTGTCCCTTCTTGTAGAGCTCGCCGGGATGCTTGATGCGCTGAGTCCAGGAGATGTCCGAGATGTGGACCAGGCCGTCTATCCCCTCGTCTATGCCCACGAAGATCCCAAAATCGGTGACATTTCTGATCCTTCCCTCGATCTTGGTGCCGGTCGGGTACCGTTCCGCGATCACGTCCCAGGGGTTCGGGACCAGTTGCTTCATGCCGAGGGAGATCCGTTTCTGTTCCTTGTCCACGTGAAGGACGACCACTTCCACATCTTCGCCGACCGAGACGATTTTGGACGGATGTCGGGGTTTCTTTGCCCATGTCATTTCAGACACGTGCACAAGCCCCTCCACTCCGCACTGCAGTTCCACGAACGCACCATAGTCGGTGATGCTCACGACTTTGCCTTCCCATTTCGAGCCCATGGGAAACGTATCCTCGACGTTTTCCCAGGGATCGGGTTGGAGCTGCTTGAGCCCCAGGGATACGCGCTCGTTGTCCTCGTCGAACTTGAGGACTTTCACTCGGATCTCATCGTTGACCTTGAGGATTTCAGACGGATGCCCCACTCTGCCCCAGGACATGTCGGTGATGTGGAGAAGGCCGTCGATACCTCCTAGGTCGACGAACGCGCCGTAGTCGGTGATATTCTTGACTTTCCCGATGAACGTTCCGTCGCCGGCGAGCGCGGTCATGATGAGGTTCTTCTTCTGATCTTTGGCCTTCTCGAGGATTGGGCGTCTCGACAGGACGATGTTTCCTCGTTTCCGGTTGTACTTGAGGACGTTGAACTCAAAGGTCTGGCCGATGTATTTCTCGAAATTCCGGACGGGTCTCAGGTCCACTTGAGAGCCGGGCAGGAATGCGGGCACGCCTATATCGACCTGCAAGCCTCCTTTGACCCTGGCCACCACTTTTCCTGCGATGGTGGTGTTGGCTTCGCAGACCTGCGCGATTTGTTCCCAGATTCGGATTTTGTCGGCTTTGGTCTTTGAGACGATGACTTGGCCCGAGGTTTCCTCGGTGTCCTCGAGATAGACTTGGACTTTGTCCCCTACCTGAACGGTAAGATTCTGATTGGCATCGGTGAACTGTTCCAGGGGGATCTGTCCTTCGGACTTGGATCCCACGTCAATCATGACGTGTTCGGGTGTGATTTGCACCACTATCCCTTCGACTATTTCGCCTTCCTGCACCTTGTTGAAGCTTTCCTCAAATAGTTGGGCAAAATCCTCCTCTTTGGTAGGTTCGTGGTCTTTCAGATCCACAGGATTGTTGTTGGTTTCCAAGATTGACATAAAGTCGCCACCCCCGTGCTCTATTGCCTGGGCGGGCTTTTTCGAGCCTCCAAGCTTAATCTATAACATATACACCGCAGCACCCCTCTTGACAAGAGAAACTTACAAGTTTGAGTATTTGTTCGGTCAACCGCGTTGACGCCTCGGGGACGACCTCATGCCCATGCGCTTTCAAAGACGTGAGCCGGCCGCAGAGGCGCACCTGCGCGTGCGCCCCCGTCAGGGCAGACACACAGGTCTGCCCCTGCGGCAACGGGTTTGAAGCCGGCGCGGGAGACCACCCGTGTGAACGCGAATTGGTGTCGGATATGGTCCTGCTTCCTGAAAACTGCGGGAACCTGCCTTTCGACGCTGCCTCACGGCCGTAAACGGCCGTGCTAATGGTAGAAAGGCTCCTCACGGGGCTGCCATGGACTTTGCCGGCTGCTCTGCGGTATGCTGCTCGGGCGGGCTGAAGACCCGCGGCACTTTGTTTGGGAGGCTCGACCCGTGACCCGTGACCAGATCAGGAAAACCCTTGAGGAAAAGGGACTTACCCGAGTTGCTGAGAAGCTCACCGCGCTCGCGATGCCCTGTGTCCGCTTCTACACCAACCCCGCGACCGGAACCGAATTGCCGGTCGCCGCGTCCAAGCTCGGCGGCCTGCCGGACTTGCCGCCTGACATGCCGTGGCCTTCATGGACTCCCATCGAGGAAGCCTCGCCTCTGTGCTTCCTGGGCCAGATCAATCTCGCGGCCCTTGCCGGGTACGCGTTCGCGGAGTCTCTACCGAAATCGGGGATGCTCTCTTTCTTCTACGATGTGGAGCAGTTCACCTGGGGCTTTGATCCGAAGGACAAAGGGAGCTGGCGGGTGGTCTATCTACCTGATTCAGCCCAGCTTTCCGCTCGGCCTCTTCCCGAACAGACCCTCGATTACGGGCGGTACGAAGAATGCGAGATCCGTTTCTACGAAGGACTGTCCATGCCTGGCGAGGGCTCACCGGCAATAGAGGCGATCGGCCTTGATGCGACCGAGGCAACGCGCTACTCGGCGTTCATGGAGGAGTTCCGGGCCGGGATTCCCCACGAGATGAAACACCAGTTGACGGGCCATCCGGACGAGGTGCAGGGCGCGATGCAGATCGAATGTCAGCTCGCTTCCAACGGCATCTATTGTGGGTCGCCGTCGGGGTACGAGGACCCACGCTGCGAGCAGCTTGCCCGCGGCGCTCGGGACTGGACGCTCCTGTTGCAGCTCGACACCGACGATCACGCGGCCATGATGTGGGGGGACATGGGACGACTCTACTTCTGGATTCGGGAAGAGGACCTCCACGCCCACGACTTCGACAAGGTCTGGATGGTGCTCCAGTGCGGGTAGCCTCCGCTCGGCCCGAGAGAGACAGGCCTCGGATGTGCGAGTGCGGCATGCCGAGAGACTCCGCCCTCACCGCTTCACTGTGCCGGAGGGGGTCCCGTGATCGGCCTCGCGATTCGAGGAAGGGCGTGGTCGGGTACGCCTGCTTGACGATGCACTTTGGCGGCGCTATAATCTGGACAGACTAGACAGGAGGAAACCATGCAGCGTGTCTGGCAACTCCAAGAAGCGAAGAACAAGTTCAGCGAGGTCGTTGAAGAAGCAGTGACGCACGGGCCGCAGGTGATCACCAAACGTGGCGTGGAGACGGTCGTGGTCCTTTCTTACGCGGAGTACCGCAGGATGGTGCTCGGTCGGAAGAAGCTGTCCGAGTTCTTTCGTGAATCTCCACTGGCTGATGCGGATATCGATCTCACGCGGGACAAGACCGCCCTGAGGCGGGATATTCCCCTATGAACTACGTGATCGACACCAAC
Organism: Thermodesulfobacteriota bacterium; assembly: GCA_040755955.1. Taxonomy (GTDB): domain Bacteria; phylum Desulfobacterota; class Desulfomonilia; order Desulfomonilales; family Desulfomonilaceae; genus JBFMAA01. Next base: position 17,875 of record JBFMAA010000090.1, read on the forward strand.
GTCATTTCCGAGCTGATCGCAAGGCGACCCAACCGGAAGGTCGTGGAATGGCTGGACGACCTCGATCCTGACACGATCTTCCTTACTGTGATCACCATCGGAGAGATCTGCAAAGGCATCGAGAAATTGCCCCGGTCGAGGCGAAGGGAGTCGCTCCGGTCGTGGTTGGAGACAGACCTGATTTTCCGGTTCCAAGGTCGAATCCTCGACATCGCCACCGACGTCATGCTGGTGTGGGGAGAACTCACCGCCCGGCTGGAAAGGCAGGGAAAGACCATCCCGGCAATTGACTCACTCATTGCCGCACTTGTGCTCGAAAGAAACTACTGCCTTGTGACCCGCAATGAGCGAGACTTCCTGCACACGGGAGTAACGCTTATCAATCCTTGGAAGGACGCGTGAGGGTCGCGCCTTTGGCTTCGGGCCGAAGCCCTTGTTAGGCCTCCCGGGCATGCTACCAAACCTGCGGGTTGTCACGCGTGACGCTCAGCAAGAGGGACCGCTGCCGCAAGACGATGACTGGAGGCACGTGTCATGTCAACAAAGCGCATCGGGTTTCTCGGAACAGTCGCCACAGGGGTCGCAGCGGGGCTCGTTGTCTTGTCCGGGCTACCTTGTGCCCCGGTGAACTCCGCCGAGAATCATCAGGTGCTGACCCAAGCCGTTGGCAAATATGGCGAGTCCGAAATCTGGCGATTCCCTGATCGACTCCGCAGTCCCGTTGCCGTGAAGACGCACGGAGAACGGGGACTGAGCGATGCGGCCATGGACGGTAATGTGGCCGAAGTGAGGCGCCTCTTGGACCTTGGTGCCGACGTGAACGAGCGGAGTCACAGCGGACTGACCGCCCTGATATGGGCTGCCTGGAGAGGCCGTCTGGAGGTGACGTCGTTGCTTCTGAAGAGGGGTGCACACATCCATGTGCAGAGTGTACACGGATTCACGGCCCTCAATCGGGCAGCCCGTGATGGTCACTTGGAAGTGGTAAGACTCCTCTTGGACCTCGGGGCTGGAGTCGACCAGCGTGTCCTCAGTGCCGCGCTCGGGAATGCTGAGCGCAAAGGAGCCGAGGATGTAGTCAAGCTCCTCGGAGAACGGGCAACCAGGCAAAGCTTGACGGAAGCGGCTGAACACGGAGAAGTGGAGCAAGTCAGGAGGTTGATCCTCGCGAGCGACCATGTGAAGCGCCAAGTGCGCGAGGACTCTAGCACTCTCTTTGCCGCAGTTGAGTTCGGCCACGCGAGTGTGCTGAGAGTGCTCATCGAGCACGGCGCGGACCCCAATGCGCGGGACGTCTTTGGTGAACCCATTCTCGTCTTTGCCGGCCGCTCAGGTGAATCCGAGATAGTCTCACTGCTGTTGGACAAAGGGGCTGACGTGAAGGCAAAGGACACAGCCTTCAGGACTGCCCTGCATGCGGCTGCTGATGCCGACCGGACGGATGTCGTGCGCTTACTTCTGGAGCGAGGCGCGAATATCAAAAGCGGCCTCGAAAACGGGCCACTGATCCGAGCCATAGTGAAGGGGCACGGGAAGGTGGTCGAAGTGCTTCTCGACAAAGGGGCCGACCCGAACAGCGAAAGGGGCCCGAACGGGGAGACTCCCTTGGAGCTGGCCGCGGCATCGGGAAACGTGGCGGTCGTGAGGCTTCTGTTGGGCAAAGGAGCGGAAATCGATGCAGGAGGCCGAGTCACGCCCATCGAGCGTGCCGCCGAAGAGGGGCGTCCGGGCGTGGCGAAATTGCTCAAGGAACGGGGGGCGAAGCTGACTCTGGAAACGGCCGTCCAAATGGGAGATCCCGACGAAGTCCGACGACGCATTGCGAAGCGTGAGGAGACGGCCGAAGAGGAAGAGAACCAGCTCGACCGTCTTCTGATCTTTGCCGCGCGTCTGGGTCACGCGTCCGTAGTGCGGGTCTTGCTGGACAACGGAGCTGACGTGCGCGCGACGATTCACCAGAAGGGTGTGGGCCCCGAAGACGCTCTTTCCGCTGCTTTGGATGCGGGTCGCCTTGACGTGGTGAAGCTTCTTGTGGAGAAAGGAGCGGAACTCACGATCGAAGCTGCTGCTGCTCTCGGCGACATCGAAGCTGTCCTGCGTTTTGTCAGGGAGGAACGGGATCGCTCTCCGGGCTGGTGTCACGACGCACTGATGGAGGCATCCCGGTTCGGTCGAGCGGAGGTGGTGAGAGTGCTGGCGGAGCAGGACGTGGAGTTGAGCCAACCCGATTCTCGGCCGTTCCGAGAAGGCAGCACCGCCCTCATGTACGCAGCAGAAGGCGGGCACACGGAAGTGACGAAACTACTTCTGGAAAAGGGCGCCATCGATGTCCCCGGTGGACGCGGTGGGAACGCATTGCTGTGCGCGGCCCAGAAAGGACACAGGGCGATCGCGAGGCTTCTACTGGACAGTGGCCCCGACCCCGTGTACGAAGTCATGGAGGAACGTGAAGCGCTGGTGCGCGCTGCCGAGAACGGGCACGCGGAAGTCGTGAAACTTCTGATGGATAGAGGGATTGCAGGCGACCTGCCGGACGACGAAGGCAGGACGCCACTGATGTACGCGGCGCGCAAAGGCTTCCTTGAAACGGCTCGGGTCCTTGTTGAGAAAGGGGCTCAGCTCGACCGACGGGGGTGGGGCCATCGGACGGCTTTGCACGAGGCGGTTGGGGCACGACAACCGGCATTGGTGGAATTGCTTCTTGATGGAGGCGCTGATATCAATGCGACGGACTTGGATGGCATGACGCCACTGAGAATGGCTCGCGTGCACCATTTCGGAGAAATCGCCAAGCTGCTCAGAGCCCGGGGTGCAGACGAATAGGGCCGATCTTCATGCTTCCGAGCGCTTCGGAGCCCGGCTCGGGAACGAACTATGGGCATGCGACCCCAGCAGCATCTATGGTAATGGGTAGGACTTCCGGCGGCGACGAGGGGGAGCCGCCCTGAACCAGAAGTTTGGGGGTGTGGGGGATACGCGCTCACTTGGGGTGCCCTGATCGCGTCTCAGGCCTTGAAAGGCCCGGCTATTCTCAAACGTCTCTCCGCGGCGTCGGGATTCCCGAGCCTCGCAGGGGCGCCTGAACATAGCCGGACGCTTCAGCGCCGGGCTGGAAGGTCGAGCCCCAATTGCACATAAAGGGCCGAAGTGAGCGCTTAAGGAAGTGTGCAGGCAGGGGCGTTGTTCAAAACTCGCCCTCCCCCAGCGCCTTCCCGCAAGAAGGAGACACACATGGATATCTTGGAGGCAACGGGAAGTCGGCACAGCACGCGGGCGTTTCGGGACGATCCGGTCCCAAGAGAGCTCCTGGAGCAGATACTGGACGCGGCTTCACGGGCACCGTCCGCGATGAACCTCCAGCCGTGGGAGGTCCACATGGTCTTGGGGGAAGAGCTCAAGCGGCTCTCGCGGAGGTTGATGCGGGCATTCAAAGAGCGGCAGATCACCTGCGGACCCGGAACCGGGCAACCGCTCCCCGAGCAGATCAAGGTTCGCACCCGTGGGGTGAGAGACGGCATGGCACCGCTAGTCGAGCAGATGGGCGCAGACTTCGGCACGTACATCAACGAGGGGAGCCTCAACTTCTACGGCGCGCCGGCTGCGGCTCTCATGTTTCTCGACGAGCTGCATCCGCCGGAAAGGGCGCTCGACGTCGGGATATTCCTCGCGTATTTGCTCCTTGCGGCAAAGTCCCACGGCATCGGCACGTGTCCCATAGGGCTTATCACCGCGTACGCGGACGAGATCAAGGACCACCTCAACGTGCCGGAATCAAAGAGGCTCCTGATCGCGGTGGCCATGGGGCTGCCTGATCCTGGCGCTCCGGTGAACACGTTCGAGTCCGCACGCATTGCCGTTACCGACTTCGTGAGGTGGGTCGAGTGAGGACTGATGTGAAGTTGCACGCGGCGGAATCTGAAAGAATCACCGCAGCACTGCGCGTGATGACCGTCGACGACATTCCGGAGGCAATACGCCTGAAGGAGATTGCGGGTTGGAACCAGACCGCGGCTGACTGGGGGCGGTTCGTCTCAGCCACTCCTGAAGGGTGTTTTGTCGCGGAGCACGAAGGCCGCGTGATCGGCACGACGACCAGCATCGTGTACGAAGGCAGGTTCGCGTGGATCGGCATGGTGCTGGTTGAACCGCAGTTTCGAGGACAGGGAATTGGCACGGCGCTCTTCCAGCGGGCGATTTCGTACCTCGATGCGCAAGGAGTTCCTTGTCTGAAGCTCGACGCCACCCCCCAGGGAAGACTGTTGTACGAGAAACTGGGATTCGACCCCGAGTACGAAATCCAGCGGTGGATGCTGAAGCGAGAGCCGAACCGCTCGACGGCGCCACGCGAGCCGGAGCGGATCGAGGACGTCCTGCAGCTCGACCTCGAGATCTTCGGAGCTGACAGGAGTCGGCTGTTGCGTTCGGTCCTGGAAGAAGAGCCTCTCTTCAGTCTTGCGGTGAGACAACCCGCGGGGCTTTTGGGATACGCATTCGGACGACATGGTGCGCGTGCCGACCAACTCGGCCCGTGGATTGCGCGCGACCCGGATGTGGGCCGAAAGCTGCTCCTGGAATTCTTGTGCCGATCAAGCAGGGACGTGGTGTGCGTCGATTGTCCGGCACCGAATCCCTGGGTAGGGCCGCTGGTCCGGGCAGAGGGCTTCGAGTTTGCCCGGCTCCTCACGAGGATGCATCGTGGACCGAACGCCCATCCCGGCCGACCGGAGTTGGTCTGCGGGACTCTGGGCCCTGAGTTCGGGTGACGAAGGCGGAAGAGGGCTGCTCAATCATGAGTGGTCGTCTCAAGACATGTGTAGCAATCTTCGACGTGTTTTCTCACCACGTCTTCCGGGACCGCACCTGCACGGACAATCCGAAAAGAACAGCCCACCGGCTCCACGACTGTTGACGGGAGGCCACCGGGAGTGGGTCCGAGGTCGAGGACCATGTCCACGGCTCGGACGACTGCGCCCGCGATCATGGAGACCTCTCGCGGGTTTGGGTCGCCGGACAGATTCGCGCTGGTCGCGGTGATCCACCCACCCGCGAGCCTGGCTAGGGTCCTCGCCGCGCAGTCAGGCGGCACTCGAATCCCTATCTTTCCCGAGGGGCCCGCGATGAACGGGTTCCCCGAAAAAGCAGGCTTGAGAAGAATGGTCAGGCTTCCCGGCCAGAACGTCTCCATCAGGTTGTGAGAGAGTGGTCCTGGCTCGACCACCGCGGCGAGAACCGTCTCCTTGTCGCACGCAATCAGAGGCAGCGGCTTGAAATCCGGTCGGCCTTTGATCTCGTAGATCCGCTGCAGAGCAGTGACCCGAAATGGGTCCGCGGCCAAGGCGTAGAAGGTCTCGGTCGGAACGATTACCACTCCGCCGTGCTTCACAATGTGTGCGGCTCTTTCCAATTGTGTGGTGGCCGTGGTCATTCCTGTCCTTATCAAACGGAAGTTCCAGGTTCGGTGGGACGCTCAGCAGGGTAACACACCGAAAGGGGGGTGTGTGCATTTTTTGCGAGGTCCACTGCACACATGTAATAGCATGATGGGGGTATCCACTTGACTCCGGTGACCACAAGATGTAGTATCCGGTCCATGGTCATGGAGTACTACCCAAAAGATGCGACGGGGTTCGGCAAGTTGTCTTCCGATGAAGATGCTTGCCTGCGGT
>JBFMAA010000091.1:0-23487 GCA_040755955.1 Thermodesulfobacteriota bacterium
GATTCGATGGTAGCGTCAATCCGCGCGATGATTTGGTCGTTGAATTCTTGTCCGCATACGAGCATGCCCCCCTCTTATCACTGGACACTGACGGTGTCCAGCAAAAAAATGTGGGGCAGGCTCAGTTAGAAAAGGGGGGTAAGGGGGGATTTCGAAACAGGAAATGAGCCGCTCCCGTCGTTCGAGCGAGGCATTCCTCCGCGTAAGTGCATGATTGCATTGCATTCGAGTGAGTAGTTGACACGGAAAGGCCAGGTTGCTATTCTGTATATGGAGAGGCAGAAGCTTTTTTTCTATGCGATGATTCTTTTCTGTCGGCCCGATGGCGGGGACTTCTTGTTGGATAAGCGGCCACGAGCGTGAACGTGCCTCGACTCCCCGCAATCCCTCGGAGGGAAAGGGAGGCCACAGCAATGATCCGCACCTCCGCAACACGCATGACGTCTGATTCCCAACCACAACGTCGGCCCGGGGTGGAGTTTTTCGGGGCCTGTGCGGTTGTGTGTGCCGCGATGCTCGTCCTGGCCTGTGTGGCCGGAATGGCTTCGCAGGCCCGCGCCACGGAAAGTCCCGGGAACGACCCGCCGCCGCAAAGCGATACTCAAAGCGCTGCGGTAGTCGGCGGTGACCTGTACGCCCTTGTGGTGGGGATTTCCACCTACCGGAACCCGGATATACCGGCCCTGAACGTCTCTCACAGAGATGCCAAGGACTTCGCACAATTCATCGAGTCCCAGAAAGAGCTTTTCAACAAGACCAGGCTCAAACTGCTCGTGAACGAAGAGGCCACCAGAGCCGAAATCGTCAAGTATCTGTACTATGAGATCCCAAAGGCCGGTAAGAACGACACCGTCATCCTCTTCTTCAGCGGTCATGGGACCATAGATCCGATGCGTCCCGGTCAGTTCTTCTTTCTCTCGTGGGACGCGGACCCGGGATACCTTGAGGCCAGCGCGATCAACATGTCTGGCCTGAAATTCTTGAGGGAACTCGACTGCCCGCGAGTGGTCATGATCGCTGATGCATGTCACGCGGGAGGGTTTTCTCGCTGGAATCCCAAGATGGCCACCGTTCCCGTGAAGTCGTTCATGCAGGACTTCCTCGCGTCATCGGGAAGAGTGATCATCACGTCCAGTCGGCCGAACGAGTTTTCTCTTGAAACCGAGCGCCTCCGCAACAGCGTCTTCACGCATTACTTTATCGAAGGTCTGAAGGGCGCTGCGGACTTTGACGGAAACGGCGTCGTGAGCGTCAACGAGATTTACACCTACGTGTACGACCGGACCAAGAACGAAACCGACGGCGCTCAGCACCCGCAGTTCGAGGGGACCGTGGAAGGAGTCTTCCCGCTGGCGTTGGCTGCGAATCTGCCCGCGCGGCCTCAAACCGCGCTCGATCTCTTCGTGAGCCCGCCCGGAGCAGACGTGGTGGTGGACGGTCGCCTTGTCGGCAAGACCAACCCGGACGGGTCGATGCATCTCAAGTACGTCCCCATGGGCAGACCTGTCCCCATCACGATCAGGAAACCAGGGTGGAAGAAGAAGGATCTGGAGCCGCTCCACTTCTCTGAGGCGAAGCGCGAAATACGGCTCCCCGCAATGAAGCTCGACCCGGCCCTGGCAGCCGTGGAACTCCGGACCGACCCGGACCGGGTGAGCGTGAAGATCGCGGGCCGAAATGCAGGCCGCAGCGGCAACGACGGGAAACTGATGGTTCGCGACGTACAAGTGGCGGTGCCTTTGGAGGTGGAATTCCAGAAACCGGGCTTCCGGTCAGAACTGTTCACTTTGGCGATCCCGGAGAGCTTTGAGGGGAAGCTCTTTCGCACCTCCCCGGTGAAACTGATGAAAGAGACCGGAACCCCACCGGCTCCAGCGGAGAGGGCCAGATCCTCCACTGAGTCGCCAACGACGCTTTCGGAGCTCCCCAGCCGGACGCCGATCCGAGAAATTACTCCCTTGGAACCGCCTGCGCGGGAGCGGGAACCGGTCCCCGCAGACCCGGCCACCCGGTATCTGCGGTTCGACCACTGACCTCGCCGAACGGAAAGGAACTCACGTGAGACCAACACGTTCTATGTGGCTCGTCGTAATGGTCGCGTCGGCCCTTTGCGGGACGATTGGGCCGGTTTGGTGCGTCGCAGCCGACCAGACCGCGGTGTCCCCCTACCCTCTTCTGTGGACTGATCCGGCTCTGCGGTACCTGCGGTTCGAGATGTCGTTTCCTCCGTTGTTCCCCGGCATGAGGCCAAAGGGGGCGACGTTTCCGGGCAGATCCGGGGAGCTTATCCCGTTCGGCGCAGCCGCGAGCCCAATGCAGTCACCTGCGATGCAGTATCTGTGGAGTGAGCACGCCGGCGGCCGAGAATACGGAGTCCCTGCCAGGCGGCTCGAACCCCTCGACCGCGACCCCGCGACTCGGTACCTGAGACATGAGCACGAGTAGGGGCAATGCGCATGCTGAGCAGTGACTTCGGTCCTCGAGTCAGCGAAGCGCGGTGCCCCTCATGCTGTGGTTGCCCTCGCCTGTACTCTCGTCGGTCAATTCCTCAGGCCGCGCGAAGATCTGTCCCCGAGACCCGCTTTGGTAGTAGGGCCTGCGGCTGTCTGCGGTCTTTTTGAGAGTAGAACCAACCCTCCCCCGCATCCGAATGCACGCGGACCGACCAAGGTCGACGCGATTATTGGTTCCGGCTCCCGGCCGCCCTGCGTCCCCTTCGCACGACATCACGACTCACACATCCGCATGATTCAACTTTCAGCTACCCGCCCGTTCCCCACAGGGAGTGTGTTTTCCTCCGACACCAATGCGACTTCCAACAGGTGAGGTTGACCACAGGGCAACAGGCAACATGCCTGTCCCAGCCGGAGCCTGAAGTCACCGCTTCGAACGCGCATTGGTATCAGCTTTTCTCATCTCGTAACGGGTGCCGCGCACTTTGGAACATCAATGATGCCACGGTGCACTTCTGCAACCCGGGACTTACGTCCCGGGCTACTTTCTTGCGTCCCCACGGGGGACTCGGCGTGGACCTCCGGAACCCCGGAGGAGCGGCAGACAGTAGCCCGGTGCGTGAGCGCCGGAAGCAGCGAAACAGATACAAGCCCTCAGAGGATTTGATTATTCCGATGGGTTATCTGAAACCAAGACGCGCTGCACCCTCTCGTAACTTCCCTACGTCACGCCATTTTCCATAAGAATACCGGTCGTACGGCACCGCCGTGTTCCGGCACTTCAGGAGGATATGCATGATCGAAACCGATGCTCAGCGGCGGTGGTGGTTTGCCACCCATCCCGATTACAGCCGAAGCGGTGGGGGAACGCATCGCGGCGGGCAGAACAACAAGAAGGTTTCTCCGGAAGCGGTCGACGTATACGTGAACGAGCACCTGCAGTACGTCTCGGGTCCGGTGGCCGAACTGCTGAAATCCGTGAAACGAAACTTCGGCACTGAATCACAACAAGCCAGGGCTACCCCCACTTCGAGCCATCCGGCCGCGGATCCGGAGAGCTACGCCGAGTACGAACAGCCGATCGACGAAACGGAGTGGAAAGCCCGAATGGACGATGAGCAGGGCTTGCCGGAGACCCACACGTTTCTGGACGTGGCTTCGCACGGGAAGGTCATCACGGCCCCGGTGCAAACCCTCAAGGCACTTCTCCAGAGCATGGCCCGCGGCCGGATCGTCAGTGCAGCGAAAAGACGAGCAGGCAAGGAACCGGGCGAATGGAAAGAGGTGCCGCGTAATCGGGGGATAGAGCACCAATCCAAAATGTCGGGTCAAGAGATCATCGAGCGCGACGGGAAGCGCTACATCAAGGAGTACGAGGTCAACGGCGTGAAGTTCGATGACTACAAAGACGGAATCCTGTATGAATACAAGGGATCGCAGGGCAACTTGTTGAAGAACAGGGAAGGAGCATTTCGGCCTTGGTGTAAACAGCGGCAAGAGGCACGAGAAGAGGCGCACAGGCAACTCAGGGCAGCGCAGGGTACTCCCATAGTCTGGAGAGTCGGTGCCGACCAGGTCAAAGGCTTCAGGAAGGCCCTTGAAGACATAGATGGAATCAAGATCGTTCCTTAGTGAGGAGATGAACGATGAGCAGCTACATGTTCAGGCAGCGGTGCAGAGCGAGAGGGGATTTCAGGGTCAATGAAATCAGAGAATTCCTTAGTCTCCTCAAAGCAGCGTTTCACTGGCCGGCTGTGTATGATTCCCGCAGCAAGGTCGTGGATTTGAGTGAAAAGGCACTTCGAGAGACCCTCGTGAAGAAGACCGACAAGCTCTTTCCGGGCATCGGAGCCAGCCTCAGCTTCTTTTCAATCCCTCCTCGGGACAGGGACGACAACACTCGCTTTGTCGAAATACATACGGGAACCCAATCCGGCGAAAGATTCAACGACACGTACAGTGTCTCACTAGGAGACGGAAGCGACGTATCGGATTTGGTTCCGTTTCTGGGATCGATAACGATATTCAGACCATTCGAGGCATTTATCCAGGAGGATGAAAACGAATACCGCCTGGACGCGTACGATCGCCAAAACGCCACCCCAGGATTCGTCGTGCCTGCCATCATCCGGGGATTCCACTACCTGGACGAAGAGATGGCCGATTCCATCGGCGGGATCGAGTACTGTCTCGAGGCTCCGGCCTGGGATGTGCAAGAATTCTGCGAAGGCGTCCTGATTCGTTTGGTTCCCGGCCTCTTCGATCCTGACAATCCGGAACATCTCCGCATTCAGATGCAGGCCATGGAGTACTTCGGGCTGCTCTGATCCGATTCCACGCACCACACCTTCCTCGATAAATCGACGCGCAGTCGGCGATCGGGCTGTTTGCCGTCCCGATGACGTCACGCTCCTTGAGCTCTGCAAAGCCACCAAAGTCGACACAGACCTGTGCGAACCGCATCGGGCACTCTCGCGGGCTCATTTGAACAGGAGAGGAATCCATGCCTGAAGCCCAGTTGAATTCCTTGAGATTTGGACACAATCCGACCCGGAGTCGGAGCTGCAGATGAAGATCTCGCTGCTCCAGAGCCTTGACGCGGTCGTCCAGGCCGAGAGCGACGTCCTGTCGAGAATTCCCGTCGACGGCCCAGTGGCCGTGCCGGTTATCCGTTGGATTGAAGAAGCTCAATATCCGTCGGCAGTCACGGCTCGACTCACCGGGGACACGATGGCATTTACCGGCTACCTGTTCGGCACACCGGTCAACGCGGGTACGGTGCCCATGGTGATCCGGGATGGCACCATCATCGAGCGCCCAGGTGACGGCTGCCAGGTGAAGGTGCGTTGCCTGGAAGGAGTATCGGCCGCGGTGTCGGCGTACGGAAATACAAGCCTCTCCGATGATGCCGAACCCATTGAATGGGACATCATCTCCGAGGTCTGGTCCGACTACCGAGATGCGTCGGAGGCCCGATCCCTGGACAGGCACGTGCGCGAGGTCGGCACGCAGATCTTCGCGGAAACCTTTGAGATCCCGAAGACAAGGAAGCATACCCGATACGCTCTGGTTGCGTGTGAGGTCGAGCACCAGATCACGGCTCTGCTCGGCAAATTGAGGCGCCAACTCGGGTATGCGGTGCTCAGATCCCGGCCTTGCCATGATGGATCGCAATACGTTTGGGGTGATAAGACGGAAGATCCGACCATGTGCGGGCTGTGCTCGTGGCCTGTTCTGACGCAGAACGAGCAGCCCAACCCCAACATCTTCGTGAACAAGCAGGAGCAGGCGCTCACCAAGGCAGACCTGGACGGCCTCGTGCGCTCACTGTGGCTCGACGAGCACGCGGACTACGGAAAAGGCGAGTGGGCCATTGTGTGCCATCCGAGCACGCATCGTTTCATGCAGGACTTCGACATCGCTCACCGCCGGGTCAAGAGAGGGGACAAGGGTGCCGGATTCCGTGCAGATGAATTCCGTGCCAAGATGGGCAAGACCTTTCCCATCCTGTCGGAGCGGTGCATGCGACCCGGAGTCCTGGTCGTGGTGAACTTCCAAGGCTTCTCGTACGGCTATTACGCGAACGATTTCCCCCACCGCCGCAAGATGCCCACCCAGGGCAGATATGAACGTTGGCTTCTCTCCTTCCAGACCTACGGGCTGGTTGCCCGCAATCCCAGAGCCAATATCGGCATGATCTACGGTTTGCCGTCCGAATAGACTCCCGCCGAACGAGCATTCGTCCAGAGCGTTCCCCTGACGTGGGCTGACCACCCAGGGAAGAAGGCTCTCGCAAAGCACGCGAAGATCGCAATGATCCCTTCATTTCTTCCCCGCGCTCGCCATATCGCTGCAGCGGATCTTCTTCTTACCGGTGAACGCGCGCACTTCTCACAAGCGCTCACTATTCAAGAAAGACTCACCGCAGCTACATCGAGGCAGGGCCGGCCGGACTTTTCGCGAAACCTACCTCTTTGTCTATCGAAAGGACAATGCTATGCTGCAGACTGATGCCCAGAGACGCTGGTGGTTTGCGAATGATCCTGAATACAGCTCAAGCCCCACCGGGCGGAAGGTAAGTCCGGAAAGCGTCGACGCGTACGTGGACGAGCACCTCCAGTACGTCTCGGGTCCGGTGGCCGTGCTGCTGAAGGCCGTGAAGCGAAATTTCGGCACAGTGGGAGCCTCGGAGAATGGAGAATCTCATGTAGACCCCGCGTTCAGGATTGCTCAGCTTGAGGTGTCGCCCGATTTCGGCCTCCGCACGACGCCCACATTGGACGATCTTCTGCGGATGCGGGACAAGCCGCTCAGGGAGTTTCTTCGGTGGTACGACAAGCTGCCGCAGCAATTCCCGATGCTCATCGACCCCAACGCCCTGGAAAAACACCACGAATTGGTGCGGGAATTCGCGAAGTATTTTGCCAAGCTGGACTTCGAGATCAAGGACTTCATTGAGATCCTGACCTTTGTCCAGCACCGGCAAAAAGGGACTGGAGTACACTCGCGAAAGGGAGCGGAAAAGAGAACGGGAAGGGGGGGTGATTGGAACGCGGAATGGCGGAAGTTCATCGAAGACAACCCGATCCCGACCCCCATGTCCGAGAGCGACAAGGAAGCCCTTAGGGGCAGAGTCCAACGGCAGCGCGAAGAGATGAGGAAGAGGTACCCAAAGAAGGAATGAAGAACGTATTCTACCACCTCTACCACTGGAGCGACAGTCCGGATCGAGTCTACGGGCGGCCGCAATGGGGGACAACATTCGGCCCTGCGGAATGGAGCGACAAGGCGGTCGGCGTGGAGATCGGCCGATTGAGTGGGCACATCGGGACCCCCGTCGTTGACTTGACCATCGTTCTCACTTCCCGCAAGGTCGGAGACTTCGTTTGGTCTTGGTACGGGGACTGCATTGTTACTGAGGCGACCTTGTCTCTGTTTCGAGATGAGGGATTCACCGGTTTTGTGGCCCGGCCGGTCACGGTGGAGAAGATCAAGCGGGTGAGCCGGAAGCTCAGGGAACAACTCGCGATTCCTCCATTATGGGAACTGCGGATAACCGGCAAAGGTGGAGATGCGGCCCCGGAGTCGGGAATTCGCGTCCGGCACATCGATGAGAAAACCGGGGGACGTTCCTATACGTCGTATCGCAATGGGATCATCGTGGACGAAGCGAACTGGGACGGCTACGATTTCTTCACCATCAATGGGTATCCCAAGTATATTCTTGTCACCGAGCGGGTCAAGGAACTCGTAATCGCCCGGCATCTGACCAACTGCACTCTCATACCTTCCCACAAGCTGAAGTGGGAGTCCGGGGAGCGGCCCGAAGACTTCGAGGAAAGGTGCCGTGCGATGGCTGCTCGGGACCTCGATTCGCTCCTTGCAGACCTGGAAGACACGGACAGAGAGAAGTGGCTGCGCACGATCTTCGCTCTGGGACGAAAGGGAGACCCTCATGCGGTGGACCCGCTGATCAGGAAATTTTCGGACCCCGATCCCATAATCTGGACCAGCGCGGCCGATGCGGTGGCAAGTATCGCCAGGAAAAAGGGAACACCCGAGGAGATTCGTCAGGAGATCTTCTCCAAGCTCAGCCGCCTGCTCGGCCACGAAAATCCGGTTGTCCGGAAAAGCGCCTGCGTGGCCTTTCTCCGTATTGGCGGTGAACAGGCCGCTCTGGAGCTGTTGAGGGCGTTCGAGGACCCCGATGACAGGGTGCGGGACTCTGCAGTCTTCGGGATCTGGCGCCTTTATCACAAGCCGGCTTTGGCCGCGCTCAAGCGCCTCACCCGGGATCGCAGCAAGGATGTGCGGGAAACGGCTCGTCGTGCGGTGAGGGAGTTCGAAAGCGGGTTATACTGAAGCCCGCTCGGCAGGCCCTCCTAGAAATCGACGACCACGTCCGTCTGCACGGCCAGAATCGGGTCCCGTCCGACCATCAAGGCGTTTCCGTCCAGGCCCTGAGGGCTCGAAGTGAATGCCTTGTACGCCTGGTCAAACCACTTGCCCGGTTGCCAGCGGGCAGCCCGGACGTTCCAGGTGACCCCCTCGAGAAGCTGCCAGGAAGAGCCGATCACGACTTCCCACCCCAATGCATTGTCGTTCACAAACGGATTCAGGCCGGCAGCCGGTGATCCGCTATTGGCCTGCTTCCACGCTTGAGCCGCTGTACCGGTTGCGTTTCCGGCAGTCCCGTACCCGTAGCCGAACGGGGCGTTATCCGGGGGCACGCCTTTGCGCTTGTAATCGTCTATCGTACCGAAAGCCCCTGCAAAATAGCCGTCGCGTTCGAGTCTGCGGGCCCACATCAGCGAGCTGAACAGGTTCAAGTTCGCGGCCACCGCGTAATCACCCCTTACGGCCAACGCGAGCGCATCTCCCATTTCGCCGGTGCCGTCAGCGTTGAACTGGTTGTTCCCGCCCGCGTACGTGTGAAACATCAAATAGTTGTACGGTTCCAACGCCTGGTAGTTGATCGGGACCACGTAACTCCGACTTCTCACGTTGTCCGCCACACCCAGGTTTCGCCCAGAGGCCTGAGCGCCCATCAAGGATACCTTCCTGGGCCCCAGCACCACCCCGGTTTCTATAAAGGCATGGTAGCCCCTCATATCGTATCTTGGGGCGGGCGGCACCGTGCCGACGCGCACCGCGTTGCTCCCGATCAGGGTTACCTCTTCGAGGGCGAGTTCTCCGTTGAAGAAGAAACGGCCATTATTGTACTTGAGCCAACCGAGCGCCTGCGCCCATTCCTCCGTCCAGTTCCTCCGCGGCTGTCCCAGGAGCACATTGGCGGGTATTTTGTCATACAAATAGAAGCCACCCAGTCCGACCTCCAGTGCACAGGCATGGTACTGGACAAAAAGGCCCGTGAATGCCAGGGACAGGAGATCGATGTCGGGTTTGACCAGATCCCACCGGTCCGGTAATCCGATCGCATTCATCAATTCGGGGGGGAACCTCTGACCGGAAGGGTACGTGAAGAACTGATAGTAATGAAAACTCAGCGGCCCATAGGGCACAATCGCGTAGATCGACTCCTCTCGGCTGTTGCGGGCATAGGTAGCGCCGGTTCCGATAGGAAAGTTCTTGGTCCCCACCGCGACGGTACAGACGGGGAGAATCATGATCGCCTTGAGCTGCTCGACGCTCAGCAGAGACGCCGTGTTGAACGCCGCATCGCTCGACCCCAACATGTAGTACCGCTCATAGGGAGGCACCCCGGACATGAGATTGAATCGGAGCGTCCCGCCGTCAAAGGGGACAAAATCGCCGTCCCACCTCGACATGGCATACTTGTGCCGGTATCCCCCGAAGTTGATCGCGGCCAGCACCGACACTGCCGAATTGACTTGAATGGAGGGGTAGAGGGTGAGCCGCGTCTCTGAGATCTTGGCGCTGCGGTTCCTTTGGGAGAATCCTCCTCTCGTGATCTGAACGCCACCTCGACTCGCATCAGGACCGGCGAGCGTGAGCTTGGCTCCCCGGTTGTACACGGAAGGTCCCGCAAAGCCAATGAACCCACCGGTCTCGGCAGATTGTTGGCTTGCGAAGTTACCGAAGAGGTCCTTATCTCCCCACCCGAAAAAGGCCCGCGTGCGGAATTCATACTCGCCCCTCATCTTGAAATCCCACGCGTCTGCTGTGGATGCCGCGGCCATCAGCGCGAGCACGCACAAGAACCCAAACCCACGCAATTTCATACCCACCTCCCGGTTGTCAAACAACCCAATTCCGGGCCTTCTCGATCAATCCCCCTACAGCCGGCTCCCCTCAGCCAGAAGCGAGAGGTGAAGACCCAGAGCACGTACCTAGAAGTCGATCCCCATATCCACGTGGCAGGCAATAATGGGGTCCCTGCCAATCAACAGACCGTTTCCGTCTCTGCCAGGCGCGCTCGCGGTGAATGCCTTGTACGCCTGATCGAACCAGGGTCCCGGCTGCCAACGCGAAAAACGAGCGTTCCAGGTCACCCCTTCCAGGATCTGCCAGGAGAGGCCCAGAACGGCTTCCCAGCCAAGAGAGCCGTCCTCCACATACGGGTTGAGACCTGCTGCCGGTGAGCCCGAATTCGCGGCTTTCCATTGCTGGGCCTGAAGTCCCGTGGTATTACCCGGAGTCCCGTACCCGTAATCCTTTGGCGCAGTCCCGGGCGGCACCCCCGCAAGCCGGTAACTGTCAGCGGTTCCGAATGCGCCCGCGAAATAGCCTTGCCTCTCAAGCCTTTTCGCCCACATCAACGACCCGAATATGTTGAGGTTCGCGGCCGCTGCATAGTCTCCGCGTACGGCAAGAGCCAAGGCGTCCCCCATCTCACCGGTGCCGTCCCGGTTGAACTGGTTGTTTCCGCCTGCATAGGTGTGGAACATCAGATAATTGTAAGGCTCCAGCGCCTGGTAGTTTATGGGAACCACGTAACTTGTGCTCCTGGTGTTGTCGTCGAGCCCCAGGTCTCGTCCCGAAGCCTGGGCCCACATCAGCGACAGCTTTCCCGCTCCGAGCACCACTCCCGTCTCCACGAATGAATGGTAGCCCGTCAGGTCGTATCTCAGCGGTGAGGGGCCGTGCCTGGAAACCAGCTCAGCGTCTTCCAGTGCCACTTCTCCGTTGAAGAACAGTCTGCCGTTGTGGTATTTCATCCAGCCGAGCAACTGAGTCCACTGCTGTTTCCAGGACCTCTCCGAAAGGGCCGCAGGTCCTGGGATCGAGTCAGCGTGAAAGAATCCCCCGAGTCCGATTTCCACGTTTGCCGCATGGTACTGGGCGAAGAACCCCTGGAAGATAAGGCTCGCAAGATCGACGTCGCCCGAGGTCTCCCATCGGTCGGGAATCCCGATGACGTTGAGGAATTCGGGAGGGAATCGCTCCCCTGAAGGTTGGGTAACAAACAAGTAGTAATGAAAGCTCAGCGGGCCGTAGGGGGCCACCATGTACACCGATTCTTCTCGCGTGTTTCGACCGTATGTGGCGCCCGTCCCAATGGGGAAATTCTTGACTCCCACCGCAAGGGTGAGCATCGGCATGACCACGATAGCCTTGAGCTGATCCACGCTCAACAGAGACGCGGTGTTGTACCCGCCGTCGCTGGAACCGAACATGTAGTAACGCTCGTAAGGAGGCACCCCGGGCATCAAGTTGTAACGAAGCACTCCGCCGCCGTACGGCACAAACTGTCCGTCAAATCTCGACATAGCGAACTTGTGTCTGAATCCCCCGAAATTCAGCGCGGCCAGGACCGACACCGCGGAATTCACATGTATTGCCGGATAAAGCGTGAGCTTTGTGTCTCCGATTCTTGCTTTGTCGCCCCGCCTGGAGAATCCTCCGCGGGTGATCTGAACGGTGCCGCGCAGTGCATCCGAGCGCGCCGCTGGCTGTAACGCGCCCACCATATAGTACGACGGGCCGGCAAACCCTATGAATCCGCCTGCGCCAAGTGCCTGCTGCGAGCGTGCATCCCCGAAGAGATCTTGATTGCCGGTCCGGGAGAAATAGCGCGCGCGGAACTCGTACTCGCCTCTCATACGAAATTCCCAGGCGTCCGCCGCAGATACCGCAGTGATCACGGCAAGACAGCACCACATGAGCACTCGACGCATCGGCATTACCATGCACCAGCCCCCTCTGTACCCGGCCGGGTCGTTCGGGATTCGTCCCGGATCTGTAAGTTCCACTAATCCTAGTGCCATACGTATTTCACAAAAGTGTGCGTAAGTCAAGAAGAAAAGCCGTCTCCGTGGCCTGATGTGGGGCTGGACGGATTATCCCGCTCTACCATTACCCTCATCAACATACCCACACACGGAAGGCCGCTCCCGCCGGCCGGCCTTCGGAAAGGACACCATGAGCAAGGAAATCTATCAGGTCGTCAATCTGTTCGACTGGACAGGCGGGATTCGGGACAATAGACAGAACCCCCTCGCCTTTCCCCACCAGGCTCTCATGTCAGGAGAGAACACGGACCTCGTGGACATGGGACTCAAAACCCGACGTGGAGTCGCATTCCACACCGGACCCGATCCGATCATACCAGGGGCTTCCGGCGTGCACGTGCGCTTTCTCAAGCAGGTCAGATTCCCCACGTACCAGACTTCGTACCTCCTGGCGCAAGCCGAGTGCTCGGGGATCAGTCATCTCTGCGTCTCCACTGACTCGCTTCCCGTGTCCGGGTCCGGAGCGACATGGCAGACGATCTCCACTCTGGGCTCAGGGGCAGGAGTCGTCTCGGTCGCCACGCTTAACGATCGCGCGGTTATCACCGAGGGGAATGCCAAGCCTCCGCTGGTCTTTGCAGGATGTCTCGATTCGTCCGGCACCGACTGGGCCGTTCCCAAGGCCGCGCTGGTGACCTTCGACAGCGGACGGACTTTCCACGACGCGACCCCCCAGCTCTGCGACAAGGACCCGGAAACCTACACGGATATCCCAAACCTACCCGTAAATAGTGGGTGGATGCTCGTGTGTACGGACATGCCTCAAGTATCCGGTCTGCTCGTGGACATGGAATCCACCAGCGGGTACGAGGCCGGTCTGACCGTGGAGGGATACTCCGGGGTATGGTCGTCGGGAAACGGGTGGAGCACCACAGTACTGAGCGGGACCTCGATACGGATACTCACCCATTCCGGATCGACCTTCAGCGGAGAATACCAGGTGCTCAACCACGTGCCGGGCTACTGGTACAGGATCAAGTTCCCGGTCGAGACCGCCCCTGACACGATCGTGAAGCGCGCGCTCTTTCAGGCTCCGATACAGCCTCTGCAGGTCATCGGAGAGGGGTCGCCGGACACGCCGCTCGGGTTCATCTTCTGGGATCACTCGGAGCGGTCAGCGAGAGACTGGACCGTGGAAGTGGCGGACAACACGTGGCCCACCGTTGCGCGGCTCAACAACGACCCCCTCAACACCGGTGAAAGCGGCAAGGAAGGATGGCAGTCCGGTGCGTTCGCGTCAGGATGGGACCCGAGCGGAGACCGACTGTACGTGGGATACCTCACCCGGTTCAATGCGGTGGAGATCCAACCCCACAACGACTACCGCAACTCCGTCTCCGGCACGACCCTTGCCGCTGAATACTGGAACGGCAAGACCTGGACCGACCTCACCGTCACCGACGGGACTCAGGAACCGTCCGGCACCACCTTTGCCGTGAAAGGAAATCTCTCCTGGGTCACGCCTACCGGGTGGAGGCAGTGTCGGCCGATCGGTCAGGGGTATCCGCAGGGGTATTGGATAAGGCTTCGAGTCAACAAGGCGCTCTCCCTGAAGACCTGGGTCAGCGAGGCCCGCATCTGGCCTGTGCTGGACCCCTTGAAGAAACACAGGCTCGCCATCACCGTCCGTGACCGCATCGTGCTCCTCAATCGACCCGATGCGCCCGACCAGATCGACATTTCCCGGGCCCTCGAAGAATACGGGTTCGCCGGCTCCGATTCCTCGTCGATCAGGATCGGGGGCCAGGACGACATCGTGGCCGCAGTGGAGGCCTTCAACCAGGGCTTTGTGGCGAAGACCGAAGACTGGTTCATCCTCAACGGATACAACCCCCAGACCTTCAGCTTCGAGCGTGCCGAAGCCGCGAATCAGGTCCCCATCAACAACCGGGTCGTGGTGCGCGCGCCCCTGACGGAAGCCGACCAGAAGAATCTGATGGGGCTCTACTACCTGAACCGCTTTGGAGCCTGGTACTTCGCGGGGTTGAAGGTGTACCATCTCTCCGAGGACGTCACCTGGTTCGATGCGGCCGCGGATCTCCCCAGAATAGACCTGGACAGCCTCCACCTTGCGTACGGCGTGTACTGGCCCGAACGTAACTGGATCATCTGGTCCGTGCCGATGATCGTGGAGTCGGGGCAGAGCTCCCAGCCGACCAACAACAGGCTCATCGTCTACGACCTGCGGCTCAGGACGTGGTTGCCGCCGTTCACGCTGAGTCTGGCCTCTTTGGCGACCGCATACCACCGCAACTCCGACGCCCCGGGGAAGACCGGGCAGATCGGCCTGTACGGCGGAGATTACCAGGGTCGCATCATACGACTCTTCGGTCCTCAACAGACCACCGACCTTGGAGCCCCGATTTCCGGGTGGGTCGAAACAGGATGGCTGCACTTTGGCTCTCCCGAGTACGGCAAGCTCCTGCGACTGCTCACTTTGTACGGCAAGACTTCCGGTTCTCACATGGACGTCACGATCTATGCCGACGGCGACGGGTCTTCCGGAACCACACTCACGTACAGCGGGTTGAGCGATCTTGGCAACAGGCTCTTCGCACAGGAACAGAAGCCCGACAACATGCAAGGCCGGTTTTTCAAGTTCCGCATTGAGTTCTCCGACACGACCGAGATCTACGGCCTGCAGATCGGAGCTTCGGTAATCAGGCAATGGGGCGCTCTCTGACAAGAGTCTTCATGGAAATGCAAATTCTGGGGGAAGAGGCGTTTTACTGAAGACGTTCGATTTCTTCTCTTTTCGAGAAGAAATCTTGCGCTTGCCGGCTCTGAGAGCAGGCAACGTGCCTTTGTTCGTGCGCGTAGAACCAACCGTCCCCGCCATCGGTCTTCATGCGGACCGAGAAAGGTGGACGCGAATTTGGTTGCGGCTCCCAGCCGCTTCCCCCGGAAATCTCATCTTCTCACATTCCCGAAAGCGAGTCGGTGCTATGACTTCAGGGAGATACACCGCATACCACATCTATCAGGGGCTGTCCTTTCCGGAGGCCCAGAAGGCCGCGACCTGGCCGTACAAGCTTCCCGAGTATCAGTGTCCCCACTCACAAAGGGGATACCTCTTTCAATTCGAAAACATGGTCGAGCGCAACCACTTTGACGCGGCCAACACCACCTGCTGTGACCAGCCGGTCATGAACTTCGCGAACAAGCCTCAGTTCAGTGACCGTGCCACGCCCATGACGCCCGGAAACTGCGGCGAGCGAGCGGCCGCTGGCCAGTGCCCAAACCTGGAGGTCTACCTGTCAGATCCTCAGATTAGCATGTGCGGAAGCGGGACCGTCAAGACCTCGCAGGTGAGAATCAAGTGCCCTACCCTGTGCCCCGAGCTCGCCGGAAATTCCGGTGCTGGGGCAATTCAGGGGTCGTACGGTGAATTCAGCCAGGCCGGCCGGGACCAGAGCGACATTCTGTATCTCGAGTACATGCCGTATCATGACATCTTGCAGGGCTACTTTGACCACTGTTCCGGCAGCGGATTCTTCAAGGAGGAATTCTGCGGAGGGCACACGGTGAGCTATTCCGTACAGGCGGGCCTCAACAACCCCGGCGGGTGCGGGTGCGACTGTTGCGGAGTGAACGGCAAATTTGCCGCGCCGGTGATGCATGTGACCGCGCCCGCCTCGGTGACAGGGTCTTCGGGGACGGTAACCGTCTCAACCCCCATATCCGGCAGCGGAGCTTGTTCCGGAGGCCAGATGAGCGGGACATACTCCGGTTACGGGGGTTCCGCTCCGGTAACGTGGGGGAATGCGACGCAGTACCACTCGAACGGATCTACCCGCTATGTAACCAGGTCTCCGGGGTATGTCAATTCCGCCCTAGGTTCGACCTGTTGCGGCGGAACCGTGCACTGGGCCGGATACGACGGCTGCGGCGGAAGCGGTCAGGCCCAGACCACGGTGCTTCGGGCGGTCCCGGATTCCTCGCTGACTCCTTCGTCGGGGTATCAGTACCTTGAAGGGGCCACCGTCACGGTCACCGGCAGCGGAGCATGCCCCGAGATGCCGGAGGCGGACCTTACCCTTGCCACGAGCTGCCTGGCTAACCCCCAGCTCGCACTGCAGAGCGGTCCCGGATACCTGAGGCGTTCCTTGAGCGGCAACCTAGGCTTCACTGCTACCCATGCATGCTCGGGGTGCTGCGGCAAGGGGGAGATCTCGGTTTCATTCAACAACGGGTGCAGCGGCGAGTATCAGGCCCACTACTCGGTGCGCCGCAACACCGGAGGCGGGTCGGGATACACGATGAAGTGTGTGCGAGTGCTGATCTCCGGCCAGTACAAGTGGAAGATCTACACCGCGACCTATTCTTGCACCGGCTCGGAAGGCACCTGGCAAAGCGGCGCGGTTCCCTTCAACGATCTGACCTCATGCATTCAGGCGCTCGACAGCCCTACCGACATGGACGTTTCCGGGCAGTGCAACCAGTTCGTGCCTGCCTCCGGCTGCTGCTGGTACTGGAACAACGGACTCAGCGATTCGGGATTCCAAGCGTACGTGTTCCAAGCGTCCGGAAACCAGTGCTGCCAAATCGGGACCACCAACGGCGGCTGGTCAATCTCCGGCCAATCCAACTGCTGCCCGAATTGAGGGTAAGGAGGGTAGGAAGAATTAGGATTTCCGGGGGAAGGGACTTCTTGAAAGAAGTCCCTTCCCCCGGACCCCCATCCCCAAGAACTTTTGAGACAGGGCGGGTCCCGCTGGTCGCCACCGACCCGGTCCTACCGCACGGGATATGCCCCGTGGGGTCCCAAGTTCGCGTCCCGAAGGGACCCACGGTGAATAGCCGTAGGTTTCAACCTACGGATGGTGCGCATGGCTGAACGGTCTACGGCAGCATCGACCCCCCTTTCTCTTCACATGGGAGCGGGCACGGGCGGGGCCGCGTCAAGACCTCATGATCCACCGTCCTCCGGTCCTCGTCTTCTCGCCTTGGGCCATGCTCGTCCTGCCTTCCAACCCTTTGGTTTTGCCCGTCTCGTCTTCCACTACTGCATACGTGTGAGGTACACATGACTCAAGAAGGAACATCCCTGGACAACTATGTGGGATTCTTGAACTACCTGGCTTCGACCATTGGTCGGCTCAACGGCGTACCCGTGGTTTCCGCCAAGTGCCCTGAATGCGGCGCCCGCTGGTCAGTCTGGAAGACCGTCTGCCCAGCTTCCGAAGACTATGAGTGCGGATACCGTGCCGTATGGCGCTGCGAAAACCCCGACTGCGGCGAAATGGAGCTGCGGTGACCCCCGGGTGGGTGCAGGTCAAGGCTCGAAGGAGGTGTTCGTGGGAACACATGCAGACTTCATGAGACTCTGGACCCAGAGCGACTCGCAGATGGAGCGCATTATGGGAATGTCGCTGCTCGATAGCCTGGATACCGCGGTTCAGGCAAAGAGCAACGTACTGTCCCGGCTGTCCCGCGGCCGGCCCGCGTCGGGTCCGGTTGTTCGGTGGCTGGAGGAATGGGCTTACCCCGCAGCCGTCACAGCCCGGCTCAACGGGGATTCAATGGTCTTTTCAGGGCATCTATTCGGGAGGGTCGCGGACGCAAACTCCATCAGAATGGCCGTTCGGGAAGGAACCATCCTGGAGAGATTCCCGGACATTCACGAATCCCCGTGGCCATGGATAAGGAATCTGACGCTCCGCTCCAAGTCCGAGATTCTCGACGCATCCGACCTTATCTACCGGCTGCATTGGGCCACCAGACAAGCCCAGGTGCATGGGGACCCGACTCCGCCGGGAGTCCACGCCGAAGTAGTCGAGGAGTGGCATCACGCTGTCAACTGGCTCACCAACTAGGGCGACGAATCGGGATGGGACCACGTCCAAACCCACACCTGAGCGCCTGCCTCCACCCGCCGACACAACAAACCACAAGCGCGCCAAGACACAGATAAATCAACGCGAACGGCGAACATTCATCGGGAACAGTGCCACATCGTTCCAGCCACCCTTTGGACATGCTCCGCGGGCGTATCCGCAATCGTCGCGCTGAGTTGGACCGGCGCACGCGGCTTCTCACATGCACGCGGTGAACGGTTACCTCTTCTCTTCTTCATCTCTCTACGCGCGCTCCGCGATCTCTGTGGTGAATCTTTCCGTACGAGTGGAAATCAACGCTCAACGTGATGCCGACAACACATGGGGGATCTCCTCTTCTGGAAGAGCCCCCAAGAACCCACACTCACACAAGGAGGCAATAATGGCTACCACCACACGTTCTGTGGGCATGTTCGGAACCGGCAATGCCGGCAGTGCGCTCACAACCGGAGACAACCCCTGGTCAGAGGTGACCCGCTCCCTCCAGGAGAGACTCAGCAAGGTCTGGCAGACCATGGAAGCCCAGGGCAGCGGCCCGTTCGGAGGCTCCACCAGTCCCACTGTGGTGCGACCCGAGGACTCGGACGTCCAGGGCTACCTGGCGCACCTCATGGGCGCGCAGCGCAACACCATGGACGACTACGTCGCTCAAGCCGCGGGAGCCGGCATCAAACGCGGCGGACTCAACGTGGTCGGAGGGCCCTCTATGGAATCGTCTCTCCATCACGCGGCCATGAAAGACCTGGCTCAAGGGTACGGTGACCTACTCAAGGAGTCGATGGACTACGCCAAGTACGCCCGCACCACCGAAGCGAACCAACAGGGAGAAGACCTGAACAATCTGCTCAATCTCATGAGACTGCAACACCAGTACATCTCCAGTGAAGCAGACTGGAACTCGGAACTCACCAAAGCTCAGGCAGCGGCCCGAGCTGCGACCGCGGCAAGCAGTTCCCAGAGCACACAGGGCGGAGGATCGACAGGCGCATCACATTATGACCCGCTCTCTGAAACGGAGATGGCACGCTGGAGAAACGCGATGGAGATCCAGCGCCTCAACAGACAGAACCTCGAGGATGAGGCCAAGGCCAATCGGTGGGCTCGAGTGGCGGCTACACATCCGTTCCCTGAGTATCTCCTCTCGGAAAAGGCGATGATCGAGCAAGGAATCGTCTCCCCTTGGAGCAGGTCCCTGTCCATCGGCAAAGGAGGCGGCGGCGGAAAGAGCAGCTCCTCCAAGGACAAAGACGACGATGCAAAGTCCAAGAAACTCACCGTCCCAAAACCGATCAGCGAGTACGGGTGGGGAGACTCCCTCGCCTTTCCCGATTAGCAACGCCCGCGCGAGCGGACGTTCTCACGAAAATGCAGTTTCCGGGGGAAGGGGTGGATGGAGGGCGATAACCGTCTGAAATGTCGAATACCCTTGTCCTCTAGCGAGCGCCTATGCCCCCAGACCCCCTCCCCCGGATCGGATCAATATTCTCGATACCTCTTGCGGAGGAGTCCGCGAAATCTCGCATGGGAGTTGACTCCCGGCGGACCGTCCTGTAGGATTCCCCCACACGCTTCTCATCTGTACTCGCAAGGTTCGGATCGTTCTCGCGCAGCGAAGATCCATCGCCGGAGCCGCTTCATCACCGGACCGGATCGAAGCGCAGCGGAGACGATCACGGACCTTTCGGACCTGCCGAGTACCAATTTACTCCGCCATCGGTTTTCATGCGGACCGACCAAGGCGGACGCGAGGTTGGTCGGGGTTGCCGGCCGCTCTGAGCTTCTTGAGTCGGCGTACCGACTGATCGGTTGCCCGGGGAAAAGCCCGATGGATGACCACCAAAGGCCGATAGAAGACCTCGTCCGGGAACTGCGGACTCTCAGGGCAAGACTCGCGGACGGCGACCTCGGCCATTCCCTGGAAGGCCCCGTCGAAGAGGCTCTCCAGACATCGGAAGCCAACTACCGTGCAATCTTCAACGCGGCAAATGATGCCATATTCGTCCACGACCTCCATACCGGCCAAATCCTCGACGTGAACGAGAAGATGAGCCTCATGTACGGATATGCCAAAGAGGAAGCACTCGGCCTGGACGTGGAAGACCTCAGCTCGGGGCGCGAGCCGTATACACAGGCAGCGGCCCTGAACTGGATAAGAAGGGCGGCTGCCGGAGAACCCCAGCTCTTTGAATGGCGCGCCAGACGAAAGGATAGGAGACTGTTTTGGGTGGAAGTCAATCTCCGAAGAGCGAGAATCGGAGGCGAGAATCGACTTCTTGCCGTGGTCAGAGACATCACCGAGAGGAAGAACACCGAAGACGCACTCAGAAAGGCTCGGCTCGACCTGGAACAGGCAGTGGAAGAACGCACCATCGACTTGATGCTCGTGAACGCAGAACTCAAACGTGAGATCGCGGAACGAAAACGCATCGAACAATGGCTTCGGGACTCGGAACGGCGCTACCGTACGCTCATGGAGGAAGTCCCGGACGTGATCTTCATCCTGGATGACGAGGGAAAATTCACGTACTTGAACTGCCATGTGGAGCAATTCCTCGATCGACCCGTGAAAGACTTTCTCGACACGCCACTCGAAATCCATGTGGCCCCGGAAGACCGTGACAGGCTCGGAGCACTGCTGTCCCTGGAAGTAGACGCGGTATGGGATGAAGAGGTCGCTCTGATTTCCGGCGACGGCACCCTGAAGTTCGCACGAATACGATGCAAGGCGCTCCGGCTCGAACCAGACCAGCCTATCCGGTACGAGGGCGTCATGCGCGATATCACCCGACGCCGCATCCTCGAGGAGGAACTCAAAGCCTCCAGAGAGGAATTGCTGGAGAAGATACGCATCATTGACGATCTGTACGCACACATTGTCGAAACCGGGAAGGCCAAGGCCATCGCGGACCACACCGCAGAAGTCGCGCACGAGCTGAGACAACCGCTGACCATCATCGGCGGCTTCGCGAAGCGCATTGCCCGTCAGCTTGCGGAAGATCACGGTCCGGGGCGTTCCGCGCAAGTCCAGATCTGCCGGATGATCATGTCAGAGGTGGCGCGGCTCGAGGGGATACTCGACCGTCTCATCGCGTTCACGCGGCGCGGAGGCCTGGCACTGCAGAAACACGACCCGAACGAGATAATCAGGCGGGTCCTGCAGGCCTTCGCCGGACTCTTGGAAGACAAAGGTCTGCGGGTGGAAGCGGTCTTCGGAGACGAGGTCGGTGAAATCCTCTT
Source organism: Thermodesulfobacteriota bacterium (assembly GCA_040755955.1). GTDB lineage: Bacteria > Desulfobacterota > Desulfomonilia > Desulfomonilales > Desulfomonilaceae > JBFMAA01. The sequence continues at coordinate 21,241 of JBFMAA010000091.1, forward strand.
GGATCCTCTGAGGTTCGAGCAGGTGGTCAGAAACCTGATAGCCAACGCGGTTGAGGCGTCACCAGCCGGCCACCCCATCGGCATCGAGACCGGCGTCTCGATTCCCAGCGGCAAGGCTCACGAGGCCGGCAGACTGGAATCGGAAGATTTTTTCGAGATGAAGATTCGCAACCCCGGCACGCCGATCCCCCAAGAGGACATCCAGAAACTGTTCAGCCCGTTCTTCACGACCAAGGATTACGGAACCGGCATCGGGCTGACTCTGTGCAAGAAGATAGTGGAGGATCACGCAGGATCGATTTCCGTCCAATCGGACGATGAGGGCACGGTGTTTACCGTCTGGCTCCCCGTCCGGGACCAATGACCCGCCAAACGCACGCGATCCGCCGCCCGGCTGGACCATGAACCACCACGACTCAAAGACGCCAAGAAAGCTTGTCCCCAAAAATGCCGGCCTGATTGGTGCCTGCCGGTTTCTTTCGTGTCTTTATGCCGTTGTATGTGTTCTGGCATTGGACAGACGATCCCGCTCAACCGTTACCGGGAGGCTTACCCCGTCCGGGGCCGCTCCCTGTCCTGTCCCAGCGAGTTGGGTGCGATTATTGGTTGCGGCTGCGGCCCGCCTTGTGCTATAGTGGTTTTCTCAATTTCATGGAGTGTAGGGTATGATGGTTAGGGTACTGTTGTATGTGACGGCAGGACTATGTTTCCTCTGCGGACCCGTCCTGTTGCAGTGGTCTTATGCTCAGGAGTTCCGGTATCAAGTCCCAAGGGCGCCGGAATTCGATGCCAGGGGGAACGTTGTCGGACCTTCCCCGGCTGCGGAACACGCCTCTCGAAACGCAAGCCATGCCCGTGCGGCACGAGCGCACGCGGGCGACCCATCGGGGCCTCCGGGAATTCCTGCCCGTGCCAGGCGCGCGTCTGCTCCCGCAGGCACGGCAGTCAATGCTCCCCGCGGTCCCATCATGGCGACCCCTAGCGGGGGACCGGCCCCCATGGCTGCGGCAAACCCTCAGCCGGGTGCGAGACCTCAAGGAACTCCGGACTGCTCCCGTTTCCCCATGATGCTCGCCAACTACCGTTCTGACGCTGAAATGAAGGCCATTGCCGTTCAGTTCCGGGACTGCCTAATCATGAATGGATGGGATCAGCAGCGGGCAGTGGCGCACGTGATCACCACCCTAGAGACCATAAAGATGGGGAGGCAGTAACCGCCGGCGAATCTGCGAAGGGGAACACACCGGACGCGATGTAAGGTCACGCGTTGATTCCCGCGGCCGTTTCACCCTCCCCTTGCCCCTCCTATCAAGGGCGGGCAATAGCAAACCCGCTCCCGCTCCCGCTCCCGTAACCGGGGATGGAAAGCGGGATTTCCCGACGTCAACGTCTCTCTGCTTGCCGGCCATTAGAGTGTGAGCAGGCCGATCAGTTTGCGCAGTTCTTTCGATCCTCCTTCGGATATGTTGTCTATCTCGAAACCCGCCAGGGGTGGGCCCGTCTCGCCGCTCGTCTCGACCCACTTGCAGGTCGCGTCAAAGACGAAGGGGAACACGTCAGCGAATTCGTCGGCGCGGATCAGGAACGATCGTCTCTCACCCACGGTGGTGTTCACTCCCTCGATTTGCAGGCCTTGTTCCGAGACGTCGTTGACGGTGCCCTCGACATTGAGATCGTCCGTGTCATAGATCGGTATGGTGAAGAATATGTAATTGCGGGACCCGGATCGCAGGGCTTCCCAAACCTGCCGGTCTTCGTTCATGGATGTGCGGCCCCGGATCTCCTCTTCGCTGATCGCGCCCGCAGCCACCAGTTTCTCCATCACCATCTTGAGAGCAGTCGGGGAGATCCCATATCGCTCTCCGAGCTCCTCGTCGGTCTTGCCTGCCCGAATGTCCTTGATGATATCGTTTGCTCTGATCTGTCTCTTGGTCATTTCCGGGGACTCGCCTCTGATGAGATAGGAAGCCTGATTTTACCACCGGAATCCGGATTCCAAAAGGGGTTTGTACGACTGATCGGGTGGACAAGACTGATTTTCGGGCACGCGTTGCCGCCGAATGGCACGAGAATGAACCACGAAGACACGGAGAAAGCGGTTCCTCCTCACCCTCATGAGGCGGACTGCTCATTGCCCTCGTACTCTTTTTGTGTCTGTAGCCACGCGCCTTGAAATTCGCGGGACCGTGAACGTAGACACAAACCCTCTCTCCCTTCCCTCAACCACCAGACGAGAGGGCTTGCGAT
>JBFMAA010000092.1:0-23088 GCA_040755955.1 Thermodesulfobacteriota bacterium
CCCGTCATGGGGAACGGAGATTGCGGGGGGATGGGACTTCTTGTATGAGTCCCGTCCCCCGGACCCCCATCCTCAAGAACTTTTGGAGCATGCGGCTCCCAGCCGTCATTTGGTGAACACGGTGGGGATGACACTCATCCCTATGCGCAGGCTCGGCACGGAGATCCGCTGCTCGGGCTCGAGCACGATCTTCACGGGTATCCGTTGGACCACCTTGACGAAGTTGCCTGACGCGTTCTCCGGAGGGAACAAGGAGAAAACCGCGCCCGTCCCGGCCATGATCGACTCGACCTTCCCTGTGAGCATGACGCCGGGGTAGGCGTCAACGGAAACCTTGGCCTTCTGGCCCGGGCGCACCTTGGTGAGCTGGGTTTCCTTGTAGTTTGCCGTGACCCACAACTCGGCCGGGTTCAGCGGGACCACAGCCAGCAGTGGTTGCCCCTTGGAAACCATCATGCCGCGTTCTGCTCGTCTTCGGGTCACGTGGCCCTCCGAGGGCGAGGTGATGGACGTGTAATTCAGGTTCAGTTCCGCCTGGACAATCCGTTGCTTTGCCAGAGCCACTCGGGCTTTCTGTGCTTCCACCTGTCCTTGCCTGATCTTTGCCTGATCTTCTCCTGTGGCCGCAAGCTTGATGTTTGCCTGCAGCCGTGCCACGTCTTCCATCAGAGAGCCCCTTTCCTGGATCACTGCTTCGAGTCTCGCCTGAGCGCTTCCGACTCGGGCACCTGCGGATTCCGCCGCGGTCTCCACCTCGTCAAACTTGGACTGGGAGATCGCGCGGGTCTTTATGAGCTCAGCCATGCGTCTGAGGTCGAGTGCGGCTTTGTCATGTTCCGCCTTCGAGCGCCTGAGCTCCTGCGCCGCGGCTTCCTCTTCCTTCTGCTTCATTTCGAGCCGTTTCCGCAGTCCCTGGAGTTCAGCCTCGGCTCCTCGGACTCGCTCGCCGGTCTGGGTCAGTTCCAGCGGAACCCCTAGTTCGAGCGAAGTGAGCGTCGACTCTGCCTCCGCAAGGGTGGCCTTGGCCTCGGCCAGAGCCACTTCATACTCTGTAGGATCGAGGGTTAACAGGACCGCGCCCTTTTCTACGCGCTGATTGTCCGTCACCATGACCTCGGTGACGTACCCTGCCACTCGCGGACTTATCGAAAAGATGTGCCCGTCCACAAAGGCGTCGTCGGTGGAGACGCGATCGCGGGTCCAGATGAAGTACACGACTGCAATGCTCACAAACACAACGACTATGCCGAGCGCGACCTTCTTCTTGTGGGAGTTGCTGGGGGATTGCTCGTTTGCCACCTACCGTCCCTCTTGCCGTATCTGGTGAAATGTCCTGTTCCTGACAAGGGCCAAAGCATCATGGTACAATCGGGCGCATTTTGCAAACGGGAAAGAGAAGAGCGGGAGGGGGCAAACCCCTCCCCAACATATGGCTATGGTACGTATAGGGGGTGGGGTTTGTCCCTGCCCGTTTCAATACCCACGGAAGGGTCAATTGTGACTGCGGTCGGCCGGTTGACGACCAGGCACTGCCTATTGTGTCCTGGGACAACCCTTTATCAGAAGATGCGATTCCGGGGGACAACCCTTTTTCAAAAAGGTTTCCCCCGGAAGGCTTCGCTTTTCGAGGAGCTCTTTGCTGTTAGCCCGCGAGTGCCCGGCCCTCGTGGAAAGCCTTGAGGTTGATCTCCACGAGTTTGGGCTTCAGGGACTCCTTGAGCACGGTCTCGTAGGTCTCCGCGGGGATGTCCAGGAACTTCGAAAGCACCCCGAGAAAGATCACGTTGACCACTCTCTCGTTCCCTATCTTTTCCGCCATGGCTATCCCGTCGACGATCACCGCGTCCGGCACTCGTTCCTTGACTCTGGAGATGACGTCCGGCGGGTATTCCTGCTTGCCGGTGAAGACCGCGGGAGGCAGGATCTTCTGGTCGTTGAGGACCACTTTCCCCGTCTCCGCGAGGAAGGGGAAATACCTGATCGTCTCGATCTGCTCGAAAGAGACGAGCACGTCGGCTTCTCCGGCCTTGATAATGGGAGACGAGACCGTCTTGCCGAAGCGCACGTGGCTCGATACCGAACCGCCTCGCTGAGCCATGCCGTGGATTTCGTTCTTTTTCACGTCGTACCCGGCCCGAGCCGCAGCCTTGGAGAGCACGTCACTGGCAAGGATGATCCCCTGGCCTCCGACGCCGACTATCAGCACGTTGTACACTCGATCCTTGCTCATGACGCCTCCTCGATAGCTCCGGACTTGCAGACTTCGTAACAGGTGCCGCATCCCACGCACAACGACTGGTTCACTCGCGAGAAGCCCTTGCGTTTGTCGCCTTCCGCGGGATGTTCGATCTTGACATACTCCAGGGCAGGACAGCCGGTCATGATGCAGGTCTTGCAGCCTATGCAGACATCTTCCTTGATCCGGAGCGGTCTGTCGGGGAGCACTCGTTCCGTCTTCAGGAGCGCGCACGGCGCCTTGGCGATGATCACCGAGGGCTCATCAGCCTCGAGTTCCTCTTTGATGACCTCGCGGGTTTCCTTGATTTTGTACGGGTTCACTTCTCTGATTCGCTTGAACCCGAACGATTCCACGAGCTTCACCACATCCACTCCCGGTGTGGGGTCGTGGCGCAGCGTGAAGCCAACTCCCGGGTGGGGCTGCGCTCCGGTCATCGCGGTGATGCGGTTGTCCATGATCACCACCGTGGTGGAACCGCCGTTGTAGGCCAGCTCCAGCAGGGGGGTCATGCCAGAGTGGAAGAACGTGGAATCGCCGATGACCGCCACGGCCTTGCCTTTGGCCAGCTCGCCCAGGGCACGGTCAAGGCCCGCGGCGATGCCGATTCCCGCGCCCATACACAGGCAGTGGTCGAGCATCTGGACCGGCGGGAGGGCCCCCAGCGTGTAACAGCCGATGTCGCCCGCCACGTACACCTTGTTTCTCTTGAGCGCGGTAAAGGTAGCCCGGTGCGGACATCCGGGGCACATGTTCGGCGGTCGCATGGGGAGCTCCATGTCGATCGGCTTGATCGGCTTCGCGGTCGAGGCTCCTTTGAGGGCCTTTTCCAACTTCTCGGGGGAGAGTTCCCCGCAGAGGCCGGTGAGTGCCTTCCCTTCCACCTGAATGCCCATGAGACGGATCGCTTCTTCGATGAACGGGTCGAGCTCCTCGATCACCACGAGCCTCTTGACCTTGGATGCGAATTCCCGGATCAGGCCAGCGGGAAGCGGCCACACCATCCCAAGCTTAAGGAACGATGCGGACGGGAACGCCTCCCGAGCGTACTGATATGCAATCCCTGCGGAGATGATACCCAGGTCCGTGTCACCCATGAGGATCTTGTTGAACGAGAAGGTCTCCGCGAACTGGGCGAGGTCTTTGAGACGCTGCTCGACCACGGGATGGCGACGTCTGGCCATGGCGGGGAGCATGACGTTCTTCTCGAAGTCCTTCTTGAGTCCGAGCTCTTTTGGTCCGGGAGTCCGCGCTTCGGGAGCGACCAGGGACATGGAGTGGGAGATCCGCGTAATGCTTCGCAAAATGACCGGGGTATCGAACTGCTCGCTGATGCGGAACCCTTCTTTGACGAGCTCTTTGGCTTCCTGGCTGTCCGCTGGTTCGAGGCAGGGGACTTTTCCGAACTTGGCGTAGTTTCGGGTGTCCTGTTCGTTTTGGGAGGAGTGCATTTCCGGATCGTCACAGACCACGATCACCAGACCGCCGTTGATGCCGGTGTACGACAGGGTCATGAAGGGGTCTGCGGCCACGTTGAGGCCCACGTGCTTCATGGAGGCCATGGCTCTGGCACCGCCGTAGGACGCTCCTGCGGCCACTTCGAGCGCGACCTTTTCGTTTGGGGCCCATCCGGCTTTGATCTCGGGGTATCGTCTGCCGATTTCCTCGAGGATCTCTGTGCTTGGGGTGCCCGGGTAGGCCGAGGCCAGAATACACCCGGCTTCATAGGCTCCGCGGGCGATGGCTTCGTTTCCTGACATAAGCTCTTTCACGGGTACTTCACCTTTCTTGTAAGGGGGATTGAACGGGAAGACGAGGGGTTTCCGGCTGATTCAAAAAACGGCCCATACTGAACTATATTATGACAGGGACGACGCTGGGATTCCTACGCAAGAGCTTTGTAGCACTCTATTTTATTCCTGACGGTTCGTCGTGTCAAGCAAAGAGGCAATTCATTATGGTGAACGGCTCGCAAGGAGCGAAGAAGCGAGTCCGCGCTGGAAGAAGCGCCTTCCTCCTGAGAAGCCCGAAAAACGCCCGAAGACCTATGGAGTCAATAGCGGAACTCCAACCCGGTGGCGGCACTGAACGGAACATGACCGAATAAGGCTCATCTTCTCCGAACACGCGTGGGAGGATTACCTCTCGGCTGAAGGTGGATACTTCCAGCAGCGGTACCGGCGAATTAAGTGGTCCACGGCATGAATACGGTCGCACATTCTTCAACGGTCCAAACCCGGCACTGAGAAGACCTCAAGATATGTTCTCTCGCAAAGCACGCAAAGGACGCAAAGAAAAGGAATTCCTTGGCGCTCTTAGCGTGCTCTGCGAGAGAATTTCTTTTCGGGGCCGAATCCGTGACCGCATTTGTGAAACGGCGTACTAAGCGGGGCGATTGACCCTGATCAATCTGCCTTCCGGTGGGCCCGAGGCTTCCAAAGAATTGTGGATGCGAAGTGCCTGGGCAGCGAAATCGGTATCGACACTGCACACAATTATGCCCCAATGATTCCGGTCCAAGGAATGCAATCGAACAAAATGCTTCCTGTTCAACGTAATTAGAATCCGCTTCTCCGAGACAGCCAGTACCAAGACGGCCTCATCGGGCAACGCTTTTCCTGCCTGACACGCATCCAGTGTGGTAAGCACATCATGTCCGAGCCGCCTGAGCTCTTCGACCACCGGAAGCGGGAAATTCTCATTTGCGTACAAACGGGCCATGGTGATCAGTCGGCCTCATTCTCTTCGATCTGGTTCTCTATTTCACTGCGATGAGCGCGATAATAGGCCCAGGCGTCGGCCAGATCTTCCGCGCGCAGAGTAGGATAGGATCTGAGCATATCAGCCTCGCTCATTCCGAGCTGCCGAGCCCGAACCAATACCCACACGGGAATGCGAGTTCGCACAATGCAGGGCTCACCGCCACAGACCCCCGGATTGCTTTCAATTCCCGGGAACGCGTCGCCGAGGTCGCGCACTATCCATTGCAGCAATTGTGCTTTGTCTGCACGGCTCATGGTCGAAAGCAGGTGCTCCCAGTCCTCATGTGTCGTCATCACGTGTTCTCCCGGATGGCTATTGAAGACCACATGCACTTGCCACATGGGAGCCGGCCTCTCTCCTCGTAGCAACTGGCCCGGCGTTTGCCCCCGGCAGAACGCCTCCCGAAGTCAGTCATGCGTGCTTCTGTTCGGCACCTTACGCGGAGTAACACGCCAAGTCAACGAGCGTCCGAGGGCCTTTCCGGCCAGATCCTGACGCACCTTTCCACCAGCCAGATTTCGTAGAATGGGGGAATCTTAAAGAGTTGCCGCAAGAGCAAGGCGTCTGCACGCTGATAGTGGGTCTCGAACTCGCCGGACTCAAGCGGCAGATCACCGAACCGTCCGGTGCAACGGTCCTGAGCGAACGTCCAGCGCCTGACCTGAGGAATAGGGCGCGGCGGATTCAGTGTCGCGCGATTCCAAACCGGTTCCAACATATTGGGGACCTCACGAAGCACTGCCGGTCCGTCCAAGAGACCGACCAACAGCCACCCAGTGACCGCCGACCGGCCTTGCAGCGTGAATGTGACCTCACCGTTTCCCTGAAAGACGTGGTAGAGCCGGGGTTCGCAGTGGACCTTTGGCGCCGGCAACCCCAAGAAATCGAGCGGCCGCATGACAATAATGCCCGTAGCAAAGGGGCAATCGTACTTGATCGCTACGGTCAGGACGTTTGGCTCCCCACGCAGAAAAGTCGCCGTCAATCGTGCTCTCGTCTGGAATGCACGTGACCATCGGACCGTCTCCCTGGTCTCCCACATTGGCGGTTCCCATAGCGGCATGTCTCTCGGCATGTCCATTTGCCGCTGTAGCATTTCTTCACGAGACAACACCCGGCTCGGCACCAGATAGTACGGGTCGGGATCCAACTGGGCTTTCCCAGCCCAGGCACTCCCAACGAAACACAGGAGCACCATCACGGCATAACCGAGAGCATCGAGAAATACACTACGTTGCGGGTCGAGAACCGTAGTGCGTGCGATGGTCTTCTCGAGAGCGCCACGCGGGGTGGCGTTCAGCATCGCGGCTTGCGCGGCAGAGAGTTCTAGCCCGATTCGGGACGCAGCCTCGGGTCGTGCGTCCACTAGGACGGTCATGGCATGACGCGACAACGAAGTATGAAAGTCTGCGCCCGACATCCCGAGAGCTCGTTGGATGGTCAGACCCACCCGATGTTTCAAAAGTTTTCGGAAGGGCGTCCGGGGCACAACCCTTTTCCAAAAGGCGGCTGGGAGCCGCAACCAAATTCGCGTCGACTTTCCTCGGCCCGCATGAAGACCCAGGGCGGGGCCGGTCGGTTCTACGCAAGCGAAGAGAAGGCACCTTGCTTGCTCCCAGAGCTGCCGGCCCGAAGATTTCTTCTCGAAAAAAGGAGAAATCGAACCTCATTAGAAAAGGGTGTCCCCCGGAAGACTCTCAGGGGAACTCTTCTGAACTCCGGGTCGACCGCGGCCTTCTTGATCAGCACCTCGATCCCCCGAGGAATTCGCGGAGATTGGACGAACCCGGCTTTGGACCAAGGTTTCACGGGGGACGCGGGCGAGTCGTCCCGTTGGGCGGTATTCCGGTTGCGGCTTCCCGCCGAGTCGCTCTCAGAGTCCCTCTGGACGGCTTCTTTCCCGGCATGCAACTCATCGTCTCGCATGTCGCACCTCCTCGGGTCTGTTATATCATACTGCGTCTTACTCGAAGTAGCTCCAGGCTCCCTGATGCTTTGCCCGGTGGGCAGAGTGAATTGTCACGCTTTCTTTCCGGCCTCTCAGTTTCGGGAACATCATCCCGATTTCCGTGCGGACAAACCTGGGCGGCTGCGCCCTTCGATTGCGGCCTCCCGGCACAGTATTTCGTCGTCGCGATTGACGGTTGTGAAAGAGGACCCAAATTGTTACAAGAGGAATGCCGTGCGTGAGGATTTGTCGCGCGCGGACCGCGCTTCGGGTGCCGGAAACGAGCCTTCGGACGATGGCAAAAGGAATGAACCACCGAGACGTAAAGACACAGAGCGTGCCGATTCCGAAAACCGGCACTGTACTAAGTGGATTCGATTTCTTCGCTTTTCGAGATGAATGCTCGGACTCCGCGGCTCCGCGAGAGGGAATTGTGCCCTTGTTCGGTTGCGTGGAACCAACTGGCCCCGCCATAGGACTTCATGCGGACGGGCCAAGGTCGACGCGATTATTGACCGCGGCTCCCAGCCGCCGTCCTGAGAATTGTCAACTGATTTCCTCCGTGGCTTGATGACTCTGTGTCCGGTCCTACTGAGATCAAAGAGGATCCCTCTGAACGTGTGTATGCGAAATCCCGGATAGACGAGGTTGACCGATGTCTGGATTGACCGGTGTCCGAATTCTCTACGTGGAAGACGATCCAGGAGCAGCGAGGCTATTGCAGAAAAGACTCGGTCGACGCGGTCTCCTCGTGGACCTCGCTGCCGACGGCGAAGACGGCCTCCTCAAATGGAGCGAAGGGACCTATGACCTTCTCGCGGTCGACCATGATATGCCGCGATTGACAGGCCTCGAACTGATTCGCATCCTCGCTGCCGAACGGCGATTGCCCCCGACGATCATGATTACCGGAGCGGGAAACGAAGACATAGCCGTCGAGGCGATGAAACTCGGCGCGGCCGACTACATCATGAAAGACCCGGGTGCACGTTACCTCGATCTGGTTCCCAGGGTCATAGAGCAGGCCCTGGAAAGAGACCGCGAACGAGAGGAAAAAAGACGCGCAGAAGAACGCCTTCAATGGGAGTCTCGGGTCAACGCTGCCCTTGCCGAGTTATATATACCAGTCATTTCAACGTCTTGTACTATCGCCGAGATCGCGGACACCGTGCTGGAGAAGGCCAAGACTCTGACAGGCAGCCGCGACGGCTTTGTGGCTGAGGTGGATCGCGAGACGGGCGATGTGGTCAGCCACACGCTCACAAGAATGATGGAGGAGGGCTGCAAGCTTTCCGCGGAGCGCCGTATCATCTTCCCGAAAGGGCCCGACGGGATCTACCCGAAGCTCTGGGGACATTGCCTGAACACCCGTGAGCCCTTCTTCACCAACGAACCGAACGGACACCCCAGGTCCACCGGACTTCCCGAGGGACACGTCCCCATCACAAGTTTCCTGTCTGTGCCTGTGGTCTGGGGGGACGAGCTCGTAGGTCAAATCGCGGTGGCCAATTCCGAAAGGAATTACACGAACCATGACCTGGAAGCGGTGAAAAGGCTGGCTGCGTATTACGCCATGGGCATCCGCCGTGCGAGGGCAGAAGAGGGCCTCCGGCAACAAAAGGAATTGCTGGAGACCATTCTCGCGAACGCACCCGTGATGGTCGCGTTCCTGGACGCGGACGGCAGGCACAAATGGGTGAATCGATGCTGGCAGGAAACCCTTGGCTGGTCGCTGGAAGAGGCGCAGAAACGTGATGTGCTCGCGGACTTCTATCCGGACTCCGAATACTGTGCACGCGTCAGAGAGAACATCAGGGCTGCATCCGGCGCCTGGGGCGATTTCAAGACCAGGACGCGAGAGCGAGGCGTCCTTGACACCTTGTGGGTGCATGTGCCGCTTTCCGACGGCTCAAACATCGGCATCGGCATTGACGTAACCGAACGCAAAAGGGCTGAGCAAGCCCTCGCGAGAGAAAAGGAACGCCTGCTTGTAACCCTTCGCTCGATCGGAGACGGCGTGATCAGCACGGATAGCCAAGGGACTGTCCTCTCCGTGAACGCGGTCGCAGAACAACTCACCGGGTGGAGTGAAGAGAGCGCATTCGGAAGACCCCTGGACGAGGTGTTCAAGATTATCAACGAAAAGTCCCGCCAGCTCCTGGAAAACCCGGTGCGCAAGGTCCTTCGCACCGGAATGATTGCCGATCTGGCGAACCATACCGTGCTGGTGGCCAAGGATGGAACCGAACGAATCCTCGCAGATAGCGGTGCTCCGATCAAAGACCAGACAGGAAACATTATTGGAGTGGTGTTGGTGTTCAGAGATGTGACGGAACACCAACGAGCCGCGGATGCCCTTCGGGAATCGGAGTTGTGGCTTCGGAGCCTGTTCAACGCGATGCCCGACCCGATGCTGGTCCTGACTCCGGGACGAGTCGTCAAGGACTTCAACGCGGCCGCGGGACACGTGTTCGGTTACTCGCGGGAAGAAGTTGTGGGCCGATCCGCCGAGCTGTTTCACATGGATAATGAGCACTATGTGAAGGCCGGGAAAAGGCTGGCAGCGGCATTTGCGCGCGGTGAACGAGCCAGGTTTGATCTCGTGGTCAAGCGCAAGACCGGCGAGCTCTTTCCCGTCGAAGCGGTCGTCTCCCTTCTGACAGACCCTGACAAGCGGCCGCTGGGAATCCTGACGCTGCTGCGAGACATTTCCCCCCGCAGACAATCAGAGGCCCGGCTCCTTCAAACCCGGAGAATGGAGGCCATCGGCTCCTTGGCAGGAGGTATTGCCCATGAGCTCAATAACCTCCTTCAAGTTGTTCATGGGTATGCAGAGATGGTCCTCCACAAAATCGGAGACGATCAACCTGGTCATTCGGAGCTTCTGGTGATCAAGGAAGCTGCCGGAAAAGCAACCCAACTCACCCAGGGTCTCCTTACCTTCAGCCGGAAAGAGGCGAGCTCACTGCGCCCGGTCGATGTGAACAAGGAATTGCTGAATATGACCCCTATTCTCACCCGTACACTCCCCGAGACAGTCAGAATCGAAATGGACCTGGCGGAGGAGCTCCCGTCTGTCAAGGCTGACCCTGCCCAGTTGCAGCAGGTGGTCATCAATCTGGTGGTGAATGCCGGAGACGCCATGCCGGAAGGGGGACATCTGGTAGTTTCCACGGGAACGGCCCGCTTGGAACAGCGCTGTCGCACTGCCGGATTCGAGGCCCTGCCGGGAGAATATGTCCTGATCAGTGTCCGAGACACGGGCACAGGAATGGATCAAGAGACTGTCCGCCGGATATTCGATCCGTGTGTTCGCACGAAGGACGAAGGAAAAGGCGCTGGGCTCGGCCTGTCGATCGTGTATGGGATTGTGAAGAACCATCGAGGGCTTGTACGCTGCGAAAGCAAGCCCGGAAAAGGAACCACCTTCCTGGTGTATCTCCCCGCCGCGAGCAAGGAACCGCGGGCTGAGTCCCTCAACCAAACGGACCACCTATCGAGGGGTTCCAAAACCGTTCTCCTCATTGATGGCGAACACTCGGTCAGGGCCACGGCAGAACGAATGCTCCGGACATTCGGCATGAAGGTCCTCACCGCGTCCGACGGGCAAGAGGGGCTGGAAGTCTTCGCCCGTGAACGCAGCCGCATCGACCTAATCATACTTGATCCGGTCATGCCGAACATGGGCGGAATGGCTTGCCTCCGAGGAATCCTGGGAATCGACCCGGCAGCCAGGGTCGTGATCACCGGAGGATACCAATCCAATGGACAGGTCGATCGGGCTTTAGGAGAAGGCGCGAAAGCCTCGCTGCACAAACCGTTTGCGGCTGGGGAACTCTTGGAAGTCGTCCGGAGAGTGCTCGACGAATGATTGACTTTTTGCCGCGCCGCGTCTATGACGAGAGGCGCTATGTGGGCGCACGCGTCAAGATCGTACACGGGCATCGTCCCCCGGCCGAAGACCTGTATCAGGATATGGCGGGCAGTCTCGATATTGCTTCTTGTGGTATTGCCGGTTGGCTTGCGTGCTGAAGGACCCTCCGTGGCGGCAGACCGCGAGGGCACGCATGCCGTGGCAAACTTACAAGAAGAGAGGCGTGTCAATTGCCTTCCGCAACCATCTCCCGGCCTGAAATCGAAATCCCTGAAGCAGCTTCCTCATGGTGCTTCGAGTGAACAAGCGCTGGTCATGCAACGTGAAGCCGAGCTCCGCCGACTCGATCGCGCGGTGTCCGGCGAGACCGCGAAGATGCGCGCAGTGGTACGGGTGATCGACCGAGATCGGGCTTCATGGTGGCTGGCGAGCTTCGTGAGCAGCAAACCGTTTCAGTGCCCGCCGGCCCGCCGCAGTGAATGGACGGACGCGATCATCGGTGCGGTCGAACGTAACGAACTCCCCGTGTGTAAGGAGCTTCTGGGTCTGGTCGCATGTCTCGTGGCGATCGAGTCGGGCTTTCACGCGGATCCTTTGGCCGTGGACCCCGCGGGCGGGCAAGACATGTCCAAGCTTCTGCAGAGGGCCGAGGAAGAACTTCGGGCAAAGTACGGCGCCTTTCTGTCGATTCCCCCGATTCCGGCAATGAGCGAACGGTACAAACAGGAATACGTCCCCCTGCTCCTGGCCTGCCGGACAGAGGGGGAAATCGAGAAGGTAGCGGACCGGATCGCACAGGAGGTCCGCAAGGACATGGCTTCGGTACCGGATGTGGTCAAGCGAGTGGCTGACAAGGGGCTCGCCAGGCTCACGTCCGTCGTACGCACCAAGGGCTCCATGCAGCTCAATTTCAACCGGGCTCGGCAGGTGATGACCGAAAGGGGTGAACAATTTACCGACCAGGAACTCTCCGATTACATGTACACCACTGCCGGCGGCGTGGACGTGGGAGTGGCCGCACTCAAGTCGACCTTCGTTCAGTATGCCGCGGAATGCGGAAATTCCGGGGACCTGGCGTGGCTGTTCTTTGTCGGGATGGACTACCACTACGGGCCGTTCACGAGCCGTAACGTCGTGGAGCAGCTTAGAATATGCGATCTTTCGGGCAGGAACCTGCAATTGGACGGAGATCTGCTCCATTATGGCGAGGAAGGCAAGCCGTCGGAGAAGCCGTCGGAGACCCTCAACGCCGCGCTTGCCGCGCTTCCCGGGTTCGGCCGCACCACAGTCATGGACGCGTTCCTTCTCGAGAAGGACCCCCACTATCGGTATACGGACCTCCACCGGGAACTGGCCAAGGCTCATGCCAAGAGCTTCGGCAAGACCCCTTTTGCGCTTCTTGGAGACCTCCGAATGGGCCACGACGCGCAGATCAAACACGGCGTACTCTGGAAGACGCGCGCGTACCTGAAGAAACTCGACAGGTACCTCAATTCCGTGCCCTGGGACCGATGATCCCCACGCGCGGATCGTGGTTCCCCGGAACATCGGTGCCGGACACGAGAATATGGTGAATACGAGGATAGAAGAGCCACCTTGAATGCTCAAACAGGAACCCTGGGAAAGCTGATGCTTGGTCGCGCGCTTGTCACAGACCTGGTGACCATCGCAATTCGACAGCTCTTCCGTAACAGACGACGGTACAAGGGAGCAATTATCGGCACCACGATAGGAATCGCCGGACTTGTCACCGTTCTCACCATAGGCGACTCCGTGGAGAGTAACCTCGGGATGAACCTCCAGGTGCTGGGCACGGCCACGATCGTGAAGGCGGTATGGGATATTCACCGCTCGCAAAGATGGCATCCGGGCGAATTCACCAGGAAGGACGTGGAGGATATCGGTAAACTGCCCGGCGTGTTCACGGTGTCAGCTACGGTCTGGAGCTTCGGCGAGATGCCGTCGTTCATGCGAAAGAAGAGCAAAGCCCGAGTCGCGGGGATCGACGCCAGTTTCTTCGAGACTATGAACCTCAGCATCGGCAAAGGGAGGCGCCTGCTGGATCAAGACGTGGTCCACGCGCGGCATGTCTGCGTCATAGGACAGATCCTCGAGCAGAAACTCTTCGGCGAAAAGAGGGACTCCCTGGGCAAAGCCATCCTACTGCGAGGGCATCTGTTTACCGTGATTGGGGTGCTGGGCGGCGCAGAGGATCCGGAATACCTTGAAACCATGATCGTACCCATATCGGTGGCAACCGCGAAACTCAACCATATGCGCGAAATCAGAAACGTCTACATCAGAGCCGTCAACTGGGACGTGGTTCCCGAGCTCGCCCTCAGAGTGGAGCAGATTCTCAAGCGGAACCAGGGCACGTACGCAGAGGCCGTGCAAGTGCAGTTTTTTAAGGAACGAATTCAAGCGGTAAAACGCATTGTATTCTTTTTTAAGACGTTTTTGTACGCGGCCATCGTGGTGACGATACTGCTCGGAGCCCTCGGCATCACCAACGTGATGCTCTCCGTCGTGCGGGAAAGGACCAGAGAAATAGGATTGAGACTGGCTGTGGGAGCTACTCCCGGGCTGATTCTGGCTCAGTTCCTTTGTGAATCCCTTGCCGTCGGTACCGCAGGGTCAGTACTCGGGATCGCCATTGGATTCGTGGCTGTGCAGGCGATCTCTGCCATGATCGAGGTGGTCCCGAACTATCTCGTGTTCCTGTACAGCATCGCAGGCTCCGTGGTGCTCGGGATCGTGTTGGGCATCGCATCCGGGCTTCTACCGGCCGCCAGGGCAAGCAAGCTCGACTGCGTCACTGCCATGCGCTTCGAATGATGGGGGCTGATCTCAGACTCTTCTTGAGGAGGAAACCATGATAATTGGGGTACCCAAAGAGATCAAGGCCGACGAATACAGAGTAGGGCTCACGCCGTCCGGGGTACGCCTCCTGATTGCCCACGGACACACGGTCCTCCTCGAAAAGGGAGCCGGAGAAGGCTGCCGCCTCAGTGATGAGGAATATCAGACATCCGGAGCCACTCTGGTGCCAAGTGCAGCCGAGGTCTACGCTCGAGCAGACATGATCATCAAGGTCAAGGAGCCCCAAGAACAGGAATACGCACTGCTTCGGGAAGGTCAGATCCTGTACGCGTACCTCCATCTGGCCCCGGCTCCTGAGCTCACGCACGCACTGCTTGCGCGGGGAATCATTGGGATTGCATACGAGACGATTCAGCTCGAAGACTGGTCCCTCCCCCTGCTCATCCCGATGAGCGAGGTAGCAGGTCGCATGTCGGTTCAGGTGGGAGCCCATTTTCTTGAGAAAACCCAGGGAGGCAGGGGGGTCCTTCTGGGCGGAGTGGCAGGAGTCCGACGCGGGAAAGTGACCATATTGGGGGCGGGTACCGTCGGCACCGCGGCAGCCAAGATCGCCGTGGGGCTCGGTGCGGAAGTCGACGTGGTCGACACGAACCATAGGCGGCTGATGTACATTGACGACATCTTCGGAAGTCGAGTCACCACCATCATCTGCAACGACGAAAACGTGGCGGAATCCGTCACCAGATCACACCTTACCGTCGGGTCGGTGCTGATACCGGGGGCTCGGGCACCGAAGCTGGTGACCAGGGAAATCGTACGCTCGATGAAACCGGGATCGGTGATCGTGGACGTTGCCATAGACCAAGGCGGGTGCGTTGAGACATCCCGACCCACCACCCATCACGATCCGGTATTCCTGGTAGACGACGTGATCCATTACTGCGTACCCAACATGCCCGGAGCGGTCTCCAGGACTTCCACTTTTGCTCTGACGAACGTTACTCTCCCCTACGCGGTCAAGTTGGCTGATTGCGGGTTCCACGACGCAGTTGGCAACGATCCTGCCCTGGCAAGGGGGGTCAACCTGTACAAAGGGCAGGTCACCCATCGGAACGTCGCCGAGTCCCTCGGGTACCCATACGCAAACCTCAGTGATATCGTTTCCGCGTGACGATGCCTCTTTTCAAGAAACCTGGCGGATCTTGGCGCCTGTGAGAGGTCCGCGCGGGTAAGATTGGCTCCCGCGACATTCACCCCTGAAAGATCGGCCTTCTGGAGATCAGCCCCCACAAGACAGGCCCCTGACAGCTCCGCACCGGACAGATCACGAGACGTCTTGAGGTGCTCTCTCACCAGGTCATGCAGAGATTCGGCTTGCCCTGCGACGATCGTTTCTCCTGTGAACCGGTTCTTGATTTCGAAGTGCAAGCCTTCACCTTGTTCTTCTTGCGGGAATCGCCGGAATCCGCGACCGAACTTGTGAGAGGAAGCACCTAGTGCCTGTCACAAGCTAAGCCCACCAGATCCGTCGACTCGCCCACGCGGTGGAGTCCGCTAATCGCCGGCCAAGTTGCAGGGTTAATTACGTGACGGCATCTTCGACCTGGTGCGCCAGTTCCAACCAGCATTCGGGTTGTACCCGCCGGGGGACTGAGAGTACGGCCACGCGCGTTCGCCTACCCTGCTGCCAGGATAGCCCGAGTCGCCGCCCTGCCCCTCCACTGCCGGTGCAGCCGCTCCTGATGGGCCGGTCTCCCCTTGGGGTCGCTCGGTCGGCTCCTTTGCGCGTTGGCGCTGGTCTTCCTCGGAAGCCTTGAGTCGTTCCATGTTGGCCGATCTCAGTCTGGCGACGTTGTCGGCGAGTTCCTTGTTTCCGGGATCCAGAGCCAATGCTTTTC
This sequence comes from Thermodesulfobacteriota bacterium, assembly GCA_040755955.1. Classification (GTDB taxonomy): domain Bacteria; phylum Desulfobacterota; class Desulfomonilia; order Desulfomonilales; family Desulfomonilaceae; genus JBFMAA01. The sequence goes on from JBFMAA010000092.1 coordinate 15,540, forward strand.
TGAAGTAGTCGTTGGCGGTGAAACTGTTTCCTGCCTGGAGCTCGGCCTCGCCCATTCCTACAAGCCCCTGTATACTCCTGGGTTTCGCGGAAAGCACCCGTCCGAACGCGGTCCTGGCCTTTTCCGTCTGTCCGAGCTTGAGGCTGGCCTGACCCATGTACAAGTTGGCCCTGGTATTCTCAGGGTCCAGGACGAGTAGACTCGAAAAAGCCGCGGCAGCCTTCGAGTAATCCATCTTCTTGAGGAACACTTCGCCCGTCGAGAACTGTGCTTCCCTGTCGGTCGAGTCGATGCTGAGGCATTTCCGGTACAACGCCAGGGCTTCGTCGAGTTTGCCGTCACTCTGGAGCTGCCGGGCCTGCTTGAGGAGTTCAGTGGTATTCTTCTGGCAGGGAGCCTCGATGCATGTTGAGACAACTATGGCGAGAACGATCGCGATGACGAAAGACTTGCTGATCATTGGTCTATCCTCCCACTTCGCCGGCCTGCGAAACGTGAGTCCCCTCGACAGTAGATTAGCACACGATCAGTCGGTCCACAAGGCGGGGAGCAGCCACAAGAAGTAAGAGTTCACCGCAGAGACACAGAGGACGCAGAGAAGAACAGGAAAAGATCTTGAAAAAGCTATGCTTTTCTATCGCAGGCTCACCTCATAGGCTGCTGTTGAAGCATGAGCGATTCGCGAGTTTCTCTTCTTATTCTCTGTGCTCTCTGCGCCTCTGCGGTGAGTCTTCTTCTTCCCGGTGAACGGTTACCACAAAAATTCCGGGCGCTAAAGTCGAAAGGGCTCCACATTACATTGGTCGCCGAAGCAGGCAGCGAGATCGTTCTGCAAGGTATCGAGAGCGACCTGATCTTCGAGCTCCACCACCAGCTCGCCGGTGTCGAAGCATTTGAGTCTGCCGTGCTTTTCTAGCAGTTCCAGGGCCTTGCGCACGTCCACCGTGATCCAGCCCTTCATACGCAGGAGCAGTTCGCTCCCGGTGAACTCTCTCTCGATCACGAGGTCGATCCTTCGGTTCTTCCCTTCCCAACCGATGAGCGCGGGGCGTTTGAGCACAGGCAGCACAGGATCGTGCATGGCAGCACATCGGAACCAGACTCTCGCTCGGATCATTCGTGTTGCTCCTCCGTTGATGACCACTCCCCCGCCGCGATCAGGCGATGTTGCCTCCGAATGTGACCTATTCGTGATCGTTCTTCTTGATCCGGCGGGCCCTGTTCACACGCGAGGTTGATCTGGGCGAAGAGCCGCCTGTCTTGGGCGTCGCGAATGAAACGCGCCAGTGCCAGAGCAAATACACGACTGCGCGGCACCTTCATTTGACGGGAAAGTTCCTCAACCTGATCGAAAAGTTCTTTTTGGAGGGAAACCGCGGTCTTGATGGAAGCCATGGCGTTCACCTCGATTCCTTTTATAACGTTCGATTTCTTCTGTTTTCGAGAAAAAATCTTCACTTCAGCAGCTCTGGGAGTAAGCAACCTGCCTTTTCTTCGCTTGCGTAGAACCAACTCGCCCCGCCCTGGGTCTTCATGCGGACCGAGAAAGGTGGACGCGAATTTTGGTTGCGGCTCCCAGCCGCCTTTTGAGTATCACAAGTTGCTCGACTTCCGTCAATACCCGATGTTCGGATTGGCACTATCCCCATGCAAGCCCTAATTGGAAGCATTCAGCAGGCCCGCAAGAGTAACGAACCACAGAGACACCAATAGCCTTGCTCCTTGAAATCTGCGGGACGGTTGACGCAGACATGAACCCCCTTCACTCTCCCGCCAGGACGAGGGTTCACGCTCCTCCTCCCTTGATGGGAGGGGCAAGGGGAGGGTGAGGTCTGCCGCAGTTTTCAAAGGGGGACAGAAAGCAGAAAGTAGCAGACTGCGAGTTGTTCTTCGACTTCGTGTTGTCTTGGAGCCTTTGTCGTGTGTCTTCACGGCTGAGGGCAGATGCGGCCCGAGCGGTGGGGGAGGAGGGAATCAATCCGTCAGGAGCGTCTCGTGGGGGGGGGGGCCGGAAGGGATGGCAGGCTATGAGGCAAGAGGCCCACTCGGGCGGCTCTTGCCTCATCATCATTGCGTCAAGGACAGGGGGTTACCACCGGGATCTTCCCGAGTCTCTACGGCCGCCGCCGCCACCACCGCTGCCGCCACGGCCGCCGGAACCGGTTTTCGGCCGAGCCTCGTTCACCTTCAGGCTGCGACCCTTGAGGTCGGTGGAATCCAGTTCCTGGATGGCCTTGAGGCCTTCTTCGCGGTTGCGCATTTCGATGAACCCGAATCCACGGGACCGGCCGGTGAACTGATCAGTGATGATCTTCGCGGAATCCACCTCCCCGTAGGTTTCGAAGAGACCCTTGAGTTCGCCTTCGCTTGCATCGAAAGACAGGTTTCCCACATAGATGTTGATACTCATTAGTCTGACTCCTTAGACGAAAAGCACCCCACGCGTGTGCGTGAGTGCGTTTGTTGGTACGAACAAGGGCTCTTTGTGAACGGGGATGAACCGATTAGAAATACGGTGTGACAATCCACGGCACCGGGCGCCTATGTCCTGCGATCTTTCAGTCCTTGCATAACGCCCGTGGTCCTAGCGAGAGGTTGACCGGACACACACAAGTTCTCTTGTACTTCATAATACGCCGGGTCCCCCGGCCCGTCAAGTCATTTCATGAAAGAAATCCGAATCGTCGGCATCTGAGGGCTGGCTTGATTTTTCCTCTCCACTATCTTATTATCCAATAGCTTTCCGAGATGTCTCGGTCAAAGCCCATTCACCGAACACGAAAGGAACCGACAACCGAAGCCCATGAGAACTCTCACCGTTTTGGCCATGCTGATGCTCGCACTATCCGTGTGCGCGAACCTCGCCGCAGCATCGGGTACGAGCTCCGGGGAAGTGATCGCAAAAGTCGGAAACGAAACGATTACCAGAACCATGCTCGACCATATCATCGACACCATTCCGGAAGAAAATCGGGCCCCGTTTCTTACCCCGGACGGCAGGAAGAAGATACTCACCGAAGTGATCGAATTCTTTCTCTTTGCCCAGGCTGCCAAGACCAAAGGGATCGCGGATGAGCCGGCAATCAAGACGCGACTCGACTATACCCAGAAAGAGTACCTGGCACGAGAGTTCTTCAAGCGCGAATTCGCGAAGCAGTCTCCGGTCACCGACGAAGAAGCGCAGGCTTACTACAAGGCCCACTTGAGCGAGTTCAAACCCCAGGAGGAGCTCAAGGCGCGGCACATACTCGTCAAGACCGAATCGGAAGCCAACAAGATAGAGGAAAAACTCAAGGCCGGGGAAGACTTCGAAGCCCTTGCCAAGAAATACTCCATAGACCCAGCGGGGAAAGAAGGCGGGAAGTTCCAGACCCCCGACGGCAGAGACTGGCTCACAAAGGGGATGTTCGAGCAGTCTTTCGCGCACCAGCTCTTCTTGATCCCAAAGGGCTCCTTCGGCAAACCCACAAAGACTCAGTTCGGATGGCATATTCTGAAAGTCGACGATCGGCGACAGCCGGAAACCCCGGCGTTCGTGCAGGTGAGAAGCATGATCATCAACCGGCTTCAGGAACAGAAAGCGAATACACTCAAGGAGTCCCTCTCCAACGAACTCAAGAAGACCATCCCGGTCGAAATGAAATAGGCAAGCGTTTACCACAGAGACGCAGAGGACGCGGAGAAGAGAGTTGGAGAAGAACCTGAAGGAGTAATGCTCTTCTACCGGTCTCTCACATGATGAGTTGCTTTTGAAGCACAAAAGATGCTCGGACTCCTCCTCTTGATTCTCTGTGCTCTCTGCGCCTCTGCGGTGAGTCTTCTTCTTCCCGGTGAACGCGCGTGCGATCAGATCCCCCAAGGAGGGACAATAGTGAAAATTGCTCCATATCTCCTGGTTGTCCCCATCGTGCTGTGTGTCGGCCTTTGCAACGGGGCCGAATTGCCCAATGAAGGTGTTTCAAGAACAGGTTCCGGGCCCGCGGCTTCTCCCACGGACGACGCGCAAGCGCAACAGCCCCGTCCCGCAAAACTCTTCGAAGCAGTAAGCGCGTACCTCGACGGATTCCATCGAAAGAATCAACAAGAAGACAAGAAGACCGTCCACACGGCGCGGCAAACCAAGGGGTCTGTCGTCACGAAACCGCCCGAGGAGCACGATCGGACCTTCGAGACCCAGTGGCAACTCGCGCAAGCCAGAATCGAGCGCAGGGAATGGGATCTCGCAACCTTGTCGCTTCAGCGTGCCTTGGCTTCCGCTGAGAAGACGATCCCGGCTACGGAGCTCTCGGAAGTGCAACACGCGGCCGACAAGGCTCGTACAAATGCCCGTCGGACTGCGGCACAACCGGGTTCCGCGTCCGGAGAACTGATCAACTCGTTGGGGATGCGATTGGTCTGCATCCAAGCCGGCTCCTTCATCATGGGCAGCGCTGCCTCAGAGATACGGCGGATCAGGGAAACTTGGAACATCCCCGAAGCCATGGCTGACGCGGAAGGCCCCTCGCATGAAGCCCGCCTCTCAAAACCTTTTCTTCTCGGCAAGTACCCGGTGACGGTCCGGGAATTCAGGTTCTTCGTGGACGATACGGGGTACCGCACCGTCGCTGAGAAACAGGGATGGGGATGGGTTTTCGATCCAGACAAGAAGCACTGGGTGAAGCAGACAGGCGCGTCCTGGAGACAACCCGGGATGAAGGTCTGGGACGACCACCCGGTTACCATGATCTGCCACCGAGACGCGGAGGCCTTTTGCGAATGGCTCGGCAAGAGAGAGAATCGACGATATCACCTCCCCACGGAAGCCCAATGGGAGTACTCGGCCCGAGGCGGAGAGCAAGGAAAACGATTTCCATGGGGTGACGAATACCCCGGAAGCAAACAGGCCAATATCGCAGATCGACAATCCCCCGTGCCATGGGCCGAGAGGACTATTGACGACGGCCATGCACGACTGGCTCCTGTGGGAAGCTACAAACCCAACGGGTTCTGGTTGTACGACATGGTCGGGAACGTGTGGCAGTGTTGTGCAGATTACTATGACGCGCGAGCGTACCGCGCGTACTCCTCCGGCACGGCAGTGGACCCGGACGGTCCCAAGCGCGGGAAGACGCGAGTCGTCAGGGGCGGCAACTGGGCTTTCGGACCGGGCATCGCGAGAAATGGATTTCGCACGGGAGTGAACCCGGATGTCCCCACGGACGTGTCCGGTTTCAGAGTAGCAGCGGTGGCGCTCCAGGAAGAAGCCTCGCAACTGCACAAGAGCGCGCTCTCCTTTGAATCGTGGCCGCCCGGAGGACCAGGCTTCTTTGCCGGGGCTATCCGGGAGATCCGCGAACTGGTGGCAAAGGGCCGGCGCAATGATGCACGCGCCCTGGCGGACAAGGTGTTGCGCACGCTCGATACCACCAAGGCCGGACCGGACCCGAGAACGATAGTCAAGGCGGTCCTCGAAGCTCAGATGGACGACACCGAAGACAAGGGACCGGACTCGTTCACCAATTCCCTCGGGATGAACATGGTCCGAATCGCTCCGGGCGCGTTTGTCATGGGGAGCTCCGAAACTGACATATCATGGGCGATGGGCACCCTTGCCCAGGGTCAGCCGGTGTCTCTGGAAAACGAATACCCGTTCCACAAGGTGCGCATCTCGAGGCCGTTCCACATATCAGCGACTGAGACCACGGTGGGTCAGTTCAGAAAATTCGTAGAAGAAACCGGATACATAACCGACGCGGAGGACGCAGGGGGCGGGTGGGTCTTTGACACGAAAGACAATCGCTTTGCCCAAAGAAATGGGACGTCCTGGCGGAATCCCGGCTGGAAACTCGAAGATTCCCAGCCTGTTGCAATGGTATCGTACAATGACGCGGTCGCATTTGCTGACTGGCTCTCAGCCAGAGAAAAACTCCCCTACAAGCTTCCCACAGAAGCTCAATGGGAATATGCGGCCAGAGGGGGTATCCCCAACGCACAGTTTCCTTGGGGCGATTCCCTGCCTGACGGTCGGAGAGCCAACTATGCGGACTCGAGCACCGATTTCGAATGGCGGGACCGCAACGCGGATGATGGATACAAGTACGTGGCACCGGTTGGGAAGTACCAGCCCAACGGGTACGGGCTTTACGACATGGCAGGGAACGTCCTCGAATGGGTCAGGGACTACTACCGGGAGGACTACTACCGATTTTCACCCGAAATAGACCCGGAAGGGCCGGACCATGCGGAATTCCGAGTCATGCGCGGCGGGGAGTGGACGTTCGGTCCCGTGAACCTCCGATGCGCGTTCCGTGGTTGGTCCAGGCCTGAACTGGCGTTCCACAACGGCGGTTTTAGAGTGGCTGTCGAGTTCAGTACGGCCCAAAGGCCTTTCCATTTCGCACAGGACTTCCTGACCAAAGAGTGGGTCCCCGGCGCAGAACAGAGACAAGTAGCCGGCGCGGTCGCCGCGTACAAGCACAAGCCGATGCCCGAAGGCAAGGAGGCTCAGCCCCGTGCCCCCGGAGAGCCGGTCAAGGGCGTGATGGTGTTGGATCTCAGCCCCAGGTCCGATGCGAGGAAAGCCGGCATCGAAAAGGGGGACGTGATTATCGAATATGACGGTCAAAAGAGTCTCACATCAGAGAAGCTCATGACCCTCGCGGCAAGGAATCAAAGGCAGCGCTCAAGGCCCACGATTGTGGTGGTGCGAAAAGGGCATGAGTACGTGCTGCGCGGATTCCCCGGCGCCCTGGGAGTGACCCTTATGGATACCACGATCAGAGGGCCGTTCAAGAAACCCGAACCCGCGCGGCCCCGAGACGACGGCAGGAAGAAGCCCCAGGACTGGACGTAAAACCAAGTCGCTTTCCGAAAGGTAAGATTCCGGGGGAAACCCTTTATCAGAACACGCGCTTCCCCCGGAAGACTTTCTGATAAACTCTTGCTCGACGGCACGCAGGTTGGTATACGACGGCTGGAGAGCACCGCACGGAGACGACATGTTCTTCGACAAGCTGTGGGTAAGGATCAAAGGAGAGGTTACGGGGTGGCGTGAGGAGAGAGGCCGGCCGGCCGGCAATCTTCTGGATGCCATTGAGCGGAGGCTCTTCCCGGAAGACCGGAAAGACCAAACCGGAAAGCATGACATCGAGAATGCCCCCGTCCGTGAAGTTCAATCCGAGAGCCCGGCATCCGCACCCCCGTCAGGTCGCGCGGAAACGGAAGCGACGCGCACAACCTCGGAACCCTCAGAGCCAAACCCCCGAGAACTCGGCTGATCAGCGGTAATACCAAGCCGCTTTCCGAGAGCTGGGATTTCCGGGGGAAACCCTTCTTCAAAACCACCATGACCGCACGGGACCACAACCAAGCATGAAAATGCTCCCCCACCGGCGTCTCGACGAGCCGGCTTCCTCTGCGGCGACCAGCGGCAGCCACACTATCCCAAGAGTTCCCATGAAAGTCTCCCGGGGGAAACCCTTTTGAAAAAGGGTTGTCCCCCGGACCCCTTTCCGAAAACTTTTGAAACATCGGTGGTTCTGGCCATCCAACGAGTTCTCGGGATGTCGGG
>JBFMAA010000093.1:0-23075 GCA_040755955.1 Thermodesulfobacteriota bacterium
TCCGGGGGGAACCCTTTTTCAAAAGGGTTCCCCCCGGAAACCATATTTTCATGAGAACCGGGCTCAGTTCTGTTGTCCCCACTGGAACCTGGGTCTAGGCTCGGCTGGTTTGACGTCGGCTCCTTGCTGGACCGCGCCCCACCTTTTCGGCTGTGTGGTCGGGGGTTCATCGCCTATCGCGGGGACCGGGGTGCCGGTCGGCCTTTCCGCGCCCTGAGTCGGTCCGGCTGTGGGTGCCCTGAGTGGTGCCGCGGGTTCCGTTGTGGGACCGCCCAGCCTGGGTCGGGACGTGCTCACAGGCTCACGAGGAGTCTCCTGAGGCTCGCGCGTGACATTCCGGGGTTGCCGCGGGGTCCTGGGGGGTTCGGATCTCACACGTGACGGCTCTGCGGGAGCGCGACGCAGACTCTCCCCGGTAGGGGCCGAAGACGGATTATAGATGGGTTCCTCCGCGTCGTCCTCGTCGATGGCAGGCCGTTCGCCGGAGTCATAGATCTCGTCTTTGGTGTACGATTTGGCCTCGGGGGCGGGCTTGAATTTCAGATTGAAGTCACTGGAGGTTATCTCCGGTTCGAACTGAGCGTCGGTGTCCCAGTACACCTCGGCCGCTACCGGGCCGGAGACGAGGCTTGCGGACACGACCAACAGGGACAATACCAAGAAACGCTTCTTCATTGCCGGCTCCTTTGTGCCCTTAAGGGTCACCTATTCTTGGGAGAACCACTTGACGACACGGACTAGGAATCGTTTTTAACACTCGAATTTTACCACACAACGGGTCAATCCGTCAACACCGATCCGATCCCCCGTGGTCCCCGGGTCAGCCGGCATGCGTGTTCGTCTCCTCGTAAGAGTTCACCGCAGAGACACAGAGGACGCAGAGAAGAAAGAGGAAAAAGGTTGAAAGAATTATGCTTTTCTACAGAATTGAACGGGAACGGCACACTATTACGCGAGAGACTGGCGGATTTCTCTTCGTATGCTCTGTGCTCTCTGCGCCTCTGCGGTGAGTCTTCTTCTTCCGGGTGAACGCTTACGTCTCCTCGATACCCGGTCTCTCAGAAGAGCACCGACGCCCTGAACGTGAGGCTTTGCTGGTCGAATTCGTTGTTCTGCTTGGCAGGGGGACCACCCGCCTCCAGCGCGTGAGGGTCCACGAGCACGAAATTGCTCGTCTTGCTCTCATACTGGTCGAAAGTGCGGTACAGATATGCGACCTCGGTTCTCAGGCCCGGCATGAAAAAGGTTTCGGTGTTGAGTATGTTCCTCCGGAGGGCCCGCCGGAACAGAAGATCCACGTTCAACACCACCTCCCAGGTATAGAACCGCATCCCTTCCCCGTCGCCATAGGAGCCCGCGACCTTCACACGGGGGACGCAGGCAAAAGAGGAATTGGACAAGGGGTTGTTCAGGTTCGTGAAGGAGGCGAAATCCAGCGCCGCAAAGCCGCCTCCGCCCACCATCGAATGCTTGCTCGTTCCGTGCTGCCCGTGCGTGACACGTTCAGGATGGTCGTTGTCGATCCGGAGATCACTCTCGTACCTGATGAACTGAACCTCGGGGCCGATGCTGAAAGGAGACCTCACGCGACCCGGGACAAGGGACATCAAGTCGAGCCGGGCACACAGCGCAGTGGTGTCTACGGTGAAAAGGGTGTCTACGCTGTCTCCAGGGGCCAGGTACACGATCTGCGAGGTCATCGGCACCACGGTCTGCATCTGGGTGGGCACCTGGGTGTAAATCGGATTCCCCCAGGAATCATATGTGACCTCGGTGGTGAACCCAGTGCTGGTTTGTGTCACAAAGTGCGTCTCTTGCCTCTCGATCAGAGGGCCTTTGTAGTTGTCCGAAGATCTGAACAGGGTCCGGTTGCGGTCCGCCCACACGTGCAGAATGGACCCGAAGCTGTACGCGACTCTGCCTCCGAAGGTGACGCCGTTGTTCAGGCCGAGCGAGTCGGTGGCGACTCGAGGGCTCCCGGCTATGAGACCGTTTATCGAAGTCCCCCCTACCCCGCCGCTCAGGTCCAGGCCCGTCGAGGTGCTTCCTGCATCCGCGGCGGGAGCACCGGCTTCCGGCGTTGCCCCGGTTGTGTCGGCGCCCTGGGGGCCCGCGGCAGAGGTATCCGTTTGCGCGGCCCGTTCGACTTCCGTGGCGGGGAATTCCGAGCGCGCTCGAGGTCGCCGGCCTTTCGGCACCTGCCCTCCGAGCGGTCGCAAGCCGTACCTTTGAAGGCCGGGCCTTCCCACGTCATGGCAGATGCCGGGACCTGCACCGGCCGCGGTCCCAAACTGGAGCGGAGGACCCGTGATCACACGAATGAAATCGCTCGAAGGCTCACACCAGGCACTCGTGGCAAGGAGCACCATCACAAATGCCCCAAAGGAGACTGCAACCAAGCTGAGAGATCGCCGCATCATCTATACCTCGACACAGGACGGCTGAAAGCCGCAACCGAAGATCGCGGCGGCTTTGGTCCGTTCGCGGCAGGTCCCGCTCTCCGCGTCTTTGCGACGCCCAGCGGCTCCACTTGTTCGGAATGGACCAATGCCGAGTCCATGACTGACGTTCGTTGCGGCACCGGATGTTCCCGGACGAAAAAGGGAACTCGCGCCGCATGCTTGCAGGCCAATCACCTCGATGCATGCCGGCTCTGATCCGGAGCTGCGTGATGCCCGACCGCGCGACGACAGTATCTGCTATACTGGATCGTGGCGTTGCGGGAGAGAGCTTTCGGTCGCGTGACGAACAAAGGGAATCACTCTTTCGGGCGACCTCATAGCTGTCGATTAAATAATAACAGATTGGCAGGATTATGTCAAAACATTCATGTCGTGGTTAACTGTTCAAGCTTCCGGGCCTTCTTAAGAGGAGACAACCAAGTGCGCAACCAAGCCGTCATGACACTGGTTTTCGTTCTCGCGTGGAGTGCGATCTGCGTCGCAAACCCGGACCCGCAGACCATCGCTCGCCTCAGATCAGAAGGCGAAAGCCACCTGGCCGCGGGGCGTTTCTCCCAAGCTCGGGACGCCTTTGCCCGCATGGCAACCGCATGTAGCGATGATCCTGTCTGTACCGCAGCCGCACAGTTCTATCTGGGAAGGACGAGCCTGGAAATGGGCAGGTTCGATGATGCCCTGAGACTGCTCGCGCTCGCGGAAAAGACCTTCCGTGTGGCCAGGAGCACCAAAGAGATCGGGACCGTGCTCTACACGAAAGGGCGGGTCTACGCGGCACGGGGGGACTATAGCGAAGCCCTGCAGCACTATGCGGACGCGGAGAAGATCTTCGGCGGCATGGCTCGTCCGCCGGCACGCGAGTTCGGTCTGGTCTATGCCAACAAAGCAATCGCGTTGAAGGATCTGTGCCGATTCGACGAATCCCGCCACGCGCTGGCTAAGGCCCGTGGCTTGCTCAAAACGTCGTTCCCTGCCGGCCTTCCTGAACTGGACCTCTGCGAGGCACGCATCGGGGCATCGACTCAGGACTACGACGCCGCGCTCGCTCTCTACCGCAAGGTGCTCAGTGAGTTCGAGGGGGCGGGAAACAAGCACCGAATGTCCCAGGTCATCAACGACATGGGACATCTCTTCGAGGCGCGGTCTGAGTATCGCGAAGCCGAGTCCCACTACGTGCGCGCGGCGGCTCTCGCCCAGGAGGCCGGGGATCGCGCCGGCCTGGCCACTGCCCTGAACAATCTGGGCTCGGTGAGATGGAAACAAGGCGACTACCAGTCAGCGCGTACGGAAACGGAGCGGGCACTCGGCATCCGAGACGAGCTCGGGCAGCGACTCATGCGCGCCGAGACCCTCAACAACCTGGCCATGGTCGTGCTCGCGCAAGGTGACTACCAGGGGGCCCTCGCCCGGCTCAACGATGCGTACGCGATCTTCCAAGAGGTGGGATCGAAGAGAGGATCAGCCAACGCCATGCACAACATGAGCCTTGTCTTGCGCGACAAGGGAGATTTCCCCACCGCTCTCACGTTTTCCCAGCAAACCGCGGAGCTCGCTGAAGAGATCCAGGATCGTCGCCTCCTTGCCACCGCATGGCTGAGATTGGGGAACCTCCACGAATACTTCGGCGACTTCGACAAGGCCTTCTCGCTCTACGACAAGGCCGCAGGGCTGCAGCGGGACATACATGATCTGTTCTTCCTCGGCAACACGCTCGCTGACATGGCGATCAGCCGCACAAGAAGGGCCCGGGACCGCGACCTGGCACTCGCGGAACAGAACCTGCAAGAAGCGGTGGCTGTCAAGAAGCGCATTGGAGCTCCATCGGTGGAGGTCCTCTGCAAGAGTGCCCTATTCTTCCTGGAAAAGCACGCATACGCACGGTCCGAATCGGGGCCTACCGGCAGGGACCTGGAACACGCGGCCAAATTCCTGGACGAGGCGGCGACGCAGGTCAAACCCACAAACGTGAACGATCTCATGCTCTTGTCGTATGTGAAGGCCAGGTTCCTCAGAGACACGCGGCCCGAAGAGGCCAAGGAACAGTTCCTCCGCCTGGCCGCGCAGGCAAAGCAATCAGGCAGCCTGAAGTTCTTGTTTCTGGCACATGTGGGTCTCGGGCTGGTCCATGAACGCCTCAATCGTCCCCGAGAAGCCGCGGACGCGTACCAACAGGCCGTCAAGTACGCCGAAGACATCAGGGAGACCCTGGAACCGGAGTCAAGGCTGCGATTTCTTGAGGGTGAAGAGCTCCTCGGAGTCCGGCACGTCCTCCCGTACAAAGGGTTAGCCCGGGTACGAATGAGGCTGGGAAACGCCTACGACGCGCTCAAGGCGGCCGAGCACACAAAAGCCCGCTCCTTCTCGGACAGGCTGACCCCAAGTGTTCCCGTGGGCAAATGGGCTGTGGACCGGGGCGTGCTCGAAGACCTGACCAGGACCGAAGGCGAGCTGCGACACAACTACACGCAACTGACACAAGCGAGGGCCCTCGAAGGGAAACACGTGCTCGTGCCGTCCCTGGAACAGACGAGGGGCAGGCTCAAAGAGAGAAAGGCAAAGATCCTTCAGACCATCACCGCGCGGGACCCACATTTCGCGCAGGTCAGGCTGGCCCGTACAGGAGGCCTCAAGGAAGCCGCGCTCCGGGACGATGAATGGGCCCTGCTCTACGAGGTGACCGACTCTGCTACCTTGATATTCCTGACACGCGGGAGAGAGGTGGTGGCGTCGTTCACTCAACCCGTGAGATCCGAGACGATTCGGGCCCTTGTGCAGGACCTCCGCCGCCCGTTCGACGTCGCGGGACCGGACGGGGCTCTCCACCCGGAGAGGTACGACGAGTCGAATCTCAGGGCCGGACATGAGCTATTCCGGTTGTTGGTATCCCCGGTCTTGGACAACTTGCCCGAGGGGGTGCCCCTGAACGTGATCCCTGACGAGCATCTCGGACTGGTGCCGTTCGAGATGCTGGTGATGAATTCCGACGCGAAGGTGGTTCCTGGCGAGTTCCTGCCCAGGATCGACGGGGCTCGGTTTTTCGGTGACCGCAATCCCCTCGTGTACAGTCAGTCCCTCACCGCGCTCACCCTCCTGCGCGCACGCAAGGCCGGCCGAACCGCGGGTAACCGATTTCTGGTGATTGCAGACCCGATCATTCAGTGCAGAAACGTCTCCCACAAGGACATCTCCCTCGAGAGACGCGCGCAGATCAAAGCCGACCTGATCACGCTCGGCGCGGCAGGCCCCGGCACGCCCAAGGCTCCCGCGTTGACGTATCTTTCTCAGGATCAGTGCAGGCTTGTGGAAGAGGGGTTTTCGGAGCTCGGGGAAACCGGAGAACTGGCCCGCGAGCTGGCGAATCTGGCCCAGGGACAGGCGGAAGTCTATACCCGCGACGGGGCTTCCCTGGAGCGGTTTGAGCAGAGGATCGCGCCGAATCTCGCACAGTTCGGTACGATCGTCTTTGCAACCCACGGTATCCTGAACGAGGTGCCGGGTGTGGGAGAACCCGCTCTGCTTCTCAGCACGGTCCCTGCCGGTGCGAACAGTTGGTTGAAGATGAGCAGGATAGCGGATCTGAACATGTCCGCGGACATCGTCGCGCTTGTGGCATGCAAGACAGGCCTGGGAGAACGCATTTCCGGCGAAGGGACGATGGGGATGGGGCGCGCGTTTCACCTGGCCGGAGCCAAGGCGGTGCTCATGACCCTGTGGAGCGTGGATGTCCATGCCTCCTCTGCGCTGGTGAAGGCCTTCTTCACCAACCTTGCCCTCGGCCGGGACAGGCTCGCGGCGCTGCATGAGGCGAGGCGCAGTGTGAGGACACTGGAACGGGGCACGTATGATCATCCGTTCTTCTGGGCGGGATTCACCTTGGCCGGGGATGTTGATTGACATCTCGTGCAATGTCGGATATAAACGCGTGAAAGCTCTTGGTAGGGAGTAATTATGAAGCGCAACATGCTGTTTATGATCGTCTTAATTCTTGTCTTGATGCCCGGCGTCTCCCACGGTTTTGGGCTGATGAAATACTTCTGGGACGGCATATCCAATCAACTCGGGTTTGACAGGGGGCCTGTGCCCAAGGCTTCTCCCATTCGGCCCGGCGGCGAATGCTCGGGAAAATACCTCGAGAAGGCGCCAAGACACGTCTATATGCAGCACTTCTACTTGCAGGCAAACGGCTTCTGATACCGGGTCGCTTTGGGGATACCCATACCTGTCCGCATACCGTCACTTATCGTAACGCTCCTTGAAATTCGCGGACCGGCGGAGTAGACACGGACTTTCTGTCCCGCCAAGGAAGAGGCTTTTCTCCTCCCCTTCCCTCGGTGAGCCTAGGCGTTGACGCAGAAGAGAAGTCCGCGAATCTCTCATGAGGTGCCGCGCACTCTGGCACATCAAGGGTAACCGGTAACCGTTCAGGGGGCTTCCGTCCGCCGCGGCAGAAAGGCATATCTTTTTCATATTCTTCTCTTTTTTTCTCCGCGTCGTCTAAGTCGCGGTGAAGGACTCTTACGCGATTCCGAACAGTCCTCACCAAGCACAATGATTACGTTTCCACGCTTGTAACCGGCTTGACAATGTTGACTGAGCGCCCTAAGCATGGGGGTGACGGTTGAACATGGCAGGAGGTAGGGATGAATGAGAAGGACGGCATTTGCAGTGGTGGCATGCTTCCTATCGGTGCTCATGGGGTCTGTGGCCTGGGGCGAGATCAAGATAGGGATGCTGGCTGAGCGCGGAAAGGAAGCTGCTGCTTTCGAATGGGCGGAGTTGCAGAGCTATTTGACCGAACACGTCGGCCAAAAGGTAACCGTTGTGCCCCTGAAATACAGCGAGTTCATGGCCTTTGTGAGAGAGGAGCCGGCTGCGATCATATTCACCAACCCTTGGTTCTTTGTTCGCTGCCAGGTTCGTTACCACGCCCGGGCGTTGGTCACCGCAAAGTACGAAGGCTCAGGTGCTGTTTCCGGAGGGGTCATATTCGCGAAAAAGGGCTCAGGAATTGCTTCCCTTAATGATCTTCGCGACAGGGCACTCATGTGCCCGAAGTTTTCATCTCCCGATGGATGGCTCTTCCAAAAGGGGGAGATCGAAGGCTGCGGACTAAAGCCGGAACGCGATCTGAAGGTGCTCGTCGAGAGCGGGAAAGAATCCGATGAAGAAGTGGTCTACGCGGTTCGCGAGGGAAAGGCGGACGCGGGAACGGTACGAACCAACCTCCTTGAAAACATGGAGAGGGAAGGCAAAATCCGTGTGGATGAGTTCGTAATTCTCAATCAGGTTCAACACAACGACTTTCCGGCAGCGTGCAGTACGCCGCTTTACCCGGAATGGCCGGTCGCTGCCCTGGGCCGTACCGCTGCCGAGGATGCTGCGAGAATCAAACAGGCGTTGCTCTCGATTCCGGAAGGCCACCCGGCTCTGAAACGAGCGGGGCGAATCGAGAAATTCGTGGAAGCTCTCGACTACTTTACCATGGAAAACTTGTGCCGATTCTTGAAGGTTGCTCCTTTTACCGAAAGACACCGTCAGGCCCAATGATGGACCGGTCCTATTCCTATGTCGTGGTGGCCACACAGCGCGGGTTGCGTTCCGGGGGCGACACCCCTATCCGGACGCGAAGAGACTGCTGATTACTGCCGATTCCCGCGGCGGCAACGGTTCGAGAGCGAAGCTTCGGCAACCGGAAGCGCCGAATTCGCCGGACGGGCTGACCCCTGAGAGGAAGCTCCCGTGATCGACATTCACAACCATCTCCTTAGCGGCATGGATGACGGGCCAAACGACCCGGACGAGACTATGGCCATGTGCCGACTCGCGGCAGAGGACGGAATTCGGGTAATAGCGGCGACTCCGCACCTTGCTGACGGTCAATTTATCAATAATCCTGATGAGATCATCTCCGCGGTCACATCCTTGAACCGGCTGGTCATCGAAGCGGGCCTGAATCTGAGGATCGTCCCGGGAATGGAAGTGCGCGTTGCCCCTGATCTGGTGGAGAAGCTTCGGTCCGGGAGGATTTTGCCGCTCAATCAAGGTCGTTACGTACTGCTGGACCTTCACCCCGCGCACCTCGCACCGGGCCTGGCGCGGTTGCTCAAAAAGGTCGGAAGCGCCGGGTACGGAATTGTCTTGGGCCATCTTGAGAAGAATATCCCGATCCAGGAAAACCCCGAGCACGTGTACGAACTACTGAAGGAGCTTCCCCCTTGGAGACTGGTACTACAGATCTCGGCAGACAGCCTGCTGGGCGAGGCTGGGAGCGCTGCCCTGAAGACCGCCAAAATCCTGCTCAGGCACAACCTGGCCCACGTCATCGCTACGGACGCGCACTCATCCCGCGTGCGCCTGCCGCGGCTTTCGCTGGCGTTGAGAGTGGCAGAGCGCGTCGTAGGCAAGGACCGTGCCCGTATGATGGCACGAGAAATTCCGCTCGCCATACTCCGGGATCGGAATTTTCCGGGCCCCTCGGAACCGATCAGGCCGAAGTCTTGGTGGCGTCGGTGAGCGTGGTTTGTCTGTTGACAAACCCCTTTAAGTGTGCTATGTTAGTCTCAGATGTTAAAGTCGATACAAACACCACAACATCAACAATCCTTACCTCCTAACCCTTGCCGGGACTTATCGCATCCCGGCTTTTTTTCCTGGCGCTTCACTGTGGTCCTTTGCCAAGGCTGTTACCGCCGGCACGAGCGGACACCGCTCCGCTTCTCGCCTAAGCGAGCGCTTTGCGCTCATACCTAACTAGCTGCGATCACAACATAAACATCCACACACGCACAGAGCCGGGCTTTCCGGGCTCAGCCACGTCTTCGGTCGGACCCACATCCCTGCCTCGCACCGCAACTACTCCTTGGGGAGAGAATCCGTTCCAGGAGCGGTTACCGTGTCCCCGTCATCCCGACTTCCAACACTGGCATGCCGCTTGCTAGCACCCACACTCAGGATTACCGTGCCGGACACGGGCGCCCTCTCGCACGGGTGGGATGGATGCTCTGAACCCCGGAATTGGGCGCACCAGAACCGACACCGGGGTGATTTCGCTCGGTAGTCGATTCAGAGCCCCAAGTGAATGAACCCCGTTGCGGGGGACATCGCCGGTGCCGCATCTACGAGGGAGGAACACACGGTGAAACAAGGAATGGCGGGAATCGGAGTCGCTTTGATTGCGTTGGCGTTTTTGGCGCCCTGGGCGCAGGCCGATGAGACTCAGCCGATCCGTATCTATGGTTCCACGGGCATGAGCCCATGGGTGGAACAAATCCGCGGCGCGTATATGAAACAAAGCTCGGCAGCTCACGTTGCCCTCATGCCGACGGGGACGATGAAAGGAATCCAGGCCCTGTCAGACGGCAATGCGGAAATCGCTATGGCGTCCCGACCGATTCGGGAGGAGGAAAGGAAGACCGCTCAAGACAAAGGGATTCAGATCCGCGAGCTGCGAGTAGGGGTCGACGGGATAGTGTTCTTCGTCCACCGCTCCGTTCCGGTGGATGTCTTGTCTATTGACCAGATCAAGAAGGTATTCTCGGGCGCATGCACCAGATGGGGTCAGCTTGGAGGCTCGGATCGGGACATCAGGGTGAATTCGCTTGCGTATCCGCTTCATGGCCACGGAGTGTGGTTGAAGGAGGATCTGATGAAAGGGGCTGATTTCCGTCCCGGCACCGACTTTCGGACCAGCGGCAAGCTACTGATGCTCCACTGTGCCGCCGAGGAGGACTCAATAGGCTACCTCGGGCTCGCGGACTACAACACGTGGTTGAAACACTTCCCGACCCTTCAGTTGAAAGTCCTAAAGATCCGGAAGGACGATGACTCCGCGGCAATTGCGATCACTGAAGCCAACATAAGGGATAGGTCGTATCCGTTTACGCTCCCTTACTACTTGTACTATGACGCCAACGCGGATGAACGAGTGAAGAACTTCGTCCAATTCTGCCTCGACCATGGCGACAAATTGATAGGACAAGCCGCCATGCATCGCGCAAGGGCCCAATAGCAACGAACCGACCTCAGCGATTCTTAACCACCCAATCCGCATCGACTGCCGTTCGCGGCAGAGGGCAGCCTCTGTCGCTTCTTTTTTTTCAGCCTGTGCGTTATGATTGGCGCGGCTGCCGTGTCGCGCCTTGAAGTTTGCGGGAGCGTGGAAGTGGATGCAGCCCCCTCCCCCTTGCCTCGCCCGCCCAGGGAGGGGGTTACCGTGCGCCTCGCTTGAGGAGAGGGTGAAACGTTTCGCACCAGTCAGCGCGGGGCACTGTGGCCGCATTCGTGTGATCCCGCGACCCTGCCGGATGCCCCGAGACCACAGACAACCTGAGGGAAGCGTCCGTGTTCTGAGTAACCGCGACAACGAGGAGTTCGTGCTCTATGGCCGTGATGAGGAGAACTCGGGGTATGGAACAAAAGGAGACTGCACGACTCTTTTCAGAGTCGTGGCGGCTGTCCCGCGCGTACCATGGCAACAGCTTGTCGGTGCACATGCCGGGGATGTTTGTGGTGAACGGGCGGCGAGGCAAGTACCGGGCCGTTTCAATCACGGGAACGCAATGTGAGCTCAACTGCGAGCACTGCAAGGGGTCGCTGTTGAAGACCATGGCTCACGCGTGCTCGGGAG
The DNA here is from genome assembly GCA_040755955.1 of Thermodesulfobacteriota bacterium. GTDB lineage: Bacteria > Desulfobacterota > Desulfomonilia > Desulfomonilales > Desulfomonilaceae > JBFMAA01. The sequence goes on from JBFMAA010000093.1 coordinate 11,086, forward strand.
ACTCGTTGTACCGACTCGGGATGGAAGCCCACGCGAGAGGAGACCTGGGGATGCTCGTGAGCGGAGGCTGCGACAGCACAGGCAGGCTCCCCTGGCAGGAGTTCCTCCCCGCAATCCGGAGGCTGAAGCAGAACACGAATCTTGTCATCACCGTGCATGCCGGCACGGTCGATGCTGGCACCGCAGCGGCGCTCAAGGAAGCAGGGACTGACCAGGCTCTGGTGGATGTCATAGGCGACGAAGAGACTGCCCGCCAAGTGTACCACCTTCCCGCAGGAACCGCGGGGATTCGCGGAACCCTCGAAGCCCTGCGTGCAGCGAACCTCGAAGTGGTTCCGCATATTGTGTTCGGACTGCATTACGGGGAAGAAAAGGGAGAGTGGCAGGCACTGAGGATGCTCAGCGATTTCCCCTTGACGAGGTACGTCGTGGTTGTGCTGACGCCCATGAAAGGAACCCCCATGGCGGGAGTCACGCCTCCCGGTCCAGTCGATGTGGCGCGTTTCCTGGCACGGGCGCGCATCGAGCTTCCGGGTCTGAAGGCTCACCTCGGATGTGCCAGGCCACGCGGCCGCTACCGTCGGGAGCTCGATGTGCAGGCAATCCGGGCCGGCATAAATGCCATCGCCATACCCTGCGACGCGGCGCTCGAAGAGGCGGAGGCCATGGGCCTCGAGATATCGGTGACAGAGGGCTGCTGTTCGTTGGCAGGCTTTGGGAGCCCATAACCTGTCCCCTTGCACATCGCCCCCCCCCGGCAAGAAAGGAACGCACACATGGGGATTTCTTCTGGAAGCAGCGCGCAACAGCCGGCCGTACAGAGCCCTCAGCACGTAAGGCTGTCACTCGCGGCCGCCATGACGCTGGGTTTTGTGAAGGGTTGGTTCTTCAGGAACGCGCGCCTCGGATGCATCAACCTCCTGCTCACTTACCCTGATGGCTGCAAGGCCAACTGTGCTTTCTGCGGCCTTGCCCGTGGGAACTCGACAGACAGAAGTTTCATCCGGGTCCCATGGCGCGCGTATTTGCTGGACGAGGTCATTGAGCGGATTAAGGATGGCCCTGGGCACGTTTCGCGGGTGTGCGTTTCGATGATCACGCATCCGAGAGCCCCGCGAGACGTGGTTGACGTGTGTGGCCGCGTTGCGCGGGAGACCGGCAAAGCCGTTTCCTTGCTGATAAGCCCCACGGTCATGGAAAGAGACCACCTTGTGGCCATGCGGGACGCGGGCGCGGACAGAATCGGAGTCGCAATCGACGCGGCAACCCCTGACCTGTTCGAGCGTCTGCGAGGCAGAGCTGTCCTTGGACCGCACCGATGGGATAAATACTGGCGCGTTTATGGGGAGAGTATCGAGGTCTTCGGCGAGTCGATGGCCGGGGTGCACCTGATCTGCGGCCTCGGCGAGACCGAGCGAGAGATCGTCCAAGCCATAGACCGCGCCGCAGCTCTCGGCGGATGCACCCATCTGTTCTCCTTCTTTCCGGAAAAGAGATCTGCCATGGAGCATTGCGGTGCGCCTCCGATCGGCGCGTACCGTCGCGTGCAGCTCGCTCGCTGGCTTATCGACCACCACATGGGGCGATGCGAGCAGATGCGATTTGACGATATGGGCAGAATTGCCGACTTCGGCCTACCCCAGCATGGGCTCGACCCCTGTATCCATGCCGGATCGCCGTTCGAGACCTCGGGCTGCCCCGGACCTGACGGGAAGGTCGCGTGCAACCGACCCTTCGGGAACGAGAAACCCGGCGAAGCAATCCGGAATTTCCCGTTTCCTCCCGATGCCCAAGACGTGTGCCGAATTTGTGCGCAGCTTGGGGAGTTCTGATACCGATTCGCGTGCGAGCATGTGATGTCCCGCGGTGGGAAATAAGCGGCCGTAATCATTGAATCCGGCATGTGGCGCGGGTAAAACACGGTTGACATCGGTCAACGGTTTAAGTATACTGGGGCCCGGTACTAGGATTAGGGAATCACTAGCGTTTTTTCTTTTTTGTTTTTTCAAGGTGTAATCGGTTCCTCACAAGCCAGTCTGGAGGAGCCTGACGGTATGGAAGACACAACATCACGTTAAACAGAAGGGCTGCGTAGAAGTTGCTCCCGAAGACGCCAAGATGCCTCCGGCGGCGGGCGAGAGGTGCTCGCTGTGGTCGGTTGGGGTGTTGGATTGCGGGTTGCCTCGTCTTGTTCTCGAGCTTGGCGACTGCCGCTTCACCACCTGCAAGCGAGGAGCGTGCGTACGGACAGTTCGACTTCCCCACATGTGTGCGCTACGCATTCACCCACGCGGACGCATTTCTCAAGAATCGGATCCAAATTCAGCTCAAGTCCGTCGATCTTAAGGACGCTCACGCTGACATACTCCCCACCCTTACGGTCACGACGCGCTACTATTTGCAACGCCCGGAGGGGTTCGAGGATCGCAACCCCTTCAGCGTGGATTTCTCCATGGCCAACTGGAACCCGTATCTGGCGCTGCTGAAGATCAAGTCTCAGGGGCTCATGGTGGATGTGGCGAGGCTCAACCATTTCGACAAGTTGTCAAGCGGCGTGCGGGAGATTGCACGGCTGTTTTTCGCCATCGATTTACAGGACCGGACGCTGAAGGCAAGTCGCCAGTCGCTTGCCATGTACCGCAACAAACTGAACTACGGAGAGAGCCTGTCCCAACAAGGCAAGATGGATGCGGTCGCGTTGAGGACACTTGCCAATCAAGCCCGGCAGCAAAGCCTCAGAGTGAAGGAAATCGAAAGGGACAAAGAAGACAACGTAGCGAAGCTCAAGGTGCTTCTCGGATACCATCCGGATTACCATCTTCCTCTCGACACCCGAGATGCCGTGGACCAAATCCTTGCGGGATTCAACGGGCGAGGGGTCACCTTCGCAGACGTGCAGGCCGAGAACTGGCAACTTAAGATGGCCGCCAAGAAGGAACAGCTCCAGGGCTGCGCGGTGACCGGATCCTATGTCGCCATTCTGCCTCAACCGATGTTCCTCCTCGAAGGGCTCTCGAACCAGGTTGACCGGTCTTCCGGCGTGAGTATCTCGGTGGGATTGAATTACACCCTCTGGGACGGATTCAAGCGCGTACGTGATATCAAACGACAGAAGCTCAATGCCGAAATCGCTCGCATAGAGCGGGACAACCTGTCGAAAGAACTCTACACCTCGTTCAGAAAGATTCTCAACGAGATCGAAACGTCCGCGGAACGAGAGTCGCTCCGACGGGAGGATGCCAAGCTCTCGGAGCTCAGTGAAGAGAAGGCATACGTGCAGTACAAGGCAGGGGAACTGCCTCTGGACTCGTACCTGGACCATAAGATTAAGAGGACGGAAGCATCGATCCAGGCTATTTCCGCGCTGCAACAGAGAGTGGGGGCACTGCTGGAGTTGGCGACGATGGCGGGAGGTTTGAACAGGTACAATGGCAGAATCGGTTATTGACACCAAGAGGCTAAAAACAAAGGCCTTTGGAGTGCTGTTGGCGGGACTGGTCGCCATAGCCTCGCTTATTCTCGTGACGGTCACCCATGGGCCCAAGAAAGCGGTCTCCAGTCCATCGGTGGCGCGGGCCGCCATTATGCCCGAAATCCAAGACTCCAAATCGGAAGCCGAGATCCTGTTTCGAGGCAAGAGCTTCGCGCTGATCAAACGGAACGTGATGTCGCAACTCGGTGGTATCATCGACAAAATCGATGTCCGAGAGGGGCAGTTCGTGAAGGCGGGCCAGGTCCTCGGAAGCTACACACTCGACCGGGAGTCTCTTAACCGCGTCCAACAAAGCATGTACCCGGCCAGTGTCCTGTCCCTGAAGAACTCGATGAGCGCGCGGTCCAACACCATCGAGAAGATCAGGGAGTCAGGCCTTCCCGTTAAGAAGCTTCAGTTGGAAAGAGCCGAAAACGAACTGAAGGTCATGAGGGAACTTACCGCCAAAGGAATGGGGAATGCAAACGCGGTCCGCGAGAGAGAACGTGAAGTAGAGGCTGTCAAGAAGCAGATCTGGGAACTCAAGGTGAACATGGAAGACGCGGAGACGGATCTGAAGAAGACGAAGCACGATCTTGAAGAGGCGGAACGGAAACACAAAGCAGACATGGGAATCCTGGAATGGCAGGCTGAGCGAAAATTCCCGGAGGCAAGCGTTCCCCTGAGCAAGGGATTTTTCAAGGCCCCTATCTCCGGCAGAATAGTGTGGATGTCACCATTGGCCCGTGAAGACCACGAGTTCAAGGCAGGATTCGTGTTCATGATGGTCGCTCCCATGGATTCGGTGGTGGTAAGGTGCAAGGTGCACGAACTGGATCTGGTGAAACTCAAACCCAATGATCGGGGCACCGTCTCCTTCGACGCGATCCCGAAAACCGAATTCCGTTGCACTGTCCTTCGAATTCCGTGGACGCCCCAGAACCCGAGCTTGGAAGTGCCCGCGGATTATGATATAGAATGCCTGATCGAAGATGCGGAAGGACGGATCAAGGAAGGCCTGACCTGCAATGTGAAGGTGAGCGTCAGCCTCGCGCAATAATGTCACGGTCCCCTGCACGGCGGTGAAGCGGACTTTCCTCATGTAATCCGACGGAAGCCCGCGTCGAGTCGCGGTTGATACGAAGGAACCGAGGCCGAATGGGAATCAGACTCGAATATAAGGGGGATGATGCAGTCATTCTCGTCATGCCGCAGACAGTAGCAAAGGACGCGGTAGGCCAGATGCGAGACTTGGCACAGACCTTGATCAAGAAGGCCGTCAAAAGGGTGGTGCTGGACTTCAGCGGCGTGGAACGGATAGATTCCCAGGGACTCGGACAGATAGCGGCTTTCCACATCACCATGCAGAAGGCGCACGTGTTGTGCGCAATCGCAGGGATTGGAAACAAGGTGATTCGAGAATTGTTTGCCATCACCAATTTGGACAAGGTGATCAAGATTTTCGATTCAATTCCGGAAGCGTTACGCGGCCTCGCAGAAGCGTGAACGCATTTTGGATGCGTGCGGTCCTACACGGCGCTACTCCATGCCGTTCCCACGCAGGCTGACACAGAAAACAGTTCCCAGAGAATAATATTCAGGCAATCTGAGGGCTTCGTTTGACCCGAAATGAGTCGGAATCACTTCAGGTCGGCCGGGGGCTGAGGCTTGGTCAAGAGACGCGGGAATGGGACTTGGCCAATCACCTGAAAGCCGCTGCCAGTTAAGATTCAGACCGGTCGGGGCGGCGCAGCTCTCTCTTCGCCTCTTGGGAGTGGTCCTGTTCCCAGGGTGACTCCGCATGATAGAGCAGGATATGAGTTTCAATTTCACGATTGTGCTGGCATGGTTCGCGTTGAGCGCCCTTCCGGTGGCGTTGGTTATGGGCATAGGTTTGGCCAGGATGTGGGCGCGCAAGCTGCTTCCCCGGCGAAGCGCGCAGACTCTCAAGCCCCCGCCAACGCAAGTCCTCGTACCGGTGAAAGGAAGAATCCCGCAACAAGAAACGGTTCTTGCATCTCTCCTCGAGCAGACCCATCCGTGCTACGACGTCACCTTCATCCTGGAGAGCGAAGACGACCCGGCCAATGAAACGGTGGATGCCCTTTGCGCCCGTTACGGACATTGTCGGAAGCTGATCGCGGGAATCGCAGACCTCTGCGCGCAGAAGAACCACAACCTGATCGCGGGCATTCGCGAGCTTAGGCCCGAAACCGAAATCGTCGTCTTCTGTGACAGCACAAACTCGGCCGACTCTGACTGGCTGCAACGCTTTACGAGCCATCTGGGAACCCGAGGAGCGCAGGTGGTGACGACGTTTCGGGTCTTCAACCCGGAGCCTCAACGGCTTTGGGGAATATGCCAGGCGATCTATGGAGCGGCACTCTTCGTCGCGTTGGCGGTAAAACCGAAGCCCTGGGGCGGAGCCACAGCGATACGCCGAGACATCCTGCTACAGCTCGACGTGGCAGAGAATTGGGCCAAGACGATCGTTGATGACCTGGTCCTCGGGAACCTCCTTGATAGGGCCGGATTCAAGGTGCTCGTGGCATTCGACTCCCGGCTGACTTCGCCGCTCCCGAACCAGTCTCTCAACGGCTTGCTGAATTACTTGGATCGCCAGCTCGTGTTTCCCAAGTTCACCAATCCGGGCATCTGGCTGGCCACACTGATCGTGCTTGTGAACGTCGCAGCAGCCGTGGGAGTGGCACTGGTCATGCCGTGGCTGAGCCTCGCGGGAGTCACGGATGCGATATACCTCCTGGCCGCGCTGGCTTTCTTGTTGGTGGTGGAATGCACGGTGCTTCCCCTGCGTGTTCTCAACCCCTTCGGCATACCCCTCTCCAAGTGGGCCGTTTGTGCGGTCCCCCTTGTGTTCTTGTGCGCGTACCTGCTCGTGCGATCCGTATTCAGAGACTATCTCATCTGGCACGGCAAGCGCTACAGAGCCGGCCGAGGAGGCGTGGTCATGCAGGTGACTGCCGAATCCGGCAGTATCCCGGATGCCTCGACTCGGAAGACCCGACCGTGGATTCCTCCCAAGGCTGTGTGAGGCCATTACGCGTTCTGAGAAGTGACTTCGGGCTCCGGGTGGGACAGGGGTTTCGCTTGTCAACCTCGGAAAGACGCGCAAGATGCCCGTCCCACCCGAAACCTCTCGGAGTCACAGCCAACGTCCCAGCTATTTCGATCAGGAATATGTCACCGAATTTACTTCATGGAGCACTAAGGGCATACGCGGAGGCAAAAAACGACCTTGACAACGGGCGACACGCTTGGTACAGTCGATAGTCGCTCCGGAGGCGCGTAGCTCAGGGGGAGAGCATCACCTTGACGCGGTGAGGGTCTGGGGTTCAAATCCCCACGCGCCTACCACGAGTATCCAACCGCTGCGGCGGTCTCAGGCGCAGACGAGGAGGTGTACCACACTGATGAGGCCTGTTTGCCACCCATCAAGCCCCATTCAAAGCCCCGAACTTCCGGCAGCATGAAGCCTACCCTTAACATCCAGTTTCAGGACAAGGTCAGCTCGTATCCGAAAGGCATCACACCGGCTGAGATCTCTAAGCAATCCTCGACCAAAGGCAAGAAGGGAGCCGAAATCATCGCGGCGGAAATCAACGGACGTACCGTTGATCTTGACGCTCCCCTTACCGAATCAGGGTCCCTGCGATTTGTCAGGGCGGACTCGGCCAAGGGACTGGAGATACTGAGACACTCCACCTCCCACGTGATGGCTCAGGCAGTGCAAGAGCTGTTCCCCGGCGTCAAGGTCACCATAGGACCCGCCATCGAAGACGGATTCTATTACGATTTCGATACTTCCAGGCCATTCACCCCCGACGACCTTGCAAAGATCGAAACCCGCATGAAGGAGATCGTCAAGAGCAGACTGCCGTTCCGACGCATGGTCATGGCAAGAGACGAGGCTATACGTCTATTCTCCGAGAAGGGCGAGAGCTATAAGGTAGAGATCATTCGAGACCTGGACGCAGACGAGGTCAGCCTCTACTCCCAAGGAGACTTCACCGACCTGTGCCGGGGACCCCATATCCCCCATTCGGGAGTGATCAAAGCGTTCAAACTCACGAAGGTCGCCGGTGCCTACTGGAGGGGCGACGAACGCAACCCCATGCTCCAACGGATCTATGGGACGTCCTTTCCCACCAAGGCCCAACTCGGTGAATACCTTTTCATGATCGAGGAAGCGAAGAAGCGGGATCACAGGAAATTGGGCAAGGAACTGGACCTGTTCTCCATATCCGATGAAGCGGGTCCTGGTCTCGTGATCTGGCACCCAAAAGGTGCCATGCTCAGATACCTGGTGGAGGAGTTCGAGCGCCAGGAACATCTCAAGCGCGGGTACCAGATGGTCGTGGGTCCCACGATTCTGAAGAGAGAAATGTGGGAGAAATCGGGCCACTTCGACCACTACCGGGAGCACATGTACTTCACGCGGCTCGATGAGGTCGAATACGGCATCAAGCCAATGAATTGCCTTTCCCATATGCTGATCTACAAATCCAAGATCCGCTCGTACAGGGACCTCCCCATCCGGCTCTTCGAGCTCGGAACCGTGCATCGTCACGAGAAGAGCGGAGTCCTCCACGGGCTGCTGAGAGTCAGGCAGTTCACCCAGGATGATGCGCATATCCTGTGCACTCCAGGCCAGCTCAATGACGAAATCCTTGGCATACTCAAATTCGTCAAGGAAGTGATGGCCTTGTTCGGGTTCCAATACGCCATGGAGCTGAGCACGCGACCCGAAAAGTCCATAGGAAGCGACGAGGATTGGCAACGCGCCACGTCCGCACTGGAAAACGCTCTCAAAGAGATCGGTGCCGATTACCAAATCAACGAAGGAGACGGCGCGTTCTACGGCCCCAAGATCGATATCAAACTCAAAGACGCCCTGGCCAGGTACTGGCAGTGCGCGACCATCCAATGCGACTTCACGCTTCCGGATCGGTTCGACCTCACGTTCGTGGATTCCGACGGCCAAAGAAAACGGCCGGTGATGATCCACCGCGTCATCCTGGGCGCGATCGAACGGTTTCTTGGAGTGCTCATCGAGCACTACGCCGGAGCGTTTCCGCTGTGGCTTTCGCCGGTCCAGGCATTGGTGATGACGATCACCGACAGACACCACGAATACGCCCAGGACGTGGCCAGACGGCTTCAACATGCGTCCTGCCGCGCGGAATTGGACCTGCGAAACGAGAAGATCGGGTTCAAAATCCGGGAGGCAAGGACCCAACGCGTCCCGTACATGATCATCGTGGGCGACAAAGAAGCCGATAACCAAACCGTCTCAGTCCGCAGGAGGGGCGAAGAAGAGACCTCGAGCTGCACGGTCGAGGAGTTCATTTCCAGGTTCCGGGAGGAGGTTGAGAAGCGTCTATGACCGTTGATTCCGTCCAGATCGTTGGAGGTTTCCAAGCAAGGGGGAGGTGCACATGAGAGGCAAACCAAGACCTCCGGTGCCAAGCGAAGCAAAAGTCCGAATCAACCGCGACATCAGAGCTCCCAAGGTGCGCGTGATCGCCCCGGAGGGCGAGCAACTGGGCATTCTCGATATTGCCGACGCCCTTCACAGGACCGAGACCTATGGCCTTGACCTGGTGGAAGTTGCCCCAAATGCGGATCCACCGGTCTGCAAGATCATGGACTACGGAAAATTCCGGTACCAGGAAAGCAAGAAGGAACACGACCGAAAGAAACGCGGACCGGGCCTGAAGGAGATCAAGCTGCGACCGAAGACGGAAGATCATGATCTTGAGTACAAGGTGAAGCGCCTGAAGGAGTTCCTGTCGGAGAGCCATAAAGTGAAGGTCACGGTTATGTTTAGGGGGAGGGAAATAACCCACCCGGAACAGGCCAAGGTGCTGCTCGACAAACTCGTGACCCTGGTCGGAGAAGAGGGACAAGTCGAACAGGCAGCACGCCTCGAAGGCCGCAATATGATCCTGCTTATGGTTCCGAAAAGCTAGGCTCGGGGGGGGGCTTCTGTCGGACGAACGCCACGCGTCGGATAATCCGTGGTTGTATTGGGCGGGTTTTTCGGCTAGCCTGGAAGAAGGGGCGTACGCTCCAAAAGTCCGGACGAAGCCGGCTTCCCCTGCGACGAGCCTGCGGATGTGAACCATGCTGGGCAATGAACGAAGACATTTCACGAGAGTTGTGGTGCGGATGCAGATTACCGTCTCTCACGGAGAGGCGGGTCTGATCGCCCGAGAACTGCAGGATATCAGCATGGGGGGCGCGTTCATAGTCAACGGCACCCCTTTGCCGGTAGGAACCGCATGCGTGCTGAGCCTTGAGGTTTCGGGGCCTTCCAGTGTGTTGCAGATCGAGTTGGAAGGGGAGGTGATCAGGACCGATGGCACGGGAATGGCCATACGGTTCACGAAAATCGATCTCGACAGCTTCCTGCACCTCCGCCACCTGGTGAAGCTTTTCAGCAGAGACCCGGAAACGATCGACGCGGAGCTGCAGAAGACGTTCGCATGAGCGCAAGGGCGAGGGCGACGGGGTACAAAGGAAAGCCCCGGAAAGGAGGATGAGAACCGGGGCTCCGCATGGGGAAAAGGTATGTTGATCAGCGGGCTACGCCTCCCGCTGTTATGAAAGGACTTAAATCATAATATCCGGGTGTTGTCAATATAAATTAAGGTAGTTTCGAGAAAAAGAGCCCTCGCAATTGATGCATATTCTCGGATGATATGGTAATTGATTGGTTTTATTCCTTTTTTTCGCAATTGCGGTGATCGTTGCAGGAGACCCACGCGCATAACCGCTCCCATGGACATCGCCTTCCGTCCAACGCTCTTCCCCAAACCAAGTTGTCGCAACGGCTATTCGGAGGACTCCATGAAGAGCCATAGGAGAGAGTTGTGGTTCAACATCCCCACGCGAAGACAGTTCGTGAACATCACCCCAGAGGTGCAGGGTGCGGTGTCCGAGTCCGGAGTGCAGGAGGGATTGGTTCTGGTCAATGCGATGCATATTACCGCGTCGGTCTTCATTAACGACGATGAGTCGGGGCTTCATCAGGACTACGACAAGTGGCTGGAGAAGCTCGCTCCCCACGCGCCGACCGACCAGTACCTTCACAACCGCACCGGCGAAGACAACGCGGATGCTCACCTGAAGCGACAGGTGATGGGCCGGGAGGTGGTGGTCGCGATAACCGGAGGACGACTCGATCTCGGCACATGGGAACAGATTTTCTACGGGGAATTCGATGGACGCCGACGCAAACGCGTACTGGTGAAGATCATTGGCGAGTGATCTCCAGCCCTCAGTTCCCGCCCGATCTTGGAGGCGGATCGGCATCGCCCCTCAATGGCTGAGCCGTTGACCTGAAGGGCCCGGTCTGTTACAAGACACGGGGGACAAAATAACCGAGCACTTGGTATCGGCTTCGGGAACACACGTCTCGCCCGCAGCGCAATGGACAGACGAGACCGGATCCGTTCAAAGAACTCGTCGCAATAGATACTGCAGCGCTCATTTCATGCGTACACTCTGAGAGCTCGACACGGTTCCCGCCGCGGTCGGCGGATATCGCGCGGCCGCAACCGCACAAACTGACGAACTGAGGACCACTGACCATGACCCTGGATAGAAGACCCATTTCTCCACTAGGTTTCAGGCGACTCCAAGAGGAAATCGACAACCTCGTCCGAGTGGAGAGACCCAAAGTGACCAAAGAGATCGAAATCGCTCTGGGACACGGAGATCTCTCGGAGAACGCGGAATACACCTACGCGAAAGAGAAGCAGGGGCTTATCGACTGCCGCATACGAGACTTGCAGGAGCGGCTCTCAGCCTGCGAAGTGATCGATCCGGCCGATCAACCGCAGCCCGAACGTGTCGTCTTCGGATGTCGGGTGACCCTCGAAGAAGTCGATTCAGGGGAAAAGAAGATCTACAAACTCCTCGGACCTGACGAGACCGACGTGAACAACGGCATCATCTCGGTAAGCTCGCCGTTGGGCAAGGCGCTTATCGGTAAAGAGATCGACGACGTGGTCGAGGTGAGAACTCCCGGGGGAGTCAAGGAATACGAAATCACCAATTTCGAGAGATGACTTGGGCGAGCGGCAGGCACCCGCAATGATCCAAGAGTTCACATGAAAGTCGTCCGGGGGAAACTCTTTTGAAAAAGAGTTGTCCCCCGGACCCCTTTCCGAAAACTTTTAGAATATTGGCTGGTTCTCACCATCCAACGGGTTCTTGCGATGTGGGCGCTGACTTTCATCATTGCTTGTAGCCTCATGCCATGACTCTTCTTCTAAAGAAACGGAGAAGTCGGACCTTACTGGTGAAACGCCTGTTCCCCGAGACCCCCATCCACCTGAGACGGCTCATGCCCGCGACTCGAGCGCAACGAACCATGGAAATGCCGGCTCCTTCACTCATGGACTACCCTGCGGCGACTAGCGGGAGCCGCAATGATTCAGAAGTTCTTGGGGCGGGGGTCCGGGGGAAGGGACTTCTTGAAAGAAGTCCCTTC
>JBFMAA010000094.1:0-22946 GCA_040755955.1 Thermodesulfobacteriota bacterium
TTTGGACCGGCCTGCAACGCCTGGCCGACATAGCCAATACTTATAAGGTCTTGATTTCATTAATCGTCCCACAACTCCCCGATCCCTCGGTGTCCAGCGGCCTACCATCTGGGTAAGGCTCAGTTTAGAAAAGGGGGGTTAGGAGGCACCTTCCTGCTCCCCTCCTTTTCTCAAGGCGGGGGAGGGGGAGGATCTTGCAAGGGCCACGGGCAACCTACCTACACGGTAATTGTGGGACAGGCCCTCACAGGGACGAATTCATGACTCCAACCGAGTCCCGTATAGACAGGTTGCTCTCGTCACCGCAGAGTTCACTTCTTGGGGGCTTTGCCGGAGTGATACTGATCGGCGCGCTGCTCCTGTGGTTGCCTTGGAGCCAAGGGACGGGCAACGTGACCTTCGTGGATGCGCTGTTCACGTCCACGTCTGCGGTGTGCGTCACCGGCCTCACCACGGTCGACACCAGCAAAGACTTCACTCGTTTCGGCCAGGTGGTGATTCTCCTATTGATTCAGACGGGCGGCCTCGGAGTAATGACGTTTGCCGGGCTGTTCTTCTACCTGGCAGGGCGGAAGATCTCGTTGCAGGCCCAGGCTTTGGTCAGCGACTCCTTCTTCCAACGCGATATTGCCGCGCACTTCTGGCAGTCGTTTCATGCAATTCTGAGCGTCACGGTGGCGATAGAGGGATTAGGGGCGCTGGTGCTGTTCCTGGCCATGTGGCCTCGCCTCGGATGGGGAGAGGCCGTCTTTTCCGCGGTGTTTCATTCGGTCTCGGCGTTCTGTAACGCGGGGTTCTCGATTCAGAAAGAGAACCTCGTGGAGTTCCGGGACAGCCACGTGGTGCTCTTCACGATCATGGCGCTGATTGTGTTGGGAGGCGTTGGCTACATGGTGCTTCTCGAGGTCGGCAGGCGCGTCCTTTACCGGGTGAGGGGTTCGGAACCGTCGGAATTCAGCGGTCTTTCCCTGCATGCGCGGCTGGTCATCAGGATTTCCGCGATACTGATCGTTGGCGGCGCGGCGTTTCTCATGCTGTTCGGTCTCACGTCTCAGGAAGTGTCGTGGTGGGATCACGTGGTGCACTCCTTGTTCCAATCGGTGTCCGCGAGGACAGCCGGATTCAACAGCCTGGACATCGGCCGGCTCCCTTCCGCGTCGCTACTGGTGCTCATTCTGTTGATGTTCATCGGCGGGTCACCCGGCTCGTGTGCAGGAGGAGTGAAGACCACGGCCGTGGCCATCTATCTGGCTCGATTGGAAGCCAGCCTGAAGGGCCGGACCGAGTGCAGGCTCATGGACCGTAGCCTCAGAGAAGATCTTGTGCGCAAGGTGGATTGCCTGTTGAGCCTGGCCCTTCTATGGAATATTGTGGGGGTGTTCTTCTTGCTGAAAACCCAGGAGCATCTTTCCGTGCAGGCGTTGGAGCTCTTTTTCGAACAGATCTCCGCGTTCGGGACAGTGGGCTTGAGCACAGGTATCACTCCCAAGCTGAATGACACAGGCAAACTCTGGATAATCGCGACCATGTATCTTGGCCGGCTCGGACCTCTGACCATCGCTTTGTGGGCCTTTGGGAAGGACAGGGCTCATGTCGGCTATCCGAAAGGCACGGTGATGATAGGTTGAAGCGCTTGCGAAAAACCATATGCGTGGTAGGTCTGGGTCAGTTCGGGAGCGAGCTTGCCAAGGAACTGGCCAAGAAGTGTGACGTGCTCGCGCTTGACCTCAACGAGGAGCGCGTGAACGCGATCGTGGACCATGTGCAAAGGGCGGTCATTGTCGATTCGAGGGATTTCGCCAGCCTGAGCGCGCTGGTGCACGCGGGCTTCGATGAGGCGATCGTGAGTCTTGGGGAAAGCATCGAAGCGAGCATACTCTGCACCCTGCACCTGAAGAAGATCGGCGTGAAGAGAATCCGTGCCAAAGCGGTCACCGAGGATCATGCTGCGATACTCAAGGCGGTCGGCGCGTCGGACACCATATTTCCCGAGCGGGAGACGGCTCGCAGGGTAGCCGGCCAGATCGTGAACCCGAATTTGCTCGATTTCGTCCCTCTCGCGGAGGACTACGAGGTGATCCAGGCGAAGTCGCCCGTGGAGTTCCACGGTCGGTCGCTGCTGGACCTTGGGCTTCGGGAGCGGTACAAGGCCATGGTGCTCGCGGTGGCGCATCCCCAGCAGGAGAAGGTGGTGTTCCTGCCCGGCCCTGACTACGTCATCAAGCTCAATGACGTGTTGATCCTCGTGGGCCGTATCAGAGACCTGGAACGCCTCGAGGCCGAAACCGCCAACGACTGATCGCGGAGGCAGGCCCGCGTGCCGGCAAGGGAGGAGTCCCCACACGAGAATGAAGACAGAATCTACCGAGACCGGTTCAGACGCAATCCGTGACTTAGTAGCACGCAGCCTGGCCAAGGGGGCGCAGCGAGCCGGACTGGAGGTCAGGCCGGACACTGCGGGGCGCATCGAGAAGGCCTTTGCGCTGCTTCCCGAGGATGTTGCCGAGCTTTTCCTCTCCGGTGCGGTGGACCTGGCGATCAGGATGGCCGCGAATCTCGCGCTGCCGCTGGGGATGCAGGCGACTGTTCAGGGGTCGCCTCAAGCCGCACGATTCGAGATACTGCTCTACGACGAACACCAGGACCTGCCGGAAGACCAGTTCATAGGAGCGTTTCTTCACCAGTTGGGAGTACTCGTGGCACGGACTCGCAGCCGGGTCGAGGAACCGGCTCCGGGACCTGCGCATGCGAAGTTCAAGCAGGCGCTGGAATGCGAGGCGGACGTACTCGTATGGGAGTGGGGCCTGGCATACTACAGTCTGAGCCACCTCAACGCCACGTACCCGGCTCACGTGGTGGATCGCATCGTGGCCGAGATCAAGGCCGACTGCCACGTGGACGACCCGGACACGCGGACGGTTCACTGAGCGGCCGTGAGGCAAGAACTGTGTCATGCCCGTCTGCCTAATCGGCCGCAGGGGTGTCAGGGTCTGAATCAAAGATCTGTTCGATTCGGGCGAGGGCCTCTTCACGGTTCTTCTCCATGCGGGCCGGCTCGATTTCCGCGTATGATCTCCTTATCCCGCCTCATAACCGAATCATTCGCACAGTGTTCGCCCTTTCAGACTGATCCGCCGGAATGCATGGGAAAAGGCCGGAGTTGGGACACGCAGCACCGTAACATGGCGTGTCGTCGAATTGGGCCTTTCCGGTAACCGGTTAGTCTCGACTTGGGTGAGGTACCTCAAGGAGAGGAACGGATGTCCCCGCTGAACCCCCAATTCTTTCCAGCCTCTAAAAGGAATTTCGCAGTAGCGCTTGTAGAAAGGCCAATCAGACCAATAGCTCAGTGGAGATAGTTGACAGCCTAAGCATTCATAGTGGAAACGGTTGTGGGCCAGAGTAGGTGCTGCGAGAGGGATGGTCTTGAGATATTGGGGATTCAGTCTATGAAGGGACTTGGGCCCACACCCGTGGGCGGCTCTGAATCGGTCCACGGCATCGATTACGAGGGTAGCGTGTTGCTCGGCCAGACGATTGATCTCCGCCTGCACACCCAATATTGCGCCGACCGTCACAACGTACACGAGTGCTACCACAACCCGGGCCCGGACTAGCTGCCCGCCATTGAAGGAACGATGAACGACCGAAGCCAACCAGAAAGTGAGATGAAAGAGAGCAGCCGGTAAGAACCAGCAGACAGCGGCCAGAAACAGGATGAAACCTGCCAAGAACCCGTGAAGCACAACGGCATCCACGACAAAGGCGGTCAGGCAGACCGCCACATGCAACGGGAGCCTTCGCCAAACGCTTTTCACTTCTTCCCTGGCGGAGGCGGCTTTCGGAGTCATGCAATCTCCCTCCCTTCAGCAATGGCCCGCAGGAGCGGATCAGGCGACACCTCAGTCGGTGGAACGCTGACCGCGCCAAGTTTGGTCCATGAAGTGAAAGCACGCATCCCAATTCGAGCCGACCCTGAAGCAGAGCCTTGCTACCGGCTCTTTGCCGGGGCCCAGACCGATGACGTAGTACCAGAATTCGTTGGTCTCCCTCCAGGGCAGGGTCGCGCAAGGGATGGTCCCCAGGTGTCCAAGCACAAGCTCATTGAGGGAACCGGGCAGACGGCCGTGTTCGGCCTTGAATTGGTTCACGGCAGCGATCACCGGTTCCGCATTCCCCTCGCCCTGCCGAGCGAACGCCCATCCGGAAGTCCACATTGTTGCAATTGCCAGTACGTACACCAGTCCGGCAAGAGCAAACGTCAGGGCAGCCGCTCCTTGCTCGCGCAGATCAAAGCAGCTATGAACGAGAACACCACTGCGAACGGCAGCAAAAACAGCAGATACGCGTCGCGGAAGTAGACGGCATCACACTAGAAGGCACCTGCACCGACCAGCGCATGCCACCGCAGCCATTTCCAATGGATCGTCGGCTGCTTCGTGGCGGAGGTCATGTCTGCATGCATCGGATCTCACCTCCTGCTCCGACGAATCGGCACTACCAGCAACGGGAATGCACCGTCTCACGCTTTCGAAAACTGCACTTGCCTAGGAACGCCGGCCTCTCCGGGCTCAGAGCAGCATGGATGTGCGACCGCGACACACGATGCTGCCCCGCAAGTAGTCAATCTCGAAGAAACACGGGCGCATGTCGTTGTTCAGCATGCAGCGGACCGTCTCTCTGTGCCGGTCATCGAGGATGACCACGGCTTTGAGCTCCACAGTTTTCTTCGGAGCAGTGAAGCGCAGAAGAAGCCCTCTCGAAGCAGGGTCGAGGTACGGCTTCTCGAAATTCCTCACGCTCGGAAGGATCACGTCAGGATCTGCCCAGAGCACCTTGCCACTGACCTCAATGCGCTCGAATCGGACATCCATGCCCGACATATTGCGAATAGACAAGGCGCCTTCGGTAAACCACATGTATGGGAGAAACCACAGAGGCCAAGTGAGTATTGCGAGGGTCAGAAGAACCGCGAGACAGCCGGCGACAGTGACGAATAATTCCCGCGTGCCATACCGTATGAACTGTGGGACGCTCATTCTCGGCGCTCCATCGCAGGGCGAAGACCCTGTGTTGGTCCGCCGCCGTTTCAGCACGGCTAATGGTGAGAACTTCCGTGAATGGCTATGGATACGGCTAGAATACAGGACTCATGGGACGGAGTCAACGATGTCCCTTCAGGTGTCTGTTGCGTCTACAGATGCAATTAGCGATTCCAGAGCGGCATGATCCTGTGGGGCAGGCTTGCCGGCCTGCCAATCGGTGTGAACGAATGGAAATCGTGGCACGCGGGCTCACGGCCAGGTGCGTACTGTTGAGTAGAATCTGCGTGAGACCCGTTCTCGAAAGAAGGGGGGTTCCCCAACCCCCCGTACCCAACACCCAGTCATGTCGTAACGCCACAACCAAGCACGAAAGTCAGCTCTCGACATCGCAAGAACTCGTTGGCTAATGAGAACCACCCGATGTTTCAAAAGTTTTCGGAAAGGGGTCCGGGGGATAACCCTTTTTCAAAAGGGTTTCCTCCGGAAATCCTACCCTTCGGAAAGCCGCTTCTTATGCGACCACCTCGCGAGGCTCTCGATGAAGGCGAGTGATTTGACCTCGCGGCCACGCATGAAGCGCACAAACGCGGAGAGGGCTCTGCGGAGCTCGTCGAGGCCTTTGCGGCTCAAGCGCAACCGTGACGCAGCCGGAGCGTCAAGCTGCAACCCCCGTTGCACGATGGCGACGGTTTGAGGTGAGAGAGGTGTGGAACCCATGCCGGGGCCTACGCAGTGCATGTGGCATGCTCCGCCGTGGGCAGGAACGAACGCGGCCTGACTACCTGCCTCGAAGTTGCCCCCGCACGCGGCGCAGTGCCCGAAACTCGGCTGCAAGCCGAGCATTCCCAACAGCCTGATCTCGTCGAACAGCAGGACGAGCGGTTGCGGTTCCGTGGCATCGAGCTCTCTGAGGAAGTGGTGCAGAAAGTCGAAAAGGGGAGGCTCAGGACTTCCCTCGCCCATGAACAGCGAGGCCAACTCAAGGAAATAGGACGCGGCAGCCACCTTGCCGATCTCTTTTCTGATACCGAGAAAGCCCTCAACCACCTGCGAGTCCTCTATCCAGACCAGATCATCCCTGCGCCTGGGCCGCAGCGACAGCTCCACCGCGGAGAACGTCTCCAGATGGCCGCCGAACCGCACACGGCTTCTGCGCGAGTTCTTGGCGACCCCGCGAAGCCACCCGAGATCCCTGCTCATGAAGACGACCAGCTCGTCGGCTTCGCCACGGTCCTCTTTCCTGAGAATAATTGCCAGGTGCACCGGTTCGCTCCGGATCGCTAACCGTTTATCAGAAAATGCGATTCCGGGGGTAGGAACTTCTTGCAAGAAGTTCCTACCCCCGGACCCCCATCCTCAAGAACTCTTGGAGCATGGCCGCTCCCGCTGGTCGCGGCAGACAAGGCTTCCCACACACGACTCCCGTGGGGGCAGCATGTGGATGCTTGGTTGTGACCTCGTCTGGTCATGGGGGTTTTGCAGAACAAGCGATGGCCGAGGATGGCCACAACCAAACATAGAAGTCAGCCCCCGACATCTCAAGAACTCGTTGGATGGTGAGAACAGACCAATATTCCAAGAGTTTTCGGAAGGGGGTCCGGGGGACAACCCTTTTGCCAAAAGGCGGCTGGGAGCCGCAGCCAATATTCGCGTCAACCTTTCTCGGTCCGCATGGAGACCGATGGCGGGGCGAGCTGGTTCTACGCAAACGGAAAAGGGCACTTTGCGGTCTCCAGGAGCTGATTAACTGAACATTTCTTCTCGAAAGAAGAAGAAACTGAACGTCATTAGCAAAAGGGTTTCCCCCGGAATTCTTGTCCTTCGGAAAACGATTTGGTATCAATGCACGCCAGAAGTCTCTCCGTAGACCTCATGGTTCGCGGCCCATTTCTTCTGCTGGTCGATGAAGATCCTGTCGACGGACGACCCGCCGGCAGAAAGCTTGTTCATCTCCTCCATCGCCAACCGCTGCATGTGAGGGTTGAGAATCACCACCATGGCCCCCGCGGACTCGATCGTCTTACGATCCGCGGGCGCTCCCTTGATCGCGAGTATTGCCAGCGTGTTCAGTCCCCAAGGCCTGAATACGGGGTCGCCAAGTCGCTGCGACGCGAGGACGGCAGCGTTGAGGGCTTTGTAGTCGCTCATGTCGTCAAGGCACCCGAGCGCAGTGCTGAGCAAATCGAGCCTCCTCGTGCAAAGGCTCACGAACTCCTGAACCGCGCGAATCTGAGGATCTCCCTTGACGCGCATTAGCCGTTCGAGTTCCTGAGCCCCCAGCTTCTGAAACGCAATTCCCCAGCTCAGGAAGTAGAACCCCCCGCGTTCGGATGCGAATTGGCGTCCAAGAGACACTAACCGCTTGTACACCACTTCAGCCTTGTCGATCTGACCTCTGCGCTCCAGGGACTTGCCGTGTTCTATGGCAGCCTCCGCATACTCTCGGAACATCTCCCAAGGCACCGGACGTCTCTTGTCCGACGGACCCGTCTTGAAATCGCCATAGTAGTGGCTCAGTAGGCCACCGGTCTCATGAGCAGCCCCTTTGAGGAGCACGCTTACGCCTCGTGATCGGGAGTCCACGCCGCCTTTCTTGCCCCGTTCCTGTTTGTACAGACCCTCGAGTTCCTTGTACGCCTCGATGGCCGAACCCGGAACTGTCTTGGCTGCAAACGGGACGTCCGACGTCGATGCGGGGTCGCCCAGCCCGTCCAGAACCTGCACGGCTGCCTGGAACTCCATGGCTGCTTCGGACTGCTCGGCCGTGGGGAACGTCTTGTTCGAGGTGACCCGGTACTGCACGGACAAGGTGCGCTCAAGCCACCACTTTCCTTTTTCGAGCACCCACTGAAGGGCCATCTCCAGGGTAGGGCGTTCCGGGTACTGCCCTAAAGCGTCACAGTCGAAGCTTAACGCAGCTTGAAACCGCTCGGTTTTCCCGTCCTCGGATCTCAGCCGTTCCGTCACCTGGAATCCTTTGAGACGCGCGGACTGGCTTCTCATTCTTCGGAGAAACCCCTGTATGTCGTCAGTCCGCAGGTCCTTTCCGCTGACGATGTCGGGATGAAACAGGCCCCTTATGGATTCCGCGTTGCCGGCGTTGAAGAGCTTGACGAATTCTCCCACTGCCTGCTCGGGCTGCTCAGCGGTTCCGAAGAAGGAGATCAGCCCCAAGACTGATCCCATGATGGCTACGCAGTAACAGGAACTTGTCTGACGCGTGGGATGCATATCAATCACCTTCTCGTGGGAATGCGGGCTCCTTCAGTATCTGCTACGACTAATAGTCCATTAAGGCAATAATTTCAAGCGAAATATGAACTATATCCGACCCTCTTTCTCCAAGGCCCTGATTAGTTGTACGTTAATCTTCTTCTTCCGTTGCAGGGAGATCTGATCCAGCTCGTCGAGTGTTCGTTCCAACTCTCTGAGGTTGCGGGATTTATGAGTCACGATGTAGTGGCAGACATCCGCGGAAAGCCTCAATTGCCGGTCCTTCCCCATCTTGTCCAGAATGCGAAGCCTGGCCTCGTCCTCTGGCGGCTGGAGCTCCAGCACCACGCTCGCAGCCACCCGCGACCGGAGATGTGGGTTGTCGGCAAAGAGGCCTGAAGGGGACTCCCGAGAGGTGAACAGCAGAGGAGCATTCCATCTGGTAAGCTTGTTCCAGATGGTCCAGAGGTCTTGTGCCGCTTCGGAAGGGAGCGTGTCCACATTGTCGACCGCCACGGCCGCAACGGGTTTGGCCGATTCTTCATCGAGCGCGGGGTCTGTAAGCAGGTTTCCGAGCGCGGTCGGCTCCGTTGATGCGTCCAGCAGCAGCGCTGGGCCGTACGCATCGCCGCGACGGGCCGTGACCACCGACGCGGCCACGTGGAGGAGGTGCGTCTTGCCGGTTCCCGCGGAACCGTGCAGCAGCATTGAAGCCGGAGACCGTTCCATACTCCCGAGCACTGATCTGATCGAGGACAAGGCCTCAACTATGCCCGCGTGCACTACCAGATCAGAAAGTCCGTATCTTGGCGACGGGTCGGACGAAAGAGTGAGCTGGATCATGCGGTCTATTCTACCAGAAGTCCCGCGGAATCGCCCGTGAACACCCCGAATCGGTTCAGGACGCCTTCGCCGCGGGTCGTGTACGATCACCGATCCCCAGCAACAAGGACTTGACGGAGATATCCTCGTCCAGTTCGTCCCAATGAAGGCCCGTACCTCCACCACTCATAACGTACCGGTCCCTTTGGTCCTGCGTGGCATTGAGCAGACGAGGAAAATAGGCGAGGGGGACACCAAGCTGACGTCCGTCGGTGAGCTCCACCCACATGTTGTCCGCGTCGAACCAGACTCGTCCTGCACGTGGTTCAAATGCCGAAATGTTCATTCCAGTACCTCTCTATGACGTCCCTGTGCTTCTCAGCGACCCGGACGAGTTCGTTGAGTTCCGCGGCGTTCATTCCGTGGGATTCGGCGGCAATGACCTGCGGGCAGAGCCAAAGCTTGGCCGTTGCGGCACCTCGTCGCACATGAACGTGCAGCGGATCGAGAGGATCTCCCTCGTTTGAGAAGAAGAAAAAGCGATATCCCTTGTACCTGAAGACTACCGGCATATACCGCACTTCCTTCCGAGACGTGCCCACAGGAGAAACGAGGCTGCCGAGTTTGGTTCTGGATGCGAGGATACGGGCGAATTCCGCACCGGCTGCCTGAAGACGCGGGAGAACGGTTTGCCGCGGTCCGGCGCGGCATCAACCCGCCTTCAGAGCGGCCCCTTCGACGAAGCGCCCCACTTCCGCGATCAAGGCCTTTCTTCCGATGGGTTTGGAGAGGTATCCGTCACACCCCTCAGCGAGGGCTCTCTCCTTGTCCCCTTGCATGGCATGCGCGGTCACCGCGATCACGGGTATGCCTCGGGTCTTGGGGTTCTCCTTGAGGGCGCGGGTCGCGGCGAGCCCGTCCATGCCGGGGAGAGAGATGTCCATGAGAATGACCGCAGGGCTCTCCTCTTCAGCCAGCCGGATTCCTTCCTCTGCACCGTATGCCTGCACGACTTCGTAGCCGGTGAGTTGGAGCATCGCGCTGGTTAGTTTCATGTTGGCGGGATCGTCCTCGACGACGAGGACCTTCGGGCTTTGAGTATCCGAAGTGCTATCCGAATTGCGCAGTGTCATGGGGTCCCCCTGGAGTAGTGAGAGAGGGGCTTCGAATGGGTGTACCGTCGGACGCGGAGTGCTTTCCACGAACGGTACCGTGAACCGAAAGGTGCTTCCCTGACCCAACCCGGCGCTGTGCACTGAGATGCCGCCACCGTGAAGCTCCACGAGCGTCTTGGCCAATGCGAGTCCCAGTCCTGTCCCGGTGTGACGCCGAGCCAGTGTGGAGTCGAGTTGCGTGAAGGTCTCGAATATGCGTGTATGGTCCTCAGGTTTGAGGCCGATGCCCGTGTCCGAGACGCTGACGACCAGGTCGCCCCCTTCCTTGGTGGCAGCCAGCCTGATGCGGCCGCGGTCGCGGGTGAACTTGACCGCGTTGGAGAGCAGGTTCGAGATAATTTGCCTCACCTTCACTTCATCAAGCCGGACACGGGCTTCTTCAATTGCCGGGTCCAGTGCGAGCTCGAGCACAAGATTGTGCCTGAATGCCTTGTCGCGGAACATTGCGATGCAGGTCTCGAGCAGATCCCTGAGACTCACCGACGTCACACGCAGATCCGATTTCCCTGATTCGACTTTGGACAGATCGAGAATGTCCGAAATCAAATCCAGCAGATGACGGCCAGCGGAGGAGATTTCACGTACGTGATCGAGTTGCCTTGGATTAAGGGCGCCGAACGACGGCTCCTGAAGCAGGTCGGAGAATCCGATGATGGCATTGAGGGGCGTGCGAAGCTCATGACTCATCACCATGAGGAATTCGCTCTTGGCCGCGTTGGCTGCCTCAGCTTGAGCCCGAAGACGGGAGGCGGTGACCAGTGACTCGTGCAGTTCCGCTTCGATTCTCTTGCGTTCGGTGATGTCCTGGGCCATGCCCAGCCCATACACCGGCTTGCCGCGCGAATCAACAACCACCGCCACGGTTACGGCAAGCCAGACGCGGTCACGCCTCTTGGTCAGGACGCGCAGTTCCACGCAATAGGAAGAGATCTTCCCGCTGAGGAGATCTCTTCCCGCCTCGTCCGACGGCATGTCGTCCGGGTGTACGATGCCCAGAAATGCGGTTCCGACGAGCTCCTCCGGCGCGTACCCCAGCATGTTGCACAGGGTCGGGTTGACCTGAAGGTACCGGCCGTCCATTCCGATGAGCCCCATTGCCAGAGGGCCTTGTTCGAAAATGTTGCGGAACCGCTCTTCGCTTTGCCTAAGGGACTCCTCTGTCTTCTTGCGCACAAGGGCGTTGGCAAAGATCTCGCCCACCATCCTCAAGAATGACACGGTGAGGTCATCCCACGTCTTTTCCTGCCGCACTGTCTCTAATCCGACAAGACCTATCGCGGAATGACCGGAGCGCATCGGCACCACGAGGAGGGACTTTATGCCTCGACGTTCGAGGATCTCCTTCTCTCTCACCGCCTCCGCGGGGAGGTCGGACGTCCGCGGCACGTAGATGGTCTCAAAGCGTGCCACCTTGTCCCCCAACCAGGGAAACTTTCCATACACGGACACTCCCTTGAGGCTGGCGATCTGCGAGTCCACCCCATTGCGACACCATTCGTGTGAGGTGTCCATGGTGTCCTGGTTCTCTGCGAAAAGGAACACGAAGCTGCGGTCTGCGTCGGAGATCTCGCCTATTTCCTTGAGTGCTTCGTCAATGGCATCGTCGATCTCTTCGTAGGTACTCATGACGAAACGCGAGGATATCGTGGCGGTCAGCGCCTCCAGGCGGGTTCTGTGCAGCAGTTCGTTTTCCGCCTCTTTGCGCGCGGAGATGTCTCTGATAATCCCACATATTCTCGGCTGGCCATCCTGATTCGCGGGGATGAAGCGGGCTGTCGTGGAGGCGTAAAGGATCGCTCCGGACTTGGTGAGCGCGGGCAGTTCGTGGTCCTGAATCACGCCCGATTGCTCGACTTTGCCGAGCAGGTATCGGATCTCGTCCGGGACTACGGTAATGTCCAGGACATGCGTGCCGAGCAGTTCGTCCCGGGTATAGCCGAATGCCGCCTCCACAGAGGGGCTCACTTCACGGATGGTCCCGCCGGGGTCAAGCTCGAAGTATACGTCCTGGATGTTCTCGAAGATGAGGCGGTACTTTTGCTCGCCCTTTCGGAGGGTCTCGTTGAGTTCCCGGAGGTCCTCGTTCTGCGCAAAGAGCTTGTCTATGAGCGCGCTCTTGTCAGAAGCCAGCCGAAGCGACCGGACGGTGAGATGGTGCAGCTTCCTGCCCACGAACAGCAACACCACCGTAAAGATGAGCATTACCAGCCCGATGGCCGCTCCCTGACGTTCACTGCCGAGCAGAAAATGGGCTGACAGAGGCACGAGGGCCCCGGGCACCATGGACGCGTAGCACACGGTGACAGGGGAAAAGATCGCCGCACCAGTGGTGGCTATTCCCGACACAAAGACCGCGATCAGGAATTCTCCGGGAAGCCGGAGGTAGGGGCCAAACAGCGCGCCGGAGAACCCCCAACACAAAGACCCCAGAAAAGTCAGAGCGGCAAACCACCATCCCCACACACGCCTGGCCTCTCCCTGAGGCCGAACCTCTCTGAATCGGCAGATGAGCCAATACCGAAGCAAGTGAAGTGTCCCGTAGGCCCCCAGCCACGTCGCCAAAAGCGAACCGGGAACCGCAGGCGAAAGCGAAGCCGCCATGACGACGGCTACTGCCAGCGAGGCGAGAAGCCCGCCCGAGGTTTCGGAGTAGAGCTGCCGAACGAGGGTCGCACGAATCTCCACTTGGTCAGCCTTGGCGGCGGATGTCTCTCTTTCCGTGGCTTCGGTATCTGACGTCTTCACCTCGGTCCCCCTTCCCGCGGGCCGGAGAGTGGGTGCCTCTCCCAACGGGGGGGACAGTATACCACATCCTTCGCCGACCGCAGCCGTTGCGATTCGCAACAAAGACACCGCGCTCGCGGGAGAGTGTTACAATAATAACTTGACATGTGGCTGCCCCTGCTTTATACATAGCGAACGAAGTTCATAATCAATCAGCATGGTCAGAGA
This sequence comes from Thermodesulfobacteriota bacterium, assembly GCA_040755955.1. GTDB lineage: Bacteria > Desulfobacterota > Desulfomonilia > Desulfomonilales > Desulfomonilaceae > JBFMAA01. Next base: position 13,208 of record JBFMAA010000094.1, read on the forward strand.
GGGGGCTGTGCCTTCTCAGCGAGGGTGCGCGAGGCCCCTATTTCCTAGGGCATCTGTAAAGTTATCAAGGTAACGCTGTCTCCGGGTTCGATCCGCAGGTCTGTGCTGCGAGGGTTGGAATTCTTGGCTGGCCGCGGAGATCTGTTGTCGGGACCCGCTTGAATACAGGGGATTAGGGCCGTCGTTCCCCGTCGGCAGTCTGCGGTCTGCATGTGCGTGGAACCAACCGTCGCGGCCATCGGACTGCATGCGGACCGACCAAGGGGATTGCGATTATTGGTTGCGGCTCCTAGCCGCCTTTGAGGCCTCCATGGATCTGAAGACAAATCTGGCCCAGACGTTCGGCAGACTGCTGGATATTCCGGAAGAAGTCCCCAGACCTAAACGGTACAGCCTCATCCGGCGCAACATCACCATTCTGATGTTGCTGATCACCGTGCTCCCGCTGGTCCTCATGGCACTGATCAACTATCACCAGTATCAGTCTGCGCTCCGGGACGAGATCATGGCTCCCTTGCGAGTCCTGGTGAACAAGACCAAGCACTCGTTCGAGCTCTTTCTTGCCAACCGACTGGCAACGGTGAAGTTCATTGCCTCCGCGTACTCGTACTCAGACCTGGCCGATGAGAAGAAACTGAACAAGATATTCCGCGTGCTCAAGCAAGAGATAGAAGGGTTTATCGATCTTGGACTGATCGACTCCAACGGGGTCCAGGTGAGCTATGCAGGGCCATACGACCTGAAAGGCAAGAACTATTCTGACCAGACCTGGTTCCATCAGGTGAGGGTGGGCGGGGTCTATGTCAGCGGCGTGTTTATGGGGCATCGGGCGTTTCCCCACGTGGTGATCGCGGTGCAGCATCTGACTGATTCAGGTCAGTTCTGGGTCGTTCGCGCTACCATCGACACGAAACGCTTCGATCAACTGATCGCGTCCATGGGACTGGATCCGCAATCGGATGGGTTTCTCATCAATCGCGAGGGGGTCTTCCAGACCGCGTCCAAGCTCTACGGCAAGGTCCTGGATACATTCCCCGAGTGGGTCCCGCCGGTCAGCTATGAACCTGCGGTATTCGAGCGTCTCGATTCCAAAGGCCGAGCGGTGCTGCTTGCGTATGCATACTTCGACAATCCCGACTTCATCCTGATGGTGGTCAAGCCCAAGGCCCAAGTGCTCAAGGCATGGTACACGCTCAAGAGTGAACTGCTGTTGGTGTTCGTGGGGAGTGTCCTGGTCATTGTGCTCCTTGTGCTCAGGCTTACCCACCTCCTGGTGGAGCGCCTCAAGGCCAGCGATGAACGCCGCGAGCTGGCGTACCGGGAAATTCAACACAGCCACAAGCTCTCGTCCATCGGGAGGCTTGCCACGGGCGTGGCACATGAGGTCAACAACCCCATGGCCATCATCAACGAGAAGGCTGGCCTCATGAAGGACCTTATCGAGTTCACCCCGGACTTCCCGGACCGGGAGAAATTCCTGGGCCTGGTTCGTGCGATTACCCAGTCGGTGGAACGTTGTCGGGCTATCACGCATCGACTGCTGGGATTCGCGCGGAGGATGGACGTCGAGATCGAGGTGCTCAACCTCAACGAGGTGATCAAAGAGACCGCGGGATTCCTCGAGAAAGAGGCGCTGCATCGCAATATCAGGCTGAGACTGCATCTGGCGGAGGGCCTCTCGCGCATTGCATCGGATCGTGGCCAGCTCCAGCAGGTATTCCTCAACATCCTCAACAATGCCTTTGCCGCGATAAAGGACGGGGGACTGGTCTCCGTCGCGACCTGGGAGATAGACATGGACAGGGTAGGCGTCAGCTTCCAGGATGACGGCGTAGGCATGTCCGAAGACACGTTGAAACACGTCTTCGAGCCGTTCTTCACCACGAAGAAGGGAACCGGAACAGGTCTGGGTTTGTCGATCACCTATGGTATAGTCAAGAGGCTCGGGGGCGACATTCAGGTCCAGAGCAAGCCGGGTCAGGGAACGCGGTTCGCGATCTTCCTGCCGAAGAAACCTATCGAGGGGGCAGGGAATTCACATGCGTGACTGGAAGGTCCTACTGGTCGACGATGAAGAGGAATTTGTCTCCACCCTCGCCGAGAGGCTGGCTCTGAGGGGAGTGGAGGTACGGGTCGCCAACAACGGAAAAGAAGCGCTCCAGAAGATCGAGGACGATCCGCCTCGCGTGGTGGTGCTCGACCTGATGATGCCGGGTCTGAGCGGTCTGGAAGTGCTCGCACGCATCAAGCGCGACTATCCCGCAATCGAAGTGATACTGCTGACCGGCATGGCGAGATCCAACGAAGCCGGAGAAGGGATGCGTCAGGGAGCGTTCGCCTACCTGATGAAGCCGTTGAGCATCGAGAAACTGATGGAGAAGATCGGTGAGGCCATGAAGCAACACACCGGGAAGGTCGACTAAATGGAAGCCGAAAAAGCTGCGTTCATGGGCAAGGTCACTGCCGCGGCCACGCACGAGATGAAGAACGTCCTGGCAATCATTAAGGAATCCGTCGGCCTGATGGAAGACATCATCGCCATGACCAAAGACGATTCCCTGCCGCACAGAGACAAGTTCGTGCGTTCGCTCGCGCGGATCATGGAGCAGGTAGCCCGAGGAGTGGATCTCTCCACGAGACTCAACGCGTTTGCCCACTCGAGCGACGAGGCGAGGGCTCGCGTCGATCTGAACAGAGCGGTCGAACAGTCCGCATTCGCGTGCCACAGGGCCGCTCGTCTGCACAAGATCACACTCAAGCCCGTGCCGTGCAGTGAACCCGTGGAAATCGACGTGGACCCGATGGGGTTGCAGATGGTGCTGTTTCAGTGCGTGGATCTGCTCATGAACGTCCTTGGATCGGGAAGCACCGTCACCTTGGAAGTCTCCAAGGAGGCGTCGCCGCGGATAACCATTGCGGGGACTGAAGGAACCAGTCCCTCCGAAGGCGTGAAGTCTCCGGCTCGAGACGGGCGGTGGGAGACGTTGCAGACCGCTGCACAAGGCCTCAACCTGGTACTGGAGGAGGCGGAAGGCCCAGGACCGGGGCTGCGAGTGGTTTTGTCCTGAAAGTCTTCCGGGGGAAACCCTTTATCAGAAAATGCGCTTCCCGGGGGAAGGAACTTCTTGCAAGAAGTTCCTTCCTCCGGACCCCCATCCTCAAGAACTCTTGGAGCATGGCGGCTCCCGCTGGTCGCCGCGGACAAAGCCGGCTCGTCGAGACGCCGGTGGGGGAGCATTTTCATGCTTGGTTGTGGCCGGTCGCGGTCATGGTGGTTTTGCAAAACGACGGCTGGGAGCCGCAACCAAATTCGCGTCCACCTTTCTCGGTCCGCATGAAGACCCAGGGCGGGGCGAGTTGGTTCTACGCAAGCGAAGAAAGGCACGTTGCCTTCTCCCAGAGCTGCCGACCTGAAGATCTCTTCTCGGAAAAAGGAGAAATCGAACCTTATTAGTAAAGGGGTTGTCCCCCGGACTCCTTTCCGAAAGCGGCTGGGAGCCGCAGCCAATATTCGCGTCAACCTTTCTCGGTCAGCATGAAGACCGAAGGCGGGGCGAGTTGGTTTCTCCCAGAGCCGCTGAACTGCAGATTTCTTCTCGAAAAGGGAAGAAATCGAAGGTTATTTGGTAAGAAGTCCCGTCCCCCGGTAACTTCATTTCCGCGAGAGGCGTGCCGAACGGCCGTCATGGCGGGCGGAGTTTGTTACAGAAATAGCTTGCCACCGCGTAGGGGAAGTGTCAGACTAGTATCATGGGAATACAGACGACTCCTTTGCCGATGACCCAGGATGACAGACACCTGCTCGAAACCTGGGTGCGAGCGGGAACCACCCCGCAACGGGTGGCGTTTCGCGCACAGATATGTCTGCTCGCGGCCGAAGGTTATTCGACGGGAGCCATTGCGCAGCGGATGAGCACGTCCCGGCCGACGGTGCTGCTGTGGCGCAAGCGGTTCGAAGAATTGGGTCCCAACGGTCTGGTCAAGGACGCTCCGCGGGGTCCCAGCCCGCGAAGGCTCGACGACGCCACCACCAAGGCGATTCTCGATACCACGCTCAATGCGGTTCCTCCTGGCGCTCCACACTGGACCACGCGAGCGTTGGCCAAGGTGCTTGGTGTGAGCAATGCAACCGTGGCTCGTGTGTGGAAAGCCCACGGAATCAGGCCGCGAAAGCGGAAATCAGCGAAGCGCGCGGGTGAGAAGCCGGCGGTGCACGAGCGCTCCTATTTGCTCGGCGCATACCTTGCATATCCGCTTCGGGCCTTTGTGGTGGCGGTTGAGCCGGTGCCGTCGGCTGTCCCGACAGGCACGCTGCCGCCGGACTCCCCCCCGGAAGAGGGCTCCTGGCAGTATCGGTTGCACCGCGAGGAATACGGTTGCGGCCCTTGTTCCTTAGCCGCGCTTGGTCTCCTGGACGGGTTGTCCGGCCCAGTCCCCGGCCCGTGGGGCGAAGTCGTGGATTTCGTGGGATTTCTCCGGAAGATCGCATCCGAGAACCGGAACGGGCGGGAACTCCACGTCCTGATGGATCACGGGGAAGTGCGACCCCTTCCCGGGATTGTCCCGCACCGTGCCAAGTATGGCCGATTCCACGTGCACGCGTATCCTCTGGACCTGTCACGTGCGAATTCCGTGGAAAAGGCTGTGCTCCGGTTTACCGGGGCGCCGCTCGATACGAGCGAATCCGGGGCGTTAGCAGACCTGGGTGCGGCAATCGACGGTTTTGTGAGGGTCAGGAACGGGCAACCAAGACCTTTCTCCTGGATAAGGAGTCAAGAGCCCGGCCCCGGAACATCGGACTTGTGTAAAGTTATCTTGGAAACAATGAGATATGTCAGCTCGCATGTCACGAATCTGATGGGCCTCGATCATGGCCGGCCAAAAGCGGTTCGGCCCGAGGAGGTGATCGCGATGAAATGGAAGGAAAGACTCGAAAGCTGGTTTGCAGCCGCGGCGTTTGCCGAGGCGGGAGAGCATGACACGGCCCTGAGAATGGCCGAGACCCCCATTCCCGCGGGAGAGCCGGTGGAGATTCTCCCTTCTTTGAGCACGGTGTTTGCTGCTGCGGCCTTTGCCGAAGAAAACTGTCACGAGATGGCCCTGCAGATACGCGCGGGAATGCGACCCCGGATCTCTTTCCTGGATCGCGTGGGATTGACCGGCGTTCGCATATGGTCGGGGATAGCCTCCCTGGAACCTTCTTTTGCAGAGACGGTGGGACTGGCCGGGGCACGGTACAGAGTCGTGACGGTGCGACTGTGAGCCAGTACGTGTCTGTCACGAGCTAGGAAGCGTTCACCGCGCAGACACGAAGAAGTCACGACTTTCTGCGGGGTACGGCCCCCAATCGGCAAACGGCCTTTTCAACCCCCTGTAAGGGGAATGAGGACGATTCCGGGAAGCAGCCGTCACGAGGCTGCTTAGGGATTGTCCGGAAACAAGTGGTGCACCGGAAATCCCCCCTAACCCCCCTTTAGAAACGGGGGGGAAAGAGGGACCTTCCCGCTCCCCTCCCTTTCTAAAGGATTGGCACGGGGAGGATTTTCAAGGACCACCGGTGACTACATTGATATGGTTATTGTGGGACAGCCCCTCAGGTCACCGACACCGGGATGCGTCCCCACCCGCCTCAAAGCTCCCATTGAGCTCGTGGCGCACGGACGTGGAGCCCCCCGCTGCGAGCCCCAAAACCCACGTGAGCCGACCACGCCCGTTCGGCGCTGGAGGATAGGAATGCAGGAATTCAAGGTGCTTATGGTGGACGACGAGGAAGACTTCGTCAAGACGCTCGCCGAACGAATGGAGATGCGCGACCTCGCTCCGGATGTCGCGCTCGACGGCGAGCAAGCCCTGCAACGAGTCCAGGATGACGTGCCGGACGTGATGGTCCTGGACCTCAAAATGCCCGGTATTGACGGAATGGAAGTGCTGCGCCGCGTGCGAAAGGCCTATCCGACGGTTCAGGTAATCATCCTCACCGGTCACGGGTCCGATAAAGACGAAGACGAGGCGCGGCGTCTCGGAGCCTTCGCATACCTGCAGAAACCCGTAGATATGGAGCGGCTGATCAAGACCATGCGGGCCGCATACAAGAAGAAGCTCGAAGACGCGATGGTCGCGGCCGCGTTCGCTGAAGCGGGCGAGTTCCAGACCGCGCAAGACATCCTCGACGAAAAAAAGGCCAAGTGACGCGGCGAGGCAGAAGTCGGCGGGAACTCGTGCCAGCCGAACGGCTACGAGAGAGGAGACTTACGATGCAAGTCAAAGTGCTTCTCATCGACGACGAACCGGATTTTGTGGAGGTGCTGGCAGAACGCCTGCAAACCCGAGGGTTTCTCGTGAGAACGGCCCTGAGTGGGGACGACGGCCTTGACAAACTCCGTGCTCAGCAAGCAGACGTGGTGATCCTCGACGTGCTCATGCCGGGCAAGGACGGCATACAGACGCTCGAGGAGATTAAAGCCCTGAACCCGCTGATAGAAGTGATTCTCCTTACCGGGCATCAGACGATAGAGTCCGCGATTTCAGGGTTAAAGATGGGGGCATACGACTACCTATTCAAGCCCATGGATACCGGAGATCTGATCGCCAAGATCCTCAGCGCCTATGGCCGCAAGGCCGCTCAGGACGAGAGGATACGTCAGGCTGAGATCGACAAGATCGTCGCGTCCCGAGGGTGGTAGGTCCGCATGCTCGCCTGCAGCCGGACAAGACGGGCTTGATGGCTCAGGGGTAGTTCCGGAGCGTTCGCTCACGTCGATACCATAGTACCGTGGCGGCCGAAACGTCGGGAGCACGAGCCCAGGATGCGTGGTCCGGACGAAGGGAGAGGTCTGTTCTGAGTTCGGCTCCGCATCCGGTGACTCATACCAATGCGCGTTCTAAGTGTCCGTCTCAGAATAAGTATCCCGCCCTCCGAGTCTACGACGTAGGAGGTTGCGTCCGTCATTCCGGCGGAAGCCGGAATCCAGCCTTTCTTGCGGGACCTGGACCCCGGGTTTCGCCGGAGTGACGAGCGGGTCGGATTGACACAGTTATTTCGGGACAGACGCTAAGCGGTGACTTCAGGCTCCAGGTGGGGCAGGCATCTTGCCTGTTGCCCTGTGGTTAACCTCACCTGTTTGACGTCGCATTGGTATCAGCCGTGTGAGCCGGACGGCAAGTGCAGAGAACCACTAGACACAAAGACGCCGAGAAAGCCTGGTACCAAGAATGGCCGCCTGAGGAGTGTCCATTGATTTGTTTGTGTCTTGGTGCTTTGTGGTTTGACCTTTGGCTGGACAGACGATCGCTCTGAACCATTACGATGACTCAGTATTCGGTATTCAGTGAGGTACCCTGGCGGGTGTGCCTCAGTGAAGAGACAGGAGACAGACATGACGAGACTGGGAAGAGTGGCCCTCATCGGACTTGTTTCCGTGATGTGGGTGTTTCTGATTGCGTACCCGGTGCCGGCTCAAGATGCGGCTGCCGCGACCTCCGGATCATCCGGATACCCATGGTGGATGTGGCCTTTGCTGCTTCTGGTGGTGACGTTCGTCATGGGAATAGCCGCGGTGCTCGGCGGTGTGGGAGGCGGCGTGTTGTTCGTCCCGATTATCAGCGGGTTTTTCCCCTTTCACCTTGATTTCGTGAGAGGCGCAGGCCTACTGGTGGCCCTCGCGGGAGCCCTCGCCGCAGGTCCGGGACTGCTGAAGATGAATCTGGCGAGCCTGCGTCTGGCCATGCCCGTCGCACTGATCGCGTCCACGTTTTCAATCGTCGGCGCGATGATCGGCTTGGCCCTTCCAACCAACGTGGTCCAGATTGCCCTGGGCGCGACCATTCTGGGGATCTGCGCACTGATGCTCACCGCGAAGAAGTCCGAGTTGCCCGAGGTGCCCCAGGCTGATTGGATTTCTCAGGCCCTCCACATCCACGGAGTCTACCAGGAGGCGACCACGGGACAGATCATCCAGTGGAAGATCCATCGCACGTGGCAGGGACTTGTGCTCTTCGTGGCGATCGGAGTGATGGCGGGTATGTTCGGTCTCGGAGCCGGCTGGGCGAACGTCCCGGTCCTGAACCTGCTGATGGGAGCGCCGTTGAAGATCAGCGTGGCAACGAGCAAATTCCTTCTCTCCATCACCGACACATCCGCGGCCTGGATATATATGAATAACGGGTGCGTGATTCCGCTGATCGTGGTACCGTCGCTCGTGGGGATCATGCTGGGATCGTTTGTCGGGGTCCGGCTGCTCAAGGTCGCCAAACCGAGCGTGGTCCGTTGGGTGGTGATCGGCATGCTCGGGTTCGCCGGTCTCAAGGCGCTGCAAAAAGGCCTTCTCGGCTAGCAATCATCGAGTTCCGTTGGGGAAATCCCGGAGGTAACAATGACAGACGATCTGGAAAAATCATTGCGTGCTCGCCCGGAACAGCTTGTGTACGCGAGCATACTGGAAAAGGGCATGTTGTTTGGGCTTCTGCTGGTGTTGGTGACGTACTGCCTCTACGTATTCGGGGCCTTCCAGCCCTATGTGCCCATGGCGGATATCCCGAAGTGCTGGACCATGAACGTCCATGATTACCTGGACCACTGCAAGATCCATGCCGGATGGGCTTGGCTGGGAATGCTGAAGTACTCGGACTTTCTCAATTTTCTCGGCATCGCTCTGCTTGCCGGCGTGACGGTCATCTGCTTTCTGGCGGTGATCCCGGTGCTCTGGCGAGGCGGAGACAAACTCTACGCGGGCTTTGCTCTATTGGAGGCAGTCATACTCAGCGTGGCCGCGAGCGGCATACTGGGGTCCGGCGGGCATTAGTCAGCCGTGCGGATCCTGCCGACACATTTATCCCCGAACTGAGAGGAGTCGCTTCCCCATGCCAATAACCAAGAAGGTGAGAGACTTACTTGTTCCGCTGCACGAATACGCCACCACAACCGTTGACAAGACGCTTCGAGATGCCGTTCCGGTCCTGAGACGGCTCTATTGTCAACTGGAGGAGGGAAAGTGTACCCAGGCAGGTCACAGAAACATCCTGGTGCTCGATCTTGAGGGCAACTTGGTGGGAATACTGAGTTTCAGGAGTATCCTTCAGGTCCTCGTGCCCGAAATCGCGGGAGGTCTGACAGCCAAGCTCGAGGCCCTCGGCGTTTCGATAGCCTTTGCTCAGGCGGGTGCGGCGGATCTCGACGAGGCAGCCACGGGCTTCAGGGCCAGAGTGATACGCAACGCGGGTACCAAGGTCCAGGACGTGATGCTCAAGGTCAGGGGCACCATCGACGCGGACGCGGAACTCATGGACGCGTTGAAGCTCATGCACGCGAACAGGATCACTGTGCTTCCCGTGTACGAGTCTGAGAAGCTGGCCGGGGTCGTGCGCGAATCGGATCTGTTCCTTACCGTGGCAGAGATCTTGATGGAGTAACCAAGACAGGCCTGCGGCTTGCGGAGTGGACAAATCCTCCCTCTCCCCTCCCTCTTCCGCCAGGGTAGAGGTTCTGCTGTTCCCCTCCTTTGAAGGGAGGGGTACGGGGAGGGTGGAGCCTGAAGCAATCGTCAACGCGAGACACCCACAGGAATGACCTCCGGTACTACCGGGTTCGGGCCGCTTCCCGTCAGATCTCTTGTCCTGTACTGCTACCGTCGCGCGCTTTGAAATTCGCGGGACCGTGAAAGTAGACACAAACCCACTCTCCCTTCCCTACAACCACTAGGCGACAGGGCTTGCTATTCCCCTCCCTTGATGGGAGGGGTTA
>JBFMAA010000095.1:0-22887 GCA_040755955.1 Thermodesulfobacteriota bacterium
GGCGGCCCGCCGCAGTCATATGGCCCACACAATTTCGCGCGAGCCGGGGAAACAAGCAAGTGACGCGAAAAACGTACCCGCACGCTCTCCGTGCGATGTCGAACCTTCGAGAAAGGCAAAAGTATAGAACAAGAAGCAATCATCAAAATGGGGGCATGTTGAAAGGGAAATGGGGGGTTCACCTCATTTACCGTGTGGTGATTCGGACATACACTGGGCATGTGTGAAGAAAGCATTTCCGGGCTCTCCCCGAGCAACCGTGCCGCGCCCTCGCGTCGGCGCTGCTTCAGAGTCATCCCATAAGGAGAACACCCATGCACTTCTTCTTCTACTTCCTCATGTCCGGAGTCTTCCTCGGCGCGATTTACGGGCTCATCGCTCTCGGCATCGTGATCATCTACAAGTCCACCAAGGTATTCAACTTCTCTCAGGGTCATCTCCTTATGGTAGCGGCACTTCTGGGGGCGAGTCTGTCGGAGAAATTCGGGGTCATCGGCGGGATGGTCCTCACCGTGGTAGGGACGTCCCTCGTTGCACTCGTATTGGAGCGGCTGACTTTGCGTCCTCTTATCGGCCAGCCCTTGATTGCCGCGCTCCTGATGACGATTGCCCTCGGATATTTGCTTGAGGGAGGATCTCTGATCGTGTGGGGCGAGGGGCTGTACAAGTATCCCGCGCTCTTCCCGGCAGAGCCCCTTGCTATCAGCGGCGTGACCATCGATCAGCAGGTGGTGTGGGCCTTTGTCGTCGTTTCGGTCGGTTTTGGCGCCTTTGTGGTCTTCTACCAAAAGACCCTGCTGGGCAAGGCCATGAGAGCTACCGCAGAGGATCATCAGGCGAGTCAGAGTATGGGGATCCGGGTGACCCGCATCTTCTCGATAAGCTGGATAATAGCCGGGCTTTTGGCATATGTGGCGTCGATCTTCCTCGGCAGCATGGCGGGGGCGCATTATCTGAACAGCCACTTGGGGCTCAAAGCCATCCCCGCGGTGCTCGTGGGAGGCTTGGATTCCATATTGGGCGCCATCGTGGGCGGACTGCTCGTCGGCCTCTTGCAAAGCCTTGTCACGGGCTACCTGAGCTCGGAACTCGGCGAGGTGATTCCGTTCATCGTCTTGTTGGTAGTGCTTCTGGTGAAACCCTACGGGCTCTTCGGCATGGTAAGAATAGAAAGGATCTGAGATGACTCGACCAGCAGGAGTTATCGACGCGCGGTATGAGCAGGACATCGCGATTATCAGAACGCTTCCGCAGTGGGTCTCACTGGTGCTGTTCCTCGGCTTTCTCGTCGTGCTTCCGCAGCTATTTCCCAGCCGCTATTTCCTCAACATAGTCAACATCATCTTGGTCATGACCATTTCTATTCACGGACTCAACCTCCTCACGGGGTTTGCCGGGCAGATCTCAGTCGGCCACGCCGCGTTTATGGGAGTGGGCGCGTACGCATGCGCATCGTACATGACACTGCTTGGCATGAACTTCCTTGTTGCGCTCCCCTTGTCGGGAATCACCGCCGGCCTGGTGGGAATCCTCTTCGGTTTGCCTTCGTTGCGACTCAAGGGCTTCTATTTGGCGATGGCCACCATTGCAGCTCAGTTCATCATCACCTCCTTCTTCTTTCACTTCAAGCCGGGGACATTTGGCGGCGGTCAGGGAATGAGCCTGCAACCGATCCAGGTCGGTGGCGTTGTCTTTGACACTCAGGAGAAGCTCTACTATCTGGTGATGCCGTCAGCCGTGGTCATGACGTATTTTGCGTGGAACATTGTGAGATCAAGGCTGGGAAGGGCCTTTGTCGCGGTGAGGGACAACGATTTATCTGCCGAAATCATGGGCATCAGTCTCTTCAGGTACAAGCTGAGGGCATTCTTCGTTGGATGTTTCTTCGCGGGAATCGCCGGCGCGCTCTACATTGTGTTCATGCGCACCATCCGACCCGACCAGTATACTCTGATGGATTCGGTATGGATGCTCGGCATCCTTATCATAGGCGGAATGGGCTCCGTACTCGGAGGGATCTTCGGGACGATCTTTGTCAAACTGCTGGATGAACTCGTTTTGATTCTGACGCCGTTTCTGGGGTCGATTCTTCCGGATCAATACGCGTCGCGAATCAGCTCGTCGCTGGGACTGGTGGTCTTTGGACTGGTGGTGGTGCTCTTTCTCATCCTCGAACCCAGAGGTCTGGCCCACAGATGGCACGTCCTGAAGGAGCGATTCAGGCGTTGGCCTTTTACATATGGCGATTAGCACGCGTGCACCCAGTGCACGATTGTCAATCCGGGGATGCTCTCTTCGGCACGCAACAAAAAGGAGGACCAGGCATGAGACGAAAGCCGGCATGGTGGTTATTGGGATTCGCGGTGATCCTGTTTCCCTTCATCCTGACAGTCAACGCTTCGGCAAAGGATAAGGTGGGAATAGGATTTCTGGGAGACCTCACAGGCCCTCTTGGGTTCTGGAATGCGCCCCGATTGGTGGGCATACAGGATGCCATCGAGTACCTGAACCAGACCAAGGGCGGAATTGGGGGGAGAGAGGTTTACCTGGAGTGGGCGGATACAAAAAGCAAGATCGATATTGCAACCAGTGCCTATGAGAGGCTGAAGACGCACGGATTCGTGGTATGGCACACCTGCGGAACAGGGGAGCAGCAGATCCTCAAAGCACGCTATGAAGACGACAAATCCCAGGTGGTCTACACGTGCAGCACCAGCCCTAATGTGATCTATCCGCCCGGATACGCCTTCGGCACCGCTGCCTACTACCCGGATCTCTGGGGTGCTTTCATAGACTGGGTGGTGGAGAACTGGGATTTCAAGAAGGAGAAGCGGGGACCACGGATCGCCATCCTCTCCTATGAAAGCGGATACGGAAAAGCGTGCATCACCGACGAGCTCTTCAAGTACGCGAAGGAGAAGGGCGCGGAGATCGTGGACACCATATTCGTTCCTTTTGTGACCGTGGACGCGGTTACCCCCTTGATGAAGGCCAAGAAGGCCGGAGCGGATTGGTGCATTGGCCAGTGGCTCTATCAGACGGTTCCTCCGTATCTGAATGCAAACCACAAAATGAAGCTGGGCCTCAAGTTTGCGGTGAACACGTTTGGCGTTGACGATGTAATGATCCACAACGCCCAACCGAAAGAGGCTGCTCTGGCGCTGTATGGCCTTACGAACTGGCCTCTCACGTGGGAAGGGACCGAAGGCCTGAAGGTAATCAAGGAAATCTGGGAGAAGAAGAAACGGAGACCCGAAGACCGAGGCGCGCCCTACATTCTGGGCTGGATGAACACCTGGCAGACCAAGAGAGTTCTGGAGGAGACACTGGCGAGAGTCGGAAGCTGGGACAAGATCACGGCAGCGGAAGTCCGAAAGACTTCAGAAGGCTGGAAAGACGTTGACGTGAACGGCCTCGGCTGGCTTACCTACGACAAAGACAAGAGAGGCACCCAGAACGTGCGAATCGTCCAAGTCAAGAAGAGTGACGATGGCGGAAAAGAGGTCGTCCGGTGGGAGTACCTGACCGACTGGCGCAAAGCGCCCGTGCTCGTTCCTGACAAATGGCGGGCGGCTTTGCCATACTGAACCGGTGAGGGTGCAGCGCGTTTTGGTTGCGGATAACAGATCGGGATGATTGACTCGGACCGGCTGCAATGTCTCTCGGGGACGTGGCAACGCACCCGCAGATTTCGCAGATGCCCACAGATCGAAGACACCCGCTGACGCTCGGTATCATCGGCACGACTGTGGACGTTCATTGACTGCCGGTTCGGGACCGAAACCTGTTTCCTTGCCTCGGTAGCCCGGCGCTCACGCACTGGGCTACTATCTGCCGCCCTGATAGACCACGAAAAAGGTGAGACAGACATGTCGGATCACAACGGAGTCGTACTAAGAGCAGAGCACATATCGCTCGGTTTCGGGGGCGTAAAAGCGCTCAATGCCGTTTCGTTCGAGGTCAGAGAGCACGAACTCCTGGCGGTGATCGGACCCAACGGAGCGGGAAAGACGTCCACCTTGAACTGCATAAACGGGTTCTACCGGCCCACTGAAGGATCGATACACTTTTTGGGACACGACATCACCCGTATGTCGCCCTCCAAGATCGCGGCAAAAGGGATTTCCAGGACGTTTCAGAACATGCAACTGTATACCGGGCTATCAGCTCTTGACAACATCATGGCAGGCCGTCACCTCTTCTTCCGCAGCGGAATCGCAGCGTGTTCGCTGTTCTTCGGCCGGGCAAGGGGAGAGGAGATCGAGCATCGACGAGTGGTGGAAGACATTATCGACTTTCTCGAAATCAAACCGGTTCGCAAGCATGTGGTGGGGACCCTCTCGTACGGCCTCAGAAAACGAGTGGATCTGGGGAGAGCGCTCGCGCTTGAACCCAAGCTGCTCCTCCTCGATGAACCAATGGCGGGGATGAATCGGGAAGAGAAGGAGGACATGGCTCGCTTCATTCTCGATGTGTACGAAGAAAAGGGCATATCCATGATACTCATCGAACACGACATGGGACTGGTGATGGACATCTGCGATAGAGTGGTCGTCCTGGACTTTGGAGTCAAGATCGCTGACGGCACTCCTGAAGAGATCAAACACGACCAGGCAGTCATCAAGGCCTATTTGGGCAAAGCCTGAGCCGGTTCACGGCAACGAACGGATGGGCCCCGCTGTGGGGCACGCAGTGCGGCATGGAGTAGTCCTATGACAGACATCAACACAATACCCGGTCTTCTCAAAGCGAATTACGAGAAATTCGGCGACAGGGAAACGGCCATCCGCGACAAAGATTTTGGGCTTTGGCAAGAATACTCCTGGAAGGACAGCTATGAAAAGGTGAAGCACTTCTGTTTCGGCCTTATGTGTCTGGGACTCCAGCCAGGCGACAAAGTGGCCATCCTGGGCGACAACGAGCCTGAATGGTTCTGGGCCGCGTTCGCAACGCAGGCCGGTCGGGGAATCGTGGTTCCCCAATTCACTGACGCAATTCCCGAGGAGCTCAAGTACTCCATCGACTATGCAGACTGTAAGTTCGTCGTGGCCCGTGACCAGGAGCAGGTGGACAAGATACTCGATATCAAGGAATTCCTGCCCAAAGTCGTGAAGGTGATCTACTGGTATTACAAAGGCATGCGTGGTTTCAAGGAGCCGCTTCTCATGCGGTTTGACGAAGTGGAAGCACTGGGGAAAGAATATGAGCAATCCCACCCCGGCCGCTTTGAAGAACTGGTTGATGCGGTCTCGCCGGAAGACGCCGCCAACATCTACTATACATCGGGGACAACCGGACGCCCCAAGGCGGTAATGTGCAGCCACAGGGCACTGATCGGCTCAAGCAAGGCATCAATGTCCCTCGGCGATCTCTCCCAGAAGGACAACATTCTCTCCTACTTGCCTCCCGCGTGGGTTGGAGAGGCATACTTCGGCTCCATTCCTCATCTGCTCACCGGCGCAAGACTCAACATCCCCGAAGAGCCGGAGACCGTGTTGCACGACATCACGGAGATTCTCCCGGCCATGATACTCGGCGGTCCACGACAATGGGAAGGATGGGTGTCGAAGATACGAGCGAAGATCGCTGAGGCGGGCTGGCTCGAGAGAAAGGTCTACGAGATCTTCATGCCCATCGCACTGGAAGTCGCGGACAGGCAACTCAAGGAAAAGCCGATTCCACTCACGTTGAGGCTCTTGTACGCAGTGTCCGACCTGGTCCTCTTGCGCCACATCAGGAACCGTATCGGGTTGACACACGCGAGATTCGCGGCAACCGCAGGATCCGTGCTGGGCGAGGACACCTTCAAGTTCATTACTGCCCTGGGGATACGCTTGCGGCAAGTGTACGGCAGCTCCGAAGGAGGAATGATCTCTGGGCATCGGGAAGATGACATACGAGTAGGCACTGTCGGACCGCCTCTGCCCGGCGTGGAGATCAAAGTCTCCGACGAGGGGGAAATCCTTGTGAGGAGCGACTACTGCTTCACCGGCTTCTACCGGAACCCAGCCGCAACATCCGAAGCGCTGATCGAAGGCTGGTGGCATAGCGGAGATGCGGGCACCATCGACGAAAAAGGTCATCTCATCTTCATGGATCGTGTCTCCGAGCTGGGAAGGCTGAGGTCTGGGGACAAATTCTCTCCACAGTATATAGAAAGCGGGCTCCGGTTCAGCACGTACATTAGAGACGCCATGGCTGTCGGCGACCAATCGAGGGACTACGTGACCGCCATCATCATCATCGACTTCGAGAACGTCGGCCGATGGGCGGAGAAGAACCGTATCCCGTATACCACGTTCACCGATCTGTCACAGAAGGCGGAAGTTGCCCAGTTGATCCGCTTCGACGTCGATAGGGTCAATGGGAGCCTTCCGCAGGTCGCGCAGGTGAGGAAGTATGCCCTTCTCCACAAGGAATTCGATGCGGACGAGGAAGACCTGACCCGGACCCGCAAACTCAAGCGAGGCTCTCTGGCGAAGAGATACTCCGCCTTGGTTGAAGCACTGTACGACGACCGCAAAGACGAGGTGGAAGTGGACGCGGAAATCACCTACCAGGACGGTCGCAAAGCCAGACTGAGAACCGGCTTGAAGATCCACTCCATGCAATGATCGGTGTCGACGAGGAACTGGGAAAAGGTAGGTTTGTCATGCTGACGGTGAATAACATTGAGGTCGTGTATCACGACGTAATCCTCGTGCTGCGAGGGGTATCCTTGACCATCAGCGAAGGCCAGGTAATCGCCCTCCTGGGAGCCAACGGCGCGGGAAAGACCACCACACTCAAGGCGATTTCCGGTCTGCTGAAGACGGAGGTGGGAAAGGTCAGTCATGGAGACATCCATTTCAATGGAACGAGAATCGATCGAAAGAATCCTGAAGATATCGCCCGCATGGGGATCATCCAGGTGCTGGAAGGCAGACGGGCGCTGGAACAGTTGACCGTGGAAGAAAACCTCACCGTCGCGACGTACGTACTCGACGACCGGTCGAGAACAAAGGATGACCTGGAAAGGGTATATACATACTTCCCGAAACTCAAACGTCTGAGACACCAAAAGAGCGGCTATATATCGGGTGGCGAACAGCAGATGATGCTGATCAGCCGAGCCCTTATGGCACATCCCAAACTCATGCTCCTCGATGAACCGTCTCTCGGGCTCGCACCGCTGCTCGTGCAAGAGATCTTCTCCATCATACGGCAAATCAACGAGGAAGAGAAGACCGCCATCCTCCTGGTCGAACAGAATGCCATAGCTGCGCTCGACATCGCGACCTACGGCTATGTGATGGAAGACGGCAGGGTTGTCCTCGACGGCACGGCAGAAGACTTAAAGAGAAACGAAGACGTAAAGGAGTTCTATCTGGGATTTGGCGCCCTGTCGGAACGAAAGAGCTACCGGGATGTGAAGCATTACAAGAGGAGAAAACGGTGGCTTGGATGACTGGGGGCTGAAGGGCCATTATCGTCAAATTGACGACTTGCCGCGCTATAGGGTGTTCGGCCCTCGCCTCCCGGTGCTGAAGCATCCGGCTATTCTCAGTCGCCCCTGCGGGGCTTGGGTATGGTGGAGTCCCGGAGGGACTGCTGACAATAGCCGGGCCTTTCAAGGCCCGGGCATGAGGGGAGGTTGCTCCTATTCTGACGCATATGGGCTAAGGGCCCACTGCACAACTGACCCTGCAACCGAAACGCATGGTTCACGGACCTGAACCCGATCTCTTATAGTGAGGCTTATGGGGAACGCTCCAGACATCGGAGAAGACGCGGCACCCTTTGAGGAGAAGTTCTTCACCCTGGGTAAGCACTGGACCCTGTTGGTGCACGCAGCAGCCACGCTCTTGCGGTTTCCTCTTCGGAGCGCGGTTGTGGTGATGTGTCTGGCAGTCATCTTGTCACCATTTGTGACGGCCATTGCCATCAACGAAGGAGTGAAGTCGGAATATGCGCACAGTCTGCGGGAAAGCGGAGACGTCCTGGTCACCGCGGACAGTTACGGCAGCAACGCTCCTGTTGACCTTCAAGTCATGAAGCGGATTGAAGCGATCCAGGGAGTGACAAGAGTGGTCCCACGGGTGATCGGTCGCACGTACGTGGAAGGCAAGCTCATCGCGGTTGTCGGCTCCGGGTATGACTCGGTCTCGCCATCTGTCCGGGTCATTCGAGGCAGGACGCCGACAGCCGCCCGGGAGCTCATGTTGGGTTTCAGGGCTGCCCGACACCTGGGTTTGGACGTGGGAACCCGCTTTTCATTGACGCGACGGTCAGGCATGGTCTTCGAGATCGTCGGCCTCTTCGACGCGCCGTGTACGATCTGGACTTCGGATTTGCTGTTCATGGGCTTCGAGGATGCATCCGAACTGTTCTCCATGCATGACAAAGCCACAGACCTTGTCGTCCACACCCGGCCCGGATACCAACACGTGGTTGACGCACTCATCCGGACCTCGGAGCAGCATGCGGGAGAATCGGACGTTCTCCTGAGGGTCCAGACACGACGACTGATTGAGCGATACACTCGGCGAGGATTCGACATCAGGGCAGGAGTATTTGCGGGCTTCTATTCCCTTGTGCTCGCGCTGGCCATCCCTTCGCTGGGTGTCATCTCCGGATTCGGCCTTGCCGAACGAAGGAAGGAGATAGGCATCATCAAGGCCCTGGGCTGGCAGACTCGTGAGGTGCTGGAACTGGTGGCCCTGGAGCATCTTCTGTTGAGCGTCGCCAGTCTACCGATTATTGTCGCGGCAACGGTCATTTGGATACATGCGCTGAATGGGATCGGACTTGTTGGGTTCTTTGTTCCGGGCATGGACATTCTGATTCCTTTTCCGGTGCCGGCCAAGATATTCCCGATCCCATTTGTCTTGGCTCTGATACTGGCTCCAACGTTGACCATGGTGGGCAGCATCTATTGGACGTGGCGTGCGGCCGTCATTCCACCGTCGTCGGCCATGAATGCATAACATGAACGCTTTCGAGGGAGAAGGCGAATCTTCAACAACCTGATGAGGAGGAGTGTCCGGTGAATGCTTCGTGGATTGGCGGCCTTGTGGGTTGGGTGTGCGACACGAGACGGGTGCCCCGTGGTCGGTCATTCTGTCGCGGTTTTGGCATTCCGGCTCTGGTCGCGATCCTGTGTGTGTGGGTCCTGAGTGCCCCCGCGACCGATTCGTGGGCAAGTGAGGCTGAGAAGTGCTCCATGTGCGGAATGGACTTGAGCAAATACCCTCACACTCGTTACGTGCTGACCACCGAGGACGGTCGGAAGCAGGTGACGTGCGGGGTTCAATGCGGTCTCAGCGTGCACCTCGGACTGGGAACCAAGTGGAAATCCGCCACAGCCAGTGACCTGTTGAGCAATCGTGCGTTCGATGTGCAGAAGGGCTTCTTCGTGTTCAGAAGCAGTGTCATCACCGACATGGCTCCAGGGTTTATCGCCTTCTCGCGCCGGGCCGACGCGGAGAAATTCGCACGCGGCTTTGGA
Organism: Thermodesulfobacteriota bacterium; assembly: GCA_040755955.1. Classification (GTDB taxonomy): domain Bacteria; phylum Desulfobacterota; class Desulfomonilia; order Desulfomonilales; family Desulfomonilaceae; genus JBFMAA01. Next base: position 9,488 of record JBFMAA010000095.1, read on the forward strand.
GGCGACGTGATGACCTACCAGGAGGCATTGGAGCGATGGAAGAGTGAGAGGAAACAGCCTCCGAAAGGGCGATGAGTCATGGATAGGCGATGCTGGACGCTCTTGAGCCTGCTGGCAATAGCAATGCTTGGGGCAGGAACCGGAATCACGCGGGACGCCTGTGCCCCCCACGGGGTCCAGGTCAATGAGATGCGGACGTTTCAGAGAGCTGTGGGCGGCCTGGGGCTCGGCGCAATAGCCGTACCGATGTGGCAGTTCCTGAACTACGATTTCAGAATCCAGCCGGTCGATGATTCCGTGTCCTGGCCCGTGCCTGGCGGATACTCTTACGGCCCCGACCGAACCGCTACCGTCAGCTATTTTCAAGAAGTGGCGGGGAATGAATGGGTTGTTGTCAAGCCATGAAGCACCGCAATCTTCTGTTTGCAGCCCTCGGCGACCTGATTCGGCATCCGGCCGGATCTCTCGCGGTCCTGGGCTGCCTTCTCACCGTAACGCTGATGTATTTGATTTCAATGGGTATTTCTGAAGGTGTGAGGTTCCAGGCAGACATGTCTTTGGATGAGGGAGCGGACATATATGTCAGCTCCGATCAGTGCGGTCTCAGTGGGCCCATTCTGATCGAGGAGATGCTCAGGCGAGTCTCCGATTTCGATGGCGTAAGGGGCGTGGCCCGAGTGGTCGGACGCACCTACTTCGCAGAGCGACTGGTTGCGGTAGTGGGCCTGGACAGCCAAGGGCTCCAAGCATTTCGAGACGGACACCGGGGACATGTGCCCGGAGCCACAGTGCCCCGCGATTCCCATTGGGGCAAGTTTCACCCGCCCCGTGCCCTCATCGGCGTCAAAATAGGGGCAACCGTCCCTGCTTTCCCGGCCTTGAAAGGCCCGGCTACTGTCAGTCGTCCCACCGGGACTCCGCCGCTCCCAAGTCCCGTAGGGGCGACTGAGAATAGCCGGATGCTTCAGCACCGGGAGCCATGGGCCGAAGACCGTGCGGTCCGGCAAGTCGTTACGTCGACGCCCTCACCCCGTGCCCCTCTCATCGAGGGACGGGAACGGCAAACCCTCTCTTCTGGTGGGAGAGGGAAGGGAGACGGGGCCGGTGAGCACGTCCCCGGTCCCATGGATTCCAAGGTGGGTGACCGTAGAGGAGAGGTCTTCCTGGGTCGAGCGCTTGCCGATGAGTTCGGCGTCAAACCCGGCATGCCATTCACACTTGCCGCCAATAAGCGCAAGCTGTTCAAGGCTGCGGGAACCTTGTCGCCCTCGTGCTTGTGGAGCTCACATGTGCTCGTCATGCATCTGGACGATGCCAATGACTTCTTTCGAACGCCCGGTCAGGCGAATCATGCGCTCGTGTATCGGTCCCGGTCGAACGCCGGCGACGATTCGGCCGGGCTGATTCAAACCTTGAAAGCCGATGGGTTCAGAGTCTCCGATCGTGGCGAAAACCGGGAGAGGCTCCGCCGGTCATTCAGTGTTTCTGGGGGGTTACATTCGGTCTTGCTCGTGATCGGAGTTGCCTTGGCGTTCCCCACTATCGTGGTGACGTGCGGCCTTGGCATGGCTGAGCAGCGCCGCGAAATCGGGGTGTTAAGGGCCACCGGGTGGAGAACGCGAGACGTGATCGAAAAGGCAGCTCTGGGGAATCTCGTCATCAGTCTTGCGGCAGCCTCGGTTGCCGTCCTGCTTGCCGAGCTGTGGATGCGAGGGTTCAACGGCAGACTGATCGCGCAGTTCTTCGTTTCGGAAGTGGGGATTGTGCCTTCGGTGGACATTCCGTTCAGATTGCTGCCGTCGCACGCGCTTGGCTGTATGGGGCTGGCGCTCGTTCTTACCGAAACCGGAGGGATCATCTCAGCGTGGGTTCACGCTCGCACTCTCCCAAGACAGTCGATGAGTTGACCATGCAGCCTATTATCAGCACGGAAGACCTGTCTCGATGGTACAACGCCGGGAAACGTGACGAAGTCCGTGCCGTTGACCGCGTCAGCCTGCGCATCGAAAAGGGCGAGTGGGCTGTATTTGGAGGTCCCTCCGGGTCGGGCAAGACCACACTTCTGGGGCTCATTGGAACGCTCGATCGTCCCACTAGAGGCAAGGTCTTGCTTCGCGGAAAGGATGTGACCGGATTTTCCGATGTCGAGCTTTCTCGGATACGACGCACGGAGATAGGCATCGTGTTCCAGGATTTTCACCTTCTCCGGGGCATCGCGGCATGGGAAAATGTCGCGTACCCTTTGATCCCGGCCGGGATAGGTTCCAAACAGCGCTATGCACGGGCAACCTCCCTGATGGAACGACTGGACCTCGGGGAGCGGATCAATCACTCTCCCGAGCAGCTCAGTGGAGGTGAGCAACAGCGGATCGCCATCGCACGAGCACTCATTAACGCGCCGTCAATTCTGATCGCTGATGAGCCAACCTCCAACATAGACGCCTCTTCCGTGCAGGCACTCCTGGAACTGTTGCAGCAGCTCCAGAGGGAAGGAAAGACCATTCTCGTCTCTTCCCACGATCCGGTTTTCAAGGATTACGGGGATGTGCGGTTCTGTCTTGAACGGGGCGCACTGGCAGAGGTAGTGCGCGCGCAGAGGTCGCCATGATCCTCAACGTGTTCACCATCACCGAGCTGTTCATAGAGTTGGTGACACTCATAGTGATGGTGTGGGCAGGCATCCTTTCATTAGTGCTGGGGCTTCGCTGGAAACCGGGTGCCAGTCGAGCCGCAAAGGTCGCCATTGAAGAGAGGTCGCATCTTGTCCTGCTGATGTCGGTCATCGTGATGGGAATCAGATTAGTCAACTGGCCGTTCTTCTACGCCACTCTTCACAGCCTGATCCCGGACATCGAGGGTGCGATGTGCATTTTTGGGGTCACCCAGGTGGAGAGAAAACTCTGTCTCATTGCCGAGCTTCTCAAACCGATTTCCTTCGTTCTTATCGGCGCCTGGCTTGTGATCCACATGCTGGATGAAAGGACCGAGACCTCCGTGCTCATGAGAAGCAAGCTGCTTCTGCTTTCCCTGACTTCGGCCGTAGTCGTGGGGGAAAGTCTGGTCGACGCGATGCTCATACTGCGCACTGCTCCGGGAACCATGGTCACCTGCTGCACGACAGTCACCGACATCCTGGACAGATCCACTGCCGTGGTGCCCCAATCCCTTCTGGGGCCACAATATTCACGCATTCTCAGCTATGCGTATGTTGTCGGCAACATGGCAATGATACTCGTCCTTGCGGTCGTGCGTGCGTTCATGCACAGGAGTGCTGCCGGCACATGGCGCGGGCCGGTGTGCATAATGGTATTCATCGCTGCGCTGTTGAATGCGGTGATCTTCGTGCTGACACAAATAGAGGTGCATGCGCCGGTGATCATGCATCTTCCCTATCACAGGTGTCTGTATTGCCTGTGGCAATATGTCCCTGACACGCTTCTCATGTATTCATTTTTTGTGCTGGCTACTGCCGGTACAGGATGGGCCGTCGCCGCGGAGCGGGCAGGGAGGACCGGCGAGACAGCGCAGATTTCACGGGCCTATGTCCGCAGGCTGTACGGACTGTCTGCCTTCTGCTTGGCGGGCGCGCTGATCATGAATACGGTTCATCTGTTCATGGCATGAAGGACTGACAAGCATGCATCAGTTCCGTGGAATGGCACTTATCGCGATTGGCTTGCTGGCTGTGGCTGTGTTGGCCGCTGTAGGATCTCTCGTCGCCAGGAAGCCAATCGAGACGGGACAGGAAGCGCCGCTGGACAAAGCGCTCAGGTGCGCTCTCGATGGAACCAGGATCAATCCGCTGTATGAGGTGGATGCGTACCTCGATGATAACAAGGTTCTGCGGTTCTGTTCGATCGACTCGGCGGAGAGGTGGTTGCGTGCCAACGACAAAGACAAGGTCCGATATTTCACCGTGGCGGATGAGGTTACTGGGGAACGATTCGACGCGAGCCTCGCACATTTCGTGGCAAGTGAGGTGGTCACTGTACCTGAAGTGGGGAATCGCATCCATGCGTTCCTGAGCCGGAAGGATGCGACTCGTCACATGGAGCAGTACCACGGCAGGTTTGTTGACAACCCGTTCGGAGGCGCATTCGTGGTGCCGAAGTCGGCCCGGTTGGACAAGCTCAGAGTGGCTGCCGCTTCTGCCCCCGATGCGCTCCCCATTGAGCTCGCCCTGTTCAGGCCGATATTCAAGGAAAACCGCCTCGATGTCACCATGGTCCCGGTCAGCGGGACATCCGGGATGGAGAAGCTCCTTCTGGAGGATGCGGTCGACGCACTGCTCTGTGATCTCCCGTTCGCGGTTCTCCTTACCCAACGTGTCCCTTCCTCGCGCATCGTGAAGAACGTGTTGCGTGCCAATCCTTTCAGAGCACTCTTCGCGGTCGTGGCGTCACGGAATTCCGCGGCACGCGATCTGTCGGACCTTGCAGGGAAGCGCGTCGCGATCCCTTCAGGGCTGAATGCCGAATTCTATCTGGATTACTTTCTGAGGGCAGCCGGCGAGCCCTTGGACAAAGTGACCAGACAAGAGGTGCCCGACATGGCGACCGCGTGGGAAATGGTCTCCGGAGGGAAGGTAACGGCAGCGGTGCTCCGCACGCCTTACACCGAGATGGCGGGAAAAGGAGATATGCGGGTGCTCGCGGACGACCGCAATTTTCCCTGGATGAGTGTGCTGGTTGTGAAAGACGCTGCTCATCCCGGCACGAGGGACATCACGAAGAGATTTCTCTTCAGTCTTGAACAGGCGGGTTTGGCCCTCAACCTTAAACCTGACGAATTCCGCTCTGTTCTGACGCAGAAAGGTGGGATTCCGCCGGCGGGTCAGGGATGGTTTCCCATGCCGATTTTCGAGGGGTCGAACGCGCCCTCTCCTGATGAAACCGTGGCGATCATTGAGTGGCTGCGGGAAAAGAGACTTCTGGGGACGCTCCCGGCATACGAGCAGGTGGTAGACACCGGGTTTCTCCCTGATCCCGACAGCGTAGGACTGGCCTTCTGCTGCCGGTGATCCGCATTCCAAGCGTCTGCGGCGGCAGGGAGCAACCATCCGGGTGACCGTTCACCGGGAACAAGAAGACTCACCGCAGAGGCGCAAAGAGCACAGAGAATAAGAAGGGAAGGCCGGGAATTTCTCCTTCTTCCAACTGAGCTAATGAGGTGAGGCTTCGATAGGAGAGCATAACTCTTTCATGTTCTTCTCTCTTTCTTCTCTGTGTCCTCTGTGTCTCCGCGGTGAAGTCTTACGCGGGATGCATCCATACCACGTTTCCGCGGGACTTCTCACGCGGGAAACATTTCCGTGAGTTGAGGAGAACAGATCATGGGTCTGTACGATATGACCATGCAGGATGTGTTCTGCAAGAACGCTCTCATACGTGCGGACAAGACCGCGTTCGTGTCGGAAGCGCGGCGCTGGTCGTTTGCACAGTATCATGAAGACATGAATCGTCTGGCCTCCGGGCTGGCCGCCCGTGGAGTCACGAAGTCGGCTCGGATCGCCGTCCTCGCGTTCAACTGCTACGAATTCTTTCTGTTGTACGGTGCGGCAGCCCAGCTCGGAGCGGTCATTGTTCCGGTGAATTGGCGACTCAAGCCGGAGGAAATCCGGTTCATCCTGGAAGATGCGGGTGCAACGACAGTCGTGCTTTCTGAGGAGCTGGCCGATGAGTTGGGTGAAGTGGTCGATTTGTGCCGGTGCGTTTCCTGGCGCATCGTCGTCGGGGGACGAAGGGAGGGGTTCGATCCTTTTGAGGAGATTCCGACTTCGGGGAGGGAGTTCGTGCCCGTTCCCCTGGGCGGGGAAGATCCCTTTGTGATCATGTACACTGCGGCGGTGGACGGCAGGCCCAAAGGGGCCGTGCTCTCCCACGAGAACATCGTGGCCGCGAGTCTGCAAGTGATGTTGCCCATGAAGATCGATCAAGATGCGGTGTACGTGAACCTGATGCCCTTGTTCCATATCATGGGGCTGGAAATGGCTGTCGCTGCCGTGCACGCGGGCGGCCGAAACGTGATCCAGAAGCGGTTCGATGCCCGGCACGCAGCAGGGTTGATAGAACGGGAACAAGCTACGGTAATTGCAACGGTCCCGCCCATACTATCGGACATTCTGCAGCAAAGCGCCGAGGGAAACGGCAGCCTTGGCAGCATTCGGACAGTGGCGAGCCTTTTCGATGATCCCGGCACGATCAGACTGTGTCAGGAGACTACGGATGCGGTATTCTGGTCCGGCTTCGGGCAGACCGAAACGTCCGGGTACATCACCATGTGCCCGTACGACGAACGCCCGGGCTCTTCGGGGCGAGAAGGTCCCATGGTCCGTGTCCGTGTGGTCGACGACTCCGACCGACCGGTCGCGACAGGGAAAACAGGAGAAATAGTCGTGAGAGGCCCGGTCACATTTCGAGGTTATTGGAACGCGGAAGCAGCGACTCGTCAGTGCCTGAGAGACGAATGGCATCATACCGGCGACCTGGGCCGGTTGGATGAGAAGGGATACCTCTGGTATGAGAAGAGGAAAGCAGACAAGGATCTCATCAAGACCGGAGGCGAGAACGTGTACCCTGCGGAAGTGGAGCATGTGTTGCTCGCTCATGAAGGGATCGCGGAGGCCTGTGTGTTCGGGGTGTCTGATGTCAAGTGGGGCGAGGCGATCAAGGCAGTCTGTGTGCGCAAACCGGGAAGCAAGGTGACCTCCGACGAGCTTGTTGACCTCGTGGCATCGAGGCTTGCTCGATACAAGAGACCCAAGTGCGTGCTGTTTGTGGACAATCTTCCCAAGATGGACAACGGTTGCATCGACAGAGAACGGGTCAGAGATCTTACGCTACAGAGCATGAAATGGACGGAAACGGAATAGTCGCTCAGAGTCGGTCGGCTTCTCCGCCGGCGTCTATCCGCACCACAAAGAAGCCGTTGTCGGAGTAGACTCGGGGAAATTCCTTCTCGTTCAGCAGGGCGAAATCGGTTCGCGATGCCGTGAAAGTCCGGATTTCCCGGTCAAAGGGCTCGAAGTAAATCCCGCCTTTCGTGAGACTCGTTCTGGAGAAGTCCTCTTCCCTTACCACCATGTAGGCGATGCCGTTCTCCTTGCAGAAACGCCGGACTTCCCCGGGATCATCCGAATAGTATGCGACAAAGAGATCGGACGTCCGTTTCTTGATCATGCTCCAATACGGCTGGACCCAGGTGTGGGAGAGTTCCTGATTCACGAACACCTTCCTCAGGGCAAACGTGGGGATGCTGTCCATCATCTGCGGATGCCCGGCGATCAGGCTTTCCTTGGGGGTCCCCTGTAGAAAGCGAAAGAGCCCTGCGTGAGCGGAATAATCGTACAACTCCATGTTGTGAAGACGGACCGCGCTCAGCAAGACCATCAGGGTGGTCAGGCCCCAAAACGCCACCGGTCTGAGGTTGAGTCTGGCGACAACCATCCGCAAGCAGACTGCCAGTGAGATGCAGTAGAAGAAGTTCAAGGAATACTCTATGTACCGGCGAGGGACAAACAGCTTCGCGACGAATACGCAGGCAAATGTATACAGAATCAAGGAAGCGGGAAAAAGGTACGCAAAAACCGTGAATGACGACCACTCCACCTTGTGTGTGCGGTTTCCAAGCGCATACCTCACCGTCGCGGCCAACGCCCCAATCCCGAGAATCCCCCACAACGCGGACCATTGACCAACGAACAGGTTCTGCAGCCACGGACGGATCACCTCATACAACATGGACGGCACAGGCACAAGTTCGTACCGGCCCGCAGAGGTGTACTCGATCTTCCCGACCATCTCTTGCCAACCCACCAGCCCACCGAGTTCCGAAGACCGACAGAACCCATAGAGCACCGCAGTCACGAGCATTGCCGCAACGAACGGAAGATTGAGCAACAACAGGTGCCCCGGAGTGCATACCGGATCAGCCTCCTGTGAAGGCAACCACGCTCGGGGCACGAGCGAGGAAAGCCTTTTCACCAGGTCCCTGAGGCGTAAGCCGGGCGCGTTCTCATCGACCCGGTCCAATATCCGCCTCAGCATGCCCGGGCCGAACCTGTGAAGGACGTACAGCCCGTGCGTAGCCACACAGAGCAGAAACACGTACGGATTGAAGAAAGATGCAACAAGAATCACTGCTGACGCGGCAAAGACCTTGTCGACAGACAGAAAATACAAGTACGCGGCGAGAAGCGGTACGACAAAGCTGCGTGAAAGCCCGCCGGCCATCTTGTGCAGAAACGCCGCGCAGAGGAAGAACGAGAGAGCCACGCACACCGCGGTAAGATCGTCACGAAAGCGCAGGCCGATCCCAAAGAAGAACCCCGCGGAGATCACGTAGAGAATCCCGGTGAGGATGTTGCTGAACGCCACAGGTTCCACGAACCACGAGGCAACCCAGTACACCGCCTGCACTCCCCACGGCACGTACTCCTGCGCATAGCGGGTCAGGAGGTCGTCCGGGAACAAGCCGGGATCATACCACCGCTGCATCCAGTATATCTGTTGGCGCACATCGTCGTTGATCAGGTAGGGATTGGCCAGAATCTCCCGGTTCGCCCAGAAATAGACGAAGCTCGCGGCCACCAAGACATACAGGAGACACAAGGCGGTCGGCGAACAAGCCGATGCAAGGCGGTGCCGAAATCTCTTGATGAAATCGAAAAACAACAGGACTACACCCCGGTTCCGAGTCTGCCGGCCTTCCGGGCATCCGCAACCGCACCGAGCAAGACCTCTTCCGTCCGACGAGTGGTCGCGCGTATGGAGTGGAGCGCAACGGCACGCTCCCTTGCCTTGATCCCCATGGACAGACGCCGCGGTGCCTCGCGGATCAGCCTCGCCAACGAGTCAGCGAGCTGCCGCGGATGAACCGGCTCCACGAGCAGACCGGTTTCCCCTTCGACCACCAGATCAGGCAGGCCTCCGACTCGTGTGGCGACAATCGGGAGGCCCATGGCCATTGCTTCGAGCACCACATTGGCGGACGATTCCGATTTCGAGCCCAACACGAATACCCAGGCCCTTCGCAGGTGAGTTCTCACGTCATTCGTTCCGGGAATCAGTCGGACCCGGGATTCCAGGCCGCACTCGCGGATCAATGCCTCCACGTCCTTGCGGAGATATCCGTCGCCGATCATCTCGAAGCGGACTGCCGGAACCTTCTCCGCAGTGAGCCTGAACGCTGCCACAAGACCTAGCGGGTCCTTCTCCCGCACGAGTCGACCGATGTACACCACAGTGGGGTTCTTTTCCCGCGCATCGGGATCAGGACTGAAGAAGTCGGTGTCGACCGCATTGGGCACGTACGCAACCCGTGCTTCCGGCACGCCGTAGTAGCCGACGAGCTTCTCTTTCGACACCGCGGCATTGCAGATCACCCGATCGCTGACCCGCCACAGCCATTTTTCGCATTGTTTGGGAGCCAGGTTTCTGAATCCCGCCACGATCACGGGCACTCTGGCCATCTTCCCCAGCAGTCTCCCCCAGATGTTCGGAACCACCGTCAAGGTGTACAGAATCTGGGGTCGTTTCCGCAGAAGGTGCATCCCGAGCCCGAAGATCGCATGGGGTCCCACCCACATGGACTCGGAAAACCGCGTGATGCGGACGCCTGTTTCTTGCGCCATGGGGACCATACCGTCGCCGCCTCGGAGGAGCCACAGTTCCGGTGCGAACAGGTCCCGGTCGATGTGTCTGAGGAGGTTGACCGCGTAGCGCTGAGTTCCTCCGTATTCCAGGTCCTGGAGCAACAAGGCTATGTGCAGAGGTTCTTTCAAGCAACCAAACTCCTCTTCTGTTCCGTGGTCACGCTCCTGAGAAATGCGGGACCTTACAAGTAGACGCTGACGGAGGGTACGTGCCGTGGCTCCCGGTGATCGCGTGCGGTTGAATGAGCACGAAAACCGCTTCCACATCACATGCTCGATGCGTCGGGCGAGCGGTATCGCTGCCCTACTTCCGCAAGCGTGACCGATTCCGATATTACGCCCTTGCGCAACCAGGAGAAGTACTGCCGGAGTTTCTCCACGAACCTGTCCACGTCCGCCCGCGTTTGGTGTTTTGGACAGCCGCCCGGCATCAGTTCCGACGAATGGAAATAGACGGTGAGGACTCTTCCGCCCCGTCGTCGGTGGAGCTCGACCGCTGCTTTGAGCCGTCGGAGTCCCGTGAGCATGGGTTGGGCCGGCAGCGAAGCGAGATTCTTGGAAAACCAGCCAAGAGTCTTCTTCGAGACGAGCGTGCCCCCGTCGAGTCTTCCCGCCAGTGATCTAAACTGCCTTACGACCGGCACGACAGTGATGGGGACCTCCACGATTGCAGAATTTCCCGCAGCATAGACACGGCCCGCGTCCGGGATATAGGGATCAGTCGGCGCAATAAGATGATCGGGACCGGCCGGGTCCTTGCGCATGGGAGCGATACTGCTGTCCGTGGTGATGGGGCTTTTCTCGAGTACGGCCAGCATCCTGGGACCCAGGTTGAACCGTCCCATCCGGAACGATGTCGCGTTGACGCCCATTGCCGTGATCGAGTCCAGCAGGGTATCGAGCTTGGCTGCGAGAAGATCCTGGGGCATCAGTTCCGAGTCGGCCGGCTGGGGGTACGGCAGGGGCACGATCGGGGGAGTGTTCCAGTGATGGAGGTGCGCCCCGATTTCTCCGTCCCATTTGTCTCGCCATTCCGCGAGCAGTTCTCTGTTTCGGGCAGTCCGCGCGGCCTGGTAGGAGACGAGCAGGGTCGGGCGAATCCCGAATTCCCGGAACACGTTGTCAAGCAGCCCAAGCCTGGAGACGTTTTCCACCGGCGCGTCGCGCTCCTGGTATTGGCCTCCGAAGAGCCCTTCCTCCTCAACGTCTATGGTCACGGCCAAGAGCATCAGTGATTCGGTTCCATAAGACAGATTCGCCTCCTTAAGAGCTGACTTGTACACCTCATGGGGTGCATGAGTCAAGTGCGGCCAGCCTTGAGCAGGCGAGACGAGTCATTCCGGTTCTCTCATTCATCGTGGTTGCAGCGCCTATTTTGCCGCGGGTCCGTAGGCACTATCGGGAAATAACCGTGCCAATCCGACGGACTCGTCACCTCGGCGACGGCCGCGGTCGAGTCCGGTGAAGAGGACTGGATTCCGGCTTTCGCCGGAATGACGGAAGGCACCCGCGGCTGTCCCAGACTGAGATACCTATCTTGAGGCTGACGCTTAGCGGTTTGTTTTCATCGCGGAACGGCCGCAAAAGGTCTTGAGGTACGCTGCGGGCGCAGGTATGATCCCTCTCGGTCTGCTCGTTAGACCGGCTGTATGGGCCCCGAGTTGCTGACGAGATTTCTTCCGGGGCCTTATTGCGCGGTTTCGCAAGCACGGCCGGGCTCGCGGGCATTGCCTGAGATGAGGAGCCGGCCCCCCCCATGAAGACTGAAAAGGTTTCGGTGACAAGCTTCCTTCCCGCTGACTGGTGTGCGAAGAACCACTTCCACGTCCTCAGAATCGGTCACTGCCCCCTCGATGCACACCATCTTCGTGAGGGCGACGATCTGATAGTGGAGATGCAGGACGCTCCGAGAAAGGGCGAGCCGGTTCTGTTACGGATCAGCGACACCGAGCCCGTAATAGGACGAATCTCCCCCGACGGTCACGAGATAAGCTTTGAAAGCCCTCGTCACCCCGGAAGAGGAGCGGCAGTTCAGGCTCAGGAGGTGCGCGTCAGCGGAATTTTGGTCGGGATACTCCGGAAGCACAGTGCGGCCGAGAGCCCCAACCAAGGGCCCGCGGCAAAACAAGCCTTGCAACCACGGTGAATTGGAGAACAGTATTCACTCCCTTCACCACCGTAGGTTGAAACCTACGGCTATTCACGGGCTGCGTTATCCGGGCAGAGGCCCGCGCCCTGCTGGGGGCACTGTAAATAGCCATGGGTTCCAACCAATGGAAGGGAAGCATGCGAGATGACAGGGTTATTTCGCGGCAAGCCCCAAGCGCCTGGGAGCCGCGGCCGATAACCGCGGCCACGTTGCTCGGCTCGCACGGGTTCCGATGCCGAGCATGAACATACTCACGGGTGGTCAGCCATGGCGGCTCGCCCTTTGATTCTCCATGTAGATGCCGATGCCTTCTTTGCTTCGGTGGAGCAGGTGCTCGATCCGAAGTTGAAGGGCAGGGCCGTCATAGTTGGCGGAGGGGATCGAGGAGTCGTCTCGGCCGCCTCTTACGAAGCCCGTCCGTACGGGGTGCATTCGGCCATGCCCATTGTGCAGGCACGGAAGCTGTGTCCTCACGCGGTCTTCCTGAAGCCGAACTTCCGCGCGTACAAGGATTTCTCCCGGCGGATGTTTGCCATCATGCGGACTTACTCGCCGATGGTCGAAGTCACAAGTGTGGACGAGGGGTATGTGGACCTTACAGGCACGCTGAAACTGCACAGGGCGCCCGTGTGGGAAGTGGCGGATCGAATGCTCGGCGAGATACGATCGACCCTTGGGATCAACGTCTCGGGCGGGCTCGCCGGGACCAAGTGCTTTGCCAAGATGGCCACCGGGTTGGCGAAACCAAACGGGCTCCTGTACCTCGACCCGGACCGAGCGGCAACGATTTTGGGCTTCCTGCCTGCCGGATCCATACCGGGTGTGGGGAAGAAGGCGGAAGAGCTGCTCAGGCGAAGAGGCATCCTTACCGTTGCGGAGTTGGCTTCCGCGCGTCCTGATTTGATGCAGCGACTGCTGGGCCAGTGGGGAAAGAAACTCATCGAAATCGCATCGGGCAACGATCACCGTGCGGTGAACCCCGACCCGCCCGACGTGCAGAAGTCCTATTCCATGGATCACACTCTCGAAAAGGACACGCTCGACTACCGGCACCTGCGTTCCGTCGCCAGAGAACTGGCCCAACGCCTTGCCGCGCGCGTGCGAGCCGACGCGACCGGCGCCCGGACAGTCACGCTCAAGATTCGCTATGCTGATTTCACCGACGTGAGTCGCTCGATGACCCTGAAAGAACCTGTGAGCGGAAACAGCGAAATCCTCGACTGCCTTGACCGGCTCTTCCGGAAGACCCTTACGCAGCGCCGAATGGTGCGACAGGTCGGTGTGAAGCTTTCGGGAATTGGAGAACCCGCGCTCCAGACGAACCTTTTCGATCCGAAACTCCCGTTGCGCTGGGCGCGGGATCGGGCGGTGGACAGGATACGTCAACGCTACGGCTTCGATGCCGTGAAGCTGCCGGAGGAGAAGTGAAACCAAGTCGCTTTCCGAAAGGTAAGGTTTCCGGGGGAAACCCTTTATCAGAAAATGCGATTCCGGGGGAAGGAACTTCTTGCAAGATGTTCCTTCCCCCGGACCCCCATCTTCAAGAACTCTTGGGATAGTGCGGCTCCCGCTGGTCGCCGCAGAGAAAGCCGGCTCGTC
>JBFMAA010000096.1:0-22885 GCA_040755955.1 Thermodesulfobacteriota bacterium
GAAGGTGATGACTCCCATGCGTCGAAAGAAAACCGGAATAAGGACCCCCCGAGGCTTCGCCACGGGGAGGTCTCAAGAGCTTTGCCCCCGGGCGTGGTGCCTGGGAACGGGAAATTCACATAGGAACAGGAGGGTTCATGGCCAAGATACGCAAGAGGGTGCTCATTGCCGGAGTTGTGCAGGGGGTCGCGTTTCGGTATTACACCCGGAGTGTGGCGAGGAAGGCCGGGGTGTGCGGCTGGGTGCGCAACCTTCCCGACGGCAGAGTTGAGGCGGTGTTCGAGGGTGAGCAGCCCGATGTTCAGACGGTTGTCAACTGGTGCGAGCTGGGTCCTCCCGGCGGCCGAGTGGACAGCGTGCAGGCTTTCACCGAACCATATAGAGGCGAGTTCGCCGACTTCGACATAGCGTTCTTCTAGCGGCCATTGACAGGCCATTGCCCAACGACGTGGGAAAGAGGCTCTCGAAAAGAACGCAAAGCGCACACGGGAATGAAGAGACCGACTTGGCGTTCTCTGCGTGCTTTGCAAGAGGAAATCTGAATTCGCAGGGTGCCGCGGGACGGTTCCCGCTTTCCCGGTGAATGGTTACCACCCCACACACTGCCGGAACACCCTGCCGGCGACCGGCGGGAGCCGCGCAGTACCAGAAGCTTTTGGGGATGGGGGTCCAGGCGAAGGCACTTTGCAGGAAGTCTCTTCCACCGAAGACCCCCTATTCGCCTCCAAACCCGTTGGAGCAGCTATGGAACTGAAAGAATTGCTTCTCACTGTAGTGTGCGTGCTGATCGTGGCCACGTGTCACGCGATGCGTGCGTCTGCCGATGCGTTGATCATCGACCTGTACATGGGTGAGCCCATCTCCATGGAGGAGCTGGTTGATGACCTGTCAAGGTCCCGAGTGGTGTACCTTGGGGAGATCCACTCCATCACCCGCCACCATGAGGTGCAACGGCAGATCCTGGAGCGCCTCTCCGATAAGGGGCTCAAGCTTGCCCTTGCGATGGAGCAGTTCACCCGTGAGCAGCAGGCTGCGCTCGATCGCTGGAGCGCAGGTAAGGGGGACTTGAGGGACCTGATTCGAGACCTCGGTGGGGAATACTGGACGAACATCTGGGACTACGAGAGTGTGCTGACCACCGCACGGTCGGCTAAGATTCGCATACTGGGACTCAACGCGCCCGACCGGCTAGTGAAGAAGGTGGCCCGGTCAGGCATCGAGGGCCTCTCAGAGTCGGAACGGGCAGAGATCCCTTCGGACACTACCACAATCAACCCGGACCTCGACCGGCTCCTCAGGCTGCGACTCCGTGTGCACAAGGCATTCGAGAAGCGCCGACTGGACGCGATCGTTTTGGCCCAAGCACTGCGGGATGCGACGATGGCACAGACAGTTGCCCGGTTCCTGGACTCAGACGAAGGCAAAGACGCGACCGTGGTGGTGATTGCGGGAAGCGGACATGTGAACTATGGCCTGGGCATCCCCGAACGGGTCTCCCGAGTTCACCACCTCCCCTTCAGAATCGTCATCCCCACCGAAAGCGGCGAACTGCGCCTCTCGGAACAGGAAAAACGCCAGTCGGTGCCGGTTCACATCACCCACGAGGATATGCGGTTCCTCAAGGCCCCCATCGCGGACTACCTGCATGTGATCCCACGGAAGCCGGACGGGGAAAAGGACGAAATCGAGGTCCCCAAGGATGAGCAGCAACCGACGGAGGACAACACCGCGACGTATCTCAAGTTCCGTTCCGAAAGGCAAGATTCCAGGGGGAGACCTTTTTGAAAGGGGATTATCGCTCAGACCCCCCGAGGAGAATCGCCCGAAGAAGGAGGGGCGACAGGTGGACTACGAAGTGAAAGTCGATCACCCCTGGAAACTCGGACATGGCCTTGGTAAGCGGGTGAGGGTTCGCGTGGTACCTGAAGCGGTCCATATTTCCGGGAGCACAATGGGAAGCTGGGGATATTGCTTGATTCCCTTGCCTTGCGCCATATTCTTGAATGCCCTTGCCGGAATATTTGTCGGTGCTCAACTGACGACGATTCCTTTGGTAGTCATATGCTCGGCAATCTCGTTGATCTTCTTTTTCAAATGGAAATCCCTCTTCTTTGCTTCCGTTTCAGTGGGCAAGAGGCTTATCACAGGCGTCGTACGGGACCGCAACAAGGTCGGTCTTTGCGTATCCGACCCCCGAGGCACAACCCGAGGACCGGTGAACCTGGTGTTAGAACTCAAGAATGAGGACGACGCTGTGAAACTGGAGACTGAACTCAGGGCATGACCTTGAAAGAGCCTCCATCCGGCACCCTTTGCCACTCCATCACGCTCAGCAAGGGACGTTCTTGTCGCCGAATTGCGACCGCTTCCGGCCGACCCCGCGTCCCACATACGGGCGTGGACAGGTGCCGTTCCACCGTTTCGCTGAGTCCGCGAGGCCACTTCAGGAAGGGAATCTCATGGCCCGAATCATGGTCGCTACGTGGGTCTGCCTGATCGCACTCGGAGCCGGTGTCGCCCTGCCGGGGGCAGGTTATGCCCAGACCACCCCTTTGGCCATAGCGTCGGGATTGTTCGTGTCATTTTGGGTCATCGTTGCATTCGCAACCGCGACCCCTCTCCTCGAGGCCGAAGTCATATGGAGGGTGGTGAGGAAGCCTACGGGTGTGTGGTGGAAACTGCTCGAGTGGTCGTTTCTGATCAACCTGGTGACGTTGATCCCCGCCCTCGGCCTGCTCGTCTCGGCCTTGAACCTGATCGATCCCGCCGATTTCACGTTGAACCCCCCAGAACCCCTGTTGATCGCGGCGGTCCTCCTTTGCGGGCTCTTGAACATCGGTTTGGAGTTCCCGTTGCTCCTGTGGCTGTTCAGGCGACTCTACCACAAAGGAATCCTCCAGGAGCCGATTCCGACCTCACGAACGGCGATGGCCACGGCGGCAGCCCTTCTCGTGCGTGTGCCGGTGCTTCTTCTCGGGATAATGATCCTCCTGGCCCACGCTCCCGGCCCGCCTCCCTTCATGTTTGCACGCGTTCCCGGACAAGAAGTAGCAGTCACTGAGGCATCAGAGCACCCAGCAGCAGGTGTAACCGGTCAACATGTCCCGGGTTCTGGGCCAAGGGCCAGGCAAATGATACCACCATTCGGGAACCTCACCCGATGACCCGGCCTTGAAAGGCCCGGCTATTGTCAAACGTCCCTCCGGGACGTCGTCGTTCCCAAGCCCCGCAGGGGGGACTGAGAATAGCCGGACGCTTCAGCGCCGGGCAAGAAGATGGGGCCCCCAGCGCAGGGACGAGGCCAAAGTTATACTGCCGCTCATTGGGATTGGTCCTCTCACCCTCCCCCTTCCCCCTCCCATCGAGGGAGGGGGTTCCTATTCCCCTCCCCTGGTGGGAGGGGTGAGGGGAGGGGGATTCAGGCCGCGCACGATACGCCCGTTTTCAATGCGCAGCAGTGTAGCGCCTATGCGCCTCCGTCGGTCGCGGGAATGGCCCTCTTCCCGGGGTGCCTTCCGCGGACACCGCGGCTTCTCGAGAACTGCTACCCGGTGGTTGATTCATCGCTCAGGAAGGTCGCAACATCCGTCACGGTCGCGAAGATCGGCGACAGCGCTGCCAGGAAGGCTCCGTGCACGTGCGCCGCGGGGATCTCCACGTTCCGGTACGTGAGCGCACGGGTCGCGCACGCATCACCCAGAACTACGCACTTGAAGCCAAGGTCGAACGCAGCCCGCACGGTGGCATCTATGCACATGTGGGTCATCATTCCGCAGATGATGAGACGCCTGACCCCCGAATCCCGCAGGAATCCTGGAAGCGGTGTGTCCCTAAACGAGTTCGGGTAGCGCTTCCGGAAGACCGTCTCCCCGGGCTGAGGCGCGACCGCCTCGTTGATCTCGACGCCCGGCGTGTCCGGAATGAGGAACCTCGCACCGGGGTAGTCCGATATGTGCTGAATGTGTGCGAGCGGCAGCCCGCTCTTCCGGAAATACGCGAGCACGAGGCGGGTCTGTTGAGCAGCTTCAACACTCCCTTCCACGGGCATCCTCCCTCCGGGGAAGTAGTCATTCTGTACGTCCACCACAATCAAGGCCGTTTTCATGGCTGTTCGTCCTCCCTGAAGGACGAATGATAGCCTTGTTTCCTCGTAGCGGCAAGAACAACCGCCCGGCTGCAGCCCGCAAGTCTCCGGCTCCTCACGGCTGACCGTAACCCGTTGTCCCGTTTTCGGCGTCCACCATGGATCAAGACCGAAAACTTTCGTCTGTGCGATCCCGAGCTGAGTAGTGCAGTTCCAGAGTGTCCGTCTCATAATAGGTATCGCACGCTCCGAGCCTGGGACGCAGGAGGTTGCGTCCGTCATTTCGGCGGAAGCCGGAATCCACTCTTTCCTGCGGGACCGGGACCCCGGCGCCTGCCCGGGGCCACGATCTGGGGTTCGCCGCGGCGACGAGCGGGTCGGATTGGCACAGTTATTTCGGGACAGACCCTAAGTACGGTCACGCATTTGGCGCTGATAAGACCGACTCTCGCAAAGCACGCCAAGAACGCCAAGGAGTTCTCTCTTCCTTTGCGTGCTTTGCGAGAGAACATCTTGTCGGATCTTCAGGGCTCCCCGGTCGAACCGCTGGAGAATGCACAACCTTATTCTCGAATCGGAGCACTAGGTCTTCTCCACTATGGACTTCGGGTCCAATCCTTCGGTCCGGAACCGGATGTCCAAATAGAGCACGATGAGGCCTACCGAGCAGAATAGGGTTCCAACCAGCCCACCGAACATCGTCACGAAAGACAAGAGCCACTCAGCATCAAATTGGGCCTTCTGGAGCTGAATCCACAGGCTGACCGCTTGGAAGGTCGTCCTTGCGAGTAACGACGCGGCCAAGACGATCCCGGAACCGATGCTCCCGAGCACGAATACGCGCCAACTGTTCCAGACGCCGTCGGCCTTCCCTCTGACCAGTTGCCGGCTACGCTTCATGGGCGCAGATGAGCCTTTCTCCTTTTCGAGAAACAGCACTTTGTCGAAAAGAGCCACCTTAATCAACACATAGCCGTAGATCAAAGCGAACAGCAACCAGATGACCTCCTTGAGTCTGACTGGCCCAGGCGGCTCTGCTGACGCAAGCAAGTCACTGAGGGCAATCATGAAAGGAACCAGCCACGCAACGGCATATGCGACCAAGAAAGGAATGAAAGCGAAGGCAAAGGCTTCAGGGATGATCCTTCCGAGTCTCCTCAGAGAGAACCAGTACGCGTGCCCGAATCGGACTTCCTGGCCGACGCATATGCGCGTGACCGCATAGATCAGGACTCCCTGGCCGACCAAGAAGAAGATGAGTGGGACCCAACACAGCAGAGGGATCAAAAGAAAAAGCGATGCAGCCATCTCGTGGGTGCCGGGACTGTACACGTACCCAACGATTTCTCGCACCAGCAGGTCCACGTAGACGGATAGCCACGCTACACAGAGCCACGGAAGGATACTGAGGGATGCCAATTTCGAGAAATGGGCTCGACAGATGAACCACGTCCGGCGCAGGACGCCAATCGTGGAAAGAGGGGTCATTTCCGCTCTCACATGCCCCTCACATGCAGTGAGATCTTCCATGTGTTCCTCCTTCAAGCCAATTGCGTTCTCCGCGAAGGCTGCGGGGAATTCTCTCTTGCTCCGTGACCGGTTGCCAAAGGAAAATACTCAAGTTCCATTTCAAATGAGCTGGTCCATTGGGCTTGTGGTGACCTGGTGGTCCGTTTCCTCCCCCTCCGGCTGCACGCTTTTTCAGCCGCGAATCGGACCCCAGGCCGGTCGCTCCGGACTATTTCAACTCGATCTTGGTCTCGACGCGGTGCCCCTGAACTCCCGCCACGCCTTCCGGTTTTCCCGACGAAGGACCTGACGGGAGCTTCTGGGCGGCCGGTCGCGGCATGGCCTTGGGACTGGGGGGCTTCTCTGTCGTGGGTTTGGCTTTCTCTCCTTGCTTCACGGTGCTCGCCGGTTGCGAAGAAGCCGGTCCTTGCGAGACCTGTTGAGTAAGCTCAGCAGCCGCAGCAGACGGAGCTCCCATGCTCAGTAGCCAGACGCAGGCCATCACGGCGAGCGCCACACTCAATGCTGCCTTCCAAACTGCTCTTGTGCGGGAATATACGCCCATCTTGCCACCTCTCTGGAACATCTTTGAAACGGAGTGCGGGGTGCAATGACCTCTCGACTATCCTTCAATTTCTGCGCCTGCTGCGAAGACTTGTTCTGGAGACCCGTTTCAGCCGCGGGGTCTGTTGCGGTTCTTCCTGCGGTGAGCCGGCGGTTTCCATGTGCGCAGAACCAACCCGCCCCGCCATCGGACGGCCCGCAGACCGACTAAGGTCGCCGCGATTCTTGGTTCCGGCTCCCAGCCGCTCTGTGTAATTAGTGGCCAAATAGGGACAAATGTGACAGTGAACGTGTGACGGAAGTTCCCCCGCACACGTCAACCCGTGCCCGGTCCCGCCGGGACTCATCTTCTCCCCGAGACGAGGCGCGCACCATTCACCCCCTGCGGAAATGCGCGGCTGCGGCTGCTCGATGCCGCTTCAGGCATGTTGCTTGCGTTTTTTCTTCAGGATCCCCCCCGCAACGTCCAGGAACCCCGTTTCGGGTCCGTGCTTTCAGTCTGGAAGTGGTACGGGCCGCCCCCTGTAGAAGTCTCGATTCATATGGAGTAGTATACTGTGGCCGAGGCTTCTTGTCACGTTTCGTGAGTGGCGGGCGTCGTTGCAATGCCGTCCCGAATCGGCCCGGTGGACCAATGGTCACAATATCTGGTAAGATCGTTTGAGGCCCTTCCGGCCGCGCTCTCGTTGATGAGGGCACGTCTTGGCCTGCACACATCCAGTCACACGGAACTCATATGGGTGCATATTCAGATCGAATCGTGGAAGTGCTCCCTGATCTCTTCTTCATCAGGAGAGGCTACCTCAACGCCAACCATTTTGCGTACCGGTCCGTCGAGCCGGTGCTCGTCGACACGGGATACCTGGGCGGATTCGAGGAAACCGAGCAGGCGCTCTCAGGCCTCGGGGTTAATCTCAGCCGAGTCCGGTTGATCGTAAACACCCATTGCCACTGTGATCACGTGGGCGGCAACCGGATCATTCAGGACAGGTCCGGCTGCGAAACGGCGATGCACAAGATAGGCCGGCATTTTATCGAGGCTCGCGACGACTGGTCGACCTGGTGGCGTTACTATGCGCAGGAGGCGGAATTCTTCAGGTGCGACCGTTCGCTCGAAGAGGGCGACATCGTGAGCCTGGGCCCTCACGAGTTCGAGGTGCTCTATACGCCCGGTCATTCCGCTGACGGCATGGTGCTGTTCAACAAGCGTGAGAAGCTCCTCATATCCTCCGACACTCTCTGGGAGCACGACATGGCCGTGATGACCGTGCGCGTCGAAGGAAGCCGAGCCCTGTTTTCAATGCAGGAATCCCTCGAGAAGCTGCGGACCCTTCATGTGAAGACCGTCTGTCCGGGCCACGGGCCGATCTTCACTGATTTCCGCGGCGCGTTGGCTCGGGCCGAGCAGCGCGTGGGACGATTCCTCAGAGACCCCGCGGCTGTGGGGAATGATCTGGTGAAGAAGATCATGGTCTACACCCTGATGATGAAGAGGGGATTCCGGGAAGAGGACTTTCTCCCGTATCTGATGACGACTCCCTGGTTCCCTGAGACCGTTGACCTTTACTTCGACCGCGAGTACGAACGGGTCTTCTGTGACACCGTGGAGGACTTCTGTGCCCGCGGGGTGATCGTCAGATCCGACGGACTACTTCGCACCACCGTTGAGCCGTGAGCCCTCCTGCGCGGTCATTAGGGCTTGCCGCGAAATAACCCTGTCATCTCGCGTGCTCTCCTTCCATGGGTTGAAACCCGTGGCTATTCACAGTTCACCCGGCAGCGTGCGGGCCTCTTCTGCCCTGAAAGGGCAGCCCGTGAATAGCCGCAGGTTTCAACCTACGGTGGTGAAGCGAGTGAATACCGTTCTCTAATTCACTGTGGTTGCAGTGCTTGTTTTGCCGCGGGCCCTTAGTCCATCGTGGTGGTGGGAGCGGGAGTAAATCGTACGCGCCGTATTCGCCGCCACCCAAGGCTCTCCACGGTAAACCGGCCCTCTTTGTGCTCAATTGATTCCCCGACATTCATCATACGGCCCGCCTGGGCGAGCATGAATCCAGCTACCGTCGTGTAGGAGTGTTCCTTGGCGAGATGGAGTTTCAAGCGGTGATTGATATCTCGAACGGTCAGCGTGCCGTCCAGCAGGTAGCTGCCGTTGTCTTCCACTATCTGCGCCTGCTCCGCCTGGTCGAATTCATCGATAATCTCGCCGACAATCTCCTCGAGCAAGTCCTCGAGCGTGACAATCCCGTCGACTCCGCCATATTCGTCCACCACAACGGCCAGATGAGTCCTGGAGGCCTGCATCTGCCTGAGTGCGGTGCTGAGTCGCACCGTGGATGGAATGAACCTGGCCGGGTGAACCAGTTTTTTCAGATCAAAGCCTTCGGCATCCGCCCCTTCGAGATACGGCTCCAGGTCTCTGCGGTAGAGAACGCCGACGATGCTGTCCAACTGGTCACGGTAGACCGGCAGGCGGGAATACCCAACAGAGCGAAGCCCCTTCTTGATCTCCTCGAGTGTCGCGGTCACCGGCAATGCCTCAACCGCACGCCGCGGCACCATGACCTCCCGGACTTCCGCATCCGAAAACTCGAACACCCCATCCAACAGTCTTTGTTCGTCCGCGTCCATGCAGCCGCTCTGCACGGAAGTATCGATCAGGTGACGCAACTCCTCTGTCGTGTACACCGCAACGTGCTCGGATGAGATATGAAGGCCGAACAGCCGGACAATGCCGGTCCCGGCCCAGTCCAGCAACCGTATCGGCCAACGGAATAGCTTGTGGAACACGAGCATGGGCCAGGCGATTGCCAGCGCAATCTTTTCGGTCCGCTCGAGGGCCATTGTTTTGGGAGCCAGTTCCCCCAAGACGATGTGCAGAAACGTAATCGCGCCAAAGGCAAAGGTAAAGGCAGCGGTGTGCCGCACGGTGTCTGAAACCACTCCCTGGAGCGGGGTTTCCAGCAGCTTCGCAAACGCGGGCTCTCCGATCCAACCGAGAGCGAGCGAGGCCATCGTAATGCCGAGCTGCGTTGCCGAGATGTAAGCGTTCAGGTTGTCCACCAGCTCCAGAAGTACCCGGGCACGAGGGTTCCCCTCCTCCACGAGTATCGCGACACGCGAACGGCGCACCGCGACCAGTGCAAACTCGGAGGCAACGAAAAAGCCATTGACCAGAACGAGCAGCAGCGCTGCCCCTATATATGCTATGCTGAGCAACATATCCACATCATATCAGCCTCACGGGCTACCTCATCGAGGCTTCTCGTTCTGCGGCGGCTCCCGAATCCCATATACCGGTTCTCGAAAGTAACTTCCGGTTCATGTCGGATCAGGGCTTGTGGGGCGGGCTTTCCAGCCCGCCAATCGGTGGAAACTAACGAGAACCGCTATATTTCCACTTCTCATGGGAATGCAGTTTCCGGGGGAAGGAACCTCTTGCTGTTGCTTCCCCCGGGAAACGCATTTTCTGATAAGGGGTTTCCCCCGGACATCTTTCCTTTCGGAAAGCGACTTGCTATCAGGCGGTGCCTAGCTGGTCTCTCATGCCCAGAGAGTCCATATACATCCATTCTTCAGCGATCTTGCCTTCGGCCACTCGGCTGATGCTGATTCCGTTCACTTTGAAGCACCCACCCTTGGATGGTACTCCGGGCAAGTCCTTCGTCTGGCAGCCGGAGACCGAAAATCGCGTCGCGACTCGATCACCCTCCGCGACTTGATCCTCGATGGTGCAGGTGCAATCGGGTATCGCGTCAATATAACTCCTGCACCATGCTTTGAAGCCCTCGCGGCCGCCGGAAAAGTCCGGGGCCATGGGATCGTGCAGGAAATAGTCTTCACTGACCAATTCGGATGCCCCATCCAGATCATGGTGGACGCACGCCTTTTCAAAACAGGAACGAACCAGTTCCTTATTATCCATTCCGGTCATGGGAGAACTCCTTTCGCAGCACCATAGAGCCCCGCGTTGATACGTGCGGGAAGTCTCACCTTCCCCGTCTCCCTCCCATCGAGGGAGGGTAACGGCACACCGTCTCTGCTGGTGGGAGCAGGGACGGGAGAGGTGGTCCGTGTCCTCTTTCACAGTCCCGCACATGTCAAGGAGCGCGACTCTATGTGATGGCGCGAGTCTTGTCGGCCTCTTGTTCAGAAAGGCTTTCTTCGTGGAATAGTCGGCGCGGCCGAATACTCCTTCACCTGCCGTCCGACCGGCGTATCCTCGTTTGGCGCGCACCCGGTCGGACCCCATTACGAGACGTTAGGCATTGGTTTCGCGTGAGTCAACAGCGCGGGGGGACCGTTCAGCGAGTCCATGCCAGGCGCTGGAGATGACTTGAACTTCTTGCCGCTCGTTTCGTAGGTTGGAACCTACGGCCATTCAGGGTGCGTCCCGCCGGTACTCAAGCTCTGCAGCCCCGAAGGGGTCCGCGGCGTGCATAACCGTGGGTTTCAACCCTGGGGCGAGTGCGTCCTTCTGTCACACGCCTTGTGCAGCTTAAGCGAGGGAGTCATTGCTTGTGCGACACCGCGATCCCGTTCACTCCTTGTTCCTCAAGCACCTCCCGAATCACATCGACCAATTTGGGAATGTGCACGGGTTTTTCGAGCACGCGATCAACTCCGCATTCCTCCTGCTGTTCCGGATTGTCGATTTCCCCGCCCCATCCGGTTATCAGGATGAAGACGGGTTTGGGGATGTCCTTTTCCCGGCAGACGTCGAGGAGCGCTTTGCCCACCTGCCACCCATTCATCTCCGGCATGGCCAGATCGCAGATCACCACGTCCGTTCGCTCCCGGCTGAAGAGCTCGATGCCTTGCTTGCCGGAAAGAGCCACAAGGATTTCCGCTCCGGACCTTGCAAGGCCTCCTTTGAGCATCCTGGCCACGGCCTCCATGTCGTCAATGATGATAATCCTCATCCCCGACCAACTCTCCACAGCACCGGTGAACTCTTCCGGTTCGGGGACTCCCTGCGCTTGCGGCAGCGAGACCAGGAACAATGTCCCCTTGCCCTCCTGGCTTTCCACCGAGATCTCCCCCCGGTGACGCCTGACGATTCCCAAGCTGACGGCCAGGCCCATTCCGGTCCCGTGAAAACCCTTGGTGGTCCAGAACGGCGCAAAGATCTTCTGCATGTTCGCCGGAGGAATCCCGATACCGGTATCCTGGACTCTCAGCCATATGCGGTCTTCTTGCGGGAAGGTATCCACAGTAATAGTTCCCCCGTCCTGGACAGCTTCCGCGGCATTCTTGATCAAGTTGACCACGACCTCGAACAGTTCGCTTTCCTGCCCTTCCACGAAGCACTCCGGCCGAAGGTTTCGGTGGAGATCGACGCGGATGCCGGTGCGTTCGGGGTTTGTTTTCCACCACGGTTTGCTCATTTCGAGCGCCTGGTCGACGATGACGGACAGGTCAAAGACCTTCCCCTCCGCACGGCCCTCGCCTTCGCGCATGCGGGCAAAATCCTGAAGACGTCTCACGGTCTCGGAACCCAACATCGCGCTTTCCAGTATCTCCGTGAGCGTCGCTTGCACCTCTGCCAGGCTTCCTTGATCGAGATCCGCCAGCGCGACCTGACACCCGCCGGTTATTATCTGCAAGAGATTGTTGAAGTTGTGGGCCACGCCGCCGGCCAGCTCGCCGATCGCGGTGATCCGTTCATTTCGGAGCCTCACGGCTTCATTGCGTTTGCGCTGGGTGATGTCGCGGAAGATCCCCGTGAAGAACACCTCTGTCCGGGTTTCCCAGGCAGCTAGGGAGAGCTCCGCGGGGAATTCGGTCCCGTTCTTGCGACGACCCACCGCGACGCGGGACACTCGCTGCGGCCAGAGACACGATTCCGGCACGTCGGTTTCAGTGTCGTATACCCCAAATTCCCACAGTTCGCCCGGCACAAGCAGAGCAAAGGGCTTGCCTATGACCTCGTCGGCCGAGTAGCCGAAGGTCTCGGCAGCGGAGTCGTTCCACAGAATCACGTTGCCCGCGCGGTCGACCGACACGATCGCATCGGACGCGTTCTTTATGATCGCGCTGAGTCTTTCTTCGGAGCTGCGCAGACCCTCCAGGGCGTCGGCCAGGGCCCTTTCCGTCCGTTTGAGATCGGTGATGTCATGGCCCACGCTCACCACCCCGACGAGGACTCCAGCGGAATCAAAGAGCGGTTCCGCGATATGTTCGATGATTCGCCCGTGATCGGTAGTCTGGACTGCCTGTGCAGACCGCTCGGTCGAGAACACCTTTGCGACCACACAACCCGGGCAGGTTTCTTGCCTGTGGCCACAAACGGCATGGCATTCCAGGCCGACGATCTCTTCGACAGGGGCGTTCATCCAGAGGCATGCGGTCCGGTTCGCCCACACGAGTTGCCGATCCCGGTCGATGAGCGCGATGTGAGCCGGTACGGAATCGAGGATGGCTCGTTTCAGGGCCTCGCTCTGCTGCAGAGCCTGTTGGGCCTGGGTACGCAGTCTGATTTCGTCCCGGAGTTGCTCGTTGGTCTTCGTCAAATCCGCGGTGCGCTCCATGACCGTGTTTTCCAGATCTTCCAGCACTCGGCCAAGTCGCTCCTGGGCGAGCTTGCGTTCGGTCACGTCGATGACGTTTCCCATGCACGCCGGACGGCCGCGATACATGATCGTGCTGCCGAGAAGCTCAACCCACTTGGTGGCTCCATCCGCGCAACCCATCCGGACCTCGAGTTGGGGCCACGCATGTCTGTTGAGGTCAGTGCATACGTTACACTGCCTGACCTGTTCGAGATCTTCAGGGAGAAAGAAGTCCCAGAAGGAGCGTCCCAGCATCTGCGAGGCGTCGTACCCCAGAAGGGATGCAAGCTTTTCGTTGACATAGACGATCTCCCCTTCCACGTGAACGTAGATCCCGGAGAGAGAATTTTGCACAAGCAGTCGATAGCGTTCTTCGCTTTCCTCAAGGGCCCGAGCGGTTCGTCGGCGCTCTGCGAGCTGCTTGGAGAGCTGTTCATTGGTTCGCAGCAGTTCGGCGGTACGCACCGCGACTCGTTGTTCGAGCTCCTGGTGCGCCTTTCGCAGGTCCTGTTCAGCGTCTGGGGGCCTTCCGGGCCACGCCACCACGGGAGCGCCGGGTATTTCGGGATGCGCCGGCGCGTTGGCTCCTTTCAGGAGTGCCGCCTGTTGCGCGAACCTTCGGCGCAGGTCTTCCAATTCGGCAATAAGTTCGTCTCGAGTCTTTTCCTGGTCGTTCATTGCGGTCACCGTGGAGGGAAAAGGTACGGCCGGCACCATGTCTGCCGATGGTTCGTGCAGCGTAACACACGGCACGGACTTCCGTCAAAGGCAAGCGGCAAGGGCTTGCCGGCGCGGAATCATTCGGGGAGCTTCTGCTTGACAACCGCCGGACCGCGGGTATCCTAAGCGCGCTTGGAATCTTGTGAAGATCCACATTCCGGAGTTGATCCCACTCCTTGACCCGCTTATACCTCCTTGGGACGAACACGAAGAAACCTGACAAGACAGTGAGGCCTTTTTATACTCCTTTGGCCCGCGTGCAGTGTCCGGGTCTTCCGGCGTAGTCGCGGTGCCGCTCACCCCCAATCCGCGACACGATGTCATGCTGCCGACACCGACGAGTCGATTACGCCGGCCGTTTCGGGAGAGTTCAGGTCCGGAGCCGCGAGGGCGTGCGGGTTCTTTCAGGAGAGCTTGTCCTGAGGGGCGACTTCTGACACAATATGCACAGACTCAGGCGGACACCAGAATCACCGGACCGCCGAGCGCTTGCCCAATCGTCGATTTCCGGACAGCCGTGTGAGACCAGATCATGAAAGGAAACGCCGCACCAAGAATTCTGATCGTCGACGACCAGCCGGAAATCGGCCGGCTGTTGGACAAGTGGCTCCGGGCTGAAGGGCTGGACACCGACGTGGCCTCTGACGGCCTTTCCGCGCTCAGCCTCCTGAAAACCGGGCGCTATGCGGTGGTGGTCGCGAACGTGACAATGCCGGGAATGACCGGAACTGACTTCCTGGCACGAATGGGTACATTGTCCTTGGACGTTGCGGTCATCATGGCCGCGGCTGCGGCGGACAGTGACAGGGCGCTCGCCTGTATGGGCCTCGGGGCCTTCGCCACCCTGACCAAGCCTTTGGACAGATCGGAGTTGCTCACCCAGGTGAGAGGAGCACTGGAGAACAGGGCCCTGGCCGGGCTCATGGAAGACCCCGGCGACGTCGCTGAGCAGACGCTCATCGTTGGAACGCAGGAGTTTCAGGGGTTTCGGGACTTCCAGAGTAGAGAGGAAGAAATAGTTCTCAGGTTGCTCTCCTGCTGCGGCCTGCTCAGCGGAGAGGCCCAGTCCCACTTCCGCAGGGTCGGCATATGCGCGGCCATGCTTGCCGAGGCCATGGGCTGGGAGCACAGCGCCATCGAAGACATGCGCGTGGCAGCCGCACTCCACGATATAGGCAAGATAGGGATTCCGGAACCAATACTTCATAAGGCAGCCAAGCTGACCGCTCAAGAAGTGATTGTTTTCAGAAAGCATACCATAGTCGGCTCGTTGATTTTAGGCGGGTCCAAGATACCGATGATACGCATGGCCCACGACATCGCGCTCTACCACCACGAGCGATGGGACGGCTCAGGCTACCCCGCGGGCCTCTCAGGTGAGACCATACCCCACCCTGCCCGCCTCGTCGCGGTGGTGGACGTGTACGATGCGCTTCTCCACGAGCGACGCTACAGAGCCCAAAGACCTCCGGTCACCGAACACCACGCCATCGCGCTCATGAAGAGGAAGAAATACTCCCACTTTGAGCCCGCAATCATCGAGTGCTTCCTCGACATGCTTCCTGCGATGCGAACGGTGCATGAAGATCACAAAGAGCGCCGCGCACTCGAAGAAATGCTCCGCTCCATCATGGCCGACGACCCCCAAGGTTGAGATGAAGTCATCTCCCGAAATATATCCGACGAAGTCCTTGAGATCATCACGAGCCGAGGTCGAGAAACGGAGACGGCTCACTTCTCTTGGTGGCTGTGTCGCAGCAGTTGCAGTTCCAGTTCGCGAAAGAGGTCTTCCCCGTCTATTGAGTCGCCGCGTTCGATCTCTTCAATAGCCTGCTGAAGATCTCTTTTCAACCGGTCCCGCCGGCCCAAGAGGCTCACAGCCTCGCGAAGAACCGCAGATTGACTTGCGTACCCGCCTCCTTGGAAGACGGTGCGTACCATCTCCTCGATGTCAGGGGCGATTTCCAGAGTCATGAACCTCTCCTTCTTGAAGAGATTGGGTCTCACACTACACGTCCCGGGGAACACAGTTAAATTCCGGAGCGATGCGGAGCCCCCACGCGAGGGCCGGCAACAGGCACAATCCGGCACGGCTTCCGACACGTAACGTCTGAACGTCTCGCGAACTCTTATGTGGCCGCGGCCTTGCCATGCCCAACCACATGTGACAAAATCCGGATATGGCGCGAAGTACGGTTTTTCGCAAGGTTGGTCGCGGATTCCGACGGTGGAGGGATCGAGGCCCATGACCATCATTCGGCATGCGTCCGGCGTGGGACTGGCATCTTGCCCGTCATGCCGGCCGAGAAGGGGAGACGCCTGTCCCACCCATCCTGGGAAAAAGCCCCTACCGTCTTTGCGAAAATGAGAAACAAGAGTCTATCCCGAAATTACTGTGCCAATCCGACGGCTTTGTTACCCTAGCGAAAGCCGGGGTCCAGGTACGGATCTCTGATCGCGGCCCTCTGCCGCCCGTCAACTCAGGAGGTATGTCGTCGAATGGAAAGCGAACCCAAAAGGACTGCTGCCGGCATGAATCTGCTGCAGGATACCCTCGACGGTCGGGAAAACCTGGAGCAGATCAGAGATCTGCTGTTCGGCACCCATATGAGAAAACTCGAAACCAGACTCCAGCGCCTGGAAGAGCGGCTTCTCAGGGAAATGGCAGACATCAGAGACGGATTGAGAAAACAGATCGATTCCCTCGAAACATATGTGAAGAGTGAGCTCAAGACGATAAATGATCGGATTTCTTCGGAACAGGAGAAACGAGCCGAGGTTGCCGCAGAGCTTAAGTCGGACCTCAGACAACAAGGCGAAGCCCTCGACAAGAAGATCGGGCAGCTCGACAACAAACTCGAACAGTACTCCAAAGACCTCCGCGAACAACTCCTGGATCGAACGAGAAGCCTCACCGATCACCTCGAGCAGAAACACCAAGAAGCCCTGCAGGTTATGAAAGAATCGGACGATCAGATCCGAACCGACTACGTGGACCGCGCCGGCCTCTCGAGGATGTTCACGCAAGTTGCGGTGAGACTCGACACTTCCCTGGCCGATGAGGTCTTCGCCCCGAGAGAGGAATACCCGGATGAATGACGAGCGCGACCCGGATTCACCGCCGAGTCACGACAGTGTCATCCCTCGGGCCCAGGACGAGCTGGCTGAGCTCAAGCATCTACTCATCGGTCTGGAACGGGCCAGGATCGAGGAAATCCTCAGAAGGCTCGATGATCCAGCGCTGCGGGCCAAAGAGATCAGCCGCATTCTCCCTGAAGCAATCTCGTACAGGTCCGGCGGGGACGGCAAACTCGTGTCCGCTCTCGTCCGGACGGTGGAGGACTCGGTCAGGCTCTCGGTAGAGCGCAACCCGCTCACGTTGGTGGACTCCCTGTTTCCGGTCATGGGGCCCGCGATCCGGAAATCAACCGGGGAGTTTATCAGGGCGATGGTGCAGTCACTGAACCAGACGCTCGAGCACAGCTTCTCCTTCCAGGGCCTCAAGTGGCGATTTGAGTCGTTCCGAACCGGCAAACCCTTTGCCGAGGTCGTGCTGGTGCACAGTCTGGTGTTCCGGGTTGAGCAGGTTTTTCTCATACACAGAGAAACAGGGCTTCTCCTGGCCCACGTGACCGAAGAAACAGTGGTGTTCCAGGACGCGGACATGGTCTCGGGCATGCTGACCGCGATCCAGGATTTCGTGCGCGACTCGTTCGAGACGTCTCGGTTCGAAGGCCTGGAAGACCTGCGGATCGGGGAACTCACGGTCCTTGTGGAGCACGGACCGCTCGCGTATCTGGCAGCGGTGGTGCGGGGAACCCCGCCGGTGGAGCTGCGCACGCTTCTGAAAGAGCACTTGGAAGCATGCCACCTTGATTTTGGGAGGGCACTCGAATCCTTTGACGGCAATGCGGCCCCGTTTCAGTCAGCGGAGAACCTCCTCCAGGGATGCCTCAAGAACCGGTTCAAGTCTCCGCGGAAAAAGCCCTTTCCTTACGTCAAAGTCCTTGCAGCAATGCTTGTGGGTGCACTGGGGTTCTGGGCCTGGTTGGTGGTCCGCGATGGCTTGCGCTGGAGAGCCTATCTGGATCGCTTGCGCGCGGAGAAAGGAATTGTCGTCGTTCACTCCGGGAAACAGGGCGGAAAACGCATGGTGGTGGGTCTGCGGGACCCTCTGGCTGCGGACCCCATGTCCTTTCTGATTGAGAACGGACTCGACCCCAGTGCGGTGGTCGGCAAATGGGAACGCTTCGAGGCCATGGACGCGGAGTTCGTGCTGGCCCGTGCCCAACAGGCGCTTGATCCGCCGGACACCGCGCGCCTGAGCCTGGAACGAGGCACGCTCATTGCGAAGGGGGAAGCTCCCAGCCAGTGGGCCGCGGATGCCCGCAGACTCGCCAGGATGATTCCCGGCGTGGCCCGATACCATGACGAAGACCTTACTGTTAGCTACGAGACGGTTCTGGAGAGGATACGCAAGCAACTGGCTACCCCGTCGGCGGTGATGCTGGACCTGACCGACGGAGTGCTCACCGCTCGAGGGGTAGCCCCGTACGCGTGGATACTCAATGCCCGTACGCTTGCGAGATTCTTGCCCGGTGTCAATGAGTACAGGGACGACGCGCTCGGAATAGACTTCGATGTGGCCCTGCGCCGGATACGTAAGGAACTCGCGGCGCCCGAGACGGTTTCCCTGAAAATCGAAGACGGGGTGCTGGTCGCGTCGGGAAAGGCCGGGCACCACTGGATCCTTGAAGCGAGAAAGACGGCAGGGAGTTTTCCCGAGATCTCGGGTTACCGAGACGCGGGTGTAGTAGACTCGGATAGAGAGAGCCTCCAACAACTGGAGAGAGCGATATCAGTCACTGCCTTGCACTTCGAGAGGAACAGCACCACTATGGTGGGAGGACAGGAACATTCGCTTGCGGGCCTTGTGGAGTCGATGCGAGCTCTTCGACAACTGGCCGAGACGTTGGGGCTGGTCTTCCGCATCGAAGTGCGAGGTCATACCGACTCCCTCGGATTGGAGAGGGACAATGCCCTCATTAGCGCCAATCGAGCGAACGCGGTGGCATCGTACCTGGTGTCACAGGGGGTGCCGGCAGCGAGCCTCCACACTGAGGGTGTAGGGTCCACGAATCCGGTGGTTCGGGAAGTGTCCGAGAAAGATAGAGCAATGAACCGCAGAGTGACCTTTTCAGTGATCAGCGGCGATAGACCGGCGGAAAGGGACAGCCGATGAAGATGCAGAAGAAAGTATGCATGATCGGCTCCTTCGCCGTGGGAAAGACCAGCCTTGTGCGACGGTTCGTCAAGAGCATGTTCGACGAGAAGTACCTCACGACCCTGGGCGTGAAAATTGACAAGAAGATCGTACAATTGGACGGGGTGGACCTGACCTTGATGCTCTGGGACATGGAAGGACAGGATGTATACAACAGTCTGAAGACCTCGTACCTCAGGGGAGCGTCAGGGTATTTGTTGGTCGCTGACGGCACTCGCCGCGAAACACTCGACGAGGCGATCAGTCTGCGAAGCCAGGTGCAACAGGCGATCGGTGCGGTGCCGAATCTGGTGTTGCTGAACAAGTCAGACCTGGCACAGTCGTGGGAAATCGAGAACGAGCAGTTGCAGGCGTTGCTCGCGTCAGGAACAGTGCTCGGCCGCACGAGCGCCAAGAGCGGCGAAGGGGTGGAATGGGCATTCATGACCCTTGCCACGCGTATGCTCGAAGGGAGAAGCGACGCGATCCCGGACGAATGAGGGGGCCCCGTGAGCGAGTCGATACTACCGGCGCTTCTTTCCGCACTCGACATCTTCGCGGTCGAACGGGTGGAGTACGGACGTTTCAGGCCATTGGGGCCGATGCCGGAGTTCTCTGCCAGGCTCTGCGGTCGTGTGTGCGACCGGGACTCAGACCTCGTCACGTTCGAGGGCTCTCTCTTTCTCATGCACTTTGTCGAGGAAGCGGAAAGCTTTTGGCGCAGCCCCTCGGAAGCTCCGCTGCGGTCAGGGCCGTGGATTGAAGCTGACGACGGGTCCGCAGACATGTCCCTGGAGGCATCCGCTTTCTCCCTGAAGGAGAGGAAACTCCTGGTGGTGCAGGCGCTGGGGATTGATCTTCAGGAGAGGCAGCATCTTCTGCAAAGCGCTCGGGAAAGCCTGCTCCTCCAGCGCCAACTGGAGGTGTTAGTCAGGGAGCGCACGAGAGAGCTGATCCGAACTCAGGAAATCACGATCGAGACGCTTGCCTCTCTCACAGAAACCCGCGATCCCGAAACCGGCGGCCACATAAAGCGCACCCAGAACTATGTCCGGCTTCTGGGAGAACAACTCAAGAATCACACAAGGTTCCATCACTACCTAACCGACGACACCGTGGAACTGCTTTACAAATGTGCTCCCCTTCATGACATCGGGAAGATCGGCGTCCCGGACCGCATTCTTCTCAAGGCGGGGAGCTTGACGCAACAGGAGATCCAGGAAGTCAGAAAACATACGCAGATCGGGCGGGATGCGCTCTTAGTGGCAGAAGGAAGGCTTGGGTCGAATCGTTTCCTTCAGGTTGCAGGTGAAATCGCGTACACGCACCATGAGAGATGGGACGGTTCAGGGTATCCCCGGGGCCTCAAGGGAGAGGAGATACCCATTTCAGGAAGACTCATGGCCGTAGCGGACGTGTACGACGCGCTGGTCAGCCGCCGAATTTACAAACCTCCTTTCGGGCATGAACAAGCCGTTTCAACCATCCGGGAAGGGAGCGGAGTCCATTTCGATCCTGACGTGGTGGACGCATTCCTTGAACTGGAAGAAGAATTCAGGCAACTTGCCATATGCTTCGCGGACTCGGAAGAGGAACGCCTGGCCCTTGTACGCAAGGGTGATCACGGTGTCACCACCCGACGAGAGAGACACGCGCCTTGATCTTCCGCGGACGCACCCGTTCACCCGGAAGGGGGTGCAGCGCGTCTCGGTTTCGGATAACCCGGCAGAATTATTAAGCCCTCGGAGGGCTGGTATCCGTTTCACTGCTTCGGGCTCCCGGCGCTTACGCACCGGGCTACTATCTGCCGCCCCTCCGGGGCTCCGGAGGCCCACGTCAAGTCCCGTAGGGACGTAAGAAAGAGCCCGGGACGTCAGTCCCGGGTTGCAGAAATGCACCGTTACATCATTAGGGTACCGAAGTGCGCGGCACCCCCCGGAAGGCAGGAATTCACCGGCAAGACACGAGGCCGCTGAGCGCGGTTCTTCGAGAGAAATAATCACGGTGATTGCTTTCGAGAGCCGCTTGACCAGTACGTGGCGGGGACCCGAATGGTGAGGAGAGCACGTCATGCAAGACCCACTGGCTGCAGATCTTCTTGCAGCCCTGGACATACTGATCGCCGAACGTGTGGGCGAGTGTTCGTTCCGGCCCACAGAACCGGTGCCCGGATTTTTCAGAAAGGTGTTCACCCTTGCGCCCGCTGAATCAGGCGCGCTGTTGCAGTATGAACGCTCCCCTTTCCTCGCGCAGTTTGTTGAGGAGGCCGAGGAGTTCTGGGGGAATTCCCCCGCGGGGTACCTGAAATCCGACGCCTGGAGCGAAGAGATTGACGAACGAGAATGGTTCTTTGTTGCCCGAGCCCTCACCCTGAATCAGCGAAAATTCCTGGCGGTTGAGCTTCTCAACGGCGGTTTTGCCGAGGGACGGCAACGGTTGCAGGCCGCGAGGGAAATCGCCCTGTCCCATCGTCACGCGCGCCGGATTGCGGAAGCGCGACAGCGGGCCAAAGAGGACTTTCTCGCACATATGAGCCATGAACTGCGTACCCCGATAAACGGGATCGTAGGCAACCTTGAACTGCTTCAAAATACGGACCTGACTGAGGAGCAATTTGCCTACTTGCAGGCTATGGAGCTTTCCACGAACTCCCTTCTGGCACTGATCGACAATGTGCTCGATTTTGCCAAGATCGATGCCCGTAAGATCGAGTTGGAAGCGGTGCGCTTCAGCCTCAGAGACTGCATTTCCGAGACCATGACCATGATGTCTTCGCGAGCCCTGGCCAAAGGTCTCCAGTTGAACTGCCACGTCGATTCCGATGTGCCCGACGCGGCAGAAGGTGACCCGAATCGCCTGCAGCAGGTCATGATGAATCTCGTATCCAATGGGATCAAGTTCACCGAACACGGAGAGGTGAGCGTGAGGGTCGAGCGGGAATCCGTATCTGAAGACGGTACCACCTTGCACGTTTCGGTCACGGATACAGGGATAGGGATTGCCCCAGACCAGCAGGATAGGATCTTCGCCCCTTTTGAGCAGGCGGACAGCTCAGTGACCAAGCTGTACGGGGGCACCGGCTTGGGACTCGCGATTTCCTCCCGACTGGTCGAAACCATGGGGGGCCGCATGTGGTTGGAGAGTTGCGTCGGGGAAGG
The DNA here is from genome assembly GCA_040755955.1 of Thermodesulfobacteriota bacterium. GTDB lineage: Bacteria > Desulfobacterota > Desulfomonilia > Desulfomonilales > Desulfomonilaceae > JBFMAA01. Next base: position 21,850 of record JBFMAA010000096.1, read on the forward strand.
AAGCACGTTTCATTTCCTGATTCGACTCGGCGGGTCGGAGGCACGTTCTCCGGACCCCACTGCGGCAACCACCGAAAAGCCGCGGGGGCTCAATCTCTATCGCATAGAACGGAGCTCCAGAAGTCTCCATATCCTGTTGGTGGAGGACAACCCCGTCAACCAGCTCATGGCAACCCAGATGCTGCAAAGAATGGGGCACGAGGTCTCTGTTGCGGGAAACGGAAGGGAGGCGGTGTCCGCGTGTGTGCGCGAGGCGTTCGATCTGGTCTTCATGGATGTGGGGATGCCGGAAATGGATGGCGTTGCCGCGACCATGGCGATACGCGAATATGAACGCAATGTCGGCGGACACGTTCCCATAGTGGCGATGACCGCCTACGCGGTGAAAGGCGACAGAGAAAAGTTTCTCGCAGCAGGGATGGACGACTATGTCTCCAAGCCGGTGAGGAGCAAACTGCTTTCCGAGACCATCGAGAAGCATGTCATGCGTTCCTCGGAGACAACCCCACAGCAGGCTCCGAAGTCAATTCCTGCCGAGGTGTTGGACCGGCAACGCCTGCGGGAGCATCTCCACGGGGACGAGGCTTTGTTGCGCGAAGTCGTGCTGATGTGCGTCGAAGAGTATCCCCACGCGCTTGAGGCAGTCCGTGCCGCACTCAAGATCGAGGATCCGAGCGCGGTGGAGAAAGCCGCTCACAGGCTCAAGGGGATGCTCACGGAGATTCATGCAGGGGCGGCCAAACGCGCTGCCCTGGGGCTCGAGAAGATGGGGGAGACCCGAGACCTGACCGAGGTCGAACAAGGACTGGCCGCATTGGAACACGAAATGGAACGACTCGGTCGGGCATTGCGCGCGATCGCTTCCGAGGGAGTTCAGTCTGGGGAATCAGGGAATGAACCAGAAAGAGACTAAGTGCTTTGTGGCATAAATCCGATCACGAAATCAGGCCCCAACGTTGTTGAGAGGAACTTGTAGCGGCCGGCGTCCCTGCCGGCCGGCACGGAGGCCGGCCGCTACGACAGAAGATCTGCCACA
>JBFMAA010000097.1:0-22012 GCA_040755955.1 Thermodesulfobacteriota bacterium
TTGCAGATCTTCTGTCGTAGCGGCCGGCCTCCGTGCCGGCCGGCAGGGACGCCGGCCGCTACAAGTTCCTCTCAACAACGTTGGGGCCTGATTTCGTGATCGGATTTATGCCACCGATCACTAAGTCACCGACCTTGAGGCTCGCGAACGGTCCGTCAGACCCCGAACGTGTCTATCATGGACAGCGCTGCCTTGCGGCCGGCTCCCATGGCAAGGATGACGGTCGCGGCTCCGGTGACGATGTCTCCACCTGCCCAGATGCGGTCACGTGAGGTCTTGCCTGTCTCGAGGTCCGCGACGATGTTCCCCCATTTGTTGGTCTCGAGCTGCTTGGTGGTGCTCGGAACCAGCGGGTTAGCGGCATTCCCGATGGCGACAATGGCTGCGTCACACTCCATCTCGAAGATCTGCCCCTCGACAGGGACGGGTCGGCGTCTTCCGGAGGCATCGGGTTCTCCGAGCTCCATCTGCTGGCACCGGAGACCTACCGCCCAACCCTGTTCATTGCCGATGATCTCAAGCGGAGAAGACAGGAACTTGAACTTGACCCCTTCCTCGATTGCGTGATGGACCTCTTCCGAACGGGCAGGGAGTTCGTCCATGGTTCTGCGGTACACGATGGTGACCTCTTCCGCGCCGAGCCTGAGTGCGGTGCGAGCCGAGTCCATGGCCACGTTCCCTCCGCCGAATACGACCACTCTGCGACCCCTCGCCACCGGAGTGTCCGCCTCGGGGAACTTGTAGGCTTTCATGAGGTTCGAGCGAGTGAGATACTCGTTTGCCGAATAAACCCCATTAAGGTTCTCCCCGGGGATTTTCAGGAACAACGGAGCGCCTGCACCGGTACCTATGAACACGTTGTCGAATTTGCGCTTTTCGAGCAGGTCGTCGACGGTTTCAATCCGGCCGATCACCATATTGGTAAAAAACTCGACTCCCATTTGTCGGAGCTCATCGATTTCGGCCCGGACTATGGCTTTGGGGAGACGGAATTCGGGGATGCCGTACACAAGGACCCCGCCGAGCTCGTGCAGGGCCTCGAAAACCGTCACCGCGACCCCTTTGCGTCTGAGCATTCCTGCCAGGGTCAGGCCCGCGGGCCCGGAACCGACTACAGCCACCTTATGCCCTGTGGGAGCGGGGAGTTCCGGCAGTTCGCCTTCGTAGTGGGTCGCGGCCCAGTCCGCGACGTAGCGTTCAAGACGGCCGATCGCGCAGGGCTCGCCTTTCTTTCCTACGATGCACTTGGCTTCGCACTGGCTCTCTTGGGGGCAGACTCTGCCGGCGATTCTCGGGAGGCTGTTCTTCTCCTTGATCTTCCAGGCAGCCCCGACGATATCGCCCTCTTTGACCATCTGGATGAAGTCTGGGATGTCCACTTCGACGGGGCAACCCTTCATGCATTGCGGCTTCTTGCACTGCGCACACCTGGTGGCTTCGAGCAGGGCCAGGTCGTTGGGGTATCCGAGAGCCACTTCATAGAAGTTGTGTGCTCTTTCGAGCGGATCCTGTTCCGGCATCTTCTGCCGGGGCATTTTGAGTTTCTTGGGTTTCTTGGGTTGTTTCTTCTCGGTTTGTTCTTCTGTCATGCCTTACTTACCCCCAGGGAACTCGCAGGTGCACCCGCGCGGGGTTTCCCGGAATTTGTTGAAAGCGACAAGTTCGGGGCCTTTGTACATGGCCAGTCGTTTCATGAGCAGATCAAAGTCGACTTTGTGGCCGTCGAATTCGGGTCCGTCAACGCAGCCGAACTTGGTTTGGCCGTTCACTTCGACCCTACAGGCCCCACACATGCCCGTTCCGTCGACCATGATGGGGTTGAGGCTCACCACAGTGGGCAGGTTGGCCTGACCCGTGACCTTCACCACGGCCTTCATCATGGGAACCGGACCGATCGCCACCACCAGGTCGATTTTGGTCCCCTTGTTGATCAAGTCCTGGAGGACCTGAGTGACAAACCCGTGAATACCGAAGGAGCCGTCATCAGTGGCGATCATGAGTTCATGGCTCACCTTTCTGATCTCTTCCGTCATGATGAGCAGGCCTTCGGTTCTGGCTCCGATAATGGAGATGATGTGATTCCCGGCACCTTTCATGCCTTTGGTGATGGGGTAGAGCGGCGCCACTCCGATGCCGCCGCCGACTCCGACCACGGTGCCGATCTTCTCGATATGGGTGGGTGTGCCCAGTGGTCCGCAAAGGTCCTGAAGCCGTTCGCCGACGCACATGGTGCCCATGTAGTAGGTGGTGACGCCCACTTCTTGCCACACGAGGGTGATGGTGCCTTTATCCGCGTCCTTGTCGGCCACGGTCAGAGGGATGCGTTCCCCATCTGCGTGTGTGCGCAGGATGATGAATTGGCCGGGCCGGTGGGCTCGGGCGATTTCGGGGGCGCTGATCACCATCCGATTGACACCGGGGGAGATCCGCTCCTTCTCCAATATCTCAAACATATGCTGAACCTCCTAAGATGGTCGCACGATTCTGCTGAATGCTCGGTCAGGTGGTAGGGGGATGCATCGAAGAATCTCAACCGCTGAGATTAACACGACAAGCCCTGAACATACAAGGAAAATATGCCGGTCCGGAAAGTACTTCGCGGGACGGGTCTGAGAGAGCTCGCACGGCCTTAATTCCACGGTGATACGTGAGGGAAATCTCTTCGTTGTTCAGCAGGGTGGCCTTTCTTCGCGGAAGTGACACTACGAACGAGCCGAAACACGACGAAGCCGTAACCGTTCAGTGGCATTCCCTACAAGCAGCGAGGCAGGAGCTTCTGGCGGTGACCGGCGGGAGCCCCCCTATATCAGAAGTTTTCGGGGAAGCGACTGGGGCAATGCTTGTGACGTAAGGACATGATGCCCCGCCAAACCCGTGGGTTAAAACCCACGTCTATTCACAGTCAGCCCCTTCGGGGCTTGAGCGCTTGCGTCCCGAGAGGACGCACCTTGCATAGCCGTAGGTTTCAACCTACGGAATGGGCGGCAAGCCGCCTAAGTTATCAGCATTGGGTGTCAGGAGGAAGGAGCCCTTTCAGGAAGTCGTTTCCCCCGGGGACCGTATTTCGCAAGAAGCACGGCCAACAGACAAAGCAAGAACAAGCCGGACTCTACGTACAGGTGGTCGAATGGGCAGTGCGCGACATATCTGGAGTAATAGAACGCCTGTGCGCCTTCCCACACGAACACGGCTTCCGACACGACGCACTGCATGGCAATCAATATGCCGATTTGCGTTGGTGGAAATTCCGCGCTCTCCGTGATCAGCATCACTGACAGCGGAACCACGACCGGGAAGAGCCATGTCATGAACCTGTCAAGATCCGCTCCCGCGCCGGCAGCGAGGGCTATGCCCAGCATCGAGTAGAGCAAGAGCCCCGGATGCCTGTTTATATAAGCCCGGACTGCCGATCCTTCGACCACAAGCACTACGAGCATCATGCCGAAAGCCGAATACCAGGAGAGAATCGCCCTGAACAGTCGCCCCCAGTAGTGGAGCACCGAGTCCCACCACCAGAGGAAACTCACCAGCAGACTCGACATTCGGTAGGGGGGCCCCACGAGGGGGTACCTCCGCGAGAGGTAGTACAGGCCGACAGGCAACAGCACCGCCAGCAAGATGGCAACCACATTCCTCTGTCGTCGCTCAAGCAACCAGATGCACAAAGCAGTCGGAATCAACAGCAGGACGTTTTCGCGGGAGAACACCGAAATGCCCAAGACAAGAGAAAACGCCCAGATCTGCCCCCGGATCATGAAATAGAATCCGAGCGCGAGGAGCAGGCTGCCAAACGCATCGGCCATCACCGGACAGTACACCCACCATCGCACTCCCCACCGAAGTGTGCAGAACAGCACCGTTCCCATGAGGATCTGACCGGTGGAGAACCCCGACTCCCTCTGAATGCCCACGAGTACGAGGCAAATCGCAAAGAATGATGCGATATTGACGATCCGGAAGCCGTTGAAGGTCTCCACCGGCAGGTAGTGAACGATGAAGGAAGGCAAGACGCGCGCGGACCAGGGTTGCTTGACCGCGGCTTTCGTAAGCTCCTCGGCCATCTTCCCGTATTGTACCCCGTCGTGCCCATACCCGAGACCGAACTTGCCCTGGCCGAACTCCACCAGCGGCGTGATCGCAAGGACCAGTGCCACGAAAGCACACCCGATCAAGAGCACCGGCAACACGGGGCTGTGCTTCGTGAGGAATTCCGCTGCCGACGTAAGAGGCTCGTCGAACCGCGTCCCTCCAGAGGTGACCATGAGCAGCGACCCGAGAATCCATACGAGCGCAATTTTGGCCAGGAGCAGATAGGGATAATGCAGCTCGAGGCCGAAGGGGTTTGTCAGCACAAGAAGAAAGAGTGCCCAGGAACAGACTGCAAACACAGCCATCCAATACAGCGGCTGGGAGCCGCCTCTTGAAAGAGGGTTGTGCCCCGGACCCCCTTCCGAAAACTCTTCATATATTGGGTGGTTATTCAAATGCATAACAGGAATCCAACGACAGGCAACTCGCCAATATTTCTGAGGTTTCTTGTGAAGGAGTTCGGGGAGCCCCCTTCACTCGGGAAGGAGGCTTCACGAACTCCTACCTGGCGGTGCACGGGTTGGTATTGGCAGTGCAGAAAGGAACCGCACGAGACCACGTCAGTCCTCCCTTGCCGATGGGCCGGAAGGAAGAATGACGCGAGCACTCCCCGTCGCGAGGGTCTCTCCTCTGGGCCCCACGATGGTCAGGCCGAGGCTCGCGGTCCCGTCTGCCGGTCCGACGGCATCTACGGTGATGGCGACAGCCTGCGGTTGTCCCAGGTACGCAGGTCCCGCATATTCCATGACCAGTTCCCGCACCACTGCGCCGGGTATCAAGCTCCTGATCCCGAGTTCCGCCAGGCTCGTCAACCACAGCGGGTGCAGTCGAAGCGGGGCCCTTGAGCACTCGGGACCCGACCGCGAGAAGAGATGTAAGGGATTGAAATCCCTCGCAAGCGCAGCCATCTCCCACACCTGAGACTTGCCGATCGGCTCGAAGCGAACCGTCGGGAACATTTCCCCGACACGAAGCTGAACCGGCCTGTCCGCGTGGGCTTGCTTCTTCGTATCCCCGGTCTCCACCATGTTCCGTAGCCCTCTGCTGGGTGACCTCGACTCAGTGCGGCATGTTGCACAGTCGCGCCCCTCGCAATCCGCGGCCGCCTCTGGCCGACTGAACCGCCGTGCCCTGTCCTTTTCCGGCCGTTGACAGTATAGCTGATCGAGCGTATAAGAGAACAAAAAAACCTGAAGGGCGCCCCTATGGAAAAATGGGACCTGGAACTCATCGACAAGTGGAAGGACAAGGATGCTCAACTGAGCCGTCTCTGGCAAGAGCACCTCGAATTCGAGGAACAGCTCGACGCATTCAGCAAAAGGCTGTATCTCTCCACCGCGGAAGAGATGGAGAAGAAGACCATCCAGAAAAAGAAGTTACAGGGTAGAACGGAAATAGAGCGTATACTCATTCGCCTGAGAAAATCCGAACAAGGATAGCACCGGCGACCACGTGTCGTCAGCGGCAGAGCGGTCGGATATCCGAAAACGCAGACGTTTCGCTGGAGTTCGGTGAGACGGCCCGGGTACTATGCCGTGAGAACGCGGCCAATTGAATACTGCAAAGACGGTGGGAAAAAATTGAAAACAAACGGAGCTCAGATACTCCTTCACTCGCTCAAGCGTGAAGGGGTGGACACGATTTTCGGATTCCCCGGCGGGTCGGTCATTGACGTGTTCGATCAGCTTGAAAGGAATTTCGCAGGGGATTTCAAATTCATACTGGTTCGCCACGAACAGGCCGCGGTGCACGCTGCAGACGGGTACGCCAGAGCCACGGGAAAACCCGGCGTGTGCCTGGTCACGTCGGGCCCGGGCGGCACCAACACGGTCACGGGGATAGCCACCGCATACATGGATTCGGTGCCGGTAGTGGTGTTCACAGGTCAGGTCCCCACTATGCTCATCGGCAACGACGCATTTCAGGAAGCCGACATAGTCGGGATCACCAGACCCTGCACAAAACACAACTATCTGGTGGGGAGCGTCTCCGAGTTGGCCCGGACCATCAAGGAAGCGTTCACCATTGCCACCACCGGCAGACCCGGTCCAGTGCTGGTCGATCTCCCCAAGGACGTGATCCAGGCCGAGGACGTGTTCGAGTACCCGGAATCGATCCATCTGCCTGCATACAAGCCTACGGTCAGACCTCACAAGCCTTCAGTGAAACGAGCGGCCGAGCTCCTCGAACAGGCGGAAAGGCCGGTGATCTACGCAGGCGGCGGGGTGATCATCGCGGGCGCACACCAGGAACTCCGGGAACTGGCCGAAATGGGCTCGTTTCCGGTAACCATGACTCTGATGGGCCTCGGATGCTTTCCCGGGACTCACCCGTTGTCGCTGGGCATGCTCGGGATGCACGGCGTGTACAGGGCGAACATGGCCGTAAGCGACTCTGATCTGCTCTTCGCGGTGGGCGCGCGCTTCGACGACAGGGTCACGGGCAGAGTCGAGGAGTTCGCTCCGAAAGCCAAGATAATCCACGTGGATGTGGACCCGACATCGATTCGGAAGAATATCGAGGTGGATGTCCCCATTGTGGGAGACGCGCGCCATGCCCTCGCAGACCTGCTGGAAGTGCTCCGGGAAAAGGGCGGCCTCGCGCATAATTCGGAGAGACTCAAGCCTTGGCACGAACGAATCACCGCGTGGCGAAGCGAACAACGACTCAGATTCGACCGCACAGCCGATGTGATAAAGCCCCAATATGTCGTAGAAAAACTCTACGAGCTCACCGCAGGCCGGGCAATCATCACCACCGAGGTGGGGCAGAACCAGATGTGGGCGGCTCAGTTCTACCTCTTTGACGAGCCCCGCACGTTCCTCACTTCCGGCGGGCTCGGGACAATGGGGTATGGATTCCCCGCTGCGGTCGGAGCCCAGGTCGCGTTCCCGGACAAGCTCGTCATAGACATCGCGGGTGACGGCTCGATACAGATGAATATCCAGGAACTCGCGACCGTGGCCCAGTACAAGCTTCCGGTGAAGATTGCCATTCTCAACAACGGATACCTCGGGATGGTCCGACAATGGCAGGAACGCTTCTACGGCTCGGTGTACGCGCACACGGATATCACTGTGGCTCCGGATTTCGTGAAGCTGGCCGACGCGTACGGAGCGCTGGGGCTCAGGGCGAGAACCCCGGACGAAGTGGTGCCCGTCATCCAGCAGGCCCTGGAGACCAAGGGACCGGTGATCATGGATTTCGTGGTAGAAAGGGAAGAAGGAGTCTATCCCATGGTGCCGGCAGGGGCCCCGATCAAGGACATGATTCTGATATGAGAAAGTAGGACAACCTTGACGCAGATGGACCAGCGAATCATATCGGTGCTCGTGGAAAACCGCCCGGGCGTGCTCGCCAGGGTTTCCGGCATGTTTTCCGGACGGGGATTCAACATCCACTCCCTCACGGTGGCCCCGACGATGGACTCGAGCCTCTCCCGCATGACCATTGTGAGCCAGGGGAGCGAACAGATCATCGAGCAGATCGTCAAGCAGCTCAGAAGCCTGGTGAATGTGCTCAAAGTCCAGGACCTGACCGCCACCGACTACGTGGAAAGAGAGCTGGTCCTGATACGCGTCAAGGCCGTGGACGAAAAAAGAGCCGAGGCGCTCAGAATCACGGACATTTTCAGAGGCAAGGTCGTTGACGTCAGCCGTGACACTCTGACCATCGAGGTCTCCGGGACCCGCGGCAAGATCGAAGCGATATTGCAGCTCATGGAACCTCTGGGCGTGCAGGAGATGATGAGCACGGGGCCCGTGGCGATTCCCAGGGCCGCGAAATGACCGCAACCCAGCTTCGCGGCATTGGTCAACGGGCAGGGTCAGCCGGGAAGAAGAGGTATTGGACCACCAAAACACAAAGACACCAATCAGGCCCGCCCCCAAGAATGGCCGTCTAAGGACTGTTACTTCTTCGTGTCTTGGTGATTTTGTGGTCTATTTTCCCGGCGGAAGTCCGACTACCCCTGAACGATTACGGAGAGCTTATCAGTGGCATCGAACACAGGTCACTACGAACCCATTGCCCGTGAGGGGTATCCCTTTGTGGTTCCCTGTTTCGCGGGAGCATTCCTGTTCTGGTGGTGGGCGTGGCCTTGGGTGTCCGCGTTATTGTTGTGCGGGGCCGCGGCAATAGCCGCGTTCTTCCGGAATCCCGAGCGCGTATCGCCCGAAGGCGACGGCATCGTGGTGTCCCCCGCGGATGGGACCGTCATGGAGATCTTACCCGACGCCACAACCCCCAATCTGACGCACGGGGAGCTTCAACGCGTCAGCATATTCATGTCCCTGTTCAACGTGCACGTGAACAGAAGCCCGCTTTCCGGGACTGTGAGGCAGGTGGTGCACATTCCGGGGCAGTTCCTCGACGCGCGGGAAAAGGCATCCTCAGACCTGAACGAACGCAACTCCGTGGTGCTCGATGCCGCCGAAGGAGCAATCGAGGTCGTGCAAGTAGCAGGGTTGATTGCCCGGAGAATCGCATGCTGGGTGACGCCGGGAGACAGCCTCGATCGTGGACAACGATTCGGGTTGATTCGATTTGGTTCGAGACTCGACGTGTACCTGCCACGGCACTTCGTGGTGGATGTGCACGTCGGCGAGAAGGTGCGTGCGGGCGTCAGCGTCATCGCAAGGTTCCGATGAGAGTTTTCCGGGAGAACCCTTTATCAGAAAGTCTTCCGGGGGAACCTCTTTTGAAAAAGGGTTGTCCCCCGGACCCCCTTGAGAAAACTTTTGGAATATTGGGTGGTTCTGACCATCCACCGTTCTCTTGTGATGTGGGGCTTTGACTTTCATGCTTGGTTGTGGCCGGTCGCGGCCATGGTTTCTGGAATGAAGTCCGGACGCCCTCGGATTCCATCGGAGCAGGGAGGTTCCCATGCCGTCACCGAACCGGAACAGAAGGCACTTCTTCACGCGAAGGAAGCGCTCGGCAAGCCCCCAGGACCCCACCGTCAAAGCCATGAAACGTCAGAAACGTATCAACAACATGAAGAAAGGGATATTTATTCTTCCTTCTCTTCTCACGCTCAGTAGCATTTTCTGCGGGTTCTATTCGCTGGTTGCCGCGTTCAAGGGCGATTTTCTGCTTTCTGCAGGGCTGATCGTGGCAGCCGCGTTCTTTGACGGGGTGGATGGGAAGGTAGCCAGACTCACCAAGACATCGACCAAATTTGGCCTTGAGCTCGATTCCCTCGCTGACGTGATCTCGTTTGGCGTCGCGCCTGCATTCCTGCTATACGTCTGGGCTCTTGAACCGTTCCATCGACTGGGGTGGGTGACCGCATTCGTCTTTGTCGCCTGCGGAGCCCTCAGACTTGCCAGGTTCAACGTGCAGGTGGGGTCCATTGACTCGAGGCGCTTCAACGGTCTTCCCATTCCTGCGGCGGCCTCGATGGTTGCTACCACGGTGATGTTCTTCCGAAAAGTGCAGATCAACCCCAATGATTACGGGGTCATTCTCCTTCTCGCGTGTTTTGTCCTGTCGTTTCTCATGGTGAGTTCGGTCAAGTTTTACGCGTTCAAGGAATTCACCGTGGTGAAGGACAAGCCCTTCAGCTCGACGGTCGCGTTTGTCTTGATCCTGGCTCCCATAGCGGCGTTTCCGTTGATCGTGCCGTTCTTCATGTTCCTGGGATATGTGCTGTCAGGCCCCATCACCACGGTCGTGTGGAAGCTGCAAAGTCGGAAACGCGAAAGAGAGCAGGCCGAGGAGAGCGCCAAATCGATCCCCGAACCTGATTCTGGGGCTCCGATGCCTGGCACAGGCGGAAAAACCGCGCAGGTCCTTTCCCTGAAAGATCATTCAGGGAGCCCGTGACCGTCCGGAAAACCCCCCGGAGAAGGACGTCGCATGAAGGTCTTCCGGGGGAAACCCTTTATCAGGAAATGCGATTTTCGGGGGAAGGAACTTCTTGCAAGAAGTTCCTTCCCCCGGACCCCCATCTTCAAGAACTCTTGGGATAGTGCGGCTCCCGCTGGTCGCCGCGGAGAAGGCCGGCTCGTCGCGACGCCGGTGGAGTAGCATTTTCAGGCTTGGTTGTGGCGTCACGCCATGACTGTTCATCACACCCAGCGAGCGAAGACCATATTGGAGAGCAGTCGTCCACGGGGAGTCAGTTGCAGCCGTGCCCCGTTCAGGGTGCAGAGCTCCGCGTCTATCAGGTCACCGACTGTCTGGCGCACGAAGGATCGAGCGTCGATTCCGTAGCGGTCGGTCAGCGCGTCCAGGTCCGCACCGGCCACCAGTCTGAGCCCCATGATCAACGCCTCTCCGAAGCGCTCGTCCGCGGACAGTTCTTCTGCGACCCACGCGGGAGCCCCTTCGTGGATTGCCCTGAGGTATTCGTGCAGGTCCGTGAACCCCGTGTAACGGACTCCGCATACAAGCCCCGTCGCTCCCGCCCCACACGCAACGTACTCGCGGTCCTGCCAGTACTTCAGGTTGTGCCTTGAGTACTTTCCGTTGCGCGCGAAGTTCGAGAGTTCGTAGTGCTCAAAGCCCTCAGACCGGCTCACACGGCAGATCTCCTCGTACATGTCGGCAGCGATGTCGTCATCGACCGGCTTGACAAGACCTTCGCGGATTTCCGTTTCCAAACGGGTGCCGTGCTTCACTTCGAGGAGGTACACGGAAAGGTGCTCAGGTCCGAGTTCCGTGATGCCCTCAAGGCTCGCCAGGACTGAATCCACGGTCTGTTCCGGGTACCCGGCGATCAGATCCACGGAGATGTTCTCGAAGCCAGCGTCCCTTAATTCCCGGAAAGAGGCTCGCGCGTCGTGTGCCGAGTGCCTTCGCCCCATGAGCGTGAGCTCGCGGGCGTTCAGGGACTGCACTCCCAGGCTGACCCGGTTGACACCGGCCCGCTGCCAGTCTTTCAGGGCGCTTCGCGATACTGTGCCGGGGTTGGCCTCAACAGTCACTTCTGCTCGGTCGGACACGCGGAAACATGTGCGACAAAGGTCTATCAGCTCCCTGAGCATCGTGCCCGGAAGGACCGACGGCGTGCCTCCACCGATGTAGATCGTGTCGAAAAAGGGGATCTTGTCTGCGCGGTTGCGGGGCAGGGCGCTTGCCTTGTGTCGGATCTCCTGTGCAAGCGCAGAGAGATACTCGTCCACCAGCTCGTCCCGGTACGGGAATGTCACGAATCCGCAGTACGCACACCTGCTCTTACAGAACGGCACATGCACGTATATGCCGAGGGGCTCTTCGGAGGGCGCCGGGAACATCGGTTGATCGATGGTATCACTTGCTTTCTTCATCCGACTCGCGGGCATGCAATGGGTCGTGTTCTCGTTCGCAGATGTGTCTTTGTGGTGAACTCTTACTCTGAGTCGACTCGCTCACTGTGCTCGGGAGTAGAGCTCCTGGTGGCGCTTGATATTCTCGAAGTATGCGTCTTCGAGAAGGCAGAGGAGATCCTCGAGAATACCCGTTTCGCCAATGATGTTCTCGATCTCCGAACCGAAGAACTGCCGGAGGATGAAGTTCTGTTCCGAGGTGCGTCGATCCTTGTTCTTGTAGTACGCTTTCAAATAAATGTGAATGCGCGCGTAGCAGTTTTCGAGCTGATCCATATCCTCACGTATCATTTGTTCGTAGATCTCGTTCCGAGGGACGTCCGGATTTGCTTCAAGACGGCGCTGTTTTTCCCGAATCCGTTCCGCCCTCGCTTCCACGTGCGATACGTACTGATATATCTCATTGAACATGGTCTCGTCCGCCATCACCTGGAGAATGTTGTCCTGGGCTGTTCTTTGTTCGCCCGTGAGGGTGGGAGGAGGCGGGACCATCAAGTCGTTGCCGGATTTCCATATTCCTGAGTCAACCCCCGGTTTGGCGACCTTAAGCTTCTCCAGCTTGGTCTTGACCACTTCGGTAATTGTGGGAGACACCTGCTTCAAGAGGCGCCGAAGCTGGTTGCCGTAGAGAGTTGTCAAGATGCGGTAGCTGACGTCAGGATTGCTGTTGAGAAGCGAGAAGATGGCTATGGTCCGTCGGTCCTCGAGGGAGACGAGCTGGAGCATGATCTCCTGGACCGTGGGAGTGAGCAGGTACTTGAAGGCTTTGCCTGATTTGGTAACTTTCTTGACGTAGACCTGGAAGTTATCATCCGACAGGTCAGGGTGGGTTTCGAACTGGAAACCCACTACCGTCCTTCCGCCTTTCTTTTCCAGAATCTTCGTGGCCAGTTCCAAGTTGAGTTTGGACTTCTCCAGGTCGTAGAGCTCCTCAACGCGGTTCTTCTCCAGCGCGTTTTCGGTAAACGTGTGAATGCGTCCGAGAGCGGTCTCGATAATGGCGGAGTATTTCTCTTCGACGGTAACGTCGGGAACGATGTTGATTCCCGTGTTCTGGAATTCCATTATCTCTGTTCCTGAATGCGGAAATTACCACTAGTCGGCGCGATCATCAGGACTCCGTGTCGTTGCGAGGGTCCCGGCGCAGGAAATCGTTGAGGTGAATGATCTTTTCGCCTCGACCCAGGGAATTGGGCCGTTCTTCCTTACCTTCGATGCTTTCCACGAACTGCTTGAGATTTGGGTCTTCAGCGATGGCTTCGTTGATTTTGCGATCCAGGTCGATGGCCTTACGGTGCAGTGGTTCGATCGGACAGCGCATGCCCACGATCATGTTCATGATTTTCACGAGCTTGCTTACTACTCTCGGATTGCTCTGCAGGTACACCGGCACATGGGCCCACAGACTTACCGCCTCTACTCCGGCCTCGGAGCAGGCCTGAATCACTCGGGAATGAATGCTGATCGGTCCGACGTATTCAGAAGGACGGATACCATGCCCGAGAGCTATGGCTTCCGCGACCATGGACGCGGTAGACGCGACTGTGGAAATCATCGGGGTGCTCACATGGGAAACCGTATCCTGAACTCCCCCGATGGTGTACACGCGCTCCACCCCCAGTCTATTGACCGCTCCCATGATCAGCTCGGTGTAGGTGCTCCAATTCGTGTGGGGCTCGTGATCGAGAAAGAGTATGAGGTCTCTTTCCGTATGGTCGTTTACCCAGCATTTGATTGCAGCCGACGAGGGTTCTATGTGTTGAATGAGGCCGTTGCGAATTTCCCCTACGGGTCGGTCTTCAGTGTAGTTCAAGAATGGTTCGTGACTTACGTAGGCTATGGTGGCGGCTCCCAGTGTCTCCATCAAGTAAGCCATCGTCTCGCTGGACGCGTTCCCCGCGTTGGACCACCCGTAGAACCCCATGATCATAAAGGGGAATCTCAGGGATGGAACGTCGTTCCATCGCAGGTACGATGACGCCGGGTTCGATTCGTTCATTGGCATGAGGCCTCACTCTTACTCTGTCGAATTATAGCCCGAAAGAGCACGTCTTTTCAAGTGTCTTGGATGGCGGCACCCTGTTCGCACGAGCATGGGGGGCTGTCGCTTCCGGCCGGCGCAGGTGTGGAACCGGCATCCAGCCTGTCACTTGGGCAGTGAATACCCGGACGCACGTCAGTACCGGTGGCGCGTACAGGAACGGGTCTTGGCCACTGCACGAGACGCAGGCTTAAGGCCCCCACCACACATGCGAGGTCCAGCACCAGCATTTCAGGCCACAGCCTCGCGACATACAGATTGTAGAACGAGTGAAGGAAGCTGAATCGCTCTGCGGGGTCCAGGGGGCCGAGAAACGGCCAGAACAGCACCTTGGGCACCACCAGGTCTCCCACCAGATGGGTGAGCCAAAGCACCGACAGAGGGAGCAGAAGCTTCCGTTCCAATCCCAACCTGGGCCCAATCAGCAGGCCTGCGGTCATGGTCGCGACGAAAAACAAGAGCGAATGTCCTGCCCCCCTGCCCGGCAAAGAGAAGAGCGCGTTGGCCATCTTGTCCATGAGATCGGGCAAGAAGGCCGCGATGACGAGAACCGGCAGGCTTTCCGTCTTGAAGATGGTGCGACGAGCCACGTCCGCGCATGCCAAGTGTCCGAGAATCATGCGAATGAATATACGCGTTCAGACGGTTCCGCGCAAGGACGCTAGGATGTTCCGATACCAATGTGAGTAACGCCGAGTAAGATCTCCGTGAGACCGGTTCACGAAAGAAGGGGCTCCCCAAACCCCAAGAACAGTCATGTCATCACGGCACAGCGGGGCAGGAAAGTGCGCCAGCGAGTTCACAAGAACCGTCTGCACGGTCAGAACCATCCAATGTTCTAAGAGTTTTCGGAACGGGGTTCGTTGGAAGGAACTTCTTGCAAGAAGTTCCTTCCAACGGAATCGCATTTTCTGATAAAGGGTTTCCCCCGGAAATCTTACCTTTCGGAAAGCGACTTGGTATGAGTCTCTCGGCCAGAAGCTGAACTGTGTGCACCACGATCGGATCTCCGGATTCGTTGAGGTTTCCGGCCAGAGTGAGGCGGCATCCGGGGCATCCGGTCGCGACTACCTGCGCGTGGGTGTCTCGGATTCGGCTCTTCTTCAAGGCGGTCACCTCCGCGGAGATCTCCGGGTGTTCGAACTGGAAAGCCCCCGCGCCTCCGCAACACTGGTCCGAAGCCGTCATCTCGACGAGCCGCACGTCCTGCATGGCGCGCAGGATGTCTCGGGGCTGTCTGGATATGCGCATGGTCCGACTGAGGTGGCATGGATCGTGGTAAGTGACGGTAGTGGTTTGCTTCATGTCCCGGAGCTCAAGGTCGGCGAGCCGTTCGGCCACGATTTCCGTCACATCCCTCACCTTCGCGGCAACACGCAGGGCCTTTTCAGTGTCTAACCCCAGGTCTTCCAGTAGGTGGGGAATACCGGTCTTCAGCGCTCCTCCGCAGGTGGCGCAATCCACGACGATGGCGTCTACGTCCGATTGATCCAGCACGGCAAGGTTCTTATGAACATTCGCCAGAGCTTCCCGCCGCGCTCCGCTGAGAAACACCGGCACCGAACAACAGACCTGATCCTGCGGTACGATCACTTCCACCCCCATCGTGTTGAGCACCTTGATCACGGCTGCACCTACGTCCTCATTGACGAGATCCGTCGCGCATCCGGTGAAGTAGATCACCCTGCCGGTTCTCGTTCCCTGGGGAGAGGCGAGCGGCCCCGCGGTCTTGCGAAACGGCACCGAATTGAACGTCTGGAACCTCGTGACCGGGATGTTCCCAAGCTTCCACGAAACATTGAGCGGAATCAGGAATCCTTTCTGGCCCATTCTGCCGACTTTGGCTCCCAGACGCATGAGCAGCGGGTGTTTGAGCGCATGGAACAGCGCGCGTTTGGGCAGGGATTCCCCGAGGTTCTCGTGGAGCTCCATGCGCATATTCTCGAACACGCGGTTGAGACGGACTCCACTGGGGCAGGCTCCGGCACAGGACTCACACAGCATGCAGCTCGTGAGCGCTTCACGGAGCCCGGGTGAGACTCCAAGGTCTCCCTCAAGGTATTTCCGAACCATCTGTACTCGACCACGGGGCGCATATCGTTCCATCCTGGTCACCAGGTACGTTGGGCACACGGCCTGGCACATGGCGCATTTCAGACAGTGGTATAGATCCTCTCGTATGTGTGTGGCGAACATAGGCATTGCCTTTCACGAATGACGTTCGATTTCTTCTTTTTCCGAGGAGAAATCTTCAGTTCAGCAACTCCGGGGGGAACGCAACATCCCTTTCTTCGTTTGCGTAGAACCAAGTCGCGCCGCCATCGGTCTTCGAGCGTACCGAGAAAGGCTGACGCGATTATCGGCAGCGGCTCCCAGCCGCCTCTTGGGGAAGTGACCCATATTTTACGGTCTTCGCGATCCGCGTCAAGCCCTGACTCTTCGTCGTCACGGCATATTTCGAGCCGGGCGTGCCCGCGGGTGCCGGGTCGCGAGCGGAGAGACGGCCCACGAATCATGGCGTCACCAGCCTGGGAATCTTCCTAATTCCGGGTAATGGGGGGCACCGAAGCCCGCCAATGACAACAGAAGCCAAGCCAGCAGGGCAGCCCCGATGACAATGTTTCGCTTGTTGTTATGGGATACGACAGGTGAGCCAAGAATATCAAACAGAATCACGAGGCCCACCACGGTAACGCCGATCACCATCCAGAACGATCGTAATATCACGAACATAAGCACAACCTCACGGGGAATAAGTACCGTCCCCATGATCCACATCAGCAGAGGGACCGCAAGGGTGACAATCAGGAACTGTGCTTTGCGGTTCTTCAAGTAGGGTCCGTTTCGCAGGTAGTCGCCGAATCGTGCAGCCGCGTCCCAGACGTACGCGATCAGCTCTGTGAGGAGGGTTGTTTTTTCAAAAAAACCTTGGACTTCTCTCAACAAAGAGGGTTTGTCGCCTGAAGGGACACTTGCTCCAGCCGTGAATAGCGGCTCAGCGGCCGTAGATTTTCGGCCTTCCTCCGATGCGAGGGGAACGGTCTTCCCGGTGAGGCGGTCAAAGAGGTCTCTGAGGTGACGGAAATTGTAGCCTTCCACTCGATGCCTCATGTCGAAATAGAAGAGGACTACGCAAATGGTGGTGAAGGCCGATATGATAGCTTTCGGCAGCACCGCGGGGAATACGCGCTCAAGCAATGACGCGGTAAGAAGGTGGATGCCGAAGAAATGGTGGAGGAATGAGTGAGGAAGTACTCCCCAGAAATTGACCATAACCATTCTCAGAAACGTCTTGAATACAATCCAGAAGAACGTAACTGCCGATTTTGCCAGGTCGTCGAGGAACAGGAACGCCAGCATGAGTATAAGCAGGCGAAAGATCTGTCTTTTGGGCCAAGAGTCATCGGTCTTGGTCATGAGCAGGGTCCATGTCCTTCTTGCCGCATTGACATAGGAACGGCCGCTCATCATTTCCAGCAGATGGATCGTGGCAATCGGAGTGAGCAGCGATATCGTCGCCTCGGCACCGAAAGGGAAGATGGCCGCCAGGGGCACGCCGGGCACTCCGACATAAAATGACGGCATGAGTAAGCCTACGGGAACTATCACCAGGGCGGGCAAGAAGGAGGCTCGTGCGAAAGTGGAGGACATGCTCTTGGCAACCTCCCAGAAGGTGACAAGAGGAGCCCTCCCGACGAGGAACACGGACGCCAGCCCGTACACCGCGGCACCTTGGCACAGAAAAAACAGAAACAGATCCAAGACGGTGGTAGCACCAAATGCAGCCAATATCCTGGTCCATGACATCTCCAAGCCGGCCGGCCCGAACTGGAAACCGGCCAGAAACAGCGTGCCTCCCACCATGACCATGATGTAGAACGCAAGCCGTGGCGGGCCTATCAGCAGGGAAAATGAACTCCAGAAATTGTCTCTGCATATTTGCCACGCTCGGTGGATTATGCCCCATACTGTGAGCGGCTCTATCGTGAGGTACGGGGCCTTGGGTCCCGGCGCGTTTCCTTCCGCCTTCTCGGTTTCCGTCGAGTCGGCCTCAAGGGACGACCGATTGTCGGTCGAGAGCGGAACGTGAGACACAGGATTCTGAAGCGAGTCCGCGTGCTCTTCCGGCAAGTCCTTGTGTTTGGCCGACCGACCCAGGAATTTGGCGACAATGATTCCGCATCGGGGGCATTCCTCGAACTCTTCCTTCTGCGGTTTGAGGCACTTGGGACACCAGAACAAAGGCTGAGACACCGTCACATTCACCGTGGCCGTCGCTTCCGGCGTGCGAACCGGCGCGACAGCAGACTCGGGGGGCAGCTCCGTTTCCTGCAGGTGTTCCCCCTCAACAAGTTTGGAGAAAAGGCTCACGAGGCGCCTTTCATCGAGGCAGTACTTCTCCATGAGCCCTTCTCGGGTCATCCCTGCCCGGATGTCGGCCACAGACTTCTCAATGCTCACTGGGATCTTGGGTTTGGCAAAGGCCTTTGACTTGCGCTCCCGTGGCGGATTCATCTCCGGCATCCCCCTTGTCGCTTCCTGGTCGTGCGAGTTGATTTGACCCCTTCGAAACTAGCGATTTTCGGGCAGGTCCGCAAGATCAAATCGGTTGCCGCGGCCTCTTCGAGTGAAGAAGACTCCCCGTCGTTCGAGACTGCCGGCATGCGGGGCGGCCGGCCGACATGAGTCACAAATTCAGCCGCGTGTTCTCGGGGTTGACCTGAGCGCCGCAGCATGTTACAGCATGAATGTTGGGCTCAACAGAGATGACTGCGCGCGAGTCTGAGAAATGACCTCCTTTTCGAGAGAAAAGTTGCCGTCTCCAATTATGAAAGGTGCGCGATACTGCCGACACTCCTATTGTCGCGGTCGGTAATTCGTTACTCTTTTATTCTCCCGAATCCACGCAGCCGAATAGCATCGAACTGCCCCCCGAAAACTCCACGCGAGAGTTCGGGCGCGGTGGTCTTTTCACAGAGGTCTTTGACATATGGCACAGATTAAGGCATTCAGAATGGTCCATTTTAATGGGACGTCCGCCGGGCAGCTCGACAAGGTGATCACCCCCCCGTACGATATCATTTCTCCAGCCGAGCAAGACGCGTTCTACGAAGCCCATCCGATGAACATCATTCGTCTGGTCCTGGGGAAAGAGTTTCCGGACGACGGTCCTGGGCACAATCGCTATACTCGGGCTGCAAACACCTTGCATGAGTGGATGAAGCAAGGGGTGCTTCTCAGAAGCGACCAGCCGGGGCTGCTGGTGTACCAGATGGAATTCGACGAACCAGGCAGCGGACGTCTGAAGATCGACGGCATCGTGGCGCTGGTCAAGGTCGACGAATACGGCAAGGGGAAGGTGCTCCCTCACGAAAAGACGTACAAAGGCCCCAAGCAGGACCAGCTCAGCCTTCTGAAGGCCTGCAGAGCCAATTTGACTCCTATTCATGCCCTTTTCCATGACGACGAAGACGTGGTGACCAAGGCCTACGAATCCCTCATCGAGTCTTCACCGGACCAGGAAGCCACCGATCCCCACGGGATCGTTCACCGAACCTGGACCCTCACCGACACTGACCGGGTCGCGGCCATAGTCCGAGCCATAGCCGATAAGAGCCTCTTCATCGCGGACGGACACCATCGTTACGAGACTGCCATGGCGTTCAGGCGAGAGGCGCTTGCCGGCGACACGTCAGTCCCGGAAGATGTTTCCGAATACGTCATGATGTTCCTCACGTCGATGTCGCATCCGGGCTTGGTGATCCGTCCCGCTCACAGGATGCTCAAGAACCTGGCCACGGTCAACGCGGGCGAGATCGTGCGCAGGCTTGCCCCCTATTTTGTGGTCGAGGAGCTCTTCTGCTCTGAGGAGCAACGCACTCATACAACTCGGGACGTGGTGGACAAGATCGGAGAAGAGGCCCACCTTGGGGGACGCTTCGGCATGCTGGTTCGCGGGGACGACAGTGTCCGCTTGTTCAAACTCAACAACTTCCATGCGGTGGATCACCTGATAGACCCGTCCATGCCAAAGGCGCTGCGGAACCTCGACGTGACGATACTCAGAGACGTGATCATCGGGTACGGAGTGGGCGTGGACAACGAGAACATCGAAGGCCACATCGAATACACTCCCGACCCCAGCGAGGCCCTGGAAAAGGTCCGTCGAGGAGACGTGCAGATCGCGTTCATCATCAATCCGACTCGAGTGGATCAAGTCCGGAGAGCTGCGGAACTGGGTCACAAGCTCCCGCACAAGTCGACGTACTTCCATCCGAAGATCGCGTCGGGACTGGTGCTCAACGTAGGGTGACGTCCCCCAACCGTGGACAAGCGGGAAAGATGAAATGGAGTGCCGTGAGCGCGACCTCTCCGGGATTCTGAAACATGAGGGTTTTCTCCAAGAGCACCCTGCTGGACTTTTGCTCCCAAGGTTGCATTGCTTCAGTTCCCGAGCAGAAATCTTCAGGCCGGCAGGTCTGGGAGCAAGCAACGTGCCTCTACTCGGTTGCGTAGAGCCAACTCGCACCGCCCTGGGTCTTCATGCGGTCTGAAAAGACGGTCCAGGGTTTTGAACGCATCAAAGACAAACGCAGGCGAGACGATATCGCAGGCTATCAGCCGGTAGGTCGGTTCTTCCTCGCCCAGCCCTGAGACAAACGCTGCCGTGTGGTCGGGCAAACCCTGATCTACGACGGGAGACATGCCGTGGAGATAAGACTTACCGCGGTCTTTCAGAAGGTCCCGGAAGGGTACATTGCGTTCGTTGAAGAGTTGCCGGGCGCGAATACCCAAGGAACCACCATCGAAGAAACCCGAGCGAACCTCCGTGAAGCGGTCGAATTGGTGTTGGAGGCCAATAAAATGCTCGCCGAGGAGACGATCCGAGGGCAGGAGGTCTTCCGGGAAAGCCTGGCGAGTCTTTGAGGCATGAAGCGGCGCGAACTCGTTCGCCATCTCCAGGCGCACGGCTGCGAGCTGCTGCGAGAAGGAAGCAACCACACAGCGTATGTCAACTTGTCGAAGATGAAGGTATCTGCGGTGCCACGACATCGTGAGAGCAACGAGCACTTGGCGAAGAAGATCTGTCGAGATCTCGGGATCCCGGCAGTCTGATGGCACCTATGCCGAGGCAGCCCGACGAGGAGTGATCAACGAAGGGATGGAAACGAATCCACGAGCGGGAAGATCACCATCCGCGACAGCTTCAGCCCAGCCCCTTGGACCCTATGACTGCAAAATCCCCTCAACCTCTCGGCCCCAGAGACGACGAAACTCTCGACGGGCTGTTCCGCAACAAGGTTAGGGTGTTCCAGGCGAGACGTGGGTACCGGGTTTCCGAAGATGCGGTGATCCTCACGTGGTTCGTCAGGCCCAGGGCAGGGGAGCTGATCCTCGACGCGGGCACAGGCTGCGGCGCGATCGCGTTCGGGCTCGCGGTGTGTGAACCCACGGCCAGAGTGGTGGGCCTGGAGATCCAGGCAGGACTCGCGGACAGAGCCGGCCGAGGGAGAGCGGCAAACGACCTCGCATCACGGGTCTGGATAGTGCGCGGTGACGCAAGGCAGGCGGATCGCCTATTCAGACCCGGGTGTTTCGACGTGGTGGTTTCCAACCCTCCGTACCACAGAGAGGGCCGAGGTAATCTGAGCGCGCATCCTGAAAAGGCTCTTGCACGGCACCAACTCATGATGCCGCTGGAAGACCTGTTTCGGGTGTCAAGAGAGTTGCTGAGTGCCGGCGGGAGGATCGCGATTATCTACCCGGCCGCAGGAGCCGACCACGTCCGGCAAGCCATGAATGCCGCTGGATTTGGACTCTCACGTATGCTATGTATCCACCCTCATGAGGGAACAGGGCCGGGCCTGGTGTGCGTCGAGGCCTGCCGGGGCTACTCGGGACGCACGCATACGGAATCGCCCCTGATTCTCTACGACGGACAAGGCCGCAGAACTCCCCGAGCTGAGGCTGTTCTGGCAGGCGAAGGAGACTGAGGACCGAGCGGCTGGGAGCCACAGCCAAAATTCGCGTCGACCTTTCTCGGTCCGCATGAAGGCTCAGGGCGGGGCGAGTTGGTTCTACGCTATGGTGGTCCGCCTTGAACACTGCGGCAAGCCTCACCCTCCCCTTACCCCTCCCATCAAGGGAGGGGAAGCGCGAACCCTCTCCCCTGGCGGGAAAGGGAAGGATGAGGGGGGTCAGGCCGAGCGACTGAACCCGCGGATTTCAGGGAGCGTGACCATCGCAATGAAGGCCACATTGAGTTGTCCCGGAGCTGCCGAAACTGAAGATTTCTTCTCGAAAGACTGAGAAAGCCAAGGTTATTTGGTCAGATACCCTGTGTCCCGGAGGGTCGGAACGAAGCAGGAGAACTCGACTTCATCCGATATTCGGGGTGAGGGTAAGACGTTTTTTGCGGCGACCAGCGGGAGCCGCCCAGTCCCAAAAGTTTTAGGGGAAGGGGGTCTGGGGGGGGGGGGGGTTGTTTTTAAGCCCCCCCCCCCCGGGGTGGCGCCCGGGGGGGGGGGGGGGGGGGGGGGGGGGGGGGTGGGGGGGGGGGGGGGGGGGGGGG
>JBFMAA010000098.1:0-21948 GCA_040755955.1 Thermodesulfobacteriota bacterium
GCTCTGGGAGAAAGCAACGTGCCTTTCTTATGCGTGCGTAGAACCAACCGGCCCCGCCCTCGGTCTGCATGCGGACCGAGGAAGGTGGACGCGAATTTGGTTGCGGCTCCCAGCCGCCTTTTGAAAAAGGGTTGTCCCCCGGACCCCCTTCCGAAAACTTTTGGAATATTGGGCCGTTGATCAAATGCATAGGATTCATCCAGCTACCACCAACTGACCGGTGTTTCAAAAATTCTTGGTGGAGGGGTTCGGGGAGACCTCTTCTTCCAAGAAGCGGTCTTCCAAAGATCTTATTTGACGGGACGCGAAGCGAGCCCGAGAACCCGACGCTGCGGACCTGTTCCGCGGGAATCGGAGGTTGATTCGCTCTCGGGAACAGGTAGTCGGGGCTTTCCTGTCTCAGGAGGCGCAGGAGAATGCTCGCGGTGGGAATAAGCGTCAATCGGTGCACTCCCGGCGGTATCTCCACGAAACCTCTGTGCAGCCTGCCGACGACTCGGGTTCCTCCCCTGGCGGATATGGTCTTGGTATTCTCCGGCGCGGTGCCGACCTCTATGGTAGCGAGGTCCGCATCGTCCAGCAGACACTGAATCCGGTAATCATGCAGCCAGGTATCTTGATACGGCTCGATGAGGCGGCTCTCCACCGCGATGCGGCAAGGGCCGGCCACGGAGACCCTCACCGGCATGTGCGGTACGAGGGGCCAGAACTTCTCCCAGCCGCATTGGTCGCTTCGGCCGACTCTCAACCCTGGACCTGGCACGCACACCGGTCCTCGATAGGGCGCGATCTCCCCCAAAGTGTCACGCCGCGAAATGAACAACGCCACGTCCAAGGGGCATGGGGAACTCACCGGCCGTTCGACGCGAAAGAGCAGCGGGTCCGGCGAATGCGGGCTGCACAACAGGGACTTCCCGTCCGTGCTGATCTGTGGGTGCTCGACCACATAGAGGCTTGTCCCCTGAGAGGAGGCAATTTCCACGGCATCGGGACCAATGGGGCCGGTGGGATTGAACACTCGGAACATCTCGTAGGGCCGGACTTTCACGATTATCGACCCCCCGGGAACAAGCCTTGTCACGTGCATGTCAAGGGTCTTGTCATAGCAAGGCCTTGAGCCCCCTACCCAGTCGCACCCCCCTGTGACGTTGTCCCACCGCAACGGCGTACCGAACTGACTCAGAAGACGAAGCTGAACCTCGTCAACATCCGCTGAACAGACAGCGGAAAGCGTCAGGCACGACATCAGGGACAACAGCCATACGACCGAACGTCTCATTCAAATTCCCGAAATGCCGTAACCCCCTGTGATACCCTCCCCGGCATCAGATGTGTTACGCATTACGGAAATCGAATTACTCTCTCATCTCAAAGCGTCCGACAGACAGCGAGCCAGCGCAGCACGGTATTCCGCCTCATCCTTGAGTCGTCGTCTGAGATCGAGACTCACCTCCATGTGCACGAATCCGTGATGGCCCATTGAGCGCAGGGTGATTCCGCTTATGTTGCGGGTGCCACCCAGCTCTCGTATGTCCGTCGGGTATACCTTCACCCGCCCGAAGCCTTCTTTCTTCAGGCACGCTTGCAAGACGAGAATTTCCTTTCGCGCGGACAACGCACCACCGCTGAGAATAACGTCCGACCCTGCACCCGCGTCCGATTTGCGTTTTTCCCTGTCGAATCCGTGAAGCTGGACGTGGTATCCCTTCGGGTACGCCTTCGCGAAGGCCTTGGTGAGCGCGACAAAGTACGTGTCCGGCAGCTTGCCGAAATCCCAGCTCTCGCCTCTTCCTTTCCGAGGAACCGTATTCCATGCCGCCACGGGGAAGGAATGCTCCCGCATCATGGAAAGCCCAATAGGTCCGGTCAGTTCGTCGGTGAAACGATGGGGCATAAACAGTCCGATGTGTCCCTTGGCTTCCGGCTGAAAGACGTAGATACCTCGCCCGTGTTGTCGGGTCTGTTCCTCGATGAGCACGACGAATCGCCTGCCTTTCCGGTCCACGTCAATCATCCGATAGCCCAGGTCTTTCCAGTCACCAGCGATGCCGTCTCCGGTTTCTCCTCGCAGCGCCCGCAGGAAGAGGTCCTCAGCCTTGGCGAGCTCTTGAGGCGAGACCGTGTGCAAGACTCCTCCTTTGGAGCTCTTGTACAGTTCGCCCAACATGGGGGACTCCGCAGCCGAACCCGACGACACCGCACTAACGGTCAGAATCGCCACTGAGCACCACCTCTTGGCGGAGCAGGCGCTCTTCCCAACGACCCGGCAGAACCCGCGCAACAACCACATAGCCTTCAACTCCTTCCTCCAAATCCATCCGCAAGAGGTACCGACCTTCGGGAATATCACCGTGGAGCGGAAAGAAGAGCCTGCGTCCGCGGTCCACATCTTCTTCCGATGAAGTGATCACCGGAAACGGCCCGTCGCCGGAAGGGCGAACCACGTACCGACGATCAAGGATCGTGAGTCCCGGCAAGGGACCTGTGCCCACAGGCGTCAAAGTCACGCCTTGCCGGGCCGCAGGGTGTTCGGCCCTTGCATCCCGGTGCTGAAGCATCCGGCTATTCTCAGTCGCCCCTACGGGGCTTGGGAGTGCCGGAGTCACTGTGGCACGGCTGACAGTGGCCGGGCCTTCCACGGCCGGGTAATGAGGGACGGTTGCTCCTATTTTTTCGCCTGTGGGACCTGTTCCGGGATCGTTCGGTCGAGACAGCCTCACTCGAACCACGGATCGTCTCTGCTCTCCGAAGGGGAAGTACATGACCATGGAGAGGACCTCGTCTTCCGCGGTGCGCTTGACGTATTCGATTTCCAGGCCCTGCGTTCCCAAGCGGTCGGCAACCCGCAAGACGTGCTCAGGCTTGCTCGATGCCACGGAATTCATCAGCACGGAGATCCCTTCCGGGACCTGAACGTCTGCGGTGTGTTCCCCCGCCGGCAACGGGGGAAGCAAGAAGGTTCCTCTTCGCCCGGCGAGCTCGGTTTCGACGAAGGGCCGTCCACCCATGAGGATGCGAAGGGGGAACGGTTCGCCGTCTGCCGGTCGAAGGAACACCAGCAGCGGCCGAACCACCTCAAGGCCCTGATCGGACTGTATCTCCAGACGACAAGGCCGACACGTGTCAAGGCTTACCAAACCTGACAGCAACGCTTCCTCGCGCTGATACGGGACGTCCGGGTCCACGGGCGTCAGAAGCTGTTGTCCGGTCCAGGAGCCCGTCGGCTTAAACGCATCCCACAAGAAGACTCCCTTGAGCACGTCCGGGTCGTCCTGTGGTGGACGAAGCTGAGTCTTGACGAGTAGCGAGCGCTGTTCGCGAATCAGCTCTTCGTGATTCTCCGGCCGGATCGCGAACCATACCGGCTGCCGGTCCGCGGGTTCAGGAATGGCTCGGATCTCGTCTTCCGGGACACGGGTCTGCTTGGCCAGTTTCGGCGGTCGTGTGTAAGAGCTGCACAAGAAGGGGGCGCCGGACCGGAACACCACATCCGATGCCGCGCTCGGCACGAGGAAGTAGAACGAAGCAGGGTCAGACAACACCACCTGATCCGTGCCCGCGATCGCTCGCTCGTACATTGAGGGAATCGGCTCGGGCTGAACAGTTCCGGAAGTGACTACCTCCCCGTTTCTGTTGAGAAACGCGAACTCTACCTTGGCAGGACCCGGGGAAGGTCCAAACGCGGTAGTCCGGAAATCAGCTCTGAACGGGGTAGGCTCGGAGTCCTCATGTGAGACCCGGTACCTGACCTCGCGTTCCGGATGCAACGTATAGGCTCGGAGGTACAAGTTCTCGGGAGTCCCGTCGATGTCTACCCCGTCGACCGTCCAGTCGACTCGAACCATAACCGGTTCCGCAGCGGCAACTTCCGCCAACCCGGCGGGAATGAACTCCTCGTGGATGAGCGTGTCTCCGTTCCATGGGATGGTCCAGGTCCTTCTCTCCGCAAGGGATGTTCCATACCATCGGATTGTGATACTTCCAGGTTGCGGCGAGGACATCCCGAATACCGGGGAAAACACAAATCTGGCTCTCCTGCCGCCCTCGGGAATCGGGATGGTGCCGTTCAGGCGCTTATCCACGTACACTCCCGCGGGCATGACCGGTTCCTCAATGGGCGATCCCTGAATGTCCTTCACCACGAATATTTTTCGTTCAGAATAGTCGCGTCCGGCTATGCCGCTGGGGGCTATCGGGATCCAGAACTGACTGGTGATATTGCGTTTCTCCTGATCCGTGAACAGGTCCGGAGGGTATACGTTCCCCAAGGCGAATTGTTCCTTCTGGCGCTGGGTTATTCGCATCCAGATACGATCCAACCGAAATGCGGAGGTGGGCTCTCGGTTATACAGCCGCAACACCACTCCAAGGACCTCCGGATCCCTCTCGGCCAGGCGGAAACGAAGAACCAGTCCGCTCTTTCCCGGACCCACATCCTTCATGTTGAACACAATGAAGCGTCCATCAGCCGGAGTCCTCTTCCCGTCCAGGTAGAATGCAGGGGGGTATTCCCGCATCTGACCGCGGTCTTTTGGCTTGAACCTGGTCAGTTTGGTCATATGGAAGTAGGTGCCGGATCTGAGCACACGATCCGAAGCCCGGTCGAGGAGTTGATACTCAATACCGTACCCCCAGCGAGCCTTGGGATCGTCCGCACCCTTTATCGCCAAATCGGCATTGGTGACCACCTTGAGCTGTTCCCCGGGAAGCGCGACCGGAAAGGTCGTCCATCGCTTGCGCTTGAGCTCGTAGCAAATACTCACCATGGACAGAGGGACGAGGCCCTGCAACTCTGGTTGAGGGACCGGTCCTTCCCACAGTTTCGCGGGGAATCTCGCGATCTCCACCACCACGTTGGCGACCTTGTCCCACGCCTCCTTCATGGCAGTCTTCACGCCGGAGAGTTCCGGGGTGCATCCGGTCAAGAGCAACACGGTGGCCGAGCCTATGAGAACTGGGGTCCTCATCCCTAATCCTTCACTGACAGCCAGGCAGTCCGGGACTCGATGTAGTTGCTCACGGAACGCCTGTCCAGATTGGCTTTGCGAATGGTCATCGCGGTGGCCTTGTGCAGGGGATACAGATTGGCCACGGCCACGAGTTCGTCAGTGCTCGTCAAGATGACGAGAAAACTCTGCTTGGAGTCTGTGTCGATGATCCTGCGATAACTGAACCGAGGCCATTGTTTGAGCATCGATGCGAGCAGCACGATATCTTGGGTCTCCATGTATTGTGACACTGCCTGTTTCAGGTCGGGAACGCCTTCAAGAGAGATCGTGGGCAGCTCCTTGTGCTGAAGGAACTCGTGCAAGTCCGTTTCGTCGGTTTGGATGCCTAGTGCCGCGAACTGTTGATTCTGGTTGATGTTTTCGGTCTGTTGGAAGTAGTGGAACCTGGCAACAGGCGAGAGCCACAGCGCCACAAAGTCCTTGTTCAGCGAGAAGTCCACATACTGGGCCTGGGGAATTGCCCCTATGTCGTACCCGGCCACGTTCTTCGAGCCGTCGGCAAAGGCCGAACCGATGCCGTCCCGGTCCAACAGGGCAAGCAGACGGGCCGTAAGCCTGCCCACAACTTCCCGGCGAGTGATCCCCGATTTGAGCGATACCACGGCATCCGCGTGCACCGACGGAAGGTCAGTCTTGTACGCGAACGCGCGGCACTGCACGACCACCATCGGGCTCTCGGCTGACTCCCTCAGAATCACCTGATTGACCAAATTGAACAGGTTCTCCCTGTTCTCGACGCGTATGAGATCGGCCGAGCCGTCCCTATTGCCCAGCGGATGGCTGGAACCTACCAGAAGAGCCCTTGCCCCCAGGCGTTCAAAGAGCATCACGCCGTACTCGAAGACATTCGTTTCCGACAACGGCCGGGGTATCTGAACCACATAATGGGAAGCCGGTCCGGCACGAAAGACGTACATCCCCCAGAAACGCTTCTCAGGAGCGTCTTCCTTCTCTGTCAGGACAAGATAGTCCTTCCCTGTCCCCACATGCCGGTACCTGATCACTTCGTATCCCAACGCGGATGCAAGGGCAGAAAGGGAGCGGAGATCGGCAAGTCCTCGTTCGGTCCAGCCTCGGTTCTTGTAGTCGTCGCGCAGCGTCTTCCACAAGGGGGCGAGGACTTCTCGGTCCAGGTAGAGCAGTTCGGGCACCGTTGCAGGGACATAAAGGTCGGTTCCTTTGTCGGGCAACGTGTCCTTCATCCTGAGCAGCCAATCCTGCAGATATCCCACTATGCTCTTGTCGCCGACATCTGAACGCAATACTCCCGCGGACACGCCGGGCCTGAACATGAGCGACTGAGCTCCCAGTCGATTCAAGAGAAGCTCCACGAACCCCGACGGAGCCGATTCACGGAGGATGTTGCTCCACGGTGATCTGCCCCAGTCGATCCGGAAATGTCCGACGAGTTGCCTGAGATGAGAGAGATCCAGAGCCTCCGGCAATTCCGACCTCACCCACAGCACGGATTCGCTTGCCGGCGGCGAGTACGCGCCCGGTTCCGGCCTCTTACCTGTCAAGGTGCGTACGGTTTCGGTCGTGTGACTCCTTACCTGCAAAATCCCCCCTTCACCGAAGGAGTTCTGAAACGACTTGAAGAAACTTGCAGGGCTCTCGAGGACTTCCGGCAGTCTCCGTCCTGTCGATCGGCGATGGGACCCGGCAATCGCGAGAGCTCGACCCTTCAAGGTCACGTACAAGTTTGCCCCCGCTTCCATGGAACCCCACTCCTCAAGGGGAGCCGGCACTTCAAAGAGAAGCTCGTTCTCGGGTCGCGTGTTCACGAGATATGTGCCCCAGCCTTTCGCTGGCTCTCGTTCCCGAATATAGAGGTGATGATCATCGAGTCTGCTTACCTCGTAGTTGACCCTTCGGAGCAGCTTCAACGCATTGTGCAGGCGCAACGGGTCCTCGCCGCGCAGGTACGCGGAAAGAGACCTCATGGCCGCGGAAAAGTTGTCCAACTCCTCGGGCAACGGTTCCTCATGAATCTGCGTGGTTTGCCCCCGGTACAGGGCCACCTTTTGTGTCCGCAACTCGTCGACGACCCGCACCTGGGAGAGGTCTTCCAGGGCGACTTCGGGGTCTGACGACACGCCTCTCACCCCCAACACGTTCGGCACATGGGTCAAGCCGAAACCGATCACGCTCGCGGCCGCCACTGCCATGAGCGAGGTTTGAAGTGTGGCCCGGCTCACTCGAGCCGCGATATCCTTGTCGTGCATGCGCATCGCAAGCAGAGTGGTCAGCAGATAACCGAATCCGAACAGATCGGTGACCTTCTGCTCGGGGAAGAACTCGACGACGAGATGGCCCACGACCAAGTGGTAGAGGAACCCTATATTGAAGAAGAAGAGTATCTTGCGAGCTCCCTCCACATTGGCGTTCCTGAACAAAGGAAGCTTGAGTGCCAGTGAACCGATCACAAGAATCACAAAGGTCTCGATGAATGTGAAACACAGCTTGTACGGCTGATACCACTGCAACGCGAGCAGTGACGGAATCAGAATGCCGCTGAACTCCCACCCGTAGTTGAGATTCAGCCTCGATGCCAGGAACGCGGTGGTAAGTAGGATGATATAGGCCTTGGGTCCTGCCAGTAGAGACTTGGCCACGTCTTCGTATAAGAAATCCAGACTCCCCAAATTGAAATTGGTGAACTCCATCAGCACGTACCTGACAAGCAGGAACGTGACGGATATGGTCGTGAGCGCGGGCAGAAGGCCTCGTATCAGTCCGGGCTTCCAGAACTGATTTGCGAGAAGGGCCACCACTATCAGACCAAAGCTGTGCAGATTGTTTCGATAATCGAAATTGAGGGCATAGACGGTATTGAAATACTCTCCCAATGGAGGCAAGAGAAAAGTCTCCGATACCACCCGCACCAACACACTGACGAGGAACAGCGCGAAGAAGCGGTCCCGACCGAACAGACCACTCCAGAGCCCGAATCTGGGACACACCTCCGAGTAGCACCATACGATCCCGTACGTGGTGATGGCTTCCCCGAGAATGACCACAGCCGCCCAGGGTTTCAGCAGGAGCAGGGGAACCACGTAACCGGGCACGACCAGGCCGCTCAATACCCAGCCGAAGCGGAGATTGAAGAAGCAGGACACCAGGACTCCCACCCACACGGTGGTCGTTACGGATCCGGCCAGGCTCCCGTAGGGGAAGATAGCTATGGTGAACGGTTGGTCCATTGGAGTGAGACACTCCTCACACGCTCCGCATTACCCGAAAGCCCTCGAAATAGGAAATTTACCAATCAATAATATCATATAGAGAATTACATTTCAATAGATCCATGGATATGATCTTAATATATTGGTTTTCATACCAAAACCACGCAATGACAAATCCACGGAAATGGCGCTTACGAAGACAACAGCGATTTCACCAACTTGAGCGTGAACCGGAGTCCTTGACCCACTTGGCTTTCACCCGTGAGCTCTCCTCGACACATCGCCAGTTGAGGCATGAGGCGGTGGATGGTGCCGAAATCCTCCGATTCCGTGAGGCCGGGCCGCGAGAGGTAGCGCTGGAAATCTTCATCGGGCATGCCATACCCGGTGTCGGAAAGTTCGTGCACAACCTGGAGCCCTTCCGATCTTATGTTCACGACCACAGAGGTATCTTCGTACGCATCGTGAATGAGCATCCTCACGAGTGTCTCAAGAAGTTCCACGAGCTCCTCCGGAAATGCGAGGACCAGCGGAGGCGACTCCGGCGCCTCGATTCGGACATCTATGTTCCGTTGGGCTGCTTCTGCCGCCACGGCACTGGCGGCCAGACCGACCTGTTCAGCCGCATTGACGGGGAAGTAGCCCACAGTGGAAGAGAAGCCGTCTTCGCTCAGGTATGATTGCAGTTCTTTCATTGCAGCGGACAGAAGCGCTTTCTCAGATCGAAGCCGGGAAAAGACGGCCGCCTGTCCTCGGTCCGACGGCGACAGGTCCTCAAGCCGGTCAACAGAACTCAAGAGCGCGTCTACGCCTTCCTCTATCCGGGTGGACCCCCGCTCCAGGATCTGATCTTTGATTCTTGTCATGTCCGCGCGGTCGGCCACTTCTCGCATCTCGAGGAGCAGACCCAACATGCTGAAGGGATAGGCTCCCGAGTCCTCTTCACCCAGAAGGTCCGATACCTCGCCCTTCAGGGCGCTGATGCCGAGCAGAAAGGCGCTGTCCATGTTCCCCACGGTAAGGGTCACGGGAAAGGTCAGCGTATGGTGATCGATGATCGCCCTGGAAAAGGCCATGCGAAGATCCTGTGGACTTCTCCCGGTGAGTCTCACCGCTACATCCAGGGCAGTGAGCTGAAATGGGAGCACCTTCAGCGACGTGAGTAGTTCTCGCATGCGACCGTTCATCCCCAGGACTCGGCCGAAGAGGTCGCAGATCATGGTGGCCGAGTGCAGGGAGTCCATGGACGACTCGAAAAGGGACAGCCTCAGTTCAAGGAGTGCTACGACTTGACTGATCTCCTGGTGAATCTCCGCACCGGACTCAAGACCCATGGCTCGACGGACAACGCTCTTTCTCTCCTTTTGAGAAGCTCTCCAGGCCTTCCGTCGGTGGAGCAGTTCCGCAATCTGGATCGCGAAGCTTCTCACCAGAGGCAAGAGTGCCTCCACATTCGCGGATGCATCAGCCTTCACGGTGAAGGCCCAGAAGCCGAGCACCTGCCCTCCGAACATCAAGGGGACCAGATACTGCTCCTCTGATTCGTCAACGCCTCTCATGAATCGGCCGACGCGTATGGGACCCCTCTCTTCCACGGCCGTGGAGTACGGGGTGCGCTCGTAGTCGCGACGGCGTTCTTCTATGGCGGAGACCGACGTGTTAAGTGCCACCACTTCCCTCACACGATGATCACCTTCAACCTTTTCCAGGAAGATGGCTTTCTCGAGGCTGAGCGTCTGATTGAGCATGTGGAGGATCTGATTCCAATGATCCTCGGACTGGACGAAGCTTTCGGGAACCAGACTCGCCCCTGCTTTGGCCGATTTGTCGAGCAGGAACTCACCGATCGCTTCTCTTTGCAGACTACTTCTTCTTATCGACGCCACTGCCAAGGCCAGAACCAGTGCCGCCAAGAGTTGGGCCGGCGGAATCCATGCCTTGCCCCACCAAAGGACCAGTGCCCCTGCCACGAACACGCCGACGATCATCATTGCCGTGACAAGGAACGCCATGCGAGCCGACAGTATCTGATTGACCACGAGACACACGAAGATCACCAGCGCGATGAGGCAAAGGCCGGCCAAATTCCCGGTCTCGGCTATGGTGCGCCTCGATAGCAGCGTATCCAAGGCCAGTCCGTGAAATTCCAGGGGGGACATTCGAGGTCTCGCGGGGTCTCGCGGGGTGTGAAGCCCGTTGAATCTGTTCGGAACACGATATCCCAATACCACGCTCCGTCCTCGAACCACCTCCTTGAGGATCTTCTGATCGAGCAGATTGGAGAGCTGGACCTTGGGAAGTCCGGTGGGACGGCTGATGAAGTTGACGAGGAAAAACTGGGGAAGTCTCGGAAGTGAACCGAGCCTTTCCCGGGCCGCTCGTACCATCAAGTATTCCAGCTTGCGACCATCGGACACCGAGTATGCTTGGGCCAACCGGTTGACTCCCTGAACCGGTTCCGGAACTGCAAGAAGACCTGTCTTGAGACCCAGACCTCGGGCCTGTGCGGGAATAGCTCCGAATCGGGGAGGACTCGAGTCTGCCGCCTGCAGGACACTCTCGACCCCGAAGAACACGCGAGGATTACTCCGAACCGTTTCATAGAACCCCCGAGACGCATCCACGGGGAAGAACAGAAATATGACCTGTTTCGCGCCGAGCTTCTCCAGCGTCGAGATCGCTCCCAGCCACGGGTCATCTCCACCCGGTCGCGCGGGATAGTCCATCTGCACCAACAGGACCTGTGAGTCCGATCGTTCCTCGTGGGGGGCCCATCGAACCAGGGAATCGTAGATGATGCCGTCGAGCACGGAGAAGGCTCCGATGAGGCCCAAGGTCCACACTACCAGAGTCAGAGCCGTGCCTACATACAGTCCTGTGGATCCATGTTCATGCATCGCAGCGTCCAGTCCCGATCGGCAAGCGCTTCCCGGAGATTCCTCTTGAACCCGACACACTCCCCAAGAAAGCACCCCAACACACTGAAAACTTTCCGTTTTACCAATAACATTCGATTTCTTCTTTTTTCGAGAAGAAATCTTCAGTTGAGCAGCTCTGGGGGAAAGCAACGTGCTCTTCTTCGCGTGCGTAGAACCAACCGGCTCCGCCATCGGTCTTCATGCGGACCGAGACAGGTCGACGCGAATTTGGTTGCGGCTCCCAGCCGTCGTTTTGATACTATTGAAAGGGGCGAATCCACATGCGCAGGTTCAGGCCAAGCCTGCCGGCACCCGCAGATTCGGCCGGGAGTAATTCAGTACTTACGAGAATATCGTTCTGTTCCCTGCGAAAAGCAACACGAGCACATCCGAGAGCGGGTGCATCCCCCCGTGATTACAAAGCCTGGAAGAAGAAGAAACTCAGGAGAAGGAACTGAAACGGCAGGAGCAGTATCAGCCATCCTTGCCCGCGGCCACTCCCTGCGACGCCTTGATACGTCAGCATCGTCGCCACGAAAAGGTATCCCTGGCCGAGAACCAGCAACCACTGCCAGATTCCTCCCAGCAGCGGGATTCGTAAGAAGATCACTGAACCGATCACGACAGCGACGAGAAAGCCAAGCTGCATCACACACATGCCCGCCGGCGATTCAAGAAAACTCGAGATCTTTCTCTCGCGTTCTCGTTGTTTCAGTATCGTGCGGTCCTTGAGAGGAGTCCTGATCCCCTCGAGGTTCGCCTCGCCCCGACGCACCGACGTGAAATCTCCACTGTCGACTGCTGCATGGGACAAGTCAGTCCGCTCCAGCACGGCTCCGGTAAGATCAGCGTGGATGAGATTGGCTCGATGGAGATTCGCGCCTGAGAGCTTGGCTCCGACAAGATGGGCACCGAAGAGATCGGCCCCCGTGAGGTTTGCTTCATCGACAATCGCCTTGTTGAGGTTTGCCTCTCTCAGGTCCGCTCCGCTCAGGTCCGCACGGGACAGATCGGTTCCGGAGAGGTCCGCTCTTCGAAGGTCGCAGCCTGGGATTACCGCTCCTGACAAGTCCTTCGCAGCCAGACCTGCGCCCGCGAGCGATGTCCCTTTCCGGACCGCGTCCTCAAGCACCGCACGCAGTGAGGCTCCTGAGCCCGCGCACAGCACCTCCCGTGTTTGGCGATGAAGTATGTGGAACATCCTGACCCGCGGCTGATCGTCAACTGACGTTCTTTCCGGCTTGATTCTGCCTGCTTGTGCGAGTTGCACGAGGATCGAGGCCAGCTCCCCCGAACCAAGGCCGTACTTGGCCATGAGTTGCTCATTGGTGAGCCCCTCTTGTATGTCTCTGACCATCTCGGAAGCCTTGATCTTGCGCCCGCGCGAGGTTCCGCTTCCCGTGTTCACCATGGACCCTTGCCTCCTCTTCCCGGTAGGGGCCATCACAGATGGGCGCCGGAGTAACCCCCCTCGGAGCCGATGTCGAAGCCTATTATACCTGTAAGCGGCGAGAAGAGTAAGGAAACCGTGCGGGGCACCTGCGCATGCTGTGGTGCGCCGCGTTGATAATTGCGGGAAGGTTTACGCTCCCATTGCCCCTCTCATCGAAGATGGGGCAAGGCAAACACTCTCACCTCGTGGGAGACCGTTTCCGAATCCCCCTCCCCTCGTGGGGTGGATAGCCGCCTGAAATGTCGCACTTTCATGTCGTCAAGTGAGCCCCCATGCGGCTGTGGCAACTTTCATGTTCCTGCGAATTACAGGCAGCCTGACCAAAGCGGCCCAGCGATCAAACACACGACGAAGCTCGTTGCTCATGTGGTGGCGATGAGATACAATCGCGGAGGGGCCGGCGAGAGCCGTTCGCTTTCAAGAATGCTAAGGGATGGGGGCCCAAGCCTTTTCATGAAAACGAGGGGGTGTCATGAGACGCACATTGCTTGTGATTGCGGTCGCTTGGGGGTTGTGCCCGCTGTTTGCCGTCGACGCTGCAGCGCAGTCGAGGCAGCAAGGCGTCAGTCTGTACAACCAGGCGCTTAACCTGCAGAACAAGGCCAAGTCAAAAGGGGACCTCGACAACGCGTGCAGGTTGTACGAGCGGGCAATCCAGGTATTCGAGTCCGCGGGCAACCATGCCGACGCGGCAGACGCTGCCTGCAACCTGGGAAACGTTTTCACGGACCTGGGCCGCTACCATGAGGCGCTCAAGGTGCAGAACAGAGCGCTGGCACTGGACGGCAGGCGTCCCAGACCGCAGTTTCAGGCCGAGATACTGGGTAACATGGGAAATGCGTATTGGAAGCTGGGTCAACTCGATCGTGCGCTCGATTCCTACCAGAAATCGCTCGCCATCCACAGCAAGATAGGAAACGCGCGTGGTCAGGGCTTTGCGCTCCATAACATGGGAAACATCTACAGAGATCGTGCCGAATATGCGCGCGCACTGGATTTCTTCGAGAAGGCGTTCGCAATCAAGACGCGACTGGGAGACGCAGAGGGGCTTACGATGACCGTGAACGGCATGGGGACGGTCCACCTGTATCGAGGTGAATATGACAAGGCCCTGGCACTGTTCCGGCAGAGCCTCGACCTGGCCGGCAAGCGCCGCGACATGAAGTCGGCGAAGCACGCACTGATGAACATCGGGCTGGTGCACTGCGAGCGCGGGGAGTTTCCACAAGGGCTCGAAGCGTACAGACAGGCCCTCGTGGTGTCCCGCCAGTTGGGCGACCTCAATACCGAATCCAAGACTCTGTCGAACATGGGAGAAGCCTACAGAGAGCTGGGCCAATTTGATCAAGCCATGGAACACCTGGAAACGTCCCTGGAGATCCGCAAGAAGATTGGCGATGAGGCCGGACAGGCAAGCTCGTACATGGGCATGGGCCTTGTCAATTACGGGAGGGGCAAGCATGATCGAGCCCTGGAACTCTTCGGGAAGTCCCTCGAACTTGCGAGGCGAGTCGGAGACCGCCGCCTGGAGGCACGCATTGCCAATAACGTGGGCAACACCTACGCGGACCGAGGAGAGTACGAGCGCGCATTGGAGCTGTACAAAGCTGCCGCCAAAGGCTCCGAGCAGATAGGCGACTTTTCTGCGGCAGGAAACGCCTTGAGCAACGTCGCGTCGGTCTTCTCGACCGTGGGAGAGCACGACAAGGCCCTTGGACTCTATGAGAGAGTCTTGGAGAGCAAGAGGAAACTCAAGGAGACGCAGAAGGAAGCCAACACGATGCTCAGTGTCGGGGAGATACATCAGTTCCGGGGAAGCTATGACGAAGCCATGAAATGGTTTCGCCACGCGCTTCAGGTGCAGGAGGCAGGCAAACTACCCACGAGAAGAACCAAACACCTTGTGGGCATGCTGTACCTGGAACTGGGGAAGCCCTCGGAGGCAGAGCCGTTCATCACAGATGCGGACTTCTCCACGTCCTTGGGGCTTCTGGCGCTTGCCAAACGAAATTACGCCCACGCGATCGCGTGCTACGAGGCATGCCGCAAACGCGCCGAAGAAAGCCGCGACGCAGACCAGCTCTTCACCGGGTACACGGGTCTCGGGGTTGGGTACGAATCACTCGGCGACGACGTCAAAGCAGCGGAGCAGTTCCGCAAGGCGATCAACCTCACCGAAGAGCTCCGGAGCAGCCTCGACCCAAGGGCTCGTGAGACTTTTTTCGATGTCAAGATCAGCGGCTTCTACAGGACCTCACCGTACGAGGGTCTCGCCAGAGTCCTCATGCGCATGCACAAACCCGTGGACGCGCTCAACATCTCTGAATTCACCAAGGCCAGGGTCTTTGCGGAGGCTGCCTCTCGGAAGTCCGCAGGTGCCGGAACCGATATCCCCGATGACGTACGAAGAACGGGCGAAGACCTGACCGCACAATTGACCGCTCTGAAAAAGGCCCGCAAGGAAGCCCTCGACAACGGGAGAAAAGCCACGGCTGAA
This sequence comes from Thermodesulfobacteriota bacterium, assembly GCA_040755955.1. Lineage (GTDB taxonomy): Bacteria > Desulfobacterota > Desulfomonilia > Desulfomonilales > Desulfomonilaceae > JBFMAA01. The sequence goes on from JBFMAA010000098.1 coordinate 15,063, forward strand.
AACCTGGAACCCCGGATCTCCGAGCTGGAGAAACGCAGAACTGAGCACGTGAAGCTGTTGCGGGAGAAATATCCGCTCTTCGCTGCCACCAGGTACCCCGAGCCCATGGATCTCGCCCAGACCGCGCTCACCGCGGACGAATGGGTGCTGGCGTACGATGTCACCGACACGGGGGTCATTGCGTACCTCATGAAAGGGAAGGAACTCCGCAAAGGGGTTTTCAAGGCTATTCGACGGGAAGAACTCGATGCTCTGGTGCGGAGTTTTCGCGACCCCTTGGAAGTCGGCGACGGCAAGGAACTGAGAGCCAGGCTCGGCAGGTTCGATTTCCGAGCTGGTTGGAGACTGAGCGAGGTACTTCTGGGAGACGTGCTCTCGGTGCTTCCCAAGGGGGCGCCGGTAGTGGTGATTCCGGACGATTGCCTGGGAGTGCTCCCCTTTGAGATGCTCGTGCTCAACCAGGGCGGTTCCGTGGCTACGGACAGAGCCACACCCCGCACCAGAGATGCAGACTATTTCGGTGATCGCAATCCGATCTCCTACTATCAGTCGATCACCGCGCTCACTCTGGCTCGGCATTTTTCCAAGCAGCGCGGCGGCGGGAACAGGGTGCTTGTCATCGATGACCCCGTGTTCGAGGATGACGACCCTCGCCTGCAGACGATGGATCAGGAGAAGAAGCGACAGCTTGTGGGGTCCCTTCCGGACAAGGTCATGTCTGCGAAGACGGAAAAGGGCGTCAGGTTTCCCAGGCTCTCGGGAACGGCTGAATTGGGCAGGAGCCTGAAGGAACTGGCTCCCGGTTCCACCGATGAATTCTCCGGTATGGAGGCGTGCAAGGCGGCGCTTCAGCGGACACGGTTGGACCAATACGGTTCCGTGGTGTTTGCGACCCACGGGTACGGCGGGTTGGACCTCCCCGGCATTCAGGAACCGGTGCTCGTCTTGACGCTGGTGGGTCAACCCAAGGACGGAGATGGCTTCTTGCGCATGAGTGAGGTAATGGGTCTCAGGCTCGATGCTCGGATCGTGGCATTGACCGCGTGTCAGACCGGCTTGGGGCGCCGGATTTCCGGTGAAGGCACCATGGGAATGGGACGGGCATTCCAGTACGCGGGTGCAAAAGCGGTGCTCATGAGCCTCTGGTCGGTCGCGGAGACCTCTTCCGTGACGCTGGTGAAGCGCTTCTTCACCCACCTGAATGCCGGCAAGACCGGACTGGAAGCCCTCGAATCCGCGAAACGGGAAATTCGTGCACAGGGGTATGATCACCCGTTCTACTGGGCTCCGTTCATCCTCGTGGGCGAAGCCAAGTAGTGCAAGAGTTCGCCGCCCGGTGAACGTCAACAAGCCTTGCGTGCGAAACTGCGCACGCCACGACAAGGGGGATTGGTATGAAAAGGGTCTCGATCGCGTTGGTGATCTGTTTTCTTCTGGGATCGGTGGCCGCCGCAGGAGTGGCGCTTGCTGACGACCAGCCGCCGCCGGTGACCAAGGTGGTCCTCTACAAACACGGCATGGGGTACCTCGAACGGGAAGGCAAGATCAAAGGGGACGCGGTGCTCTCATTGGCATTCCGCGCCGAGCAGATGAAAGACCTCCTGACCAGCTTCTTTGCGGTCGATCTCGGTGGCGGCAGGATTTCCGCGGTCCGCTACGAGACCCGCGACCCGCTCTCCAAGCAGCTTGAGGACATCCTTATCAAAGTGCCTGAGCAGGCCGCGCTGAGCCAGTTTCTCATGCAGCTCAAAGGCGCTCGACTGACCGCCAAAGCCGCCGGCGAAACCGTGGCAGGACGCATCCTCGGCGTGGAACCCATGACGGAAGTGATCCAGAATCAGGCGGTGAAGACGGGGTACCGCCTGGTGCTCCTGACCGACCCGGGTCCGATTCGTTCCCTGGACCTCTTCGCCATCTCCGAGTTTTCTCTCGCTGACGAGGCGCTCCAGCGTGACCTTCGGCGCCTGCTCGACCTCTCCCTCGACAGCAAGTACACCAACCGGAAGAAGCTCACCTTGAGCGCCACAGGAAAGGGCGAGCGAGCCCTGCGTATGGGGTACCTCATCGAGATGCCCATCTGGAAGTGTTCGTACCGGGTCATATTCGACGAGAAGGGCAAGGACCAGCCTCCGCTGCTTCAGGGATGGGCGCTCGCGGAAAACAACACCGAGGACGACTGGAAGGACGTGACGATCTCCTTTGTTGCCGGCAACCCGATCTCGTACGTGATGGATTTGTACTCACCCTATTATGTGAAGCGGGCACAGGTGCCGATTCCGGGGCTCCAGAACCTGGCGGTGGACTGGGGCGCGGTGTCCCCGCCCGATGCCGCCCCTCAGGCCGTTCCCCCAAAAGAGGGACGCATGGCCACCAGGGCTCGCAGGCCCGCCGGCCCGCACTGGGGTGACAGCCAGGCATACGGGCGGCAGTCCATGCCCGCGCAACGCATGGACCTGGAAGCACCCGCCACGGAGGCTCCCGTGCCAAGCGCACGCGAGGCCGCGCCGGCACCCGCCAGAGCCATGGGCGAGTTGCTCGCGCGCACGTACGGAGCCGGAGCTGAAGGCGCAAAGGTGGGCGAGCTCTTCAACTACGAGCCAAAGGAGAAGGTTTCAATCCCGCGGGGACAGGCGGCAATGGTCCCCATCGTCTCGAAGAAGATCGACGGACGGCGACTCCTCGTGTACAAGGCGTCGTTCGCTCCCAAGGCTACCCACGCGTTCGTGGTGCAAAATGCCACAGACCTCACACTGGAGGCGGGCGCGGTCACATTCTTCGAGGGGAGCACGTCGCTCGGAGAGGGAATTCTCGGCCACACGCTTCCGCCGGGCAGCCAGGAGGTGATCCCGTACGCGCTGGACGCGTCGGTGGACATCACCCCGCAGGAAAAGGCCACTCGCGCGCCCCATTCGAAGGCGCGGCTCGTTGACGGCGTGCTCACCCTCACTGCGGTGGAAACCCTCACGCACACGTGGAAGATCCTGAACCGAGGCAAAGAGCCCGCGACCTTGTGGCTCAACCAGCCCAAGAAGGCCGGGTATCGGCTCACCAAGCCCGAGAAGCCGCTCAAGGAGGTGGACAACCATTATCGCTTCGAAGTGCCGCTCAAGGCCGGCGAGACCGTCGATTTCGTGGTCGAGGAGACCCGTGACGTGAAGGAAACGGTGCAACTGGCCAACAGCAACGAGGACGCGATCCGTTTCTACCTCTCCCAGCCCTACCTGTCCGCGGGCGACAAGGCCTTCATGAAGGACGTGGGCGACCTTATGGCCAAGAAGTCCGCCCTGCAACGACAGATCACCGAGTGGACCGAGCAGGTGAAACGCCTGTCCGAGGAACAGACCAGACTGCGCTCCAATCTCCAAGCGCTGGCCTCAAACCTCCCCAAGGAACAGGAGTTGCGGGCAAAGTGGGTTGCCTCGTTGGCCTCGAATGAGGAGCAACTTGCGGACCGTCGCACCAAGCTCGATGATGCCGGCGGAAAGCTACGGCAGATGGAAGAAGCACTGGCCAAGAAGATACGGGAATACAAGTCCGACGCGACGCAGGTCCGGTCCTCCAAGCCGACCGCGTCGACGGCCCCGCCGGCCGCTCAAGTTCCGGAAGGACTTCAGACCTTGAGAGGAGAAGTGGTGGCGTCTTCTCCCACCCGTCTCTCGATAAAGCTGGCCGGCCAAACCGGAGCGAATGAGATTGTGCCCGTACGGGTGGGGCTCAAGACCAAGTTCGTGCCTTTTCGCCGTCCCGCGGTGGGGGAGAACCTTGAAATCAAGTTCGCCCCCGAAGGCGGAGAGAAGTTCGGCTACGAGGTCCGCGTGGTCCCGTAGTGCGCATATCTCTGCGGTTTTCGCGACGGGAGGCAGCATGAAACGGTTTGGGCTCGCACTTGCGGCATTAGGTTCATTCGCAGCGAGCTGCTTTTGTGTCGTGGTGCTCCTTTTGTCATGTGCGGGCCATCCGCCGTACACGCAGCTCGGGATTTGGGTCTTGCCCGTCTCGCTCGTCGGCGCCTGGCTCTCCCTGGTGATCGCGAAGAAGTGTTGGAAGCTTCGGAAGGAGCAAGAACCACTTCAGTGAACCGGTTCAGGTAACCGTTCAGGGCGTGTCCGTTGTGAGGCCCGAAGACAAACCGCAAAGGCACCAATACACGACGCAATCAAAGAACAAGTCTCAGGCTGCTGTTCTTCTAAACCACCATAGCCGCACGCGGCCACAACCAAGCATGAAAGTCACCGCTCGACATACCGAGAATTCGCCGTATGGTCAGAACCACCCGATGTTTCAAAAGTTTTCGGATAGGGGTCCGGGGGACAACCCTTTTTCAGAAGGATTTCCCCCGGAGAACTTTCTGATAAACAGGCTTTCTTGGCGTGTTGGTGTCTTGGTGGTGAACTCTCCGGGTCTGTCCCGACATAACTGTGCCAATCCGACCCGCTCGTCGCCCCGGCGAAAGACTGGGTCCGGGTCCCGCTGGAAAGACTGGATTCCGGCTTCCACCGGAATGACGGCGGCAACCTCCTAGGTCCCAGGCTCGGAGAGTGCGATACTTATTTTGAGACGGACACTTGCCGGTGCGGGTTCATGCCGTACGCGAACAGCCGCGAGCGCGGATCTTTGCTCCAGGCCTCGATGGAAAGGCCGCCGCGGTCCTTTTCCGTGAAGAGGTCCGAATGGCGTGCCACTTGGTCGAAGAGCCGACTCATGTGCGGCTCCGCCAGAGACCAGTCAAGATCCTCAGCCAGAGCTGACACGCAGACCTCGCCTTGCGGGTTGTATTGCCCGGTACAGTAGTATTCTATGATTGTTTCTTCGGGAAAGAAATTCCCATGGGCAAATCCCACCGGAACCCAGATCCATTCTGCCCAGTCCCGGTCGGGTTGGGCGGGCATGTCGTACGCGATGATCTTGCCGAAGGTGGGTGACTCGGGCCTTACGTCGGCAGCCAGATCTACCATCCGACCCGTGATCGTCCGCAGGAGCTTCCCCATGTACGGGTCGACCTGGAGATGGAGGCCGCGCACGGTCCCGACCTTCGAGTAGCTCTCGTTGGACTGGCCGAATTGCACGCCATGGAAGAAATCGAGCTCAGGTTTGGTGTCGAAATCGCTCTTGCGCCAGGTTTCCGTGAAGTAGCCCCTGTGATCGGGAAACCGCCCGTATCGGATAACCTTGACCTCCGGGATGGCAAGACTCTTGACTTCGAGGATCTTCACGCTCAAGCTCCTTACTGGATGGGGTGAAAAAGACAGGGCGCGAGTATAGGTCATCCGGGGCTTGTCTGTCCAGTCCCGACTCACGTCAACCCGTTGTACCCAGTTATTCGGGGAATCGAAGGCTGGCCGCTGATATCATGGCAGGTTTCCAGTGTTTCGCCTCGGTTGACTGAGGACTTACCGGCAACCCGGCCGTTTTGGGGCGGGGTTGCCGAAACTGTCTCAAAACCCTCGGAACGTGGCACGTCTTCGCCTAACCCGGGACTCACTTGCCGGGCTATGTTCCGGCGTCGCTGCGCGCCGCAAGCCTCCAGAGCCTCGTCGGGGCGACGGATAGGAGCCGGGGCCGTCATACCCATGCGACTTCAAACAGGTGAGGTTACCCGCAGAACGACAGGCAAGATGCATGTCCCACCCGGAGCCCGAAGTCACTTCTCGGAACGCTCAATGGGTCACCGGTCAGCGGCTAGGGTTGTGCCACGATTTGCGTCCGTCAAGGAGTTCTGAGACAGCTTGTTCCAAACCCGCCATCGGGCCGGAAGCGGCGAGAGCGGATATGCCTTGCAGCAGGAGATCTTGGGCATGCGGAAACGAACTGCGATGAGCAGACCATCGACAACGACCGGCAAGAAAGCGATTGCCCCCGAAGACGTCATTTCCGTGAGATGGTGGGTCGTCGCAGCGATTCTGGGAGCCACTCTCATCTGGTGTGCCGCCGGCTCCACCGACGGTTGGTCCCAGGATGCCGACGTCGCACCGCGTCCTGAGCTCGCGGAGGAACAGAATGAGCCCGAGGATGCAGGTAAGACACCGGAAGCCGATGAGCCGCAACCCGCCAAGCCCCCGCATGCGTCCGGAGCCGGCAACATCCCTGTGAAGCAGGTCACTTCTTCTAGAGATTCGGCCAAGCCCGTGCAGCGCAACGTCCGGAGGCTGAACACCACCATCAAGAGAATGAACATCACCGTCGACCGGATACGCAACGTCGAAAGAAGACTGTCCATCCCGAGGCGTCACAGTTTTCCGCGTTGAATAGTGCGGGTAAGAGTTCACCGCGGAGACACAGAGGACGCAGAGACGAAAGAGAGAAGAACTTGCAAGAATTATGCTTTTCTGCCGGTGCGCTCCTGTTGAGTTGATTCCAGCGCGCTTGAGTCGCGGACTTCTCTTCCTATTCTCTGTGCTCTCTGCGCCTCCGCGGTGAGTTTTCTTCTTCCTGGTGAACGGTTACTCCACACCTTGGAACGCGCATTGGTATGAGTGGGATTCCGGTGTTTCGGCAATTGTCAGGGCCGAGAATAGCACCCCCCTCCCCTGGCGGGAAAGGGAAGGACGAAGGGGATTTGTCGATTTCAACAATGTAGCGATTCTCAGCGCGCGCCTGTAGCTCGGATTCGCTCGCGCTCACATAAACAACCATGGCCCCAGGGGGCCACAACCAACCATGAAGGTCACCGCCTGGCATTCCGAGAACTCGTGGCATGGCCAGAACCGCCGGATGTTTCAAAAGGTTTCGGAAGGCGGCCCGGGGGAAACCCTTTATCAGAATGGCCTATTGACTTTGCTCAGATTCGGGTATATTCCTCCTGAAATCACAGGTTAGGTAATAGCCAAATGCAGCAAGAATCAATTAGCCTATTTGAGTTCCAAGAGCGATTCCCGACAGAGGGCGC
>JBFMAA010000099.1:0-21847 GCA_040755955.1 Thermodesulfobacteriota bacterium
GTTGCCTCAGCATCCTCCCCCTCACCCTTCCCTCTCCCTCCAGGGGAAAGGGTTTCCGGATTCCCCTCCCCTCGTGGGAGGGGGTCGGGGGAGGGGGAGGGGGATAACTGCCTGGAATGTCGAATTCGGCTGTCGCCAAGTTAGCGCCTATGCCCTCACCCCTTCGTCTCCCGCCGGCGGAGAGGATTTGCTGTTCCCCTCCCTTGATGGGAGGAAGGTTGCTGTTCCCCTCCCTTGATGGGAGGAAGGTTGCTGTTCCCCTCCCTTGATGGGAGGAAGGTTGCTATTCCCCTCCCTTGATGGGAGGGGTAAGGGGAGGGTGAAACCTACCGCGGTTACCAAGACGACGCACCGTGCTCAGTCCAAGTAGATCCAGTCGGATACGGGAACGAATTTCCCGCCTTTCGCTTGATAGACTTTGCCCACGCCTGTGGCGTTGACACTTCTGAAGTTCACCTTGCCGTGGAATCCCTTCGTGTCCCAGTCTTTGACCTCGGGCAGCATCTTGGCAAGGTTTTCACCGGTAATAGGCAGTCCCTTCTCGTGGCACATCTCAGCCAGCTTGCCGAACACCATACCGGTGAACCAGCCCTGCATGTAGGAGTTGGGGCGGTAGGTGATGTCCGGGTGATGCTTCTTGTTGAATTCTCTGATTTCCTTAATCATAGGCACGTCTTCTTCATCCCAGTATGCGTAGGGATTGACGCCCATGTAGCCTTCGGCATCCTGCCCCAGCTTGTCCAATATCATCTTGTCCATGGCCCAGAATGTGCTCATGAACGTGATGTTCAGGCCGAGCTCTTTGGCTCCTCGCACCACGTCCGGGATGGGCGGGACGACATACCCCTGGAATATGCAGAAGTCGGGTTTGCTGCGCTTGAGTTCCATGAGCTCGCTGGTGATGTCCACCGTGTCCACCTTGGTGACCACTTCGCTCACTACTTCGATACCCAGGTCCTTGGCCGTATTGCGGGCAAACGGTATGGGATCGCGGCCGAACTCGGTGTCGCTGTAGAAGAAGGCGACTCTGGGTTTCTTGCCTTGCGTCTTCGGATTGGCGGCAATGTACTTCAAAAGGATCCCGAATTGCTGGGCGTATGTGGGCCCACTCACGAAGGTGTAAGGAGTCCCCTGGCGATTGGCCAGTTCTTCCGAGAAGCTCGTGGAGCCATAGAGACAGTGATACCGTTTGTTGATCTCATCAGCCATGGCCTTGCCCAGACCGGTAGACTCGCCGTACATCATCACCGGCTTGTCCTGGGCCATGATCTTCTTGAACCCCGCGATGGCTCGCTGCAGGTCGTACCCGGTATCCTCATAGATATACTTGAACTTCTTGCCCGCGACGCCGCCGTGCTCATTTGCGTACGTGCAATAGTCCATCAATGCCTGGTTGAGGTGCTTGCCTGCAAAGGCGAAGCGACCGGTAATCGGCTGACAAGCCCCGATCTTGATGACTTCATCGGCAAAGGCCACGCTCGAGAAGACCATCAGGAGCAGTGCCGGCATCAGGACAAGAATGGTTCTTCTTTTTGTCATCGAGTTCTCCTCCCGTTTCATCGGTTTTTCACCCGGTGGATGTCACTGCGGGTTTCAATGCGCAAAGGGCCACAGACGAAAGTAGTTTTTTGAGCGGCGCCACATCTCGGCGAGACCGTGGGGTTCAAAGACCAGGAACCCGACAATGAGCGCACCGAAGACCACTTGCTGCAGAGGAAACAAATGGCTCATGGCCCCAGGAAACTTCCCCGCCAGCATGCTCATGAGATTCTTGAGCACTTCCGGGACCATGGTCATGAATAAGGCTCCGAGGATTGCGCCCAGTATGCTCCCCAGTCCGCCCACGATGATCATTGCCAGATAACGAATGCTCTCCATGAGCGGAAAGTGCTCAGGAGTGACGGTCTTGAGGAAATTCACCCAAAGACAGCCCGCCACGCCGGCCATGAACGAACTGACGGCAAATGCATACAACTTGTAACGAAACAGGTTGATCCCCATCAGCTCGGCAGAGATGTCACGATCACGAATCGCGATGAACGCGCGGCCCACGCGCGTCCGAAAGATGTTGCGAGCCGCGGCCACGCACACAATCACTACGATCAGAGTCACCCAGTAGAACTTGAACTCATTGTCGAGGCTCAGGCCGAATACCGTGGGCGCAGGCAGGTTGATACCTCGAATCCCTCCCGTCAAGGAGCTCCAGTGCACGAAGCCGAACTCGATGATCACCTGAGCCGCGAGGGTAGCGACACAGAGGTACAGCCCTTTCAAACGCATGGAAGGCCCTCCTACGATCATCCCCAGCACCGCAGCGGAAAGACCGGAGAGCGGCAAACACACCAGAAAAGGCAGACCCAATCGCGTAGTGAGCACCGCCGCGGTGTACGCACCCACGCCGACAAACGCGGCATGCCCGAGGGATATCTGCCCGGCACAACCCGTGAGAATATTCAACCCCACGGCTGCGACGACGGTAACTCCGGCGAGGTTAGCCATGTACAGCAGGTAATCACCTGCCACAAAGGGGAAGACCAGAAGCCCGGCAAACAGGACCCCAAGGGCGATACGTGACGTACGTGTCCTGAACACCGCTTCGTCCGAGGCATACGTTTCTTTGAAATCTCCGATGCGCATATCTGAACTCCTTCGACGCCGGGAGCTCAATCACCCGGCCGAAAGCCTTCTCAAACCGGTGAACTCTTGTGGTGTCCCTCATGAAGAGCTGCTGTAATATTCACCCGCCCCTTTCCCCTCCCATCAAGGGAGGGGGGACCCTCTCCCCTGGCGGGAAAGGGAAGGGTGAGAAGGCTTTTCTCGCGTTCGCTGTGCCGCAAGTCTCAGTGAGCGTGACGGCAACGCCGCTGGGAGCCTGTCGCACAACCAAGAAGGCGTATTACGACTTGGCGTTGCCTGCCAACGAATTGCCGGGCCACTATCAAGGGTCCGCTCGGGATGTGCACTCCAACAAGCCCCGCAGGGGCGACAGATGGTAGCCCGGTGCGTAAGCGCCGGAAAAGAATCGTGCCACGATTCATCAAGGGATCTGGCCGTGCGACAAGCTGCTAGAGCCGCTCGATCTCTTCCTTGCCGAACAGGCCGTATGGTTTGACCAAAAGGATGAGCACCAGGACCACGAATGGCGCGATGTCCTTGGCACCGCCGTCGACATAGGGATCCAGATACCCTCCCGCGAGGTTCTCCACGATGCCGACGATGAATCCGCCCACCACTGCGCCGCCGATGGAATCCAACCCTCCCAGAATGACTACCGGGAATATTTTGAGCCCCAGATGCCCCAAGCTCGGGTGTACGCTGCCGATGTTGCCCAGGATGATCCCTCCCAGACATGCGGCAATGGCACCGAAAGCCCACGAAAGCGTGAACATCGACTTGACGTTGATACCCATGGAGAATGAGGCCGTCTGGTCGCTTGCCGTGGCCCGCATGGCCAGGCCGACCCTCGCGTACTTGAACAATCCGGCAAAGACCAGCACGGCTGCTGAGGCGAGGACAAAGCCATAGAAGATGTTCGGACGCAGGATGATGTCGCCGATGACGAGCGGCTTGCGAGGAAACAGCGCCGGGAACGTGCAGAACTCGGAACCCCAAACCAGCTCGGCGAGGCCCGTGAAGATGGCGCTGATACCGATGGTGACCATTACGATGCTGATGGTGGGCTGACCCAACATGTGACGCAAGATCAACCGCTCGATAAGGAACCCCAAGCACGCCGCGCAGCCCATCACCGCCAGAAACGCCGGTATGGCCGGCAATCCCGCATAGACCATGCAACTGTAGAAGATGTAGGCTCCTATCATCATGAATTCGCCCGTGGCAAAGTTGATGACGCTGGTGGCCTTGTAGATCAACACGAAGCCCAGCGCGATCAGCGCATAGACGCCTCCGACCGCGATGCCGCTAACCACAAGCTGCAATAGCACGTCCATTGCCCGCACCTTTCTCTCCGAGGTAAGCCTTGATGACATCCGGGTGCTGTTGGACCTCTTCGGGCTTTCCCTCGGCCAGCTTCATGCCGAAATTCACCACGAGGACTCGCTCGGAGATATCCATGATCATCTTCATGTCGTGCTCGATGAGCACTACGGGGATATTACGTTCCTCGTTGATATCCAAGATGAAACGAGCCATGTCCTCGGTCTCCTCCGCGTTCATGCCGGCCACGGGCTCGTCCATCAGGAGAATCTTGGGCCGCATGGCAAGAGCTCGAGCGAGCTCCACCCGCTTCTGCAGGCCGTACGCGAGTGCACCCACGGGCTGCTTGCGAATCGACTCGATCTCCAGTAAGTCGATCACCGAGTCCTCCACCTCGTGTCTCAGTTCCATCTCTTCCCGGTGGGCCGACCCCCAGTACCACAACGAGGAGAACAGACCGGTTCCAAGGTGTGCGTGGGCTCCGAGCTTGATATTGTCCAACACCGACATGCCCCGGTACAGGGCTATGTTCTGAAATGTTCTTCCCAGGCCCAGAGCAGCGCGACGATCAGGGCGCATGGCCGTGATGTCGCGGTCGTCGAAGAGCACCTGCCCGGACGTGGGCCGATAGAATCCGCTGATGATGTTCAGGATGGACGTCTTCCCTGCGCCATTGGGACCGATGATCGCGAAGATCTCTCCTTCATGCACATCGAAGCTGACGTCGGATAGAACCTTGAGCCCTCCGAAGGAGAGGGACAGGTCCCGCACGGAAAGGATGCTCATGGTTCGATCCTCCCTGGTCTGAGGTTTGATACCAATGCGGCTTCACACAGGGCGGCTGGGAGCCGCAACCAATAATCGCGTCGACCTTTCGCGGCTCGCACGCGATCCGATGGCGGGGATGGCTGGTTCCACTCACGTTCAAACCGCGCACGGCCACAGGGGAAGCACAGCCATTTACCCGTTTACTGACGTGGATTCTGACAACAAGTCTGCGCGGCGGGCGAAGAATTTGAACGATAGTAGTACAGGTGAGGTTGACCACAGAGGGACAGGCAAGATGCTTGTCCCACCCGGAGCCTGAAGTCACCGCTGAGAACGCTCATTAGTATGAGACCCTGCTGCGACCGCGATCGGAGCGGTTCACTCTCCCGGTCGGGTCATTCGTATGAAATGAAGAGGACCTTGAGAGTCTCTGAAGATCATTCTACCGGAGGAATAGGGCCTTGAAAATCGGGGATGAGAGGATTCTTGCGTAGGACGATGCAACAAAATCGTGTAGGCTGATCACCTACTTGTGAGGGGGGTCAACCTGGTCGGGGTTCTCGGTCCAGAGCACCGCGAATCTGACCATCTCACCGCAGTTCTTGAACCCCAGCTTATCTTTTATGCGCTCGCGATACGTGCCGACGGTTTTGACACTCAAATTGAGCTGTTTGGAGATCTCGCCGGAAGTCAGTCCCTTGCCGACGAATTGGAATACCTCCAACTCTCTGTCCGTCAGAACGTTGAGCGGAGACCTCCAGGGTATCTCCGCATCCCGACGAAATCGGCAGAGCACCTGGGTCATGACGCTCTCGCTCACATAGCAATTCCCCTCCAGAACCCGTCGAACGGCTTTCACGACCGACAATGAGGCTTCCTGCTTCATGATGTAGCCTCTGGCTCCGGCTTGCAGGCAACGCTGCGCGTGGATCTTCTCATCGTGCATCGAAAGGACGACGACCGGGATTTGGCTTTCCCGGCTGGACAATTCGTGTATGAGCTCCATCCCGTTGCTGCTCTTCAGGGACAGGTCCAGCACCACAATATCCGGTTGCAGGTTGAGAATTGCAGTTCGCGCGTCTGCCACGTCATCGGCTTCTCCGCACACTTCGAGGTCGCGCTCCTGGTTGATGAGTTCCCGCAAACCCATTCGGAAAATGGGATGATCCTCGACGATCAAGATTCGTGTCCGAGCCATGTTCGCATCCGTCCTGTTCCCCACAATCCGCATTCACATGACGCTGGATCACACTCCCGTGACTCTCAGGGTCACTGACGTGCCGCCCTCCGCGGCCTGTCTTATCTCCAGCGTTGCCCCTATTCTCTTAGCTCGATAGTTCATGATGCGCAAGCCCATTCCGTTGCACGAGTATTCTTGCAGGATTCCCTGTCCGTCGTCTCGAATGCTCAGTTCGAGGGCGCCGTTCACGGAAGCCAGAGAGACAACGATGTTTTTCGCGCCCGCGTGCTTGACCGCGTTATGGACCGCTTCATGTGCGATATAGTAGAGATGCGTGGCAACGGTTTGGTTCCCGAGGTGTATCGGGGTATCGCATCGCAAATGGTAGGAAACACCGAAAATGTCCTCCACATAGTGCCCCAATGCGGCAAGGGACGAATCGAAGCCGTCGACCTCGAGATCGACGGGACACAGGCCCCGTGCCAGTCTCCGAAGCTTCTTGATGGAATCCTGAATAAGGGCTCGGATTTTGGACGCATCGGCGGCCTCTCCAAGAGACCTACTCTTCAGCTTCTGCTCCAGCACAACGCTCAGCACTTCCACGCCGATGAGGTGCGGGCAGAGGTCATCGTGCAAATCCCGCCCTATCTTCTGATGCTCCCGCTCACTGATTTCCAGGATCTCCCGCTCCAACCGCTTGGAATCCGTGATGTCTTCCAAGGCAGCGAGCATGCATTCCTCTCCCCACAACTCGACGAGTTCCGCGGATATCACCCCGGATCTCTCTTCACCCGATGACGTGTAGAACCGCACGTCCCGGCTGCTGAGCCGCGAGTGCTGATGCACTTCCTCAAGCAAGGCCACGGCCAGGTCATGATCCATGACAAAATGGGCATCCGACAAGGACCTGCCTTGCACATCAGGTAGCGAGTATCGCGTAAGCCGCAGAAAGCTGTCGTTCACGTTGATGAGTCGCCCATCGCTGACCGCGGCGATAATTATTCCACTGGGGCTACAGCGAAACGCTTTGGAAAACATTTCTTCCGAAAGACGGAGCGCCTCTTCGGATCTCTTGCGTTTGGTGATATCGCGTAACACGCCGCCAAACCCCACCGCGTTCCCATGCTTGTCGTAGATCAGCGAAATCGACGACTCCACCGAACAGACACTCCCATCCTTCTTGACAAGCTCACCCGTAGACGCTTTTGTGGCCCTCCCGGTGTTCTTGATCATGGTGAGGCCGCGGGAAATCTCTTCTGTGCTGCCCTGATCGGCAATTTGGCAGATGCTTCGGTTGAGCAGCTCATCGCCGGGGTAGCCGAGGATCGACACCAGAGCGTTGTTGTAGAATGTGAAATTGCCGGCCAAGTCGAGTTCGTAGTACCCTTCCTGCATGCGCTCGAGGATGCCCCGGTACTTGCGTTCACTTTCCCTCAGCGCTTCTTCGGTCTGTTTCCTCTCCCGAATTTCTGCCAGCAGGTTGGCTTGGTAGGTCTGGAGTTTCTCCATAAAGGTGTTGAAATACTGCGCTAGTTGCCCAACTTCATCTTTGGAGCCTGCCTTCATTCTCACGGTCAAGTCACCGGACTGACCGGCAGACAAGCCATGCATCAGCCGTTTGAGCGGCTTCAGGATGGAACGACTGATCACCAGGGTTACGGGTACGACGAGCAAGAGCGTTCCCAGCACCGTCGCGAAGACGATATGCTTCACCGTTGACAAAGCCGCGTACGATTCATCGAGATAGCATGACGACGCGACAATCCAATCGTATTCCGGAATATAATCGAAAATCACCAACTTGTCCCTAAACGCCGTTTCCCCCGGATTCTTCCACGAGTAGATCAACTTGCCCTTCCTGGCACGCAGGATCTCATGCACAAACCGATTGCCTTGTGCGTCGGGCACGTCGAACACGTTGCCGGTCAATACGGGGTGAACGATCGGATTGCCTTTGCTGTCCAGCACGAACGAATACCCGGTCTTTCCGAAACGCAAAGCCAGGATGCTGTCGCGGAAATCCGCAACTTTGACAAGCTCGGCAAATTCCTCCCGGTACGAAGAGACGGAAATGATCCAGTCCCACGGCGCGAAATAGGTCATGTAAAGCGCTTTGGGCCTCTCCCGATCCTCTCCCGGATTTCGCCATTCATATTCGAGATACCCTTCCTTGAGTCGGATCTGGTCCCTCACGAACTTGTACTGAAGAAAGCTTCCGCCTTCGACTCCCGGGTTCGGGTGGACAGGGGCCTGGCCACGGCTGTCCGCGCAGTAGAGGTAACCTGTCTTGCCGATCGTCTGACTCAGCAGAATCTCACGGGCCTGTGACTTCGCCTGAGCCTCGGTCATCAGACCCTCTTGTTGTCTCCTGTAAATGAACTCGATGATCTTGCGGTTCTGCTCGGCCACCGCGCGCAAGTGGTTCTTTATCGAGCTATTGGCAGCAGTGCGCACCATGTTGAGAATCGTCGTGGTGGTGTTGTGAAGTTCGCTTTCTATGTTGGCCTGGATGGCACTGCGGACAAGATAGTAGATGACGAGGCCGCCAAACAGCATGGTCACGACGAAGACGGAGAAATAGGATACGAGCAGTTTCAGGCTGATCGGCAAGTCGCTGAAACGAGCTATGAATCTCTTCATGGACTCACCTCTCTCCTGCGGGAGTGCCGTTACAGGGTCAGGATTACGGAGTGGTGGGGCAGTGTCAAGTTCTTTTCAGGTAATCAGACCTTTTCACTTGACAACTGGTCAGACCAGTATATGATACGACCACAACGATCCCGACAACACCAGCCGCGGAACGGGGAAGATGATCGACCCACAGAACGTCTGGAAACCGCAACCACTCATCGCGTCGACCTTGGTCGGTCCGCGTGCAGTCCGATGGCAGGGAGGGTTGCTTGTACGCTCATGGAAACCGCAGGCTTTCGCCGGGGAAGAACCGCCACAGACCCCGCTGCTGGAGCGGATCTCGACAACAGATCTTCGCGACAGGCTGAATGTTTGAAGGATAATAGTGCAGAGCATTGTGGTCGCGAGCACCGCGACCCCGTGGTACGGACATGAGGGAGGCACCCCATAGGCGTCAAATCGACGACTTGCCACGCAACAGGGTGTTCGGCCCTGGGCTCTCGGTGCTGAAGCATCCGGCTATTCTCAGTCGGCCCCTTACATACCGCCGATCACCTACCCGGTGGTTCGGTAACACCTCCCCCAGGGGCCGGCTGCCTTCCAACCTCCTTTGCGGCCGGTCCCAATTCACCCATTGATCGGCAGTAATGGGTCCCGCGAGGTCTTTCATGCGAGTGCAGTTGTTCGGAACATGTTTGATCGACACGTTCTATCCGGAAACCGGAGAGGCCACCGTGCGGCTTCTCCGCCATTTCGGTGTCGAAGTGGACTACCCTCGAGGCCAGACTTGTTGCGGCAAACCGGCTGACAGCGGAGGATATCGCCGCGAATCGAAGAAAGCCGCGGAACACTTCCTGTCCGTGTACGGGAAGAGCGGCGATCCAATTGTCGTGCCGTCGGGCTCTTGTGCCTCGATGATCAAGAACCACTACCCGGAGCTGTTCAAGGACGATGAGCGACTCCGAGACACGGCCCGCAGTGTCGCGGCTCGCGTGTACGAACTGAGTCAGTTCCTGGTGAACGTCCTTCGGGTGCATGAAGCAGGGCTCATCGGCAGAGGCAGGATCACGTATCACGCGTCCTGTCAGTTGACGCGAGAGCTGGGAGTCACCGAGGAACCGTTGCTGCTTCTTCAGTCTTTAAGAGGGGCGGAGTTCATCCCCTTGCCCGATGCAGACCGCTGCTGCGGCTTCGGGGGTGTCTTCATGGCAAAGCTCCCGGAGGTGTCAAGGGCGCTCGCCGGCGAAAAGGCCCAGTCTGTCATCAGCACGGGTGCGGACACCCTCACGGGCTGCGATCATGGCTGCCTGATGAACATCTCCTCGGCCATTCGCGAGAACGGCTCTGACGTTCAGGTCAAACACATCGCTGTAGTCCTCGCGGAGGGGTTACAATGACTGATTCCACGAAGAGTATCCCATTCAGGGCGAGCGCGGCCAAGGCAGTCCGTGACCGAGGGTTGAGGGCAGCGCTGCAACATGCCACCGGCGTCTTCACGGTGAAGCGAGCCGACGCGTTCGCGGGCGCGGACCTCGAGTTGTGGCGAAACGAGGCCTCAGAGATCCGCGTGCAGGTGCTTTCGAGGCTTGAGGATTACCTTGGCCGGTTCACCGCGAACGCAACTTCCGCGGGAGCACAAATCCACAGGGCACGCGACGCCGCGGCAGCACACGACATCATCGGATCAATACTGAGAGACCATGGCATTGAGAGGGTCGTGAAAGCCAAGTCCATGGTCAGCGAAGAGATCCACCTGAATGACTATTTGTCGCGCATTGGTATCACGCCGGTGGAAACCGACCTGGGCGAGTACATAATACAGATCGCAGGGGAGCACCCTTCTCACATCATCGTCCCTGCAATTCACAAGGATCGCCGTCAGGTCGGTACACTCTTCTCCGAAAAGCTGGGATGCACGTATTCCGAAGATCCCGAGGCTCTCTGCAAGGTAGCGAAACATATCCTGCGTGAGGAATTCCTGTCGGCCAAGGCCGGCATGTCGGGCGCCAACTTCATGGTTGCCGATTCAGGCAGCATCGTGCTGTTCTCGAATGAGGGGAACATCCGCATGTGCACGACCCTGCCTCCGCTTCACATTGCGGTCACCTCCATGGAGAAGATCATCCCTTCTCTGTCGGATCTCCCCAAGTTCGTGCGGCTGCTGCCGCGCTCCGCTACCGGACAGGTGCTCACAAGCTACATGTCCGTGATCACGGGGACGAGAAAACCTGGTGAAGCGACGGGCGCTCAGGAACTCCACATAGTGATCGTGGACAACGGTCGTTCCCTGATAGTCAACAGCGAATACCGAGAGATGCTCAAGTGTATCCGTTGCGGTGCGTGTCTGAATGCGTGCCCGGTGTACCGCACGGTTGGCGGGCATGCGTACGGTTCTACGTATCCAGGGCCTATGGGGATCGTGTATACGGCCTTACTGGAAGGGATGGAAAAGGCACACCCGCTCCTCGATGCGACGACCCTCTGCGGTGCCTGCGGCGATGTGTGTCCGGTACGGGTGCCTCTTCCCGCTTTGCTGAGAAGACTTCGGGAGGAGAGGGTGGAAAGGGGGCTTACTCCACCGTCGGAGAGGTTTGGCATGGCCGCGTTCGGTGTCGCCGCCAAGTCTCCGAGCCTTTTTCAGTACGGGCAGCGTGCCGCGGGGCTCTTCTGGCCTCTTGCCGTCAAGATGGCCGGCAAGGAAGTCCTCGATCGCATGCCCGTTCCTGCAGACCGGACATTCAGAGGGAGGATGTCGTGATGCGCAACGAGCTTGTCGACACATTCGTGCAGAACGCACGCAAGGTGGCTGCCGAAGCCTTTGTGGTCGCAGACGACGGCGAACTGAATCGTGTGCTGGCCCAGGTCCTCCAGCCCGCGGACCGGGTCTATTGCCCGGGCGTCACGAACCGAGAGAAGGCCGTGGTCTTCGCTCCGGAACAACGATGCGAAGATTACAGGAGCGCGACAGTGTGCGTCGAGGAGGTCTTCGCCGGCGTTGCCGAGACCGGCAGCGTTGTTTCCTCGAGCGGCGGAGGGAAGGCGATTCAGGCCGGGCTGGTCTGTGCACACCATGTGGCAATTGTGGCCCAGGAAAACGTAATGGAGAGCGTTGCGGATTTCTTCACTCAATGGGGAGCGTCGCCGCCCACCAATATCACCTTTGAAACCGGGCCGAGCAGAACCGCGGATATCGAGTTGACCCTGACCATCGGGGTGCACGGCCCGGGAAGATTGACGGTGATTGTCTACTGAGGGAGCAGGTATGCCGCTCTTGAAGGCGCAGCCTTCGGCAGCATTCATGGCTGATCCGGCTTCTCCGGCGTTATGACCATTGCTGTCGCGGACGAATGCGGGTTGCCCCAGGGGTTATTACGCTGAAAGAGCCACACATCTGAGAACCGTGCTCTCGCACCGCTCTTGCCACGATAACGGCCTTCGAGTGGGGCGGCAAACCTTCCACACGAAGCAGCAATACCCCATGGGCCGCGCGGTTGAGTCGAAACACAAGTTCTCCGAAATCCTTGTCAGCGGTGAGCACAACTGCGCCTCCATCGTTGGCCAAGCGAAGCACCTCTTCATCGTTGATGCCCGGAGCAAGTTCCGCTACGTATATCACCTCGTGGTTTTCACGACGAAGCTTTTGGACAACCTAGCGATCAACCCCTTCGTCCGCAACGATCTTCATGCGGGCACGCCTGCTGCAGGATAGATGACGTCACTACGCAAGACGTCCGCAGCGTACGCGAGAGCCGCGGCAATCGCCTCCCGAGTGAGGCGGGGATGCGCCTCAAGGATCTGTTCGGGAGTTTCCCCGGCAGCAAGCTTGTCGAGAATCGCCTCGACGGTGATGCGAGTGCCGGCGATCACGGGCTTGCCCATCATGATGTTGGGGTCTGATTGGATGAGATCTCGATACATGACCCGGCTTCCTCATTCACTCATTCATGACGTTCAACTTCTTCTCTTTGCGAGAAGAATTGTCCGGCTCAGCAGCGCCGGGAACACGCAACGTGCCTTTCTTCGTCTGGGAAGAACCAACTCGCCCCGCCCTGGGTCTTCATGCGGACCGAGAAAGGTCGACGCGATAATTGGCTGCGGCTCCCAGCCGCTCCTTGGTAAATATACTACAGTAGGTACACTCCCCAAGCAATGTCGCGGCAGCCCAATTCTCCACCAATCATGGAATCACCTCTCCGTGCATCTGCGAGAGCCGCGGATGCGTTGCCACGTCCCTCACGAGCTTTGCAACCAGTCTGACCGGATCATTCCGATCCGCCATCCGAAACCGAATCGCGCTGCACCCCGCTGCCGGTCATTCCCGGGGGATACTCACCCACGGCATCCCCAATTCAGCGAGCTTGGCGCTTGTCGGGATGCCGTTGCGGTCGTACCCCATGGCGTCATAGTACTCGTCGAGGAGGGTGTCGAGCTTTCGCACCACTTCTCCTGTTGCGGGTCCCGCGTCGGGGAGAGGTTCCGTCAGCATGCGCTTGGGGAGGGTATCGTCTTTGCGGGAGAATCCTTCCCTCACGTTGAAGCAACGCTCCAGGCAGACGATTCGCTCGCCGACGAGTCGCAGGTAGCTGGCGTCCTCGAATTGCTCATGCCCCGTGGCCGCGGCAAACAGTCTGCCCAGCAGATCGTGGGTCATTCCGGAATCCGCGAAATTGCAGAGCACGCCGGTTTCTTCGAGCGCTTTGTCGATCTGGTTGAACGCCGCGATATCGCCCTTGCCTTCGTCAGCGAAGCGATCAACGGGTCTGGGGCCGCCTCGACCTGAGATCTCCTGACGACAATATCCGTACATGTGACTGCCGCCGATATTTGAGGTCGCCATGCTCAGACCGTGGGCTTTGGCCGCTCTGGGCTCGTACGCGGGGATCTCCAGGCCTTTCACGTGCATCGCGTAGTGTTCCGCGCCTTTGCCGATGGCTTCCGCGGCTCGCCTGGTCCCTTCGCCGAGCAGTTTCCCGAAGCCTTCCCGTCTGGCGATCTTGCCGATGAGCTCGAGCATCAGCCGGTGGTCTCCCCACCGCAGCTCGATCCCGTCCGTGTCAGCGGCCGTCAGAATTCCTCGCTGGAAGAGCTCCATGGCAAATCCGATAGCGCTCCCCGTGCTGATGGTGTCCAACCCGAGGAGATCGCACAGGTTATCGGCTTTGACGGTGGCTCCGGCATCCGTGTTTCCCACCTGCGCACCCAGAGACCAGATCGACTCGTACTCGGGTCCTTCGCTGGAAGCCCCGGCGTACGGTCCTTCCGTCACCACGTGGACCTGACCGCACCTTGTCTGGCAGTTGAAGCACCCATGAGTGCCGACTCGCATGCTGCTGTAAGACTTGGTGAACAGATTCTCGATGCCTTCCATGTTCCCCATCTGGAAGTTCTTGACGGGGAATATCCCCGTTTCGCGCATCATCTCCGCGAGGAACGTGGTCCCGAACGTGTGCATCTTGACGCGTCGCTTGTGGTCCCGCAGAATCGCGCTGTGCTCCTTGAGCAGAGCCCCGAATCGCTCGACCTCCCGGGCGGGAAGCGCAAGGGCTTTCGCGGCAATCGAGATTGCCTTGAGATTCTTCGCCCCCATGACCGTGCCCACGCCGCAGCGGGAAGCGGTTCGAGTCCCGTGGGTGATCGTGGCGTATCGTACCAGGCGTTCTCCTGCGGGGCCTATGCACGCGGTCTGCACCCGGCTTCCGTGTCTCTCCTCGATGGCCTTCTGGGTCATCGCGGTGTCGAGCCCCCACAAGTCCGCGGCGTCCCTGATCTCCACGCCTTCGTCGTGAATGAACAGATAGACCGGCTTCTCCGCCTTTCCTTCAATCGCAAGGAGGTCGAACCCCGCGAACTTCATGTACGCCGCGAAGTTTCCGCCTCCCACGGCCCTTGCCAGGCCGCCCGTCAGAGGACTCTTGGTCATGACAATCCAGCGGCCGAAACCCTGGGCCCTGGTCCCCCCGAGCACTCCTGGGAGGAAGAGCAGGGGGTTCGCTTCCCCGAGCGGGTCCAGGCCGGGCGGCATTTCACGGAAAAGGTGCTCTATGCCGAACCCCCTGCCCCCGATGAACATGGTCTGTGTTTCCGAGGGAATCGGTTCCCTCTCGACAGTGCCTGATGAGAGATTCACCCTGAGAAGGCAGCCGCTGTATGTCATCGCGAACTCCTCTATGGGGCTATCCGGTTCACACCACGAGCCACACCATGTAGTATGTGGCTGAAACAGCTCCCATCGTCATTCCGGCGCAAGCCGGAATCCAGCTATTTTGATACCTTCTGGACCCCGGCTTTCGCCGGGGTGACGCGAGCGTCCTTACATCGGAACTGCCGACCTCTGTGCGACCAACCCCAATATGTTGCGGTCGGTGGAGTTAAGCAGATACCCCCACTTGAAAAAACCGTGCCTTTCTATCGCAAGCTCATCTCATAGGCTGCTTGTGAAGCATGCGAGATTCGCTGATTCCTTTCCTTATTCTCTGTGCTCTCTGCGCCTCTGCGGTGCGTCTTCTTCTTCCGGTGAACGGTTACGAATCGGAGAGCCTGTTTCAGCGTCCGCGTTTCGGGTTTGGGATGTAGGCCGCGGGCCCGTACCGTTGGGCTCGTTGACGTTGTTCTTCACGGGCGAGGTTACGTGCGGTTTCAGTAAAGAACCACGGGTCGATCTGGTGCTTCAGCCACTCGGTGTGCACCGCGGGATCAATGCCGAAGCGCACGGGGTCCACTTCGAGCGCCTTTTCGGAAAACCTCCAGAGCTTGTCGGAGTCCTTCACGATCGCATCATTGAGGGACAGTGCCTCTAACCTTGAATCGTGCCCGAGGATGATCTCGACGATCTCCTCGACAAGAGGCTGCTCATACCCGACCTCATCGAGGATTCTCCGGGCATTTGCTGCGCCTTCCACTTCGTGAACCCGGTTGAGGGTCATGTCGTTCGTGCCCGGTCCGAACGCAGCAAGCTGCCGGTCTTCGGGAATGCTCTTCCATCCCGTGTCATGGAGCAGAATCGCGGGAATCACTACGCGAGGGTCGCCTCTCTCGGCCTCGATCAGCTTGAGCGCAAACGAGTAGGCTGTCAACGTGTGGATTTCGTTGTCCCTTGTGTCGAGAAGAGGCTGAGCCCGCTCGAAAATCCGACGAAATATTCCTTCCATGGGTCCTTCAGAAGATCCTCAGTAAAATGGGCTCTGAGCTCGCAGTCACCTCGAACGACCTCAGAGACGGAGCCCCATCGTACATCGCATCGAACATTCCCACAAGTCTGTCGTAGTGGCCGCTCTTCTCGTAGGCATCGACGTCGGCCTTGGTGTCCCATGCGGTGACCGATATGCCTTCGTTCTTGTTTTCGAGGCACTCCAGGAGGTGTACGAAGCGTATCCCTTTGTGTTCTTTGTGCGCGGGGATCACTTCGCGATTGTACACTTCTCGAAGATCCGGCATCTTGCCGTCTTTCACCTTGAAGAATGTCATGCGTACGTACATGTCCCTACTCCTCATGTGTATTTCTCAAATTGGAGTTGTGCGTTGCGGCGTACCCATTGGGGGGGATCCGGTGTGGTAGTCAGAAGCCTTTCATCATCTCGCTCACCATGCTTGGGATTTCGATGCGTCCTGTGGGCGCGAGTATTCTGCTCGCGTAGTTCCGGCCAAATTCCTTCTTGAGTTTGCGCACGAGTCTCCTGAACACCGGGGTGTCAATCCCCTTGGCGATCTCGACGATGGTGCGGCCGGTGCACTCAGCCATGAGACGCGGCCCATCTCCGATCACAAGCCGCCATGCGCCGGTTATGGGAACTCCGAGTTCCTTCATGGCCGGCATGCATTCTTCCTTGACGAATGTGTAGTGCTCCTCTTCTTTTCCCGGGACCAGATCGTAGTGCTGGTTGAACTTCCACGCGCCCATCTGAATCTTGTACGGGCCTTCCGTTACTCTGCCGCTCGATACCCAGAGCCTGCTCGAATAGCTTTCCACGATATTGTGAAGCTTGGCGGTCACGTCCCTGTATTCGTCGGTGGCGAGGATCTTTCTCAGATAGTCCTGTTCCTCGACCGTGGCCACCGCGATGATTCGTGGACCGTGGCCGACGGCAACGTAGTAGCCTCCGATAAGCTTGATCCCTATGCGGTTCAGGGTGGGGTTGTATTCGTTTGTCACAAACTGGGAATATTCGTCAAACCTTCCGGGGATCACGTCCCAGGACTGGCTGAAGAGTATGGTCATTGCGCACCTCCGGCAGATGGGTTCCGTACCGGTCATCAAAGCGGCTCACATCTTGAAGATCCTCGTCATGAGCTCCGCGAGGTAGTCTTCGTTTGTCTGGGTCTTCTTTGAGACCTTGGCCGGTCGCGTCTGCACCCAGAAGAGGTTCTCCGGAAACGGGAGGTCTCGGTCAAGGACCCACTCCATGTCCTGAGGCATTTGGAAATGGTGTTCCACATCTTTGGCGATGCGGACGATTTCTTTGAGTTCGTGTTCGTCGAGACATGCGATGCAGCGAAGCTCCTTCGGCACATCGGAGACTCTCGTGCCTGTCGCGTGATAGCAGACCATCTTCGTCTTATCGCCTACCACGCATTGGAAGTCGCCGCATTCTTTGTCTACGATGAACTGGTCAGGGGTGATCTGTCCGCTGACTACGCTTTCGCCGAGTCCCCAATTCCCTTCCACGACGACTTTCGAGGTGTCGCCGGTGGTGGGGAGCACCGTCAGGCAGACCCCCGCGCATTTGGCATCGACCATCTTGAGCACGGCCACCCCGATGGGGGCCTTTTCCATCTGCATGCCTTTTTCCATCCTGAACGCGATGGCTCGGGTGGTGAATGCGCTCCCCCAGACCTTGATCACCTTGCGGGTCAGGTCGAACCTGCCGATCACGTTCAGGAAGGTCTCCATCTGGCCCGGCATGCTGACGGCCCCGCTGGACCGGACGGCTACAGGGACTCGTGCCACCGCGAGGCGGGTGCAGAGGTCGGAGTACGTATCGTGGAGCTCTTCCTGCATCATGTCGGGCATCTCTTTTGACTCGATGATGCCGCGAATGTCCCGGCCCGCTTCGACCTGTTTGCCCACATCGCGAAGCCGGTCCAGGTTCGTGCGAACGTAGTCCTTTATCTGATCCCCGGCGCCGGTCTCGGCCATGAATCGCTCGTACCCCCCGACCGATATGGCAAAACCCGGTGGCACTCGCAATCCGAGGCGGGTCATTTCCCCGAGGTTGGCGCATTTCTTTCCCACCAGATCGTTGTCTGCGCTGGAGAGCTCGTCAAACCAATGAATCCATTTATCAGACATTTCGGGCGTTCCCTCCTCAAAAAGGCACGGGAAAGACGCCTAAGTGGTCGGTGGCACAAATACTGTTGCGTATCTCCGACATCATGGGCGGGACAGGTGTCTCGACTGCCTGCCAAGGAATGACGGGCAAGATGCGCGTCCCACCAGGAGCCATTCGGGGTCACGGCCAAGGGGCGCTGCCTGGGTAGATCGGGCACACGCCACCGTATTTACGCCACCAAGCACCAAGCGTCAGGCGTCGGAGTTTTTCCCCTCCCGCTCTTCGCAAGGGTCGGGGCGGAGGCGCTTTTCAAAACGACGGCTGGGAGCCGCAACCAAGTTCGCGTCCACGTATCTCGGTCCGCTTGAAGACCGATGGCGGGGCGAGCTGGTTCTGCGGAAGCGAAGAAAAGGCACGTTGCGTGCTCCCGAGCTGCCGACCTGAAGATCTCTTCTCGAACGGAAAAGAAATCGAACGTTACTAGTAAAACGCCTCTTCCCCAAGAAACCGCGTTGTCCTAGTCCAGGATATAGACCGCGCCCAGATTGGCGTCCACCTTGATTCGTTGCCCTGACTTGATTTTTGCGGTCCCTTCGAAGACGTTCATGACCACCGGGATGCCGTATTCCCGGCCCACAATGGCCGCATGGGAAAGACTCGCACCACGGTCCACCACGACGCCTTTGATCATGGAGAAGACCGGAGTCCAGCTTGGCGAGGTGCTGGCAGCCACCAGGATGTCGCCTTCTTGCACGAGATAGAGCTCATCTTCGGTCATGATCACCCTTGCCGGGCCCTCGGCCACGCCCGGAGATCCGCAAGTGCCGTACAGGTCGGCCTTGAGCTCGGGTCTCACTTGCGGCATGGCTCCTACCACGACCTTGAGGGCGATCGGATCGTTGGACTTGACGAGCACTCCCATGGCCTGGTCCATGTCAAACCCTTCCGCGAGTATCACGGGCGGATTGGGTGTTCTCTGCCACTCTTCCCAGTCAGCGCGGCGGCGGTTGACGATGTAGCGGAGATCGAACTGGTCGGGATTGATGCCTGCTCTACGGATTTCGTCGGGAATGAGGAAGAACACGTCTTCGTGGTTGTCCAGAGCTCCCAGCTTGACGAAGCGTCTGCCCAGGCCCAGGGCGCTTCTTCTCATCATGGCATGAGTGTACAAGTCGAGGTAATGGTCGTGTTCTTCGCTAAAGATACCGCTTTTCTGCGCCAGGCGCATGAGCTGTTCGAACCAGCCCTTTTGTTCTGCGGGAACCTTGGCCATGAGCTCCTTCTCGGCCACGGCCCGTTCACCGGTGGCTTTCTTGCGCTCGTCATCGAGGTTGAAGCCTCCCCCTTTGAGGATGAACTGCTTGACCATTCCGAGCGCAGGGGTGGGGTCTTCCACCCATGTGGGGAGGTTGATCTCGGACATGCGCTGCATGCGCCAGCCGTCCTCGTTCATGAACGCGGTGAAATCCTTCATGAATGTACGGCCTTTATCAGTGGTCTCGAGCTTCTCCTTGATATCAGGAGCCTCGGACTGGGTGAACAAGTCCGCGATGCCGTCTCCGAGTGCACGCTTCGAGAATTCCCAGATTCGGCGGTCTACCTGAAAGACCTTGTTATCGAACCCGGAAACCACCTTGTGGAAGAGTGGATTGGTGTCGTCGATCCCGGCGATTTCACGGCACATGTTCTCGAAGAGGATGTACGCGATGTACGTGCCGTACATCATATACATGTGGATTTCCCACATGCGGCGGCAGGTATTGATGGTTTCCTCGAAATTGTCCAAGAGCTCGATGTTTGAGGCCTTGTCCGGGTCCAGTTTCTTGAGGCTTTCGTACCTTCCGAGGATTTCCTTGACGAACCCACCCCAGAGTCCGTCATAGTCCTGTATGAACGGCATGATCGCCTTGCGGAATTCCGCTTCGCGGCGTTGTTTCTCCTCTTCGCTCTTGACCAGCAAGAGAGTCAGGTATCCGCCGCCGTTCATGAACCGCCAGTCCCAACCCTTCACCGTCGGCAGACTGAGTTTCTCTGCTCCCCACTGCATACCGTGCCGACAGAAGTTGATCCAGAACCAGCCGAACATCGGCGTCCACGGAGGGACGGAATGCGTGCCGTCAAGGAACCACGCGGGTGACTGAGCCAAATCCCGTTCCGGATCGAATTCGAGCCCTGGGACCACATCGTAGGTCTTCATGATCGCTCCTCCTCGCAGTTGGCAGTTGACTTTTTTTGTCGGGTTTCATCGGACTTCTTTCCGTTCCAACACCTATCGGCCTCACGCGGTGAGGCTCGAACACGTGAGCGTAGTGAGCCAACTCAACCGGTGGAGCTATGAAGATCCCGGGACCCGGTTGACACGTCCCAATCGAAATGCCGGCGAACAGGATACTCTTTGCTTGAACGTTCAGGCGGTACTGTCTTCCGTGGAGAAGACAGACCAAACGGACACACCACAAAGACACCGAGGTACTAAGCGATGGTCCGGGAATAAGTGGTGCACCGAAAATCCCCCCAACCCCCCTTTAGAAAAGGGGGGAAGAGAGCGACAATCTACTCCCCTCCTTTTCTAAAGGAGGGGCAGGGGGAGGATTTTCCACGAACGACGAGCCGCCTACATCGATACGGTTATTTCGGGGACCAACCCAAAGAAATCAAAGGGCTATCCGTCAATAGAGCGGCTTCGGAAAGTTCCTGGCGATCGGCAACCCGGCAAGGCTTCTCTGCCACGTCAGTGCTTGCGGCGACCAGCGGGATCCGCCGTATCCCAGGAGTTCTTGAGGATGGGGGTCCGGAGGAAGGAACTTCTTGCAAGAAGTTCCTTCCCCCGGGATACTTACCTTCTCAATGCATAGCACGGCCGCCGTCCACGAGGATAGTTTGCCCGGTGATGAAGTCGCTCTCGTCCGATGCGAGAAACGCGGTGATTCCCACGAGGTCGTCGGGTCTTTCCAGCCGGTTGAGCGGGGTGCGGCTCGTGTCATACTTTGCGACGTTTGCCAGTGACCTCGATGCCTCCGTGTCGGTAAAACCGGGAGCCACTGCATTCACGCATATGCCGTGTGGCCCGAGTTCGACGGCCAGCGCCCTGGTCAGTCCGATCACGCCTCCCTTGGAGCTCACGTAGTGCACGAAGCCGTGGGAACCCGTGAAGAACACCTCAGAGGTCAGGTTGATGATCTTTCCCTTTCCCTGGGATTTCATGTGAGGAAACACAGCCTTGGCGCACAACCAGGGACCTCTCACGTTGACGGCCATCATGCGGTCCCATTCTTCTACGGAGATGTCCGTGAACGGCTTTCTGGCGACCCCGTAGTAGTACGCGGCGTTGTTCACGAGGATGTCGATACGGCCGAATCTGTCCGAGGCTTCCTTGGCCATGCGGATCGTGTCCGGTTCGTCGGCTACGTCCACCTGGCTGACGAGGGCCTCGCGACCGAGCTCTCGAACCATGGCAGCGGTCCGGTCAAGCCCTTCCATGTCGGCTCTGGTGACCGCCATGATGTGGGCTCCTTCCTGGGCGAGCTTCAGGCAGAACGCCCTGCCGAGGCCTTTGCCCGCGCCCGTCACTATCGCCGTTCTGCCGTCGAGTCGTCCCATGGAAACCTCCGTCGGAAATGGAGTTGCCGGGGGGAAGGGACTTTTTACTAATAACGTTCGATTTCTCCTGTTTTCGAGAAGAAATCTTCAGGCCGGCAGCTCTGGGAGCAAGCAACGTGCCCTTTTTCGGTTGCGTAGAACCAACTCGCCGCGCCCTGGGTATCCATGCGGGCCGAGGAAGGTCGAGGCGAATTTGGTTGCGGCTGCCGGCCGATTCTTGAAAGAAGTTCCTTACTCCGAACCCCCAATATCTGTGACTTAAGCGGCCACGTGACAGTCGCTGCCTGAAATCCCCCCTAACCCGCCTTTACAAAAGGGGGGAACAGCGGTGTCCTCTCTTCACCCCCCTTTTCTAAACTGAGCCTGCCCCACATTTTTTTGCTGGACACCGTCAGTGTCCAGTGATAAGAGGGGGGCATGCTCGTATGCGGACAAGAATTCAACGACCAAATCATCGCGCGGATTG
>JBFMAA010000100.1:0-21818 GCA_040755955.1 Thermodesulfobacteriota bacterium
CTCCTCGGGCTTGCTGCCGGCCGAGCGGGCGCTCACTTCAGAGCACGCGTTGCCTCAGCATACTCCCCCTCGCCCTTCCCTCTCCCGCCAGGGGAGAGGGTTTCCGGATTCCCCACCCCTCGTGGGAGGGGGTAGGGGGAGGGGGACAACTGCCTGAAATGTCGAAATGGGCTGTCGCCAAGTTAGCGCCTATGCCCCGGACCCCTATCCCCAAAAACGTCTGGTACTGGGCGGCTCCCGCTGGTCGCCGCAGGTCTCAATGTTTTTGGAAACGTGCGGGAAATCCCTTTCTCATACTTCGTTGTGACCGCTCGACGGCTTGGTGGTTCTCATGTCAATAGCTCCTCTTGCGCACTGTCCAGTTCCAGGTCCCGGGTGTGCTTCGACTTCGGAAATAA
The DNA here is from genome assembly GCA_040755955.1 of Thermodesulfobacteriota bacterium. Classification (GTDB taxonomy): domain Bacteria; phylum Desulfobacterota; class Desulfomonilia; order Desulfomonilales; family Desulfomonilaceae; genus JBFMAA01. Next base: position 399 of record JBFMAA010000100.1, read on the forward strand.
GTGCGTACCGTCACTCGCCGTACAGCAGGAGCGGAGACAAGCTTGAGTCACGAGCATTGCCCCTCATTGATGCCATTGTGCCGCAGGCACTCATTGGTTGCGTTCTCGACCGGATGGTAGTACACCGTGCCAATTGAGTCAATGAGTATCTTTCCACCCCCCCCCGTGCTCTCTTTGGCCGAGCGCGACCGGCAGGGGAATAAATCGCGGACATGCCATTGCACCAGGAAAGCCTCCTCCCTGGAATGGAAGCCCGAGCATTGGTCTTCGATGGCCTCGTGGCTTTGTAGTGGACTCGTACATCCGGCCGATGCCGGCCTTGTGAGGTGATGATGATTTCTGCCGAAGGTAGTCTGGGAAGGGTGTTTGTGCTCAGGCTGGAAGACAAGGACACTATTCCGGGTTCCATCGAGGAATTCGCCTCGACACACAGGATTGATCGGGCCTTCTGCGTGGCTCTCGGAGGCATTGCGGAGGGAAAGCTCGTGACCGGGCCTCAGGAAGGATCCGCGCGTCCGGTGATACCGACGATGACCAATATCGAAGACGTGCACGAATTGGTCGCGGTGGGTACCCTATTCCCTGCAGCCGACGGGACTCCCCGTCTGCACATGCATGGGGCTCTCGGCCGGGAAGGAACTACTCGCACCGGATGCGTGAGAGCGGGTCTGGAGGTCTGGCAAGTGTGCGAAGTCGTGCTGGTCGAGATATTGGGCGTGGACATGGAGCGAGTGCTGGACCTCGCCACAGGCTTCGAGGTGCTTTCGCGAAGATAGGCAGGCGGTCAGCCTGGGAAAATAGGGAATGAACCACCAAGAGACAGTCATGGCTTGCCGCGATAGCTGAGGATGAAAGTCACCGCCCGACGTCCCGGGAACCCTCGACATGGTCAGAACGACCCGATGTTTCAAAAGTTTTCGGAAGGGGCCCGGGGGACAACCCTTTTTCAAAAGGGTTTCCCCCGGAAGACTTTCAGGTGCACTCTTGCCGAATCAGGCCCGAGGGCAGACCCGGCCGCAATTTGGGCAGCGAAACACACGCTCCTTTGCCATGTGCATGAGAAAGCCCGCGGTCAGACAGACACCGGCGCACATGAGCAGCATTCCGGTGCCGTACACCACCAAGAGCCGGGCGAACGAGTATCCGTTGAACAGCGTCAAGGTGAATGCGCCCACAAAACCCAACAGCAAGAACACCGCGGACAGCATGAACGACGCTCTCGTCCCACTTCGATCGTACACCCGGCGAAGATCGGGTTCCATGGGACTGGCACAGCTACTGCACCACGTCTGCATGCGGACGAGCGGCTCGAGTCCATCCACATCGCCGCAGATGGGCGTCCCGGGAATGAGGTCTTCATCCGATTCCGCCTCGCCGGGAGCGGGGTGCCGGACCTTCTCGGCCCAGACAAACGCTTGCCGCAAGCGACTCCTCTTTGGAGCACTCCGTGCTTCGGTTTGGGGCGCCCTTTCGGACAAGTTCTCGAACAGAGGGATCTCTATGGGGCCCTGATCAGTGCTCAATGGTCTCGATTCCTTATCCCCCAGGGAGGACTCGTCATCCGGATGGCAGGTGCCGGAGCACGCACTGCCACTGTCCCTGCCGTTCTCGGCCTCAGTCACTCGCGGAGCACTCACGTAGGGTTCCATCGAGGTCCCCGCGGACCCACCAAGGGTGTGGGAATATTCGGTCACGGCCCACCCCTGCCCTGCCTGACTCTCCTGCGAGGATGAGACTTCGCACGAGGTCTGGGGTTGAGAATCAATGGTCTCCCTTCGGTCAGAGGCCGGCTGCTCGGACATCTCGGGCGTGTCTGCCGGAGGCTCCGATTCCATGGGCGGGTGAGCCATGTACTCCTGGACCACGATTCCGCAATTCGGGCAGACATCGAACATCTCCGGCCATGTGATCAGACATGACGGACACATGAATGCAGAATGCTCGGTCTCCGGATTGGTCGTATGGGAGCGCGCAAATGCGGCCTTTTCGTTGCGCAACGCGACTTCGTCGGAGCTCAGTATTCTCCGATCCACGAGAAGCTGCACGAACTTGTCCAGCCCTCGCACACTGAGATTGTATTTCTGCATGAGCTCCAGGTCTCCCACGGCACAGTGATAGTCATCGAGGAAGTCCTTGACCTTGATGGTTCGTCTTTCCGTGGTACCTGCGACTGTATTCATGTGAGTCACCTCGTTTCAAGAGTCCAGAGATTGTATCGCATATTACACAAGAAATGTCAAGCAAAAAAGAGTGTTATAGTTTATACATAAAGCAAAACTTAATTTTATTTGCAGATCATTTCAATCATTATCATAAATATTGCGAATGATTGCTGACCTGCGGTGTTCACGCCCCTGAAACGGACTTGCCAAGATCACGTTTGACCGGAGAAGTCGGAAGACGTATGCTCCTTGCAGAGTATGACCGCCGGTGAAACCGCTTCCTCATGGATACACCGAAGATGAGGGTTGAAGGCACAGTGCCATGTCCGTGATTGAGATCGATGGTTCCAGCCACTCGGGAAGTGGTACTATTCTGAGGGTTTGCGTGGCTCTGGCAACCCTACTCAGAAGGCCCCTCCACGTCCGAAATATCCGTGCTGCTCGTCCCAAACCCGGGCTGAGGGCGCAGCATCTGACCGCGGTTCAGGCGTGCTGCCAGCTCACGGGAGGCGAGCTTTCCGGCGGACATATAGGTTCGACTGAGATATACTATCACCCGGGACGCGCTCCCATCGAGGGCGATTTCGCTCTTGACGTGGGCACCGCAGGCTCCGCTACTATGCTGGCGTACACTTTGTTCGTGCCTGCACTGTTCGGTTCGGGACCGTGTCGGTTCAGACTCACGGGAGGCATTTTTCAGGACTTCGCTCCCAGCGGCTACCACATGCTCCATTGCCTCGTTCCCTTGCTCAGGCGCATGAACGCGAAACTGGAGCTGCGAATCCGGAAGCCGGGGTACGTCCCTAAGGGACAGGGACTGCTCGATCTGAATGTGGTTCCGCTCTCGGCAGGCCTCAAGCCGCTGCAACTTGTTCGACAGGGAGACGTCCTCGTGCTAAAAGGGATTTCGTTGGCCTCGCACCTGCGTGAGCAACAGGTGGCCCGACGAATGTCTGAAAGATGTTGGGCAACACTCGCCAGAAGAGGACTCGGTGCCGATCTGCATCTCGTCGAGGACGACGAGGCCGTCCAGAAAGGAGCGGCACTCGCCCTGTGGGCGGAGACGAGCTCCGGAGCACTTCTCGGCTCGGACATGGCAGGCAGACCTGGCAGACGATCAGAGACCATCGCAGATGTGGTGACGAAGAACCTTCTGGAGGATCTGGGTTCCGGAGCAACCGTGGACCGTCACATGGCCGATCAACTGATCCTCTTTGGGGCACTTGCCGCAGGCACGACCGAATACCTCATCCCTCGCAGCACCGAGCACGTAGAGTCGAACCGCTGGGTGATCCGCAAGATTCTTGGAGCGGAGAGCAGATTGGAGAGAAATCGTCTCGTCATCGAAGGAGTCGGATTCTCGCGACGAGCGCGCGGTCATGCGAGCCAGTGCTGATGGGCGATGCGCATACGAGGTGGCAATACTATCGGAGAGGTCTTGGGAAATGGCGGCACTCTTTGCGAGAAACGTGAATGAAGAGCTACTCGAGGCGATTCAATCCAATGACCGAGGACTGATCAGTCAGCTTATCGAGAAAGGGGCTGACCTAGAATTCAAGGATGAACACGGACGGACAGCGCTCATCAGGGCAGCGGCCACGGGAAACGCGACTACGGTAGGCTTTCTGCTCAAGTACAGATGCGACGTCAATGCCACGGATCACCGAGGCAACTCGAGCCTGATGATCGCCACCCTTGCCAATAACGCCGCCATTATGAGAGCCCTGCTGCTGGCAGGAGCGAATACGGAGTGTGCGGACGCGGACGGATACACGCCCCTGATGCGAGCCTCCATGTCCGGGAACACTGACACCGTCCAATTGCTGCTGGACGCCCGCGCAAAGACCGAAGCCAGAACTCCGGAAGGACTCACTGCGCTCATGATCGCCCTGCAGGCTGACCATCCGCTGGTGATGACTCGCCTGTTGTCCAAAGGCGCGGACGTCGAAGCCCAAGACAAGTACGGGTGGACCGCACTCATGAGGGCCGCGTTCGACGGCCACCTTGGAATGATGAAACTGCTTCTCAAGAAGAAGGCCGACGTCAACGCGCCCGACCACCTGGGGCGTACCGCATTGATGAAGGCATCGGCAAAACGCCACAAGGAAGCAATGGAGCTTCTTGTGGCTTCGGGATCTCAGGTAGACGCCACCGACTCTGAAGGTTGGACCGCACTCATGGTCGCCGCAGACCAGGGCGATGTGGCAATACTTAAGCTGCTCCTGGACCGCGGGGCCAATCCGAACCTGCAGGACAAAGGCGGCCGAACCGCGCTCATGTGGGCTGCCCGGGCGGGAAGAACCAAGGCTGTTGAGTTCTTGCTGGAACGCGGTGCGGACGTCACCATCAGTAACGCCGAAGGTCTCACCGCACAGGCATGGGCCACATTGGGATCGCACCGGGAGGTCCTGGCGCTCCTCAAGAAGAAGGGGGCCCGCAGCGCAGGTGAGCCTCGTGTGAAAGCCGCTGAAGTTCCCAAGGCCGTTGCACGCGCCAACCTGTGCAACGCGGCTGCTGACGGCAAGATCGACGAGGTACGAAGGCTTCTTCAAGCGGGAGCCGATCCGAATGAAACCAACAAACAAGGATTCAGCCCGCTCATGCGCGCCGCGTACAACGGCCACTTGGAAGTTGCCCGGCTGCTCCTTCAGCGAGGGGCGCACGTTGACGGTCGCGACAGGGACGAGAAGACTCCGCTTATGCGGGTGTGCGCGACCGGTCGAGTGGAACTGGTCGAGTTGCTCATAGCTCACGGGGCAGAAGTCAACGCCACAGACAAGCAGGGATTCACGGCACTCATGTGCGCTGCGGATGCCGGCTCGATCGACGCGGTGCGATGCCTGCTGGAAGCGGGTGCGGAAGTCAACGTGGAGGATCAGCACGGGTTCACTGCCGTTGCTTGGGCCGCTGCCAAGGGGCTTTCGCGTATTGTTGCCGTGCTGGTCAATCACGGGGCACGATCCCAGCCCCGGGAAGAGATGTCCGAACTGGCCATGGACAAGGCGACCGCAGAGATTGAGTTCGACTGGGCGGAATTCGGAGAGGGTACGGAGATCGAGGTGGAAGAGGTTCCGTCGCCTGAGTGGGTGGCAGAGAATCTCATCGAATGCTGTATCCAGGGTGCAGTGGACAAGGTGCGAGCGTTGCTCGATTCCGGTGCGGACGTCGACGGACGCGACAAGTCCGGGCGGACTCCGCTGATGTGGGCGTGTTACGATAACCAGGCCGCGGTTGTCGAGTTGCTGCTCAAGCGAGGGGCCGACCTCAACCGCCAGGACCGCAACGGCCGGACAGCCTTGATGTGGGGTGCCCCATACGGTGACCCCAAAGTGGTGGCAATGCTGCTCAACAAGGGGGCACGTGTGAACCTCAAGGACAACAATGGCCGGACGGGCTTGATGTGGGCATGTTTGAACAGAAACGCGCGAGTGCTGAAGCTGACCCTCGATGCGGGGCCGCATCTGGAAGCCGTGGACAATCAGGGGCGGACCGCGCTGATGTGGGCAGTGGACAAAGGACACAACCGTGCGGTGAAACTCCTGCTGGCATGGGGAGCAAGGATCGAGACGCGAGACCAAAACGGTGATACGCCCTTCACTCTGGCCGCCAAACTTCACCACGAAGAGATTGAGAATATTCTGCGAGAATTCGTAGCACGGAAGGGTCGGCGCACGGGCCAGGACCTGCAACGACGTTAGGGAGTTGACAAAAGCCGGACGAAACCGCATTGTGTTCTACAGGAGAAGAGAAAGCTCGCCTCATTGGTGGTTCCGAGTGAGCGTCGATAGTATTGACTGAGTAGATTGATGATTGGAGAGTTACTTGAACAGTTTTCACAAGAACCTGGGTCTTTGGTTGGTCATATGCCTGGTGATGATCTTTTTGTTTCACATGGTGAAAGAGAACAGAGCCCCCGTTTCCACAGACATAAGCTACAGCCAGTTTCGACACGAAGTTGAGCAAGGGGGAGTCAAGTCCGTAAGAATAAGAGGAAACAAAATTAAAGGCACCTTCCTGGAAGGCCAGAAGACGTTCAAGACTTTGGCTCCTTCGGACCCCGAATTGATACCCGCTCTCTTGAAGGCCAAGGTCGACGTCGACGTACTCCCCGAGGATGACAACCCGTGGTACCTGACAGCCCTGATCTCGTGGCTGCCGATGCTTTTTCTCATCGCGGTCTTTGTCTTCTTCATGAGGCAGATGCAAGCGGGCGGCGGCCGCGCCATGAGTTTCGGCAAGAGCAGAGCCCGACTTATCTCGGAGAGTCAGAACCGGGTCACGTTCGCTGATGTGGCGGGAGTCGAGGAAGCCAAAGAGGAACTTCAAGAAATCATAGAATTCCTCAAGGACCCCAAGAAGTTCACCCGACTTGGCGGGAAGATTCCCAAGGGAGTCCTTCTCATGGGAGCGCCGGGGACTGGGAAGACGCTCCTTGCCCGAGCTGTAGCCGGCGAGGCTTCTGTGCCGTTCTTCTCGATATCGGGTTCGGATTTCGTGGAGATGTTTGTCGGAGTCGGAGCTTCGCGGGTGAGAGATCTCTTCCTTCAGGGCAAAAAGAACGCGCCATGCATCATCTTCATCGACGAGATCGATGCGGTGGGTCGGCACAGGGGAGCAGGCCTTGGAGGCGGTCACGACGAACGGGAACAGACACTCAACCAGCTCCTTGTGGAGATGGACGGGTTCGAGAGCAACGAAGGCGTCATTCTCGTGAGTGCGACGAACAGGCCCGACGTGCTGGACCCGGCGTTGCTCCGACCCGGTCGTTTTGATCGGCAGGTGGTGGTGGCTCCTCCTGACATCAAGGGGCGTGCTGAGATCCTGTATGTGCACACAAGAAAGACTCCCGTGGACGACGATGTGGATCTGGAGACGATCGCACGAGGCTGCCCGGGGTTCTCCGGCGCGGATCTCGCGAACCTCGTGAACGAGGCTGCGCTGAACGCGGCCCGCCGGATGAGCGACATGGTGGCCATGCTCGACTTCGAGTTTGCCAAGGACAAGGTACTGATGGGCGGCGAACGTCGGAGCCTGGTCATCAGCTACGAGGAACGACGCAACACCGCATTTCACGAGGCTGGTCACGCGTTTGTGGCTCGGATGACACCGCATACGGACCCCATTCACAAAGTGACCATTATTCCCCGTGGCAGGGCGCTTGGGGTTACCCAGCAGCTTCCCCTGGACGACAGGCATACGTACTCGAAGGACTTCCTTCTGGCCCAGATTTGCGTGTTGATGGGCGGACGAGCCGCGGAGGAGATCTTTCTCGGGCACGTGACCACAGGAGCGGGAAACGACATCGAGCGGGCCACGGAAATGGCGAGGAAGATGGTCTGCGAGTGGGGCATGAGCGAGAAGATGGGCCCCCTCACCTTTGGGCAGAAGGAAGAGCAGATCTTTCTCGGAAAGGAATTCGCCCGTCACCGTGACTACTCGGAGCAGACCGCTACCGATGTGGACGCGGAAGTCCGCAGCCTTGTGACGGAACACTACCGGAAGGCTCGTAAGGTTCTGGACGACAATCGTGAAGCGGTCACCCGCATTGCGGAGGCCCTGCTCGAGAGGGAAACCCTCGTGGCATCCGAGATTGAAGACCTCATGGCCGGACGTCCTTTGCCGCAGCTCAAGAGCGCGCCCAAGGGCGTCGAAAGGCAAGAAGACCGGCCGGTCCGGCAACATAAGCAAGAGATGGTAGTGGCGAAACCCACCACGGAACCGGACCCTGAAAAGGCATAATGAGGTGTGATCGACTGAGCGAAATGGCAGGCACCATCCGGGAGACACAACACGCAGAGAGGTTTCCTTCTCACCGTATACCACTGACGCGAACAGTTCTGGACGCAACTCAGCACACGTTGATAATGGGCATTATCAATGTAACACCGGATTCGTTCTCGGACGGCGGGGTGCACTTCAACAGGGAGAGCGCGGTCTCGTCTGCTCTGGAGATGCTCGATGCCGGTGCGGACATAGTCGACGTGGGCGGAGAATCGACCCGCCCAGGCTCCGAGTTCGTCGAGGCCGACGAAGAGAAGGCCCGGTCGATCCCCGTGATCGAGGGGATAATGGCGCACAGACCTGACGCGGTGGTCTCCATCGACACCCGTCGCCGCAAGGTGGCCGAGGCCGCACTCAAAGCTGGGGCTCAGATCATCAATGACGTGTCCGGTTTCCGGCATGATTCGTCTCTGGTGGACCTTGGCAGGGAGTCGGGAGCCGCACTGGTGGTCATGCACATGCTCGGGAGTCCTCGCACCATGCAGAAAGAGATCCGCTACCACTCCTTCCCCGAAGACATCTATGATTTTTTCACACAACGGATCGGATACTTAGAGGATTCCGGCATCGACCCAGCGAAGATCGTCATCGACCCGGGAATTGGATTCGGAAAAACCTTTGACCAAAACCTCACGCTGCTCAACCGACTCGACTTCTTTTCGCCCCTCGGGAAGCACATCATGGTAGGCGCATCGAGGAAGGCGTTTCTGGGACGGATCCTGGACGAACCGGTCGCGGGACATCGTGACCAGGGAACGCTCGCGACCACAGCCGCTGCGATCCTCCGAGGGGCTTCGATCGTGCGGGTGCATGACGTCGCCTCGACGATTCCTGTCAGCCGAGTTGCCGACGCGATCCGCCGCGAGAGAGTGAACCCTTGATCGCGGCAGTGGGGGTCGATCTGGTGGAGGTCCCACGCATGGAAAGGGTTCTGGCAAGTCGCTACGCATCCAGATTTCTGGAACGAGTCTTTTCTCCGGCAGAAAGAGAAGCCTGCGAACTCTCCCCGGTACGAGGCCAGTGCTATGCTGCCCGTTTTGCCGCGAAAGAGGCCGTGGCCAAGGCCCTGGGGACGGGATTCGGTCAGGGCGTCAGTCCCATCCAAATAACCGTGGTAGGGGGGGAACGGAATCAGCCGAGGATCGCGCTCCATGGAGCCGCGCTCGCACATGCACGATTCCTGGGCGTATCCGCCATCCACGTGTCGCTCACCCATACGAGACAGTACGCCTGCGCATTCGCGGTCCTTGACGGGAATTCAGAGGAGGCCGTAATTCATTCGTGACGTGAACCTGCGATCGTGTTGTTGGCGGGTGCCGCGCACTTTGGTACCCAAATGATGTCAGGGTGCGTTTCTGCGACCCGGGACTCACGTCCCGGGCTCCTTTCTTACGTCCCTGCGGGACTGAACGTGCGCCTCCGGAGCCCCACAGGGGCGGCAGATAGTAGCCCGGTGCGTAAGCGCCGGGAGCCCGACGCCGTGAAGCGCGAACAAGCCCTCAGATGGCTTAATTATTCCGATGGGTTATCCGACACCGAAACGCGCTGCACCCGTTGTTGGCAGGCCACAAGGCTTCATGGACAGCTCTCGGACACTGATCAAGCAAGCTCAGCCTCGTCCAAAGCTCTCTCGACAAGATCCGATACCCCCAGCAGTCGAGCTGCGTCGCGCAGATATCGTAGCCTGAGTCTTTCTCGCTGCACCTGGAAAATTCCCAGGATGTCCTGCCACTGACGATCTGAGAGTTCCCCTCCTTCACGAAACCAGTGCATCTTGCGGAGAATCGTGTCCTCCGGGGAGGCAACGTACCACCGGGCGTCCGACCCCTCCAGAATAAGGTGGCGCCTTCGCCGCGCCATCTCTGTCCGAGAGACGTTGTCGTCAAGGGGAACGAATACGCCCGTCTTGAACAGCGTGCCCAAATGAATGACGTTGAACGACGAACGGTGGAGAATCGCCTCGCAGATCATGTCGCGGTCGACGTGGAAGTCACCCTGCAGCGCCTCGACGAAGGGAGCCACGTGCTCGTTACGGATTCCGGCAACGATGTCAACGTCCATGGTGGCCCTGGGGATTCCGTGCACGGAGCATGCGACCGACCCTACCACCATGTAGGGAATGCCCAACCCCTCAAGCACCTCGATCACCCTGCCGGCTGCATCAAGCGGTCCATCAGAGGCCATCCTAATACCCCTCTTTCTTCGGATCCCAGCCGAAAACCCGGATCATGGTCTCTCGACCCAACCAGAGAGACCCCAGGCGAAGCAGTACCTCACGTTCGGATATGTCCCCGTACTGCTCCCGTATCCTGGCTAAGGCCATGGCACGTAACGCCTTTGCCATCTCGTTCACGCAACGCGCCTTCTTCTGAGACGGCATGGCCCGATACCCTTCCACGAGGATCTTCCGAATATTCGGTGGCGTATCGCTGAGTGGCTTCGTTGGCTCGCTCATGCCATCCTCTTCTCACGGAAATGCGGTATCTGAAGGAAGGGACTTCTTATTAATCACGTTCAATTTCGTCTCCCGCCGAGAAAAAATCTTCAGTTCAGCAGCTCTGGGAGAACGCAACGTGTACATATTCGGTTGCGTAGAACCAACTCGCCCCGCCCTGGGTCTCCATGCGGACCGTAAGCGTTCACCGCAGAGGTCGGAAAGGGCGCGGAGAAGAAGAAGAGTGAACCACAAGGACACCAAGACACAAGGAAATCCACGAGCTCTCTTCTTGTGTGACTCGGCGGCTTCGTGGTTCTTTCGTCTTCGCTTCCCTCTTGTCACGCTCTGCGTTCTCCGCGTCCTCTGCGGTGAGTTCTTTCTTACCGCGTGAACGCTTGCTGCGGACCAAGGAAGGTGAACGCGAGTCTTGGTTGCGGCTCCCAGCCGCTTCTCGCAAGACAGGTGCTCACCCTTCCCTTTCTCGCCGGGGAAGAGAGTGTGCTATTCCCATCCATTTCTCGGATTGCTAGGGGGACGGTGGAACGTGCCGCAACCGTCAACGCGGGAGATGGTAACGCTACTTCTTCAGCTTCGGTTCGAGGTCCTTGATGTACCGCTCGATCACCGATCTGACCGCGGGTCGTGTCTCCCTCGCGAGAGCATCCTGATATGCGGCCACGGCAGCAGGATAATCCTTCTTGATCTCGTACACCAGCCCCATGAGCCCATACACGTCCGGCAGGTTGGGGTTGATCTGCGCGGCCTCCTTCAGGTCTTCGATGCTCTTGTCGTAGTTCCCCATCTTGGAGTTCGCGATTGCTCGATTCACATACGCGATCACAAAGCGCGGATTGGCTTCGATGCTCCTTGTGAAGTGCTCGACCGCGCGCTTCCAGTTCTGCACACGAAGCGCAAACTCCCCCTGGTCGAAATGGTCGAGGTAATCCTCAGCCCACACCGGCCCGGTGAGGAGGACAAGTCCCACAACAAGGATTGCTGAGAATGTGTGTGTCACGTCGCGACTCGTGTGAATTGCGAGATACTTCAGTAATATCACACAATCGAATGACGCGCATAGCTCTTTCTCTCGGACGTTCGGAAAACTCATCCCCAAAAGAACCGCAGAATAGATAACCTCATGGTCAATAGCGGGTTGATACGGACACCCAAGTTCTGGTAGCCTGTGGCCGCCCGGCGGCAGCGTCAGGGACAGCCATCACCAGAGGTCATCCATGAAAGGATCCGCTTCTCCAAGCACGGTACCCGACTTTCTGAAAGACCCGCGTTACGCCCTGGTCGACGGAGCGTTGACTGAAGAGACCCCACGTTCGCTCAGGAACCTTATCCGGATACTCAGCGCCAACGTGACGGTCTCCGAACAGGCAGTGGACCTCATCAGGCGACTGGCCGCGGACGGCCCGATCGTATACGCCATGAAATACCGCAGCATTTATGATCTGCACTTCCTGCGCACCCGCTTCGCGGAACTGGGAGGCCTGCCGCTGCCTGCATTCGCCTTTGCGTGGCCCGGAATCGCCGGCGGATCCGTGGTCAGAATGGCCAGGATCTGGGCCGACAGGATTCGCAAAGCAGCGGCACGGGAACAAGTCCCTCCTGCATACGATCACGAGGCTATTCGGAGCATCGCGGAACAAGGGGGAGGCCTGGTGATGCACCTGGTCGACGAGGAGACCTTCACCGACCGTTACGTGAACCCCTCGTTCGATCCTTTGCAGATCATCCTGGACATGCAAGGTCAGGCGCGCGGGTGTGTGTCCATTGTGCCGGTGCATGTGCTCTATGACCCTTCCGCTCGCCAGGCAATTCGTCCCATTTGGGAAGTACTTCTCGGAGACTTCGATCGCCCGGGGCTACTCAGGAGGATACAGAGCCGCATCAGGCAATGGGCGGTCCCTGAGCTTCTCGTGGGGGAACCGGTACGACTCTTGGAAGAGATGGAAGAGTTCGGCTCGGACGAGTCGTGGGAAGACCTGCCTTTCGAGGTACGAAAGAAGCTCGTCTCCTCCATCAACGCGAGAATCAGGGTCACGAGAGGGCCGGAGGTACTGTCCCGCACCGAGATCGAGGAGCGCGTGCTTCGGGACCCCCGGGTACAGGCCAGCGTGTCGGAACTGGTTTCTTCGTCCGGGTTTTCGGTTGAAAAGGCCCGGGCCAAGGCCCAGGCTTACTTGCGCGAGATCGCGGCCGTGCAACACGGGCAAAGCCACCACGTGCTGTACCACCTTCTGAAGTGGACCTTCTCAAGCCTCTTTGACGGGCTCGATTTCCGCTCAACCGATTTCGTGGCGCTCAAGGAAGCCAATGCCCGGTATTCTCTCGTATTTGTGCCGTGCCACAAAAGCCACTTCGACTACCTGTTGCTCGGGTTTCTCTGTTTCATAAACCAGTTGATGATACCGTACATTGCTGCCGGCACCAATCTGTCTTTTTGGCCCGTGGGCTTCATTTTTCGCAACTCGGGAGCGTTCTTCATTCGTCGGAGCTTTCAGGGCCAGCGGTTGTATTCGAACGTCTTCAATGCGTACCTCAATGTGCTCGTACGCGAAAAGATAAACATCAAGTTCTATATTGAGGGCGGGCGGAGCAGGACCGGCAAGTTGTTGCAGGCGCGTTTGGGGATGCTCTCATTCCTCCTGCAGACCGTCGAAGACGGTACGGTGGAGGATCTCTATTTTGTGCCTGTGCATGTGGGATACGACCAGGTTCCCGAAGAAAACTCTTATCTCCGAGAGCTTTCCGGACGAGAGAAGAAGAAGGAATCCCTGGGCGAAATGCTGCGGCTGCGCAAGGTATTCCGACGTCGGTACGGCAAGGTGTACATCCGGTTCCACGAACCGATTTCGTTCCGGCGGTTCTGCAACCAAAGAGGAGTGGACGCGATCGATGGTCTTGACTCCCGCGAGAGAAAGGCTCTACACAACGCGTTTGCCGATCACCTTGTCCACGGGATCGTGCGGAAAGGAGTGGTCACTTCCACAGAACTCCTCGCCGCGGCCGTGACCTGTCTGGGAACACCTCGCATCTCCCAGACGGCTCTTCACGAGGCCGTCCGCGTGTTAAGTGTCGCTTTGGAGAGGGGCGGCATAGAGCTCTCGGAGAAGGCACGCACCCCGGAGACGGCCATCGACGCAGGCATGCGGATCTTTCGCGATCGGGAGTTCGTGGCGGTTGAGCCGGCCGGCGCTGAGTCCGGAGAGGTCTTCTACGTCCCCAACCCCCATTCCCGGCCGAACATGGTGTTCTATCGAAATGGGCTCGTGAACTACCTGTGGCCGGCTTCCATCCTGGCTACTCTCTTGTTGGCGAGGCCGGAGGCGACACCCTGCCGCGTCAGCCCGGAGCTCAAGGAAGAATTCGGGTTCCTCGTGGGGCTTCTCGTCAAAGAGATCATCATGGACCCGTTTCTGACCTGGGAGTCTCGTCTCGAACAGGCGGCCGGTGTGTTCGCGGATCAGGGCTGGATGGGCAAGATGGATGAGAAGCCCGAATCAGGCACGTGGCCTCCCGCCATTCTCCGAGGAGTCGTTGCGGACCTCCTGGAAACCTACTACTTCATGATGGTCGCTGCCGAGAGAACGGAAGAAGGTACCAGGACAGCCCTCCCGGCAGTCGTCAAGATCGCGCTGAGTGCTGCACAGACTTCATACAGGGAACGTGAAGCCGACTCTGTTGCTCCGGCGATCTCCTCCCTGGTGGCGGCAGCAGCTCTGACGCGGCTGACGGAGCTGGGTGTGCTGGAATACAGATCATCCCGGAAGACTCTTGTAAAAGTCTCGGATCAGGAGAAACTTCGCGGTCTCAGGGAGCGTATGGGCAGAATACTCGGATACGAGGCTCAGCGTCCCTGATGTGCGGCTCGGAAGCGAGCTGCGCGTTCAGTGAAGACTTCTTCCCCTCGGCCTAGCACGCCATAGGTTCCGTAGAGCTTGTTGAAGTGAACGGCTTCCTTGATGGTGCTGTTCAAGTCAGACTGAATGACGCTCTTGAAAAGCCTGATCGTCCCGAACGACGCTCGATAGGAATCGCTGCCCGCTCTGGGATAGTGTCCCGGAGTGATCATCGGATAATCAACGCTGTAGGGCATTACTTTGGTGTGATACGATTCGGCAGCCCACCCGATTGTCGAGCCTGCAAGCGAAATCGTGACCAGTAAGAGCGGGATTGCGAATCTCGGCATAGCCAACTCCCATTGAAATTCTCGTGGGTTCGGTTTGGACGAGAGTCCTGGTCTGAGACTAGCATATATTCGTGCGAAATTGCAAGTAGTTTTTCTGATGCTCTGCGTAGTTGTTGACACGAAGATCGCCTTGCGCTAGGATGATTTCGAGTCGGGGCGTAGCGCAGTCTGGTAGCGTACCTGAATGGGGTTCAGGTGGTCGCTGGTTCAAATCCAGTCGCCCCGACCACAGATTTACTAGAGAAACCGCCTACTTGCTTTAGCGGAGCTTGGGCGGTTTTTTCTTTCAGCAGGACCATTGTTCCATTTTTGTTCCATTCGTCCGGGCAGACCTTGTTGGCTGCCGCGATAAGATTCTCCAACTCCGGCCTGGAATAGTGGGTCGTGATCCTGCCGGACCTGTGACCCAGGAGATCTTGTCGGTCCTCAAATGAAACCCCTGCGGCACGCAGCCGTCGTCCGAAGGTATGTTTCAAGTCGTGCACCCGTGCCTGAGGAACACCTGCTCTCAACCGCGCCTTCCGCCATGCAGGACCGTTCATTTTCCGAATGGGATGCCCTCTATAAGTGAACACGTATTCGGGATGCACTCCCCGCACCTGTTCGATGACCGCTCTCGCCATTCTGTTTAAGACCACGAGACGGGGTTCACGATTCTTGACCTTCTCCCGAGGAATGACGAATACACTCGTGCTCAGCTCAGGAATCCGCTGCTCCCACTCCCACCGCAAATTGCAGACCTCAGCCTCTCTGCAACCGGTGTTTGCCTTGAACAACGCCATCTTCGCAAGATGGTTCGGCAATTCATTCAGCAGCCTGAATTGTTCGTCCCACGCCAATGGATATGGAGATCGTTTGTCGGTCTCAGGAAGCAGCTTGATCCGGGGGCTCCTTTCGAGCCATGTCATGCCCGTTTCGTCAAACCATTCGGAAGCTGCAACATTCAGGATGTGGCGAACTGTTTGAAGAGCGTAGAGCCTCTTTTTATTCCCCTGAAGGCTATACTTCATCTCGTGCAACAGCTCCGCCACCATTCTATGGCTCGTACTGTGCCCCATAGTCTTCAGTTCTTCGGTGAGGTTTCGTACGCTTTTTGCGGTCCATCTCAACGGGGATTCCGGGTCACCTCGTGTGAGCGGCTCTACAAGGCTCTCCAGATCGGCTTTCAACGTTGGATCCTTCAACACGGTCTTCTTTCGGCCACCGCCTGGCCTTCGAACACGACCCTTGGGGAGCCTTTCGGGGTTCATCGGATCCATCAAGCCATCCGACACTCTTGCGCGGGAGGCACCAGTGACGCGTGATACAAACGACACACCACCGTGCCCGGTACACGCGGCCTTAGCTCCAAGCAATAGCCGCTGTCCGCGCTCGTCGGACAGGTGGGCCAGCAATTCCCACCTCAATATGATATCTTCCGCGCATCGCATGCCCCACGCTTATAGCAAGCGCGGAATCAAATTGGAAGATCAATTTTTACGACGGGCCCTTAGTGACACGGAGAGTCGTATCGGCGTGCCGTGCTGCGGCATCAGGAGGCCTCAGATCACCCAGGTTTCTGGTCCTGTCCACGCTGGCCTTCTGGGTCTGACCGACGGTTCGGAGGCGAGCAGTCCTGGACAGCCCAGTGCGGAAAAACTGCACGCGAAATCTGTGACGAGGCGGAAGGCTAGCTGACCGTCCTAGCTCGGTTATGATTCTTCGGGGCGATCTCCGCTATGTGAGGTGTTCCGATCTGGGCAGTCCTCGTCGTGTCAGTCCCTCGGAAATACCATTGATCGTCAGCTAGCACTGTCAGGCGAACTCCATCCCCATCCGGATTGAGTCAATGGCGCCCCCACCACCTTGGATGTTCCGAGAGCCACCAAGTCCTGGAGCTTCTTGCGGGCTTGCCCCGAGTCAATTGATTCTGCCGCCAACTCGATGCCGGCCTCCAGCGTGTCTGCCTTGGCGGCAGCAACGAGGACTGCAGCAGCATTGAGAAGGACCATGTCTCGGCGAGCACCCTTTTCTCCTTGGAGAATAGATAGAGTTATGGTCGCATTTTCAGAGGCGTTCCCTCCACGAATATCCTCCAGGGCTGCTCGTTTGAGCCCAACGTCTTCCGGGACCAGGGTGAAGGTAGTCGTCTCATCGTTGAGCAGGCGAGTAACCCGGGATGGACCCGTGATGCTGAATTCATCATAACAGCCCTCACCAAAGACTGCGAAACCGCTTCGACAGCCGAGTTTCTTCAGCACTTCGGCTAGAAGATCCGTCATGTCTTCCCGGTACACTCCCAACAACTGAACCGGGGCCTGACCCGGATTCGTCAAAGGGCCCAGGAGATTGAAGATGGTCCTTACCCCGATATCTCGCCTGAGATCCAGGATATAGCGCATGAATCCGTCAAGGTAGGATTGGTAGAGGAACCCTATCCCAAGTTGCTCCACACACTCACCCACATGGCGTGGCGTAAGTTCCAGCGGAACCCCCAGGGCCTGAAGCACGTTCGCACTGCCACAATTGCCCGATGCTGAAAGGTGCCCGTGCTTGGCTACCTTCAAGCCACACCCGGCAACGACGAAAGCGGTAGTGGTAGAGACGTTGAACGTGTTCGTGCCGTCTCCTCCCGTCCTGCTAGTGCTGGCGACCGTCTCCAGATCCACATTGATCTCGTCCCTGTCCAAACAGATCTCCGAGTTCCCGATGGGGAGCGGCACGCTCTTTGCCCTCATCACTCTAGCTGCCGCCACTATTTCATCCGTCACTTCTCCCTTGGCTCGCAGGCCCACAAGAAAAGCCGCTATTTGTCCCTGAGTAGCCTCTCCCTCCGTGATGGATTCCATCACCTGTGTCATCTCGTCTACAGTCAGATTATGTCCATTAACCACTTTGGCGATGATTTCCCTAATCATGTTTGCCTCCGAACCGCTCCCGGGGATGCCAGGATTCTCTGCGTCCTACCAGCGCTCGGTCTCTTCCTGTCAGCGAGCAATCTAGCAGTCATCTGAGGGGCGGTCAAGGGACAACTTCAAATGATAACAGATGCGGCTCTGTGCCCTTGGGGAACCGTCGAGGCAAGCTGGAAAATCCTCTCTGAAGCGGCAAACAAAGAGCAATCCCTGAAAAGGCGATCGACGCCGATCAGCAGGCCTCATGACAATCGGTCGTGAACCAACTGAGATCCTGCGCTCGGTGTGCGGGCTCTTCACAGTCCGGGAGAGAGGGAGGGAGGCGACTCATATGCTCGTAGGAAATACTGTCCAAGGTCAGACCTCTGTCCTCCCCTCTATGAAGAAGTGGTAACCGGGTAGTTATGGGTTTCGGAGATCCTTTTCGTCGCCTGAGCGCCCCGTAGAAAAAGGATCTCTTTCGGGACATGTTCACGCATACCCCTGGCGACAACCTCGCTCAAATTGGTTGTGGCGAATTTCTGAGCCATGAGGAGGCATGGTCCTCTCCTAGAGCAGTCTTTGGGTGCCTGTTGCCGACATGTCTTGACAATACTCCTCCAGCGGAACTCGGATCAAAGGGCCGGGCACACATGAGTGTAGCCGAGATCTGGAATTCCGCGATAAACTCAGGCATCGAGGATGACATAGGAAAAATGCCCGTGACTATTCTGGAGGACCAGGACAAGCTCAAGAGTTGGATGATGGAGCGATGGCACGAGCAGGGCGAGCGATTCAGCGTGTTTGAACCCGCCGACCAGCCCGCCCCCTCCGTATGGGAACTGCAGCTTCCTGAGCCGGATCATCCAGGGCGGGAACATCCTGATTCGTTGAAGCAGTGGCCCAGGCTCTACGACACGAGAGATTTCCTACGAGCACGCTATGGCAAGCACGTTGTTCTCCAAGGGGCATCACTTTCGTTTGATTGCCTGGTCCCCAACTTCCAGAAGCGAACTACCGAGGTCTGGGGTCAGGACGCACATGGAGATCCAGGGGCCTTTCCCGTGAAGGACCGGCACGAATGGTATGAGGGGGCAATCCGTATGGGCATCTTCGGCTGGCAAGTGCGCTTCTCCTGCCGTCGGTGTCGTGTCAACGGGACGGGTGTAAGCTGCACGTCAGGAATCCCAACCGGATAAACCCTATCGATAACTACAGCCTCTTGCAGCTCTTTGAGGGGTTCGGCACGGCCAGAGCGTTGACCGTCGTCTCCGCATGGTTCGGCGTCAAACCCCAGTTTCCGAAGCCGAGACAAGAAGCAGGAGGTTTCGGTTGTGATCCTAGTCGGTTATGAGTCGTCGTACTGTGCCCCTAACAAAGAAGCTACATTTTGAAGAGAGAGGATGGAGAACATCTTGGCTTGAAGCTTCGATCTATCGGAGATTATTTTGAAGAGCTTTCCCGAACTGACGAGGCAAAGACCCATCTGGATGGATTCGAGCTCGTCCTTGATCAGTTCGAGGCTCAGGATGATCCCCTCTTTCTTGAGTTTGAGCTGGAGGAGCTTGAGCAGGAGCAGTCCCAGGATGCAGATGAAGGCATGGACCGCTATCTTCTGGTCCGTCCAGTGCCGGACAGGCCTGAAGGGGACGATCATGGGGTCGTTCATCTCTCCGAAGAGCCGCTCTATTTCATTGCGATCCGTGTAGGCTTGGGCTACTTCAAGGGCGGTAAGGTCCCTGCGATCGGTGAAAATGAGCGTCTTGCCAAACCGTTTCTTATACTTTGTGACGGCCTTCTGGTCCAACCCGACCTTCAGATGAGCACCGTTGCCGACGGTCCTGAATAGGTACCCCGGCAGTTTAGGAGAAACAAGTTCCCTAATCTTGGCTTCCGGGTCTTTCACCTTTGCCCATCGAACTTGATTGAGTTCAGCCAACGCTTGGCCGAGGTCTTTCTGGAAGCGCTTCTCCCTCTTTCGTGCCGCTGCCTCATTGTAGGTGATCACAACCCGGATCGATCGTTCGAAGGCATTTGCCGTCGTATCGAAAAGGCTAATCTTTCGTCCGTTTTCCAGTGTCGCCTCCGTATACCGAGAAAGGCGTATTGAGCAGAGTTCCGGGTAATTACTGGGGGGAAGACTGCCGATGAAGTGGACCTTCGCACTGTTGAGTTGTTCGATATTCTCCGCTGAATTGTTCCCTTTGTCGAATACCACGGTCAGCTCCTCGATCTGGTCGTGGGATAGCTTGCGGACGCGCTCTATGGTGTGCGAGATGGCCGTGGCGAACAGCGGCGCATCGTGCTGAGAACCACCATAGAGCTCGTGGATAAGCGGCAGTCCCAGCCCTCTGACGACGGATACAGCCATTCCCACTTGGCGAAGGTGGTGCCGGAATGCCTTGTTATTCCCCTTTTCGTAAAGCTCGGACGGGGTCTGCTCCGCAAGAAAGCTGAAAAAGTTGGAGGTGTCGTAGATCAGCCAGTCCAGCGGTATGCCGAAGTCGTACATGGTCTTCCCCCATAGATCCTCTTCCACACGGGGGATTGCCTGCAGAGGAAAGTGGTCCATGGCATCCCAAAACCGTTGACCGGTGGCGCGGCTGACGGGGATGGTGAACAGACTGGGAAGCATGCTCTTGTTGTACCAGTACCCTATCTTGTTCTTACTCCTGGGATCACAGACTCGATTGATCGCTGCAAGGACCAAGTACTGACCAACATCGAGATTCGGAGAGCTGAACGTGGCATACGAATTGATCATTGGGATGAGATCGAGCTCCAGAGCCTGCCCATAAAGGGCTGCAGCCAGACCGAACTCGAGATGGGATGTTTTCACCGGAGGATCAGGCGTCTCTGGGGAGGCGCATTTCTTGAAGACCTGATCAGCGTTCCCCAGGTACACCTGCTGAACCTTGGTAGGTTTGCCGTTGATACGCTTGGCCTCGGTGTAATAGTAGTAGGTGTGGCCGTTGATATGCTTTTTTTGTATGGCCTATCCCTTTAGCTCAGAATAGGTTACCGTGTTTGTAAATGAGCATGCAGTTAGAATTCTATCAACCAGTTGCGTCTCCCAGAAGCGCCTGTTGAAGCGATAGCAGAACTCCGCGAGGTATCTGTGCAGGTGCTTCTCGCTGACGCCATGATAGACACCTCTGATATTGCCTTTGATGTTTGCTATCAAGGCGTGAACCCATTTTAGCTGGCTGAGACCGGACTTGTCCTTTGACAGGACAACGTATTGATGCTCGAAACCATTGGAGGCGAGGGTGCGATACGCCGCCCATCCATCGGTCCGGATAGTTGAGTTCTCTCGAACGTTATCCTGCGCCATGCTCAAGATTTGCTGCCCGCTGACCTCTGGGACATGCCGCATAGAAGCAAAGCCGGCGTGGGGACCTTGGCTCTCGACGCTCACGAGAACTTTGGCCTTTCCCTTGGCCCCTCGGCCAGTCACACCCGGCACCGAAGGACCGATGAACGCATCATCCATCTCCACAAGGCCTCCGAGGTGGTACGGGGCGTCCCTGTCAGCCATGGCCTTGCGTATCTTGTGGCCCATCAACCATATGGTCTTGTAGCTCTTGATCTCGAGAAGCCGTTGAAGTCCCAACATAGACACCCCACTCTTCTGGCGGCTCATGAGAAGGATAGCCCAGAACCACTTTCTCACGGGCGTACGCGTCTTGTGAAATACCGTTCCGGCAGTAACCAACACTTGGTAACAGCACTGCCTGCACTCATAGAGGTTGCGCGTGCTGATGAAGCTATATTCCTGATGGCCACAGCGGGGACAGGAATACCCTCCCGGCCATCTGATCCCGAACAGATGGTCTCTGCAGGCGCCCTCTGTCGGGAATCGCTCTTGGAACTCAAATAGGCTAATTGATTCTTGCTGCATTTGGCTATTACCTAACCTGTGATTTCAGGAGGAATATACCCGAATCTGAGCAAAGTCAATAGGCCATT
>JBFMAA010000101.1:0-21557 GCA_040755955.1 Thermodesulfobacteriota bacterium
GCCCCGCGCTTCGCGCGGGTGGGGGGGGGGGCGCGGGCCCCCCCCCCCCCCCCCCCCCCCCCCCCCCCCCCCCCCCCCCCCCGAAACGTCATTTCCACGAAAAGTTCTGAGACTGGGCGACTCCCGCTGGTCGGTTTCAGTGGACGGTGCAGACCGAGGCGAGATTCTCCCTTCCGAACGGAGACATACTCCGAAGCAACTGGATTATCTTGGCGGTTTCGTCAACCGTGTAGTCGATCTCTTCCTTGGTGGTGAACCTCGACAACGAATACCTGATCGACCCGTGCACTGCGGTGAAAGGCACTCCCATGGCTCTCAGCACGTGGGAAGGCTCCAGCGAACCCGACGTGCACGCGGACCCGGATGACGCACAGATCCCCGCGCTGTCCATGCGCATGAGAATGGCCTCGCCCTCGACGTACTCGAATCCTATATTGAGCGTGTTCGGCAGACGGTGGTCAGCATGGCCGTTCACCCTTGCGGAAGGGACTTGCGCCAAGACACCATGTTGGAGGCGATCCCGGAGCTGCTTCACTCGCGTCCCGTAGTCTCCGAGGTGTTCTTTGGCCAGACGCGCGGCCTCTCCCAGGCCCACGATGCCGGGAACGTTTTCCGTTCCGCCACGGCGATCCGCTTCCTGGTGGCCTCCAATGATGAAGGGGTGAAAACGTGTCCCTTTCCTGACGTACAGCGCGCCGATTCCCTTTGGCCCATGTATTTTGTGGGACGAGAGAGACAGGAAGTCTATGGCTGTGGCGTCAAGCTTCATGGGGATCTTGCCGACCGCCTGCACTGCATCCACGTGCATGAGAGCTCCGCGTTCGTGCGCAAGCTCCGCGATCTTCTCTACCGGATAGATCACTCCGGTCTCGTTGTTGGCCCACATGATCGACACGATTGCGGTCTGACTCGTGATCTTGCTGCGCACCTCGTCAAGGTCGATAATTCCCTGTTTGTCCACTGATATCCAGCGGATGGAGTAGCCCTTGTCTCGGCCGAGATGCTTGCACAGGTTGAGCACCGCGGGGTGTTCCACCCTGGAGGTCACGATTTCCCGGCGGTCCTGCATGGTGGCGATTCCGCTGAGTATCGCGGTAGAATCGGATTCGGTACCGCCCGAGTTGAACACTATCGTCGAAGGCGACACTCCGAGCAGGTCAGCGAGCTTTCCCCGTGCTTTTCTCACCTCCTTGGCTACGTTGCCGCCAAAGGAGTGCATACTCGACGGGTTCCCGTACCTTTCGCAGAAGAAGGGGAGCATCGCTTCAAGGACGAGCGGGTCCAACATGGTAGTCGCGTTATTGTCCAGGTATATGGTCTTCATCCTTCGACCTCCTCGACTATCAGGTCAGGAGAGACCAATTCCTGGAGTTTGGCTTCGATGCCCGATTTCAGGGTGAATCCGGCGCTCGGGCATGAGGTGCACGTTCCCCTCAAGGCGACGAAGACCCGCTTGCCGTCGACATCCACCAGCTCCACATCTCCCCCGTCCTGTTGGAGCATGGGTCTGATTTCTCTCTCGATAACCTCCTGAATCTTGGCAATCTTCTGGAGGTTGGTCAGCTTGGGGAGGGGCGTGGGTTTGCGAATCTCCGCTTCACGGATTTCGCCTCGGACCTCTGCGAGTATCTGTTCGATGCGTTCGTGGCATTGGCCGCATCCGCCGCCGGCTTTGGTATAGTTGGTGACCTGTTCCAGGGTGGAGAGGTTGTTTTCCCGGATCTCGCGTCTGATCTGACTGTCGTACACTCCGAAGCAATTGCAGACCAGCTCGCCTTCTTCGTGTTCGGTAATGGGGGGTTCGCCCCGAAAGCATGCGATTGCCGCGTGGAAGGCGTCACGGCCCATGACTGAGCAGTGCATCTTTTCCGGGGGGAGTCCTTCGAGAAAGTCCGCGATGTCCTGATTCGTTATCTTGAGGGCTTCGTCGACGGTCTTGCCCTTGATCATTTCGGTGAGCGCGCTGCTCGACGCGATCGCGCTGCCGCACCCGAAGGTCTGGAAGCTGGCATCCGTAATGCGTTCAGTCGCGGGGTCGATTTTTACGAACAACTTGAGGGCGTCTCCGCACGCGAGCGATCCGACTTCGCCCACGGCACTGGCGTCAGGGAGTTCCCCCACGTTCCTTGGGTTATAGAAATGGTCTTTGAGTTTCTCGCTGTATTCCCACATCGGGCACCTCGTCTTTACGTTGTTTGCCGCGGACCCCTGAGAGTATCAAACCGAGGCGTTTACTTCAAGTCCTCGGCCGACGGAGCGGCAGACGGTGCCACTCAGGATACTCAAGAGGCCGTTAGGGGGCCGGCCTATTCTTGAGCGCGACGCCTGCCCTACCTCACCCATCGAGGCTCGTCTTGCCGCGGCGAACACGCACCGGCCGGAGCCGTCCACGGCAGGATACGGCTCTCGGGAGGCGATTTCCCGACACGTCTGCGCACGGGCGTACGCATCCGAGCTTGTCCACCTTCCCCGATTCACTTTGATGCGCAAGTCGCTCTCGAGATTCGGGAGGTCCGCGTCACCCGGTAGTGCCCGAGACTCCGACCACCTCCATCGGATTCCTCCGGTCGTCTCAGTCATGCGGCCTGGTTCGCGCGCAATACCATACGGTTGACACGCCGGGGACGAGGTGCGACACTGCGTACCAACCTCGGTGATGGAGGCTGTGCTCGTTGCCCTTCAAGCGATCGATCGACGGGATTACGATCTACATGTATGAACGGGAGAGTCATGGACCGCCTCATGTGCATGTTTGGTGCGACAAGCAGAACAGAGGATTGATTGCGATTGAAGAATTGGAAGTCATAAGCGCGCATAAACTTCCCCCTTCCTGCCTCAAACTGGTCAGAGAATGGATCGCACAGCACAAAGAGGAACTCATGACGTTTTGGCGCGACGCGAGGGAAAGGCAACGTCAAGGAGGCATTAGGCCATGAACGCGAAGTATATTGCCAAGGCTATTCCTTTAAGGGACTTCACCCTGATCCTGCTTTTCGAATCAGGTGAGCTTCGCATCCTGGACATGAAGCCCTACATACGTACTACGGGCGTCTGGGGGAAACTCGGGGATTGGGATCTGTTCTCCAGTGTGGAGGTGCAGGAAGATCTCGGAGGACTCGTATGGCCTGAGG
This sequence comes from Thermodesulfobacteriota bacterium, assembly GCA_040755955.1. Classification (GTDB taxonomy): domain Bacteria; phylum Desulfobacterota; class Desulfomonilia; order Desulfomonilales; family Desulfomonilaceae; genus JBFMAA01. The sequence continues at coordinate 3,132 of JBFMAA010000101.1, forward strand.
ACCTGGACTATTGCCCGGACTCCGCATTCATGGACTCGCAGCCGCTGCCTCTCTCAATGCTCAAGGACCTGATCGACGTCTACTGGAGAAGGAAGCAGGAGGAAGCTCACTATGAGGCTGCCGGATGAGAAGATTCCCCTCATAGCCTGTGGCCAAGATCCCCGCGTTGCTCAAGTCCTTCGCATGCTGCGGATACCGTTTCCGCGATTCTCGAGAACCGCGTGATCCTCACCAGCCCGGCCGGGGGGCGCATCGTTCGTTCGGCTCAGGCCTACTCAGACCGGGTTGAAGCCGGCGACGCTCACGGTAATGCGGATCGGCCGGCAAAGACGAGCAATCCGTGCAATGTAGATCCTTATCGGGATGATTCTTCTTCAAGATTCCGTAACGCCGCACTCACTAGGTGGAGGCACGTATCGTAGCTCAACAACTCGAAGCACTCGCTGAAGCACTCGCGCGCCAGTTGGTAATCGAGAGCCCTCACCTCGGTCTGAGCCCACGCCAAGCGGGACGCTGCCCTGTCCAATACCTCGGCGGCTTGTTTCGCCTTCGGCATTTCGTGGCTTAGCAACGCCTCCTTCCACCGCGCACTCGCCGCTTCGTAGTCCTTTCTTGCACGGCGGACGTTGGCTCGCAGAACCTCCCGGCATTGCCACTCCCGACGAACAATGCACTCCACAAGGTCCTTCTTGTCGACGAAGTTGTGGTGTATATCCCTGAACAGATCTTCGACCTCCCTGAGCGTGCAGTGACCAGTCGCCAGAATTGATTCCAGATTGCTACCTGTCGCGAAGCGAAACGATGCGAAGTCGTCCGAGAGATGACCGGAGCCTGATTCTCCGAATTGGCCTCGTTGGTGGCAGTTGAGATACAATTTGGAGAGGCATCGGACTCTCCGCAGCAAGAGTGAACGGCTCGTTTCTCCCTTGGGCGGGGAGGTCAGCCGAAGTTGACCCTTCAACTCGCTCAGATCTGAGGATTTGACAATATACGCGTCCGCGTTCCGTGCTCTGAGATCGACTCGGAAGGAGGAATACGCCGTGTTCATAATTACCGGCAAATCGGGGTGATTCTTCTTGATGTCCTGTAGCAGATCCAGACCATCATGGTCTCTCAGTCTGACGTCGAGAATCACGCAATCGGGAGACCATTTCTCTATCATATCCATTAAATGCCACCCATCGGGCACGCCGATCACCTCGTACCCTTCGTCCGCGAGTTCCGATTCGTACAGCATCCGAGTGCCTTCTTCGTCCTCCACGATGAAAATCAACATCCCAAGCACCCCCGAGCTTCGTTCCCGGTAAGCGAGGACCCGTCTTCTCCATTCCCCAGACAGTGTCAAGAGACAACCGACGACTTCCTCAAGACGGCGGAAAACCGAGTATTATCTTGTGAAGATGCTGCAGAGACACCTCGAGATCTGCGACTATGGCTTTCTGTGCCTCCTCAAGGTCCACGTGTTTCGCGCGCCTCGACTTGTACGTTTCCATCGCCTCTTTGCAGGCGCTTTCAGACTCGAGCAGCCTGAAGATCACCTCCTGCCGGACTGAGTCTTCCTGGCGTGCGGAAACGACCATCCCTCGGCTATTACCGTCAGGAGAGAACATGGCTCCGGGAAACTGTTTCCTCAAGGCGTCTACTATTGCTTCAGAGATGCCCGAAACGTCCATGTCTCTATGTTCCCGGAAGTATTTCACAATCAACTTCCGGATGTCTGCGTGAAGGTTGAGAGTCGCCGGCAGCAGTGATCGTGTGCGCCACAACGATTCCGGCCGCTCTCGGTACTCGATCCTAAGAGCCCTCCTGTACAGGCGAAGGATTTGGCTCCAGCTTGCCAATTCGGCCGCATTTGTGGTGCATGGAATGACTCTGTAGAGCTCTACTTGATGCCCTCGCTTGTTCAGATACACGAGATAGGAAGCCCGCACAGGCATAGGGTAGGCCTCGAGATCATATAGGAGGTAGCTCACATGACTTCTAAACTCATTCTTGAGCAGCCTGATCAACTGATCCTCCGTGACGCCGAGGCGGGCAATATCGCTCCGACACGCGTCCGTGAACGAGAAAGTCTCTTCTGTTCGTGGGATCGTGAGATCCGGACCTTCAGTCGTTCCCGTCTCTCGGAGGTTGAAAGGGAAGACCCCGTCCGCGTCTTCTCCAGTGGTGCGAATGCCCTTGGTCCACTCCCTCCCCTGATCGTTGTATTCACGATGAATGGCCTGCCCTTTCCTCGTTTGGAGATCGAACTGCACCATGTTGTAGTGGTTTGGGGATTTTCTGGTGTCGAAAACGGAGCCGGCTCGTATGATGACACAAGCGCCGAAATGGTCTCTGACTTGAGCGGTATTGGGTCTGTGCAGGTGGCCAGTCAGTATGATGTCTGAGTTCTGTGTGAGGATTGGCTCGATGACTTCCCGTTCGAACGGCATGAGCCAATCCGAAGGGTGGTGCATCACGGTTATCACCAGGTCTGCAGTGCTCACCTTCTTAAAGGCCGTTGAGATCTGATGCTCACTCACTGCCAAGTGGCCTTGATCCTCGACCTCTCCGCCGGCCGCCTTGTGGTAGCTACTGAGAATGGCCGTGTTCAGCACCACAAGCGCAATGAGCGCGTGGTCTCTTATTTGGAGCTCGTGGACGTCCGCGTAGAGTGGGTTGCAAGAATGCCCGGCGCAAATCGTGTGCGATTTGGCAAAATGCTCAAAATGCCGAAACGCGTAGAACAGAACCGGGTCGTTTTCCTGGTCGATGAAGCATCGCGAGACGGCAGCGGCATCCCGAAGCTCCGGCAAGGGGCTCTTGATTCGATTCGCAATTGTCCGTGACAGGTCGTGATTGCCCGGGGCAACAACCAGCTTCTCCGGACCAAGGTCAAGCGTTGCGAGCAGCTTGTCGAAGAATTCCTCCTGGGCAAAGGCATACTCCGACTCCAAACCGTGACAGGCAATATCTCCGGTGAAGGCTACGAAATCGGGGGCCACACCTCTTGCCCGCAAAGCTGCCAAGTCCTTGAACAGGGCTTCTATTACGACGCCTCTGTTGAATGCATCAGCTTCTTCCATGTGAAGATCACTGAGATGTAGCCAAGTGACTGTCGCGCACATGTGTGGTTCTCCCCCATACGGATGGTGACGGGAACCGGCCTCGATTCCCGTGGCGAGGGTGGTCATTGCCCTTCTATCACGCGCTACGAGTTATGCGGTAGTGGAAAAGGGAGCTGGATTCCGATAGTGCGAGTTGAGTGCTGCGGTTTCAGGATTGATGCCTTGGAACGCCACTTCGCACACGCGGTTCCTGACCCAGCACCTCGGTCGTTGTGAGGGATCTTGTGGCGACCGGCGTCTCTGCCGGCCCGCCGACGACCGGCACGGAGAGCGGTCGCCACAACCGAAGACCGACAAGATCCGGGACAGAAATTCTGCAAGGGACAGCTTATTTCGGACCTGTGGAAGAGACCGGATCATGTTGCCCCGGGTCGTTCTTCCCCGTTCCCTGCCCCGCCAGGTACTTGTGCCAGAGTGCTCGATGGCGGTCGGAGGGGTTGAGCAGCCGCTTGACGGTGCTCGCGTCGAGGGGACCGGCCCCAGGATGGCTGCTGAACTGCAACGGAGTGCCCTGTTCGTCCACGATCGCGTCCCAGCCGGCTTTGAGCTCGGGAAGCTGGGAGTCGGGCTTCCAGAGTGGGACGCGGACCGGCTTGGCGATGCCTTTCCGACTCTCTCCGAGCCCGATCGCCTTGGGATTTCCGTGACATTCGTGGCAGTTCCTGCCTCTGGCTGATGTGGTATGGGGCTCGTACGGGTTGAAGATCAGCGCGGGGGTGCCCGCGCCGGTGGTCGGAATCTTGCTGTCCAGGAGCAGCTTCGAGTCCGGCCCCACGTGGGTCACCACATACTGATACATCGGCCGCATGATGCTCACCCTGCTGCGTGAGTCCAGCCCCAGCGGCGGATCTGACCAGCGGCGGATCGTGTAGCCCCTGAACCATGCTCCGGGCCGAGTCTCCCCGGACAGCCAGTCTTTCATGGCCGGCTGTTCCCATTGTTCCATGGGCTTGGGGGGGGCGTTTCCCTCTCTCGGAGGCACCGGGTCCGCCTCGGTGCCCACATTCCTCAGCAGCAGCTCCTGCACTTGGGGATCGTTCTGGCCGGCGGTAGGAGCCCATTTCCAGTAGTCCGCGCGCTCTTCGAGCATCAAGTGCAAGCCGTAGTCCTGGAACGACCACGCGGCGTGGCACGCGGAGCATCGCACCTTTGCCTGGTGTTCAGGGACCGAGTGGGGGATCTTCCTCGGGTCCCACATCGGAATGCGTCTCCCGGTTCCTTTCAGCAGGGTGCGAGTGCCGTCCGACTCCTCAAGCAGCGCGGGATGGTCTCCACGGACATGGCAGCCCTCGCAGGAGATCTTCAGCGAGCGGCCGGGAGCCGCAGCCAAAAGGCTGGGAGCCGTGGCCGATAATCGCGTCCACCTTTCTCGGTCCGCATGCAGACCGATGGCGGGGTGGGTTGGTTCTACGCTGCTTCCGACTGCAGACTGTTGCAGGTGAAGAACAGGCATGAACTCAGGTGATGAAGCGGGTCCCGGCGAGAACGCGAACCGGCCCGACAAGAATTCGGGGCTCAGTAGTGCAGATCCGGTAGCGGAACGGGTCTGCTCTTCTGAGCCATGTATCTCGTCAACGGTGTGGCAGTCGGTGCATTGCATGCCTCGTTGGTAGTGCACGTCCGGGACGAGCCGGTGTTGTTCGGCTCCGTAGATGCGCGGGGGTGCCTTCCCCTCCACCAACGGCGACGTAAACCCTCTCCCGAAGTCCTTCTCGTACAGCCCCACGAAGTCTCCTCCCACGTGGTTGGCGTTGTGGCACTTCAGGCAAGCGGTCATGCCAGCGGACCTCACGATCACGTGGCTGCACGATTCCTTCTCCGGGCCGTTTCGGCAAAGAGAATGGCAGGCTGAGCAGCCTTGCCCGCGGGTTTCTCCCCATCGGGTCGATCCTTTGGTGCGCAGGTGGCAGCGGAGGCAGGAACGCCGCAGCAGGTCGTCGCCCAGGTTGGCAGACACGGAGGAAACCGGGGCCTCCTTGAGCGGGCCCGCCTCCACCGTGGCGAACATCGGCTCGGCTGAACCCTGCCCGCCGAAGGCAAACCGCACGTGGTTAATCATTCTGGTGGCCAAGGCCATGGGTGACCTCTTGACCCTTCGGGCGGGCTCAGGGTGACACTTCCCGCAGGTGTGCTCCACTGTTCGGAGGTCGCCGGGGTCTTTGATCAGGTCCCGGTGAGCTTCCGTTGCGTCCTCCGCGTCGGGATTTCCTCGATGGCATGCGGTGCAACTCAGCGCGTGCGACGGGTCCATCGTGGCCTGAGTCTCGTGGCAGGTGACGCATCTTCCCGGATCTCTACACGGGGCTGTGGTGCCGCCCGCGGGCCGCGGTCCCCACCACTCGGGATAGGACGGCCCTTTGGGAGTCGCGGAGTCCGGCTCAGTCGGGCTGCTCTCAGCGGTGTCCGGGACGTGCACCGGCTGTGGAACGGCGACGCCTCGCCCGAAGTGCAGGAACGCCCCACAACAGATCATCACCGCGGCGGCGAGCCATAGGCTCCTGGAAGGCCGGGCCCGTATCTCGGCCCGATGCGTTTGTTCAGCCGGTGTCGGCATCGTGAGTCGGTTTCCTCGTGACAGTCCACCAAGACTACCAAGTCCTACAGGTGTCGTCGAGCTGTTTCTTCGCCGGGCTTATCTGAAAATGGTAACCGTTCACGGGGCAAGAAAGAATTCACCGCAGAGGACGCGGAGAACGCAGAGAGGCAGAGAAGACAAAACGCAAAAAAACCACGAAGCCTCCAAGTCATAAAGAATTGAAGACTTCGTGGATTTCTTTGTGCCGTCGTCTCTTTGTGCTTCATTCTTCTTCTCCGCGCCCTCTGCGATCTCTGCGGTGAACGCCTACTGAAGACGCGATTTCCGGGGCGCAGTCCCTCACCTTTGAGCACGCGTTGCCTTCACCCCCCGGAAATCTCCTGCGCAATCAGAACACCTTGGCCATGTCCCGTCCTCGTTCCATGAGAAAGCGTCGTCCGATTTCGGACAGGGTTGCGGGAATATCTTCCTCGTGTTCACTCCGGCGCATCAGCGTCAGGCTTCCGGTCGGGCATTTGTGGGCGCACACGCCGCATCCGATACACTGATCGGGGTCGTACGCGACTTCTTTGAGGTCTTTCGGGGTGAGTTTCCGGCCTCCCTCGGGCGTGGCTGCGGGGCGCTTGTCTTTGAGCGTGATCGCGTTCACGGGACAGCGTTTTTCGCAAAGCCCGCACGCTTTGCAGCTCTCGGAGTCATGCCTGATCATGTAGTTCGATCGCTGATGCTTTCCCTGCACGAGCGCAGGCATTTTCACCGGTTCCAGAAACAGGCAGCAGCATGCACAGCAGTTGCAGATGGTGTCCATCCCCATCTTCGAGTTGGAGATCCCATGCACCAGCCCAGCGTCGGCCGCCTTATTGAGGATGTCGAGTGTCTCTTCGCGAGCGATCCGCCTTCCCATGCCCTGCTGCACGGTGTAGTAACCAAGTTTTCCGAAATGCAGGCAAGTCTCGGTGTCATGTGAACACGTCTCGAATGCGGGGTCCATATTGTGGCGATGTCGGCACGCGCAGGTAGAGACGGTGTGGTAATCCTCCCGTTCCACATACGCGAGTACGTCTTCGTACGGAAGTATCCGTCTGGTATCCTGGATGGTTTGGGCTATCGGAATCGCCCTCAGTCCCTTGGTGGGATGTGCCATGAAGTCCGCTCCGAAGTGATCCACGTAGTACCGGTTGGCCAATGAGGCCATGCTGCGGTTCCATTGGTCGTCTTCCCCTTTCCATCCGGGCATGCGATACAGAAAGAAGACCTGATCCGTGAACGCGTAGCGTGTCCCGCTCTTGCCTTCGAACGCGCAGATGAGCCCCTTCGCCATGAACGGCTTGATGGCAGTCTTGAGGGTTTCTTCGGGAAGCCCCAGTCGCTGCCTGAGCTGTTCCATTGTGGAAGGAACAAACGGAAAGTCGCACAGAAACTCCGCTTCCGCGGGTGAAAACCTGAGCTGCATCAGGGGCATGAGTATCTCCGCATCAGGAAGACCGAACAACCAGGTTCTCAACCGTTGAATCAACCGCTCATACACGTCTGTGTCGGGCATGTTCTTCTCCTTTGACGCGATCATCATCACATCAGGTCTTTCGCTGCTTCATCCGAAGAGTCACCATGATTGTTCGGGCATACCTTGAGGCACCTGTGGCAATCGAGCCAGTAGTTGTATCCCGCGGTGTTGACGACGCGTTCGATTTGCTTCAAACCCTCAGGAGTCTGGAACGCAAGCGGATAGATGGCATGTTTGATGGTCTTGGCAAGACACGTCATCTTCTGAAACGTACCGTCATCGAGAAACGCCTTGTTGGGACACGCTTTGACACAGGCGGAGCACTTGTCCGGGCACGGCGACTGGGTGTTCATCGGATCCCCGGGAAGCTCTGCGCTGGTGATCACGGCTCCCAGTCTGAGGAGTGTTCCGAACCGGGGGCTGTGCATGAGCCCGTTCCTCCCGAAGCTGCCGAGACCCGCGTTCACGGCCGCGTGCTTCAATGAAAGGATTCCCCAGGGTTCCCGTCCCTGAAAGACCATGGGAGCGTAGCTCGGCACCGGAACCGCCAGATACCTGCCCTGGTCCTCGATTCGGTTGGAGAGCGTCAGTGCTATTTCGTCGAGATAGGGGTAGGCGGAGTGATACGCCCGGTGCATGATATAACCGCTGTAGTCCGGGGAATGGAGCATGCCTCGCGGAACTGCCCTTCCGAACACAATGACCGTGCGGGCCTCCTTGCAAATGTGGGACGGATGGTGTGCTTCCGGAGCCTCGTCGAAGCGGTTCACCGGAGCGAATCCCACGGCATCGACTTTGTCCGCGAGCATGCTGACGATGTGCTGTTTCAGATCCATTTGAGAGCCTCCTCTTTGCAATGGGCGGGTCACCGCCGCGGTTTGGGTGGGAATTATCTTGCATACTAACCATTCAGCCGAAAAATGCACCCCTCACGAGGTGCTGGGCGACGATCCTCCGCTCGTTGGCAACTCACTGAGATCATTGGGTCTGAACCTTTCTGATCGAGCCATTTGCTCGCTGTGATTGCGATCTCATGAGAACCACCATGCCACCCTTGGCCACAACGAACGATGGAAATGCCGTTGTGTTTCATGGCATGTGAGGATTCGGCGACCAGCGGGAGCCGCATGCTCCAAAAGTTTTTGGGGATGGGGGTCCGGGGGAAGGGGTGCCGCGCACTTTGGTATCTTAATGATGTCACGGTGCATTTCTGCAACCCGGGACTGACGTCCCGGGCTACTTTCTTACGTCCCTGCGGGACTGAAGTTGCGCCTTTGGAGCCCCAGAGGGGCGGCAGATAATAGCCCGGTGCGTAAGCGCCGGGAGGCCCAAGCAGTGAAACGGGTACAAGCGCGCCCAGGGCCTCATTATTCCGCTGGGTTATCCGAAACCAAGACGAGCTCCACACATGGGGAAGGGACTTTTTTCAAGAAATCCCTTCCCCCGGGAACTACATTTCCATAGGAACTCAGCCGTTCAGGTCCTTGAGCAGGCGCTTGAGGAGCACCTTTTCCTCTGTGGACAGGTTTTCCATGACGTCGTTGTTGGCCATCTGCCTCTGTTCTGCGAGAGCCTGAGCGATTTCCTTGGCCGGGTCTCCCAGGAAGAGCCTCAGGGCGCGGCGGTCGACCGAATCGGTTTCTTTGACGATCCACCCTTTTTCCGCGAGCCTGTCCAGGACTCCCGAGAGTGTGGCGCTGTCGAGCACGACTTTCTTCCCCAGCTCACCCGCTGAGACGCCTTCCTCATCCCGAAGCGCTTCGATCACCAGCATCTGGATCGGGGTCAACCCGTACTCTGCCAAACGCTTCTTGATCTGCCCGTGGGCCTTCTGGTAGGCCTTGGCCAACAGGAACACAATGCAGTCGGAATAGTGGAGCACGCGAATCCTCTTGTGTGCAAGATAAATCGAGCGTTGTCCCCTGTCAAGTGAAAAGACCGCGAAATGCTGCCGTCCGAGTTTCGGGGGAACCTCAGTGAAGTCCCGGCCGAGGGTCGACAGCGGGAATTGATGACCCGCCAGCGTGCCGGGTCCAGTGGTGGTGAGGCACGTCCCTGGTCATTCGTGGAAACGCCACGGAACCGTACGGAACCCCAAGGAGAGCTACGCGGCAGGGCTGGAACCGCCGCGATTATTGGTGGGGGCTCCCGGCCGCTACTTGGTGAAATACCTGACCGCAGCCTGCTTCTTGGTCTTGGGGAGGGAAGCGAAGAGATCGTCAACTTCTCTTATCTTGAAAACGAGCTTGGGGTCGCCCTTTCGTGGTTTGGCCACTTTCGGCGCTACTCCCCCCGCTGCCTGGAGAAGAAACGCACCGATCGCCGCGGGGCGCACTTTCATGGCCTGCCGCTTCACGAAACCCTCGTCCGTGGTCCAAGCCTCGGCAAAGAGCATCGGAAATACGTCTGACCCCCGAGTGCAGACGAACAGTATCTCTCTGGTCCGAGCGCTCCCATCGCGGAACTCGGCCAGAAGCTGCCGAGGGTCGAGGTCGGCCGGAGGCCCGGCAAATCTTAGCAACGTGGGAACATGCTCCGATTGGAGGCCTGCAAGCACTTCGATGTCCTCGAGGGAAAACGGAATAGCCGGGACCGCGGTCTTGAGGGTCGGCATCAATGCATTCAACGATTCGGGGCTGAGCTCTTCCAGCAGGTCGGTCAGGTCCGCGGCCGTGAAACCGTCGAGCTTCGCGTATCCCGCGAGGGCTTCCTGATGCGCATGGAGCTCATGGAACACTCGGATGATCTGGTCCGGCACCAGGCGATGCCAGGGGAGTCGAGCGATTACCGCATTGGCCGCGTCTTGCGGGCGATTGGTAAGTTCCTTGATCATCTGCTGGAAGTCGTACTCGTCCAGAGGCCCCTGGGAAGCAATGATCTTGCTCAGAATATCCGGAGCGTCCGAGAGTATCACCATGCGGGTCCACCGCTTGAAGAACGTGAATTCCGCGTCTGAGTTGACGGTGTCCCACTCTCTGGCTACGGTCTCCATGAACTTCTCCGCGATCTGGACCACCTCCTTGGTCAGCAAGGCCGCGTCTGATGGCTCTCCGTACTCGGCGAGTTCGTGGATGAGATCCAGCACGGACTCCTCCACAATCGTGGGGAACAGGTCCGCGCCTTCTTCGAAATGCAGAGCCCCGAGGAACCTCCGCACTTCCTCACTGCTGACTGTCACCGGGTCCTTCCCATCCACGCAGGCAGAGACTATCAGCGTGTTGACAAGCGCTTCCCTGATCGAATCGACCTCGGACAGATTCTCCGCCTTGACCGATCCGGACTTGTTCAAGAGACCCAACGGCAACACCTTGCGCAGACGGAGCAGAAACTCGTAGCGCTCGAGCTCGGTTTCGTAGTACTCAAGTATGGTCAAGTTCGAGAACAACTCGTCTTCGAGCGTCAGTGACCGGATCGTATGAATCTCGGTCTCCGAGAATATGCTCATTTCCGCGAGTCGTTGGCAGGTGAGCTCGGACAGGCACTCGTATTCTCTGGCACTGACGAGTATTTCCACGCGATGGTCCTGCAGCAGCAGTGTCCAGCGATGTCTCAGCTTCTCGATGCGCGTGTGTGCAATGCGAAACAGGTCGACGGGGGATACCCCCATCAGTATCGCCACCCCTGCCTCGACCAGTCTTTCGCTCCTGATCTCGAGCCCCACCCCGATGAGCTTGAGTATAGTCTGCTGGACTTTCTCAAGCTCTTCGGGCGATCGAAAATCGACCTCCTTGTGCATGACGTACTTATTGGCCATTGCCACGGAGAGGCGGGAAATCTCGTCTGCACGATCCCGGGTGAAGAGGCCTCGTTCCACGCCTTCCTTGATCACCGTGGTCAAAAAATTTCGGTCATCAAGAACTACAATTCCCAGTGGGTCCATCAAACACCACCTCTCAGCAGCGACCGCCCGCCAGGAACCGCAGCAGGCGGCAGCAGCCGATATCTCCGGCAACGCAGACCCCGCGGGCGTCAAATTAACGACCTGCCACGCCACAGCCTGTTCGGCCCTTGGCCCCCGGCGTTGAAGCATCCGGCTATTCTCAGTCGCCCCCCCCGGGGCTTGGGAGTGGGTGGAGTCCCGCAGACGACTGACAGTAGCCGGGCCCTTCAAGGCCGGATGAGGGACGGTTGCCCTTATCTTGACGCCTGTGGGCCTGCCTCCCGGATCATTGGCGGGCACATGACTCCCGACTAGCGGACTCTTTCGATGTATTTCCCTGTCCGGGTGTCTATCTTGAGCACTTCGCCTTCGTTGATGAACAGGGGGACCTGTACTACCAGACCAGTGGTGAGAGTAGCGGGCTTGCTTCCCCCGGATGCGGTGTCTCCTCGTACGCCGGGCTCTGTGGCCGCCACGGCGAGCTCGACGAAGATCGGGACCTCCACGCCGATAGGTTTTCCGTTGTGGAACAAGAGGGTGCACACGACGTTCTCTTGGAGATAACCCTTGTTGTCGCCGAGCTGGCCTTCGGTCAGGAATAGCTGTTCGTAGGTTGCCATGTCCATGAAGTGGAATTCCCCTGACGATTCGTAGAGGAACTGCATTTCTTTCTCTTCCAAGTCAGGCTTGTCCACTTTCTCCCCGGACCGGAACGTCCTTTCCAGCACATTGCCGGAGATGAGGCTCTTGAGGGTGGTTCTCACAAAGGCGCCGCCTTTGCCGGGTTTGACGTGAAGAAAATCCACTATGGAAAAAGGCTCTCCGTTGAGTTCGATCTTGAGGCCCTTTCTGAAATCAGGAGTAGAATACATGTGATGCTCCCGTGCTGAAGGATGTGATCTCGGTCGATACAGGTATTTCGGGTGTACGATTCAATCGACCGGCAATAGACTCTTGGGCATTTCGGAGAGTATCTCCGGCCCGTCATTACTCAGATAGACGAGGCTCTCCAGGCGTACACCTCCGAATCCTTCGAGGTACACTCCCGGCTCGATGGTGAATACCGCGCCTTGCACCAGTACTCCGGAGCCTCGGGGTGAAAGGCTCGGGGGTTCGTGGATCTCGAGTCCGACTCCGTGACCCAGCCCATGCATGAAATACTTGCCGTATCCGGATTTGTCCAGGGACTCGCGAGCGGCTCTGTCGACCTCGCGGACCTTTCGCCCTACTGCCGCGATCTCGAGCGCTCTCATATGCGCGTCGTACACGGCAGCGTGGATGCGTTTCTGTTCCGAGGAGGGTGTGCCGCCGATACGGCACGTGACCGTCTCGTCGCTGTGGTATCCGTCGAATCGACAGCCAAAGTCGACTATCACCAGGTCCCCTTCGGCTATGACCTTGTCCGAGGCTGCCGCGTGCGGAAGCGCGCTGCGTTCGCCTGAAGCCACGATCGTGGGAAACGCCACCGCTTCGGCTCCGCGGGTCCGGAAGCCGTGTTCGATGTGGGCGGCAATTTCCTTCTCGGGTTTCCCACGCAGGCCTGCCTCGACGACTGTCCGGCACACCTCCGAGGCAATGTGAGCCGCGGTCTTGATCATGTCCCTTTCTTCGACAGTCTTGGACATCCTCAAGGCTTCGAGAAAGGAACGCCTCAAAGGCACGATTTTGACCTGCGGGATTCTCTTCCCGAGCGCGTTGACAAATTCCAGACTGATCCTCGATGATTCAACGCCCAGCCTTTGGATTCCGCTGTTCTTGAGTGCGCGTGCCAGAGCGTCGAGTTTTCGCCGGACCACGAGCACGTCGAACCCCTTTGCCTGTTGTTTTGCTTGCGTCTTGTACCGACCATCCGTGAACAGCAGGCGTTGGGTCTTGGTCACCAGGAGGCTCGCGTCCGACCCCGTGAACCCCGTGAAGTACCTTAGATTGGCGGATGACAGGGTTTCGGAGGTGTTCAGCAGAAGCGCGTCGACTCCGAATCTCCGCAGGTATCCGTGCAGCGCGTGAGTTTGGGATGTCATGCTCATGAAGGCGGGGGAGATTTCATCATCTCGATGTTCTTCAGCCAGCGCTGAAACACACCGAGAAGTTGCTTTTCCCGGTTCTTTTTCATTGCAGACTCCAGTGCCTCAGCAATCGATGGGTCGCCGGGATGCCGCTCGGACAGCACCCTGAAGATCTCCTGGGCCCGGTGAAAATGGCCTTGGCGGAGAAACTCGTGGCCCATGGCGAGGGTTACCGGGAACAGACTGTCCTGAAGCTCCGTCGAGTGGTTGGCGCACGCGGGCCTTGGCAAACCGTCCTGCCCGCCTGCTTGCTGCCTGGCCGGAGGCGGTGCCGACCGTCTGCCGGCGAGGTCGCCTGTGTCGGTCATGGCAGGCTCCAGCCGGGTATCCTCTGCCTGCAGCGGGGACAGGTCTCTGTTCTTGCCGCTCGCGCAGATATCGGTGGCCTGCAGCGGCGAAGCCTCATCTGCGCGCATCCTTGACGCGGGGGGAAGGAACGATACCATGTCGTCAGAGTCGGGGATCACCGAGAGGTACACGCCTTTGAGGACCTGATGCAACGCTTTGTTTCGGAATGCGGCCTCAGTCTTTCCTTGTCGGAGCAGTGCCTCGCCCAGGAGGTCGAACAGGCGTACGGAGGCCACGTATCTCTTCTGCAACTCCACAAGAATTGCCAGAGCGCGTGCCACTTCCTGTTCCTGAAGGCATTCTTCGGCTTTTCCGAGGAGTTCCTCGAATTCTCCGTGGACCCGGTGAGGACTACTGATTCCCGTGTGGTGCTCGGTCGTTCTGATGTCGTTCATGGTGGCCTTCGGCTCAAGAATCAACCCTATCATTTCATTAAGTAAGAAATTCCGACAAATAGTCAAGGTACATTTTTCACGCATGAGGCGGATTGCCCGTTGCTTCCTTTGTGTCCTGGTGCCTCTGTGGCTTGGTTTCAAGGCGGGAGACGGATGCCACCTGAACGGTAGCGTTCTCTCTTTCTTCTCTGCGTCCTCTGCGTCTCCGCGGTGAACTCGTACCACGTCCCTTGCCCTGAAACTGCATTTCCATGTGAAGCGGTTGCGCGTCGAGAGATTGCCAATCCCGGCCAAACAGACGGAAACGTAGCAGGTGGAAGGACGGCGTCTCCCCTGCGGACGGGGACACGGCAACCTGATTGCCTTTCGGTGAGGTTTCTGCGAGGAAGGAAAGACCTTTCAAATTTGCAATATTTAGCTTCCATGCAGTTTGATTCTTCTCGGTTAGGAGTGCTTAATGCCGATTTTTGTTGACTTTTGGAGAAAGGTTCGTTTAGAATCCACCAGACTCTGTGCATATCATCTCTTTTCGCGAATGCTTGACCTGCAGGCGAGGCTTGCATGGACGGCCCGAAAGTCGCGTGCGCCGGCGGACCCCGCACGATCCGATGCGGAACGTGGCTGAGGGCAGGTGCATCGTGAGGGAGATAACATGTCGCAGCGACTTTTTATGTGTTTTTTCTTGTGTTTGTGTGAGGAGGGATTCGAAATATGGCCAAGTTCTTAGGCTCTATCGCAGCGATGATGGTGATCGTAGCGGTGGTGGCTTCGCCTGCACCCGCATACGAGTTCAACCTGACCGCCACATACTACTGGAACTACTATGCCGAACACCAAATGGGCAACAAGGGGTTCTTCGGCACGTACGACGTGGACAACGGAGGGATGGTAGCGGCCAATCAGAACTTCTGGGGCGGCATCAACAGGCTGTCCGCGGGAGTCTTTTCGGGAGCCAACGCGATCAGGCAAACCCAGTACATGGATTTCTCACCGGAATTCAGGATCAACCAGGCCGTCCGCGTGAGAGGGACTTACCGGGTAGGGTCGTGGAGCCCTACCGGTGCGCCGGTCCCGGCGAGCTCGGAATATGACAACAGCCTCTTTCCCGGCACCACGGTCTCCCATTCGCCGGGCTACTGGAACAGTCTGTGGCTGACCGCTCAGACGCCGTGGGGCATACTGGCGCTCGGGAAAAGACCTTTTTCGCTCGGTATCGGCACGTTTCTCAACGGCGAAGACAATACCACAACTGAGGCCGTATTGCTTCACGTGCCTTATGGACCGTTCAACATGGGGCTGGCATTCTATGCCGCAAGGAATCTCGTAGACGTGCAGCCGCCGTTCAGTCGCCATGACGGGGTGAACCACCGGAGTCCCGATGCGGGCGCGTTCATCACATACAGTGCGTGCAACCTGGAAATCGGAGCCTTCTACGATTACCTCCGGTGGTCGTTGGGCCCGGAAAGCCAGGGCGGCACAACTCCCGCGGCTCGACAGACCGCCCACGATCAGTTCATTGGCAGAGATCTTCTCGCCCAGTGGGGTATTGCGTTCCTCAAGTACAACAACGGTCGCTTCTTCTTTAACACGGAGTTTGACTACTTCTACTCGAAAGTTACCAATCAACCCAACGTGACGGGCACTGATTGGGCCGGCGGAGCTCCCTTCGTTTCAAACGTTCCCGGTTGGGGAAGTGTATACCGACCGAAATACACGGAAATGGAACGATATGCCATCGAGACAGGGGTGTTTGTGGGACCCGCGAAGGTCAGTCTGATGGGAGCCCGGATTCCCGGCTTCGACAGACGCCACGGCGTGCTGATCGACAAACAGCCCAACGGTCTCTGGGTAGGACCGGAGAATCACCCCGGAGCACTGATTCACCTGCATCCTGAGCTCTCCAATACAGGGTTCTTCAACCCGTACACCTACTTGATGGTCTGGAGTTACGGTGGAGGAACCGGGACCTTGAACTCCAACCTCGACGGCCAATTGGTCGACGCGAACGCCGTCGGTGGACGACTTGACTATGCGGTGGCGGCAAACCTGAACCTGTGGGGAAGCCTCTTCTACGCTGAACGGACGAGTCATGCCTACGGCTGGGGCTTCATCGCTCCTGACGGGAACGGCAGCGTGACCTACACTGCGCTCGGCACGGGAGCTACTCCTTCGCCGTCCATTCCTGACCGGGCTCTGGGTTATGAGTTCGGAGGAGGACTGGATTGGGCCTTGTTGGAAGGTCTCAGGTTCAACACCCGTGTGGCCTACTGGCTCCCCGGCAAGTGGTTCAACTATGCGTGCCGCTCCCGAGAAAACCCGGGCTGGGCAACACCTGGGCCGGACAATAACTGGGGGATTCAGCCTAACAGAACCATTGACTCGGTGTTCGGTCTGCAGATGCAGGTCATAGGCGAATTCTAGTATCCCATCGCCCCACTTCACGCGGGTTGCAAGGCAGAGGGACCTCTTTCCCCATAGAGGTCCCTTTGTCTGTTTACTTGCACGGTCCCCTAGAATGAGAATAGCTGAGCGTCCGCAGCCAGGGAGATAAGAGTCTTGGCCGTGTCGAGTTTCGCGTGTGCGATGAGGTCCTTCTCGTCAACCTGACGAGCCTTCGCACAGGGGAGTCACACATAGAACGGGACGCCGGCCTGCCCTAGTTGCTCCATGTAGTTCAGCAGCTCGTCGCCTGTGGGAGCCACCACGTTTTCGCACATGCCTTTTTTTCCAAGAAAGACCGCGTCGTCAGTCAGGAACACGTGCACTTCGTGACCCTCCTGATTGGCGACATTTGCCAATTGCATGCAGCGGCACGCCCTCGATGGGTCCTCCATGCCCCTGGTGAGCACGAACAGGAACTTTGCCATTTTCCTTACCTCCTCGCTGGATTGTCTGTTCACGCCGACTCCGAAGTTCACGCCCCATGCACTCAAGTCAGGGTTACTACGCGTGTGACCTTCATGATCGACGACTTGCCCTCAACTCTTCAACAGAATTGAACTCAGCTTCGCGGCTTTCGATCTTTCTCTGCCTTATCTTAGCGATTGTCCGGAAATAAGTGGTGCACCGACAATCCCCCTATCCCCTCGTGAGAAAAGGGGGGAAAAGAGGGACTTTCCTCCTCCCCTCCTTTGCAAAAGGAGGGGCAGGGGGAGGATTTTCCAAAGGCGACGGGCCGTCTGCATTGATACACTTATTGCGGGATGGTCCCTTAGAGGATCTCCCCAAGCCGTTCAGGGGATTCGACCTGGGATTCTTCGTCGATAGGTGAATCCCACGGGCCCTCCATCACCTGGAGGCCTTCAATTCTACTCATCTTCTTGATTTCAGCCTTGTCCGTCCCGACTCCTCCCTTTCGGCCGTATCCATCCTCCGGCAATCACCTGATCTCCGTCGTAGAGGACCGCGGCCTGACCCGGAGCCACTCCGGCCTGTGGGTCCTCGAAACGAAGCACCGCCGAGTCCTCGGAAGCCCCCGCCACAGTGCACCAAACCGGCACGGCAGTGGAGCGGATCTTCACGGTCAGCCGTTCCCCGACGTGCAGCGGCGTCTCGACGAGCACGTTGACCTGGCCGATCTCCACAGAATCCACGAACGCATGCCTCTTGGGGCCTGCCACGATCACGTGCTCTCGGGGGTCTATTGCCACGACGTAGAGCGGTTCCGGGCCAGGAATCCCCATGCCTCGACGCTGGCCCACCGTGTAGTTGATAATCCCGGGGTGTTGGCCTATGACGCGGCCCTGAAGGTCTTTGATCACGCCCGGCCGGCATCCGACCCCATGTTCCGCGAGGAACCTCCGGTAGTCCCGGTCGGGGATGAAGCACAGTTCCTGGGATTCGTCGCGAGGTCCGAACACGACACCCCGTGCCGCGAGCCATTCCCGCACTTGAGCTTTGGTGAAGCCTCCCAGTGGAAACAGCGTCCTGGAGAGCATGTCGCGGGTGAGCGCGAACAGGAAATACGACTGATCCTTCTTCCGATCTACCCCCTTGATCAGTGCGGGTCCTTCCGCAATTTGCGCATAATGCCCCGTGGCAAGCCGATCGCAGCCCAGAGACGCGGCCCTTTCGTACAGGGCTCCCATCTTGATCGACCGGTTGCACACCGGACATGGTGACGGCGTCAGGCCATCGCGGTACCCCGCCACAAAGGGCTCGATGACCTCTCGGGAGAACTCCGCAGACAGGTCGACCAGTTGGACCTCGATGCCGATTCGTTCTCCGGCTGCTTGAGCCAGAAGCCAGGTCTTGTCCGAGCCTTCGTGCAACCGCATGTGCAGCCCGAGCACTTCATGACCCTGTTCCTTGAGCATCAATGCGGTTGCAGTGCTGTCCACACCGCCGCTCATCGCGACCGCGACACGCATACGGTTCTCCTGGAAACTGTCCATCTATCCGCCTGCTGAGAAGCCCGCCCACAGGACCTCGTTCTCACCATGGCCGCAAGGGGTCATAACCGGGCATGAAAGTCACCGCCCGACATCCCGAGAACCCGCGGCATGGTCAGAACCACCCGATGTTTAAAAAGTTTTCGGAAGCGACTGTGTTGTACGTCAAGCAAAATCTTTCCTGTACGGTGTCTTGGTT
>JBFMAA010000102.1:0-21432 GCA_040755955.1 Thermodesulfobacteriota bacterium
GGTGACTTTCATGCTTCGTTGTGGCGGCAAGTCATGACAGTTCTTGGGGATGGGGGTCCGGGGGAAGGGACTTCTTTCAAGCAGTCCCTTCCCCCCGGCACAACATTTACATAGGAACCCCTCAGCGCGTTCCGGCGACGGAGCCGTCCTGTGCGCCGGGCGCAACCATCGGAGCGTAACCCACTGCGCGAGCGTCGTCAATGCGAGGCCGTAACCCAGGCTCGGGCAAACCCCGTGACGGGCTTTGGCTGAAAGACGGGGCGCGAGGGAACACCCGACTCGGGCCGGGGGCGTCCCGGCCGGAGAAGGCTCCCAGGTACCCGGCAGCCTGATTGTTCTCGGGAGGCATGGGGCCCGGTGACCAGCGATGACCGGTTCCCGCGGCAACGGGCGTTTCGGCGGAGTTCCCCGGTGACGGCAGCGCTCTGGGTGCCTCGACCCTGGGAAAGTTCTGAAGCCCAATCGCGGGCTCGCACCGGTACGCATAAGCCGCGACAGAACACGTGGCGAACGAGAACAGGAGCGCACCACAGACCACTGACCCTATTCGTGATACCATACCGATCTCCTGACGAAGAAGTAAATGCAAATAAATCAAAATATACTAAGCTGGAATGAAGGTATCATATCACCTAAATTAAAGCAGGTCAACAGATGATACGAAGAACCAGGGGAAAAGACGACGAAAAAATCACGAGATGTCACCGGTTTGCGGCGATTGGCAAGCGGATGTTGGCGGTAGTAAGTCATCTCACAACAGGAGGTTATGTTGCTTATTTAATGTAGAGCTTAAAGTATTGAGCTGCCCCGGCACTCGCTCGCTCATCCGGATTCAGCGCGTCGCGGCGACCACGGAGCCGCCCACTCTCAGAATTCGCATTTCTCAAGGAATTGGCTTTCTGAGTACGTCCCGAGTGTGGTATAACATTTCCGGTCGTTGTCCGGCTGTGAAGGTAATGGAGCAGGCGTGGACCAATTGCCGTCGGTCGCAAAGACCTTCACGGACGAGAGCGGTACCGCAATTAGTGCGTTTCGGCAGGACAAGATGAACATTCTCGGAATATCGGCCTACTACCACGACAGCGCGGCCTGTCTGGTGAGGGATGGGGTGCTAGTCGCCGCGGCACAACAGGAGCGTTTCACACGGGTCAAGCACGACCACAGGTTTCCCACTGACGCAGTGAAATACTGCCTCAAGGAGGCCGGACTCGAAGCCAAACAGCTCGATTACGTGGTCTTCTACGACAAGCCTTTCATCAAGTTCGAGCGTCTCTTGGAGACGTACCTCGGGTTCGCGCCCAGGGGTTGGGTCTCCTTCATGACCGCCATGCCCTTGTGGCTGAAGCAGAAACTCCATCTGCCGAAGCTCATCGCAAAGAACTTGGATTACGAGGGGAAGATCCTCTTCCCCGAACACCACGAATCCCACGCGGCGAGCGCCTTCTTTCCGTCTCCGTTCGAGCGTGCGGCCTTTCTGACCATGGACGGCGTCGGAGAATGGACGACCGCCAGCTTCGGAGTAGGAGAAGGGAACCGGATCCGCATCGACTACGAGATCAAGTTCCCGCATTCTTTGGGTTTGCTCTATTCGGCGTTCACGTACTTCACGGGGTTCAAGGTGAACTCGGGTGAGTACAAGGTCATGGGCCTTGCCCCATACGGCGAGCCGAAATACGTGGACACCATTCTTAACGAGCTGATCGACATCAAAGAGGATGGCTCGTTCAAGCTCAACATGGAGCACTTCACCTACCCGTACGGCATGACCATGACCGGCGAGTCGTTTGAGAGACTCTTCGACGGACCCGCGCGCAAACCCGAGAGCCAACTCACACAGCGGGAGATGGATCTGGCCAGGTCCGTGCAAGTCGTGACCGAAGAGGTGATGCTTCGCACCGCACGGCATATCCACAAGCTCACCGGCGAGAAGCGGCTCTGTCTCGCGGGCGGCGTTGCCCTGAACTGTGTCGGGAACGGACGGATTCTGCGGGAAGGGCCTTTCGAAGACATCTGGATACAACCCGCGGCAGGTGACGCGGGCGGAGCCCTCGGTGCGGCTCTGTTCGTGTGGCACCAGCTTCTCGGTAATGAGCGCACGGTCGACAACAAACAGGACCTGCAGAGCGGTTCATACCTGGGACCCCAATATTCGGACACGGAAGTGACGGCATTCCTCGACGCGCATGGGTATCCGTACGAAGAGCTGCAGGACGGGAACATGCCGGCACGAGTGGCCGATCTCATCGCGGACGGCAAGGTGATCGGCTGGTTCCAGGGGAGAATGGAGTTCGGACCCAGGGCTTTGGGTTCCAGATCGATTATCGGGGACGCAAGAAACCCGGTGATGCAGTCCCAGATGAACCTGAAGATCAAGTACCGGGAGAGTTTCCGGCCCTTTGCGCCGTCGGTGTTGGCTGAGGATGTGGATCGATACTTTGAGATTGACCGGTCTTCCCCCTACATGCTGCTTGTGGCGTACGTGAGGGACGGGCTCAGACGCCGCATGACCGACGACGAAGAGCGCTTGTGGGGCATAGACAAGCTCAACGTGAGCCGTTCCGAGATCCCCGCAATCACACATGTGGACTACTCTGCCCGCATCCAGACGGTGCACCGGGACACAAACCCCCTGTATCACGAGATGATCTCGGAATTCCGGAACAAGACGGGTTGCTCGGTGATCGTGAACACGTCGTTCAACGTCCGGGGAGAACCGATAGTGATGAGCCCCGAACACGCGTATCTCTGTTTCATGAGGACCGAGATGGACTACCTGGTCTTGGGGCACCTGCTGTTGGACAAGAAGAAGCAGCCCGCGCTCAAGGGCGACGTGGACTGGCGCAAGGAGTTTGAGCTCGACTAACGTAAGGAATTGCTCACATGAAGATAGTAGAAGAGATTCGGGAAGAGATACACGCAGCGTACCGGGAACCCACCGGCCGTGATCTGACCCTGCTGGCGATCGTGTTCCTGGTGGGTTTCGGGCTGATCGGGTCGTATTTCCTATTCTGGAAGGGGAAGGGCTCGGGGTACGTCTGGTTGTGCGTGGGAGTGGGGCTTGCGTTATTGCGGGTGATCCCGCCGTTGTTCAGGCTGGTGTACCGATTATGGATAAGTTTCTCAGTATGTATCGGGTATTTCGTTTCCAGGCTCATCCTGACGAGCGTTTTTTTCCTTGTCATCACCCCCATCGGTATTATAATGCGTATCCTGGGCAAGGACCCGATGGACAGAAAGATCGACAAGGCGGCTGAGTCATATTGGCAACCCAAGACCGACCAGGCTGAGCTCACAGTCGAGCGGTACGAGCGGCAGTTCTGAACCTGTTGCCGGGTTGGGTCATATCGAGGAGGTACGAGCATGTCTCTGGTGAAGGAATTCTGGGGCTTGATGAAGGTTCGCAAGAAGTTCTGGCTTGCGCCGATCATGATCGTAATGGTGATTCTTTCTTCGATGATGGTCTTGGCTGCCACGTCACCGGCAATATCAGGTCTCCTCTACACGATATGGTAGGCGACCTTGAGGGGACGAGGTGTTCGAGCCGGCGTTCCGGGACAGTGCCCGTGGACTTTTCGCGGGTGCGCGCCTTTGTCTGACGGAACGGTCCGGGTGAATCAGTTCGACAATTGAATGGCGCGAGGCAGTCTGTGCCTCCGCATCAGAATTGGAGGAGTTGCGCATGTCTTTGATCAAGGAATTCTGGAGCTTCATGAAGGTCCGCAAGAAATACTGGCTGGCCCCGATTCTCATGGTGCTGGTGGTCCTTTCCGCGTTCATCGTGTTGGCCGCGAGTGCTCCGGTGGCCGCGCCGTTCATCTACACGCTGTTCTAGGAGGCGTCCGGACAGGAGCGAACCACGTGCCACTCCATGGTGGTCCGTGGTTCGTACGCGCCCAAGTGCCGTTCATTCAAGGGGAGAAGGTCCTGCGCAATGAACGGATCATGGTGAGGGTTTGCCGGATACCTCTTTGCCGGAGCCCTAGGAGTGCCCCATGTCGCTGGTGAAGGAATTCTGGGACTTCATGAAGATCCGCAAGAAGTACTGGCTTGCTCCGATACTGATGGTGTTACTGGTTCTTTCCGCATTTATCGTGTTGTCATCGAGCGCGCCGGTGCTTGCACCGTTCATCTACCCGTTTATGTGAGACCTTTCGGAATCGAGATACCCCAGGGGCGACCAACGCGGTTGCCCTTGGTCTGTTTCGAACTTGGCGGCAAGCAATGACGTTCCGGCTGTGGTGGAACAGATCACGCTGCGAGGGCCGGTCAAGGATGAAATACTACTCCTTTGAAATTGTTATCGAAAAAGAAGCAGAAGGTGAGGGCTATTTTGCCTACAGCCCCACCCTGCCGGGATGTTTCAGTAACGGCAGAACTATTGAGGAGACAAAGAGGAATATTCGGGAAGCCATTTCTCTGCATCTCGAATCGTTGCGCGCTCATGGAGAGATGATACCCCAAACCGAACGGCTCGTGCACATTGAGGAACTCACAGTGGGATTCCCCGAATAAGAGCCTGTCCCGAAATGACCGTACCAATCCGACGGACTCGTCACCCCGGCGAAAGCCGGGGTCCAGTCCTGTGAAGAAGACTGGATCCTGGCTTCGGCCGGCATGACGGAAGGGACCCGCGGCCGTCTCGGACTGAGATACGTATTCTGAGACGGACACTAAATCGGATGCCTCAAGTCTCGTCGCGCGAGATCATACAGTTCCCGAAAGCCAGAGGATTTGTGGAAGATCGTCGCACGGGAAGCCACTTGACGCTGCGACACGAAGAACGCGAAGGCACCGTGACCGTTCCTGTGCATACGGGGAGCGACATGAGCCGGGGATTGGTCCTCCGTGCCTGAGAGACGCGGGGTTCACCGCAAGAGACTATGTGGAATGGCGATGAGACTCTTCGGCTCCGGATGGATCGGTAGCCGGGCGATTCTCAGGGACTGCCGTACATGGTACCATGGGGCGCTCGCAACTGGGGAGTTGACCCCGAATGAGGGATTGCGTTAAGAGAACCGCAAGCCGTCCTTCCCGTTTGCCGATTGCTCAGACCATCGGCCGGAGGGGTGGGGTTCCGAGTTCTTGGAATAGGTGAGAGTCGTATGAACAAAGCTGGCAAAGAACAGTATTCCGATACGGTGGATTTGACCTCGAACGCGGGTTCCCCCCAGGCGAAGCCACGGAGCGCGCTCACGCGATGCCTGATGGGCCTTGGGTATGTAGTGTTCCTAATCGCCGTGGTCGGAGGGACTCTGGGCGCACTCGAATACTATGCATACCGCAAGATCAAGAACTCGCCGTTGGGGGAGCCCTACAAGGACAAGAACCTTCGGCTGGCTCTGCACAGTTCTCAAAAGACCGCTCCCGCGTACGGCTACGAACCCACGCCGGGGTGTGCGAGTGTGCGCAATACGCGGCTCGGCAACTCGTTCGAGTACATCAACGAGCAGAGCTTCAAGGATTTCGAAGACGTTCCCATCGAAAAGCCCGAAGACGAATTCCGAGTCTTTATCACGGGAGGGTCAGTGGTGTACGGCCGCGGTCCGGTGCCTCCTACAGACAAGCTGGTCGATTTCTACGAAGTCACCTACCGCTGGACGATTCCCCACATCATGGAGCAGCTCCTCAACAAAGACCCACGGGTCCGGGAGAAGATCGCAGGAAAGAAGGTGCGGGTGATCAACGCGGGAGTTCCGGGATACGTATACCAGAACAACCTGATGCGGTATCTCGCGAAACTGAGATTGTACAAGCCGGACCTCCTGGTGGCGCTTGACGGGGTAAACGACAATCACACGGTCGCGCGCGTGCGCAAGGACTGGAACTATTTCAATGAAGGACCCTACTACCAGGTCATCGTCGACGTGATGGACATGGAAGGAAGAGGTCTCCTTAACTACTTGGCCCTGTGGTTGAAGCGCAACACGTACTTCTTCACGTTGATGGCTTTGCAGCGGGGAGAAGGAACAGGGATATTCAATGAGAACGAGGGCATTGCATCGATTGCCCACGATCCGACTCCGGAAATGATCACGTATCGGGCGAACAACATCCGTCAGGTTGCGGATGTAGTGGCGATATTCCACAAGACCCTGGAAGCGGACGGAATTCCCCATGTGTTCGCGTTGCAGCCGCTGTTCCGCACCAGCAAGAAGAAGCGCACCCCTCTGGAAGCGAGAATAGAAAACGAAACCGGCATGTTCAAGGTCGGGTTCTTCGATGCGAAAGAGACCTACGATCTGTTCCGCAAGACCGTGCGGGAACGCTGCGGGGCGACCGGATTCGACGTGGTGGACCTCAACGGGCTGTACGATGACGTCACCGATTGGGTTTTCACCGACTGGTGCCATCTGACCAACGGAGCAAACTACCTTATGGCCAAGGCTCTGACCAACCTGGTCAAGGAGCGCGTGTGGGGATTGCCTCTGTCAGAGGAAGATCGGATCACCATCCCCGTTGATACGTACCTCAAGGACTACTCAAAGCTGGCCAAGGTCCTGGTGGCGGAAAAGCCTTCAGACGCCGGCTTGCACATACTCAAGGGGTACCCGAGTCCCGAGCTTCTCGAGGTAGCGAGCAACCCCGGTTCCCCACAGCCGGTAGTGCTGGACCTCGGCAGTGTGGTCCCCGTCTCGAGGCTGAGGATCGTCTGGGCGGATGAAAAGGCGGTGCCCGCGTCCTGGGCCGTCGAAGTGTCCGAAGACGGCAAGAAATGGGAGAAGTGGCTGGAAGTCCCCAAGACCGTTACGGACAAGTATGATCAATGGCCAGGCTTCGAGTATTACAGCCCCACATCTCTGCGCGCACGATTCGCACGATACTCCCCGACAGGAGAGAGCTCCAAGAGCCCCATCCAACTGCGCCAGTTGAGCCTGTTCCGGTAGCAGGGCGCGGACTCGATCTCGCGGGACAGGCCTTCCCGTGAAAGTCTTCCGGGGGAAACTCTTTTAGAAAACGGGTTGTCCCCCGGGCCCCCTTCCGAAAACTTTTGAAACATCGGGTGGTTCTGACCATCCACGGAGTTCTCGAACTGTCGGTCCGGGACTTTCATCCTTCGTTGTGGCGGCAAGCCATGACAGTTCTTGACAGGCTCTCCTTCCCTCAGACCCGCATGACCGATGACTTCCGGAGCATGGCGAATCCGGCCAATCGCCGACGGCTCTCCTCCCGGACAGAGGCACCCGCAATGTGGGATGTGAGATTCACTCCCGATGCCTGGAAAGACGTCCTGCACTACCGACGGAATGAGCAGGCGACCATTGTGAGTCGGATAGAGACCGAACTGTGCACTCAGCCTTCTCTTGAGGCGCGTCACCGGAAGCCCCTGCGACCGAACGAACTCTCCACATGGGAATTGCGGATTGGACGATTTCGAGTCTTCTACAATATGGACCTTGAAAACAGGGTCGTGACCGTCACGGCGTTGGCCATAAGGAACACAACACGCTGCTGATTCGTGGCCGGAGGTTTGAGCTTTGAAGACTATCGAGCTCCCAATGGAACCCGCGCCGAAGATCGAGGAACTGCTGGACTTGGCAGACCAGGGCCCGATCTTGCTCAAATTCTCGGACGGAAGAGAGTTCATCCTTGCTGAGATCGATGATCTGGCCCAAGAGATCGAGAGAATCCGAGGCAATCCCGAACTGTTGGCCTTCCTGGCCTCGCGTTCCGGGGAAACTGACAACCTGAGTCTCGAGCAAGTAAAGGAACGACTAGGGCTCTGACGGCCGGCAAGGAGACGATTCCCCCAACTCATGGCTCTCATTCGCAGAGAGGGCCGCCCGTTCTGAATGGCACCATCAAGGGTCTCCCGCGGAAGGCCCCGGTTATCTCTCCCAGACCTTTTCCATGAGCCGGAACCGAAGGATACGCGGAGCTCTCCCGGCGTGGCACTCGCCTTTCCTGGCTGCGCTGGCCTTCGATCACGGCACCTCCATATGTGCGCGCCTCGGTGACGCATTGCACGTCTATTTCGCTGTCCCCCCCCAAAAAAAACGCAGAAAAGCCTTGACCCTGTAGTATGGTCCAGGGTGCATACTTGTTTCATGGAAGACCACGGAGGTTCAGACGTGAAATCGCACACAGACCTCGGCGACCTGACCATCGGCAAAGTTGCTCGTCTCTCCGGCGTCGGGATCGAGACCGTCAGGTTCTACGAACGCAACGGACTCATTCCCCCACCTGGCAGAAGCGCCTCCGGATACCGCCGGTATTCGGAGGACACGGTCGCGAGGATACGGTTTGTGAGGCGAGCCAAAGAGCTGGGTTTCACGCTCAAGGAAATCAAGGAGCTGTTATCTCTTCGGCTTCAGCCTGATGTCGGTTGCGGAGAGATAAGAGGTCGTGCCGAAGCGAAGATCGCCGACATAGAAGAGAAGATACGCACCCTCGAAAGCATGAAGGCGGCTTTGGTGACCTTGACCGGGACGTGCCGAGGCGAAGGACCTGTCAGCGAATGTCCGATTCTGGACGCACTCGATCACGAGTAGAGGAAGACCCCATGGCTGACAAGAAAGCAACCGAAGACGGAATTGATTCTGCCCGCAGCGAACCCTCTGGAGAAGAGACACAGTCCGCCAAGGGAAGCGTCCTGAGCGGCTTGGCGGTGTTGCCGGCCTTGGGATTGGCTCTTCTCCCCAAAGGTGCATGTCCCGTGTGCTGGGCTGCGTATGCGGGAATCTTCGGTTCCGTGGGAATCGGGTTCACGACATATTCTGCCTATCTATTTCCTCTTACGGTTCTGTTTCTCGGTCTATCCGTCTCAGCACTCGCGTATCGGGCTTTGAAACAGGACCGCTATGGACCGCTCATTGCAGGAGCGATCGCCTCAGTGATCATCATCTTCAGCGAATTCCTCATGAACTGGGATGGTGGAACCTATGGAGGTGTCGTGCTCCTGCTAGTGGCTTCCATCTGGAATTCATTCCCTCAAAA
The DNA here is from genome assembly GCA_040755955.1 of Thermodesulfobacteriota bacterium. Classification (GTDB taxonomy): domain Bacteria; phylum Desulfobacterota; class Desulfomonilia; order Desulfomonilales; family Desulfomonilaceae; genus JBFMAA01. The sequence goes on from JBFMAA010000102.1 coordinate 8,935, forward strand.
AGCGCTAACCCCCTCCCAGCGCTTGCAGGAGGTCCAACTTAGGGAGGCTCTCGCCAACACGAAGAGGAGGAAGCAAGATGCCGACCAAGCGTAGCATCGAGGTATTCAGCGCAGGATGCCCGGTTTGCCGGGAAGCGGTCGAGCTCATTCAACGTGAGTCTTGTGCTTCATGTGAGGTCACCGTTCTGGACATGAACGATGCGAAGGTGGCAGAGCGAGCGAAGACTCTGGGTATCCGCTCCGTGCCGGCTGTGGTCATCGACGGCAAGGTAGCCGATTGTTGCTCAGGCCGGGGTCCGGACATTGATGCGCTGCGCGCCGCAGGACTGGGACAACCGCTCTGAACGCTCACTCGACGTAGACATGCATCCCCCGGCGAGACCGGTTGCTGCCAGATGGATAGGGCTTCTCAGGGGAAGAGGGACCAAGCTCTTCCCCCGGGAAATCCCAATTGACCTCGAAGCGCTTCCGTGAAAAAAAGTGTTTGAGTTTCGGAGCCTCATCGAGTATAAGGTACGTTTTGACTCAGGAATGTCCGGGGGCAGGGGTCCGACACACCTGGAATTCCTCACGGAAGAGAGCTGGAGCGCAACATGCCTAAGATGAAGACCTGCCGAGGGGCAGCGAAGAGATTCACGTTCCTCAAGAGCGGAAAGATCAAGAGAAAGAAGGCCTATCATAGCCACATACTCACGTGCAAGAACCGCAAACGAAAGAGGGATCTCCGACAAGGGACCCTCGTCGATGCGAGGGATGTGGGTAAGCTGAGAAGCCTGATGCCCTATGGGTGATCGGCTGCCGATACCCTCTTTCTCGAATCCGGAACCCCGTAGGGACCCGATTATACCTGTGCAAGGAGCAGCCAATGCCTAGAGCAAGATCCGCGCCTGCCACGCGGGCGAGGCACAAGAAGATATTGAAGATGGCCAAGGGCTACGTGGGAGGCCGGGGGCGTACCTATAGACAAGCCCGGGAAACCGTCGAAAAAGGGCTCTGTTACGCATACCGGGACCGCAAGGTCAGAAAACGGGAATTTCGCCGACTCTGGATCATCAGAATCAACGCGGCCACTCGCGCCAACGGCCTGCACTACAACAGGTTCGCGGAAGGACTGAAGAAAGCCGGGATTATCCTCGACAGAAAGGTACTCGCGGATCTGGCCATCTCGGATGCCGTCGCGTTCGCCCAGATCGTCGATCACGCACGCAGAGCACTGGAAGTCCGTAACTGAGCCGACACTGGGCATATTCCCGGAAAAACCCGGCCGAGAGCAGCGTACTGTAGCATTGTCGGGCAGCGCGCCTGTGCCCTGAGTGCCCTGATTCTCCGAAAAGGGGCATTCCGTCATCCGACTTGGAGGCGCAGGAGTCGCGTCTACAGCAGACGACAGGCAAGATCCCCATCCTGCTGAAGAATCGTATGGGTTCCCGCCACGCAATGCCGGTCTACGCGGACACCTCGGCCCGTCTCACCGCGGCCTCCACTGGGCCGCTTTTTTTGTTTGGGGGCGTGACACGATGAGAAAGGAACTCGAGAAGCTCCGAGACACCACACTCAGCCAGATCGATCACATGCGCGATGAGAAGGCCCTCGGTGAACTTCGCACCAGGGTGCTCGGACGCAAGGGCGATCTCACACGATTCCTTCGTGGGCTGAAAGACCTCGACCCCGAAGAGCGCGTCGAAGTCGGACGGCTGGCCAACTCCGCAAAAGCACAACTCGAAGAGCGGTTCGATCAGGCCGAGGCCAGGCTCCGGGACAAGGCCCAAGCCAAGGCGATCGAATCCGAGTCGATCGATGTGACCCTCCCGGCACGAAGGCACTTCTTCGGCCGCGCACACATTCTCAATCGCGTCACCGATGACCTGATCGACCTTTTCAGTGGGCTCGGATTCCAGTTGGCGGAAGGCCCCGAGGTGGAACTCGACTACTACAACTTCGAGGCGCTCAACATACCCAAGGATCACCCCGCCCGCGACATGCAGGACACGTTCTATTTCTCGGAGAACGTGGTGCTGCGCACGCACACATCGCCGGTCCAGATCCGTACCATGGAGGCACAGCGACCACCAGTCCGAGTCATCTGCCCCGGCAAGGTGTACCGCCGTGACGCGGACATGACTCATTCCCCCATGTTCATGCAGGTTGAAGGGCTTTGGGTCGACGAGGGGATCTCCATGGCCGACCTCAAAGGCATCCTCGTGGCGTTTGTCCATGAGTACTTTGGCCAGGGGGTCGGACTTCGGTTCAGGCCGAGTTTCTTCCCTTTTACGGAACCCTCAGCGGAAGTCGACATTCAGTGCGTGATCTGCAGGGGAAGCGGATGCAGGACCTGTTCCAACACCGGCTGGCTCGAAATACTCGGATCGGGAATGGTGAATCCCGCGCTGTACGGTTTCGTGGACTACGACCCGGAGAAGTACACCGGGTTCGCGTTCGGGATGGGGATCGAGCGCATTGCCATGTTGAAGTACGGCATCCCGGACATACGCACGTTCTATGAGAACGATATGCGGTTTCTCACCCAATTCTGACCCACTAGACAGGAGACAGGATCATGCTCGTCAGCTTCAACTGGCTGAAGGAGTTCGTGGATATTGACAGGTCTGCCGAGAATCTCGCTGATCTGCTCACCATGGGCGGAATCGAGGTGGAAGCCGTGCACAGGGTCGGGACCGGCCTTGACCGGGTATTCACCGCGAGGATCGAAGAGATCTCGCCGCATCCTTCCTCGAAGAAGCTCAGCCTCACCCGGATCAGCCTCGGAGCGACCGAGGAAGTGGTCGTATGCGGCGCGCCCAACATCGCTGTGGGGCAGATCGTGGCTTATGCAGCGGTCGGCGCGTCACTCCCGTCCGGCCTCCAGATCAAGAAGCGGAAGATCAAGGGCGTGGATTCGCCGGGAATGATCTGCTCGGAGAAGGAGCTCGCCCTGGGGGAAGACGAGTCCGGCATATTGGTGCTGGAGAACGACGTTGCCGTGGGGCTTCCTCTGACCGAAGCGTGCCCTTACATCGACGACTACATCCTCGAAGTCGGCATCACTCCCAATCGTGGGGATTGCCTGTCGATCCTCGGAGTTGCCCGGGACGTGGCCGCGCTGACCGGAACCGTGTGGCGGTCGCCGGAATTCGCATACGGACAATCGCGCACCAAGATCGAGGCAAAGATGGCCCTGGAAGTCCCGGACTCGGACCTGTGCCCCAGATATGTTGCGCGCCTCGTGGAGGGCGTGAAGGTGGGTCCATCGCCGTTTCCGATCCGACTCAGGCTGGCAAGATCCGGAGTCAGGGCGATCTCCAACGTGGTGGACGTGACGAACCTGGTGCTTCTCGAAAGTGGCCAGCCGCTGCACGCGTTCGACTACGCGTTCCTCCAGGGCCACAAGATCGTGGTGCGTCGATGCGATCCGGGTGAGCGATTCGTGACGCTCGACGGTACCGAACGCGAACTCCCTCCCAACGCGCTGATGATCCGTGACGGGAAGAGATCCGTGGCGCTTGCGGGAATCATGGGCGGCCTGAACTCCGAGATCAAGGACACCACCACTTCGGTGCTCATTGAGAGTGCGTGCTTCGAGCGTTTCGGGATCCGGCGCACAGCCAAGGCACTGGGGATGTCCACGGAGGCGTCGTTCAGGTTCGAGCGCGGCATCGATCCCGAGGGAACCGTATGGGCAGCCACGCGCTCCGCGTATCTCATGCACAAGTTGGCTGGCGGAACCATAGCCGACGGTATACTTGACGCGTACCCCGCGCCCATACGGCGGGAAGCCGTGCGTGTGCGTCCCGGCCGGGTGAACAGGTTCCTGGGCACAAGTATCCCCGAGGCGGACATGAAAGCCTATCTGACCCGGTTGGGGATTCGCGTCGAACCCCGGAAGGACGGCTCCTTTCGCGCAGTGCCTCCTTCGTGGCGCTGGGACCTGGAAAAGGAAGAGGACATGGCCGAAGAGATAGCCCGGCTGTATGGTTTCCAGAATATTCCGGTTTCGACGCCGATCTACCGTTCCGCGCCTGACCGCACCAGGGAGGAGCGCGCTCGTCTGCGGAGAGTCCTGCATCTGATGAATTCCGCGGGATTCACCGAGGCGATCACCATGTCGTTCACTTCCAAGGCGGCCAATGCGCAGTTTTCGGACGGTCGGGCTGAGGAACTGGCATTGCTCAACCCCCTCACCGAGGACTACGTGGTGATGCGACAGTCGCTGTTGCCGGGCGTGATGTCGGTGATGAAACGGAACCTGAGTTTCCGATGCACGGACATGCGCATCTGCGAGATAGGCAAGACGTTCTCCCCCAGAGAGGGGCAGGAGCTTCCCGTGGAGGAGGTTCGCCTGGCGGGGTTGGCCATTGGCGCGCGGGATCCCCAGATCTGGCATTATCAACGCGGGGAGCTCGACATCCTGGGCGAAATCGTGAAACGTCCCGAGGTTGACTTCTACGACATGAAAGGCGCGCTCGAACATGTGTGCGAAGGTCTCGGCGTGGCAGGAGTGGAGTATGTGCCATGCACGCGGAGCTTTGTTCATCCCGGTAAGTCGGCAGAGGTGCTGCTGGCGGGGGAGTCGATTGGGTTTCTGGGTGAGCTTTCTCCCGCAGTGATGCTAGACCACGACTTGACTGCGAAGGTGCAGGTATTCGAGATTGCTGTAGAGCCGCTTTTCGCGGCCGCGGGCAAGGAAACGGTTTTCAAGGCTATCCCTCGCTATCCTTATGTGGAGAGGGACTTGTCCATCATCGTTCGAGAAAAAACTTCAGGAGATGACATTAAGCGCTTGATTTCACGCGAAGGCCATGGTATTATCACCACCGTAGTCCTTTTCGACTTATATAAAGGTAAGACAATTCCGGAGGATCATAGAAGTATGGCCTTCCGGCTGCGTTATCAGTCCGATGAACGGACTCTGACCGATGAGGAGGTCGACGAAGTTCATTCCCGGGTTGTGGAAGCCCTGAAAGAGGAACTGGGCGTACAACTGAGGGAATGATCGAGGCAATGCCCGTGTCAAGGAGGATGAGGGCATTGCTGGAGTCGTTCGACCGGGTCCTCTCGGATGGATCTCTATGCAAGGGGTGGTTATCTCATGCCTATCGCGATTCCGGAGAAGCAGTATTTCAAGATCGGTGAGGTGAGCGAAATCCTCGAAGTCGAGCCGTACGTGCTTAGATACTGGGAGTCGGAATTCAAGAATACCCTCAAACCGACCCGGACCAGAGCGAGGCAACGGCTGTATCACAAGAAAGACCTTGAGATACTGATGCAGATCAAGCATCTCCTGTACGATGAGAAATTCACCATAGCGGGGGCCAAGAAACGTCTTCAGGAGATGAAGAAGGAAGCGTCGGCAGCCAAGAGGGCCAAGAAGGTCGTCAAGGAACCCCCCGCGGCAGAAAAAGAGGAGGCGACTACGGAGATTGCTGCGGTTGCCAACGAACGCCACCACTCAGACCCCTCGAACTACAAGGACATTCTGATAGAGATCAAGAAGGAGCTCAAGGAGCTTCGGGCCATTCTGGAAGGGTAGCCCTTCTTACTTGCGGCGCCTCTCCCGGCTCGTGCCTGTCAGATCCGTCCCCCCGATTTCTTGCGGGTGTGCCGGCAGCCTTTGGCCCCGAATGACACCCTCTGCACAATGGGATCGCGGTTTCCGCGGTCCATTTTTTTTGTTTGCGGAAGCCGATTCCTGCCCTATATTCCACTAAGCAGTTCCATAACCGTTTTTCGCGTGTGTCGGACAACTGGGGCCCAACAAGGGGCACGACCCCTTGATTTCTCAGCATAACGGAAGGAGCAAGCGCATGTGGACGCCACAACATTGTCCCGGGTTCGAGACCCATAAGGAACTGAGATCCTTCATGTGCAAATGTCCCAAGTGCGGCGGAGAGAAGGAGATCTTCTCCGACGAGTTCGAGAAGACTCACAACTGCCCGAAGTGCAAGGAGCCCATCGACTTCACCCAGTGCAAGATGGAGTAGTGAGGCACGGGGCTGTCGATTCGCCGGCCCACCAAGAAGACTGCACCGGACCTGGAAGGACTTCTCGTTCGCGGGAGGTTCTTCCGCTCCCGCGGGCACGGTTCCCAAGCCCGCGACCGGCACTTCGCCGCCTCTTGCCCGTGGTGATCTTGAATTCTTTTCCCTGCCCATTCATAATGGCAACGGAGGATGGACGTTGCCCCCGGTTCGGGTCGTATTCTACAAAGAAGCTGATGGAACGGTTCCTATGGGCGAATGGCTTCGCCGACAGTCCGCCTTTGCCCAGGATCGGTGCATTGATCGACTTATGCAACTGAGGACCCTGGGACATGAACTCCGAAGACCTTGGGCAGCTCCCCTCAGGGGTGGTGTCTTCGAGCTGCGTGTACGCGAGCGCAAAGTCAGAGTGAGGATGCTGTATTTCTTTCATGGAAGAGGCGTGGCGGTCGTGAGTCACGGGTTCCGGAAGAGCGGCTCTGAAGTACCGCCGCGAGAGATTGACAGGGCTCTGGCGAGAAAGACAAGGTATCAAGCAGACCCGGAAGGCTGTTACGTCCTTTGGGAGCCATGAAATGACTGAGAGCAGACTGAGTTCGGATGCAGTGGAATGGGCATACAAAACATTCATCGAGGGCAAGCCGGATCGCGAGGCTTCTTTTCGGGAAGCCCGCAGGCAGTCGAATCTTGCCCAGCGCATCTACGACATACGCGAGAAGTTCCACATGAGCCGGGAAGACCTTGCCGAGTTCTCGGGTCTGACCGCGGAGACGATAGAAGACATCGAAGAAACCGACTACGACGGCAACTGGGACGAGGCCATAGAGAAGATCAACACCGGCTTCCGTAACTGGTTCACGAATGTGGTGCTCCCCGCATCCCGGATGAAACCGGAAGAATACACGGTTGAAGTGGTTGGCCCTCTCGAGGAGACTCGGATTGCAGGCTGATCCGAAGCTGAGCGAGCTCTCTGGCTACGGTACCGCGGACCAGACCCCCATCTGAGGATAGTGCCTACCATGGACGACCGGATCAGACTCGGAGTGAGCGCGTGCCTCTTGGGGGAGAAGGTCCGATATGACGGCGGTCACAGGAGAGACCCGTTCATCACGGGGACCTTGTCCCAGTACGTGGAATGTGTGCCGGTATGCCCCGAGGTCGAATGCGGGCTTCCCGTGCCGCGGGAGCCGATGCGGCTCGAGGGCGACCCTGCCTCGCCGCGCCTCAAGACCATCAACACGAGACAGGATCGCACGGGCCGGATGCTCGCCTGGTGTGCCAAGAGAGTGGAGGAATTGGAAGCACTCGACCTGTGGGGCTTCATCTTCAAGAAGGGCTCGCCCAGCAGCGGAATGGAACGGGTGAAGGTGTATGACGACAAAGGCAAGCCGTCCCGTCGGGGAGTCGGGATGTTTGCCCGGGTGTTCATGGAGCACTTCCCTCTGCTTCCGGTCGAAGAGGATGAGAGGCTTTACGATCCCAAGATGAGAGAGCATTTCGTGGAAGCACTCTTCGCTCTGAAGAGATGGCGAGACACTCTGAATGCGCGACCGACGACAAGAGGGTTCATCGAGTTCCACACGAGACACAAGCTTCAACTCTTGGCCCACGGCAGGAAGCATCTGGCGTTGATGGGGAGGCTGGTGGCCTCGATCAAGGATTACGCTCCGGACGATTTCCGGCCGCAGTACCAGACGCTGCTCATGGAGGCTTTGAGACTCAAGACGACCCCGCGCAAGCACGCCCATGTCCTTCAGCACGCGGCCGGTTTTCTGAGGGAATTTCTTTCACCCGACGAAGAGAGCGAGCTTCTTGAAGTGGTCGATCTGTATCGGCAGGGCGCTCTCCCCCTCATCGTCCCGTTGACCCTAATCCGCCACCATGCGGGGAAGTTCGAGGTGTCCTACCTGCAAGAGCAGTACTACCTGAACCCCCATCCCGTTGAGCTGCAGCTTCGCTATCACGCGTGAAGGCAAGTCGGTTGCGAAAAGGCAGGACTGCCGGGGAGTGAACATGCTTACGTGGTCTTGCCGGAGGGGACTTCCCGGTATTTGACTCGCTTGAACGCGAGTGGTACGGCGGTTCTCATTGGTTTACACCGATTGGCAGGTTGGAAAGCCTGTCCCACAGAATCAGGCCGCTCTCGAACCGAAAATTGCTTTCGAGATCCGCTGGATTACCCCATCCGCCCGGGAAGGGAGCCGCCATGCTCCAAGAGTTCTTGAGGATGGGGGTCCGGGGGAAGGCACTTCTTGCAAGAAGTTCCTTCCTCCGGAAATCTTGCGTCCTGCCGCCCCCATTCACCTCACACCTCGATGTCGAACTCACCGGCCTGGACGGTCCGGCGGTCAGCGTCCACCTCGATGTCGTATCGCCAGCGCATGCGCATTTGGGCGAGGAGGAAGTCGAGCCACTGCTGCTCACCATCTTCGCGGGGTTGCGAGCTCAGGGCTTCGATGGCCTCCATGTCAGGTCTGCCGGTGGGCCGCCGGAATATCCCGGACTGGAAGTTCCACATCATCACCGAACAGTCGTGACTTCCACTGACAAGGACGCGGCTCTCCGGGTCCGTGGCCAAGCACGTGACCGCAGCCTGGTGCTTCTCCAGTGTCCCCCACGGAGTCCCTTCGGGCATGACCCAAAGCCTGACCGTGCGGTCGTGACTTCCGCTCGCGAGCACCCTACCATCGCCGCTTATTGCCAAAGCCCCCACCACGTCGTCGTGGCCGGTTAACCGCTTGAGCAGATTGCCGTCGGGGATCTCCCACAGGATCACCTGATCGTCGGCCCCGCCGCTGGCGAGCATCGAGCGGCTCGGAAGAAAGACCAGCGACCGCACCGCCAAGGAGTGGCCCTTCAGCTCCCTGATGCGGCGCCCGCCGGGGACGTTCCAGAGCCTGATCCCGTGGTCGTCGCCGCCGGTTGCGAGTGTCCTGTCATCCGGAGCAAATGCCACGCACCGTATGGACCTGCGATGCCCTTGGAGCTCGTGGAGGAGCACGCCGTCGCTGAGCCTCCACAGCCTGCACACCCCGTCGTAACACCCAGCGGCGAGCAAGCGGCCGTCGTGGCTGATGCTCAGGCAGGACACGCCTTTGAGATGTCCGGGAAGGCCCCGAAACGGTACGGTTTCGCCCGCTCGCCAGAGCAGGACCTTCTCTTCCGCGCCGGAACCGCTCGCCACGACTGAGCCGTCCGGCGTCGCCGCGACCGAATTGACCGGGAACGCATGGCCTTTCAGCGTGGTCAGCAGCTCTCCGTCGGGCATGCGCCACAGACGCAGGGTGGAATCCCAACTTGCGCTTGCCAGGGTGCTCTCGAAGTACGACCCGATGATCAGACCCGTGACTCGGCCGCCGTGGGCTGTGAACTGGGCCTGGGGTTGATCCACCATGCCGAGTATGGGCGCCTCGGATGTGCATCGGCGGGCGCGGCGGAGCAACGCAAGGAAATCCTCGCGATCCGCGGGAGTCGCGGGCTGCCAGCCCACTTCTTCAAGACGCAGCAAGCCTTTGACCGCCCACACCGCGGGGGCTCGTCGAACGAGGCTCCACAGGGTTTGCCGGTCTTCTCGGCCATCGAGGATGCCGAGCGTGACCTCCCATTCCCTCGGGGTCATTTCTCCCATTTGGCGTCGATGCCTGACCCCCGCGACAAGCTCCACGAGCTCGAGCCGGCCTGCCCGACGGGCGCTGCGGGATATGCGTGCCCTCAGGTCCTTGCCGGCTTTCTCGAACGTGTCTCGCAGGAGGCTCAGGTCGAAGTCGAGGGATTCGTACTCGGCCCACTGCTCGGTGAGGAAGTAGAAGATCGCCTGATCCGAGGCCGAAAGCGGCCTGTATCCGTGTGACAAGGCGATTTCACGAGCAAGGTCGGTGCCCTCACGTATCACGACCCGGCAGAGCGCGTCCTGGGCGGCGGGGCTCTCGATGGATTGCAGGAGGAGCGTGTGCGCGGGCTCGGCTATGCTCGCCTCCTTGTCGGACGCGGTAAGCACGAGCGGACGAATCAGGTTGGGATCGCCGAGGTCAAGCGCGTCGGATCTGCCAGCCTGAATCGCAGAAAGAACCCTCAAGCGTGCCGGCTTGGACGCCACGTACTTTCCCGCCACGATGACCGCATCGAGATCCCGGGTTCTGGTCCTGGCCCACACGTCGCACAGCTCGTCGATGGCAGCCTGGTTTTCGAGGCAGAGAATGTGGGTCTTGGCAATCTCTGCCAGGGCCGGGTCCGTGTCCGACATCGCCTCGATCAGCGGAGCCACGACTTCGGGGCCGTCCTGGCTGATCGCCTGGGGGTTCCGGGTCAGCAGTGAGCAGAGCACCCGCACACGTGGCGGTGTGCGGGCGAGGAAGCCTTTGTCGAAGATGATTCCCGCCACAAGGGGGTCCCTTGATTCAGCCCAGATCTCGCAGAGCCTGTCGACGGAATCCGGATCAGCAAGTCCTTCGAGGCAGGCGAGCGCTCGTTCCCGGATGCGTTCGTCCGCGTCCCTGGTGGCCTCCACGAGCGGCCCGACCAGACCCGGGCCTCCGTGCACGATTTCCGCGGTATTCCCTGCTTCGAGGGCTCGAAACACCTTCACCGCCGCGGGGAATTCCGGAACCCATTCCCCTTCGGAGAGCATCACGGTAAGCAGCGGGTGCCGTGTCATGAGCCAGAGCCGGTACAGAGCTTCGTGGTGACCCTGGTCAGCTAGGGTTCTGAGCCGTTCCAGGGCGGTTTCTTGCAACGGAGCTGGCCCGTCCGATGTAAAGACCTCGGCTAACACCCGAAGAGCGTCCTGGGTCCCGTCTGAGAGAAGCTCGTCGACCATGGCGCTTGTCTCTTCAGCAGAGCGCTCGGGTGCGTGTTCGGGCAATTTGTGCGTGTGCTCGGCCATGAGGCTCCACCTCTTCAGGGTATCCCCGACACTCAGTTCCCACACAGTCACGGGCCTTGAAATTCGCGGCACTGTTTGAGGGGATACGAACCGCCTCTCGCTTGCCCATCCCGCCAGGGGAAAGGGTTTTCCGTGCCTCTCCCGCCCGGGGGAAAGCGTTCTCCATTCCCACCCCGGCAGGAGAAAGGGTTCTCCATTCCCACCCCGGCGGGAGAAAGGGCTCACCATTCCCCTCCCGCCAGGGGAAAGGGTTCTCCATTCCCCTCCCTTGATGGGAGGGGTGAGGGGAGGGTGAACCCTGCCGCAGGAATCAACGCGTGCAGCCATGATACGGTTGCCGTTGCTTCCGACCGTTCAGCAGGCCGTCGAACCCGCTGCGTAAGATGAGGTCCCACCACACTCCGACCGTACGTTCGGCATTCGCTATAACACCGCGTGCGATTTGAGACAAGCACCTGGACCAGCCATTGCACACGCGTCGGCCGATCCGGCATTTCCCTTGCCGCCATTCAGCCGGCAGGTGCAGAATGGATACCCGGGCGTCGAAGGGGCGGAAGACCTGGTGGCAAATGCGGAATTGCACGTCATTGGGTGGCCGCTGCAGGTCCGCGGGACGCGAGGGGAGCATTGGATGCTGTGTTCAAGGAGAGCGCAGCGCTGGTCAAGATGACCGTGGGGACACCCAGGATCATTGACAACGCTTCCAGGACACACGGGCTCGGTTCTGAGCGTCAGCATGACACCGAACGCCAGGTGGGCAGTGTCGGGAGGAGGGTGGCGAGACCAGACGATGCCGCTCTGGGACATTGAGGCGGATGAATGACGGGGCTTGGCGCCTTGGAGGCCCTGTCGGCTCGGCAGCCTGAATTCTTGCGGACAGGTGCGGGTTGTGTGCGCGTTCACCTTGCCCAAAAGGGCTTAGGATTAGGTGGCCAGAGGGAACCGCATCGTGTCCGTCCCCCCGTTGAAAGCTGGGGTAGGTTTCACCCTCCCCCTTCCCCCTCCCATCAAGGGAGGGGGAACGCAAAGTCTCCCGTCAAGGGAAGGGGAGCAGCAAACCTCGCCCCGATGAAGGGGAAGGAAGGATGAAGGGGAAGGAAGGATGAAGGGGAAGGAAGGATGAAGGGGAAGGAAGGATGAAGGGGAAGGAAGGATGATCAGGTCAGCGTCTGACTTCTCAGTACCGCGGATTTCGCGTCTGGTGGCAGTACTCCCCAGCTATTGTGGGAGCACATTCCGACTTTCCCCTCCCCTTGCGGGAGAACTCCCCGATTTTCCCCTCCCCTTGTGGGAGGGGCTAGGGGAGGGGGCTTCTGAGTATGCGGCAACTCCCCGGAATGGCATCGGCCGTCGTCTTCCTCAACGGGGAAAAGCGCCCCTCTTTGCGATACACGCAGCCCGAATCACTTCCATAACCCCGTCCAGATTGTCCAAGACCTCGTTGTTCCAGAACCGCAATACCGTGAAACCGTTTTCTTCAAGGACGTGGTCGCGCTCAAGATCTCCTGATTCCTCATGAGAAGAACCATGTCCCGCCGGGCCGGGCCACAACGAAGAATGAGAATTCCCTCGAAAAAGGGATCATGGCATACTCCTCAGTAGAAAGCATTCAACAACGAGAGGAGTACGCTCATGACCACG
>JBFMAA010000103.1:0-21359 GCA_040755955.1 Thermodesulfobacteriota bacterium
CATGGAAGGGGAGCTATTCACGGGCTGCCCTTTCAGGGCAGAAGAGGCCCGCGCCCCTCGGCGCACGATGAATAGCCATGGGTTTCAACCCATGGAAGGGGAACTCTTCCTTCTTGTGTACGCACCTCTCCCTTCCGGTCTTCCTTCCCGGAACACCGTGGTGAACTCTGCCTACTCTGCCACCCCCCTGGCAGAGTACATGTAGCGGAAATCATGATGGATAGCGCCAACTCAGCCACTCTGCCACGGATATGACGAATTCAGATCGCGACCGACCAGGAGGATTCATCTTCGGCACCATCGCCGGCCGGACACGCGGACTGACCACAAGACCCGTATCCCGGTGCGAGCAGGTATTTCCCGAACTGCCCCACGGCTTTGACCACTTCCCCGGATTCCATAAGCCTCCTGAGTGTCTTCTGCACGGCATTGACGGTCTTTTCGGGCCGGCATTGCGCCGCGATCTCCGAGGGCTTCATCGGTCGCCCCGCGCTTCGCAGGATGTCTCTGAGGTACTCGCGATCGTCAGATCCGCCGGCAGGGTCGACATCTCCGATCCAGCGCCACAGCCCGGTCAACTTGTCGAAGACGAGCGATACCCGCCTCTCCCGTATGTCCCGGCCGGAGATGAACAGGACTCCGTCTCCCTGGCAGCGCTCGGGTTTGCTCAGGATCATGACCGTGTCGGCACAGCCGGTGATGCCGGTGGACCCGGAGATCGTGTTGTACTCGTCCGCGTGCATGCCCTTGTTCTTGTGATGTACGATCACGATGGCCACGCGGAACGCGGAGGCGAGTCCCTGAAGGCCTTCCAGGTCCCTGTAGTCCCGGGAGTAGAGGTCATCCCGGTTTCGCGACCTCCGGGGCCTGATCTTGGCAAGTGTGTCGATCACCACCATGCGTGCGTGCTCCCTGTGCGCCTGGAGCCACTTGTGGAGAAGGACGAGTCCGTCAACTTCATCGTCGGCTTCACTGAAGTAAGGCCACTGCGCGCAAAAGTATCCCTGTGCAGGGGCCGCGGCGTCACCGAGCATCATGCCCATGCGCACGTTGAACCTGCGGAGATTGTCTTCCAGGGCCAGGTGCAGGACCTCTCCTTGCGCACATGGGAACGCGCCCAGCGCGTGCGTCCCGGACGCCACGGAGATGGACAAGTGCTGTACCAGCCAGCTCTTGCCGATCTTTGGCGCTCCCGCGAGCACGCACAGGCCCTCCGGCAGCAGATCCCGGATGATCCAGCGCGGCTCGGGCAAGTCCATGTGGCGGACATCCGCGAAAGAGATGAGTGTCGGCCCGTTCGGCGAGACCTTCGGCTCCGGCCGGCAGACCGGAGCAGCCTCGATGAGCTCCAGGATCGTGGAAGCGGTCTTGGAGAGGCCGTGCATTGCCATGTAGTCGACGATGTCTCCCGCGGGAGGCAGACCGGGCAAGCGTATTACCTGGACGGTTGCGGCAGTCGTGACCAGGCTCTGTGCCGCGGCCCCGGCGAATTGCTCGCCGGGCTCGTCGTGGTCCGGGATGATCACGACGCGGCGTTCGCGAAGGGGCTCGTGGATCCCGTGGTCGCGCACCTGCGACTGCCACGCGTTGGCTCCTCCGGCCCAGGTGGTCGCGGCGAAGCCCAATGAGATCGCCGCATCCGCGCACTTTTCCCCCTCGACCAGGAGGATTAGTTCCCTCGGGGACGCGCGCAGAAGCCTCGGCAAACGGTACAGGACGCGTCGGACGCCTTTGAGGTTGCACACCCACCTCCCGTCTTCCAGTTGGAAGGGCCTGAATTCCTTGGGTGATTTGCGGTCGTCTCCGTTCCCGGGGAGATCGAAGCGCGCGACACGATAGAGGAAGCGTCCCGATTCGTCGGTGTAGTCCCAGGCATCAGAGGCGTTGTCCGGGGTGTACGCGGCGTGTGTACGGGCCTGCTCGTCATGCGGGGATTGGGTCTTCCTGCCGTCGCAAGACCCCGGGTCAGACGGAATCTCCATACCGATGAACCCAGCGACGCCTGCGAGCGCATCGCGGAAGGTCCCTCCATACCGGTACCGCCACAGGTCGAAGCAATCCCAGTTCGACCGCGTCTTCCCTTCAGGAGTGCATCCCGTGTGGCAGCGCAGGTACCGCGTCTGCACGGACAGGCTCGGGTTGGTGTCGGTGTGACCTTCATGGAAGCAGTGCGAGTTGCCGCGCTCTCTGAACTTGTCAGGATACAGACGGCGGTACAGGTCACGACAATCGGCTTGGGCCTTGACTTTGGCCGCGAGACCACGGATCGTCACCGAGTCCACTGATGACCTCCTTTCGATGGCGTGCTTAAGGGGAGTGGCCTGGGATAGCGTGGCATGTTATCCCCCTCCCCCTACCCCCTCCCACGAGGGGAGGGGAATCCAAAAACCCTCTCCCCTGGCTGGAGGGGAATCCGAAAACCCTCTCCCCTGGCTGGAGGGGAATCCAAAAACCCTCTCCCCTGGCTGGAGGGGAATCCGAAAACCCTCTCCCCTGGCGGGAGAGGGAAGGGTGAGGGGGAGTATGCCGAGGCAACGCGTGCTCGGAAGTTAGCGCCTATGGGGCGGGCACCCGCTGAACGGTTACCGTTATCTCATTATCTTCGCGCATTGGTGCCTTTGTGGTGGGTCGTCGTCTTTTGGAGAGCACCTGACGGGGTATAGGTACCATGATATTCCGGACGGGGCATTGAGTCAAGGTCTTGTTCGATAGCCTCTTCCCCTACCGAAACGGCTCCGGACAGGCGCGGACTCAGCGGTTACTTTTCCACGGCGAACACGACAATTAGGGCTTGCATTGGGGGCGGGTCTTCTCTTACACTATCGGGTCGGTAGTATTCACTCGCTTCACCACCGTAGGTTGAAACCTACGGCTATTCACGGGCTGCCCTTTCAGGGCAGAAGAGGCCCGCGCCCCTCGGCGCACTGTGAATAGCCATGGGTTTCAACCCATGGAAGGGAGCACGCGAGATGACAGGGCTATTTCGCGGTGGTGGAATTCGACGAACAAGGAAGCGGCAGCCGGATGGTGCTGCGGTTCAGCTTCACGCGACAGCCGAATTCGACATTTCAGGCAGTTATCCCCCTCCCCCTACCCCCTCCCACGAGGGGAGGGGAATCCGGAACCCCCCTCCCACGAGGGGAGGGGAATCCGGAACCCCTCCCACGAGGGGAGAGGGAATCCGGAAACCCCCTCCCCTGGCGGGAGAGGGAATCCGAAAACCCTCTCCCCTGGCGGGAGAGGGAAGGGTGAGGGGGAGGTTCTTCTATACTCTCCACAGGTAAGGAAGGTGCGCATGTCAGGATTACCCACGATCAAGTACTCGGGAAAAATAAGGGAAATCAAAATCGGCAAGCCAGGCTCGGAACTGGTTCTGGGCGGGGAGACCGGGTACAATTTCTACTCCTTCGAAGGCAAGACCCCGAATGCCCCGAAGTTGGCTCTGCAGATTCTCGACATACAGCCTGATGAATGGGCGGACGCAGCTCTGGAGCCCTTCAAAGACGTGGTGAAAGACCCCGTCAAATGGGCGAAGAAGTGCGTCGATGAGTACAAGGCCGATGCGGTGTGCCTGTGGCTCGCCGGCACGGACCCCAACGGCAAGAATCTTCCCGCGTCCCATGCGGCTGAAGTGACCAAGAAAGTGGCCGCGGCCATCAACGTCCCCTTGATCGTGTGGGGAACCTCCAACGATGAGAAGAACACGGAAGTGCTTAAAGCAGTGTGCGAGTCATGTCAGGGTATGAACCTGGTGATAGGGCCGGTCACCGAGCACAACTACAAGCAGATCGGCGCACAGGCCATCGCATACGGACACGTGGTGGGTGCCAACTCTCCCATCGACATCAACCTTGCCAAGCAGCTCAACATCTTGCTCGAGAACCTCGGCGTGGCAGGGGACAAGATCCTTATCGACCCCACCACAGGTGGAGTGGGATACGGCATGGAATACTGCTACTCCATCATGGAGAGAATCCGCCAGGCCGCGCTCATGCAGAACGATGAGAAGCTCCAGTACCCGATTCTGAGCAATATCGCGGAAGAGGTCTGGAAGACCAAGGAAGCCAAGCTTCCCACGAAAGAGGAACCCACCCTAGGCGAGGCCACGACCAGAGGTATCAACCTCGAAAGCATCACCGCGGTGAGCGTACTCCAGGCAGGCGCGGATCTCGTGATCCTCAGACACCCCGAGACCCTGAGCCATGTCAGGAAATACATCTCCGGCCTGATGGTAGAGACGAGCCTGGACGCCCTGGACGTGGACATGTCACTGGTGCCGGCCGAAGCACCGGCTGCGGCCAAAGCGGCTCCCGCGGCAAAGGCGGCGCCTGCCGCGAAGCCTGCCCCCGCGGCGAAACCTGCACCGGTAAAGGCGGCTCCCCCGCAAGCCGAAGCGCAAGCCCCGGCAGCAGAGCCGGAACCGACGCCTGCTCCCAAGCCCGAGCTCAAGATCGCGGAGAAGCCCGCAGCACCTCCAAAGCCCGTCCCGGTGAGCGCCACCGGCGAGGTGGATCTGGCGGACGTCGACTTCACCGATGAAGAGGTCGCGGCCATCCGTGAGCTGCTAAGTGCGTTCAAGGCCATCAAGGGCATAGTCAAGCTCGTGTCCAAGTTCTAGCCGCGGATCAGAGAGAGACCCTTCATCAGAAAGTCTCCCGGGGGAAACCCCCCTCACCCTTCCCTCTCCCGCCAGGGGAGAGGGTTTTCGGATTCCCGGACCCTATGGGCGCTCACTTCAGAGCACGCGTTGCCTCGGCATACTCCCCCTCACCCTTCCCTCTCCCTCCAGGGGAGAGGGTTTTCGGATTCCCCTCCCCTCGTGGGAGGGGGTAGGGGGAGGGGGATGACTGCCTGAAACCGGCGTCCCTGCCGGCCGGCACGGAGGCCGGCCGCTACGACTAAAGCGATGCAACATACGTGACCGTATTTGCGCCATGGAGCATTAGTCATGAGGTTCGGCTCCACGACGGAGCAACGTGCCCTTCTTCGCGTGCGCGGAACCAACCTTCCCCGACGGTTTCCATAGGTCCGCCCCCACGCACCTGCACGGGTATAGGTGGCAGAGTGGCAGAGTTGGGGTTTAAGCCAGTCCTGTAGCCGGTTAGAACTCTGCCACCCCCCTGGCAGAGTCGGCTGGACTTTGGCCCAACAGGGCCAAGGCTTTGAACCCATCACGGAGTGCTGAAATGATGCACCACATCATCGCGGTAGAACCCCGAGAAGACTTCCTGATCCTTCTTAGGGCCTGTAACGAAATAAACCTGTCATTTCTCGGGCTTCGAGACCATGGGTTTTAGCCCATGGAAGGGGAGCTATTCACAGTTTGCCCTTCAGGGCAGAAGAGGCCCGCGCCCTACCGGGCGCACGGTGAATAGCCATGGGTTTCAACCCATGGAAGGGGAGCACGCTTCACCACCGTAGGTTGAAACCTACGGCTATTCACGGGCTGCCCTTTCAGGGCAGAAGAGGCCCGCGCGCTTCACCACCGTAGGTTGAAACCTACGGCTATTCACGGGCTGCCCTTTCAGGGCAGAAGAGGCCCGCGCCCTACCGGGCTTCCCGTAGGTTGAAACCTACGGCTATTCACGGGCTGCCCTTTCAGGGCAGACAAGGCCGCCGCTAGTTCCCGGGAAGAAGCTGCTCCAGCAGCGACCTGATCCCGAGGTAATCCGACCATCCCCGCGCGTCCGATTCCTCTGCGGATATGCTCTCCTGTGAGGCTTCAGCCAACAACTCATCAAACTTCGAGAGCTGCAAGGAAACGAGACTCCTGCGCGCGAGCACCTCGATGGCCGAGGGAAGTAGCCTCGCGGTCCGATTCCGGTCGTGCATCAGGACCACATCGCCCGCGTGCGCGTGCCTGAGAATGGAGAGAACACGCCAGGATTGTCTCCACCATCCGCCCAGATCCATTTGCCAGTCGTGGGTGTCCCGTGTCCAGGAGGCGATGCGGTATCCCAAACGGGACAGCACGTTGCGGGCTGCCCTGTAGCTGCTTCCGTACCCCTCATCCCCGTAGGGGAACCTGAAGAAGAGGTTCTGACGCGTCGCGTCCACTCCTGCAGCGAGTACCACCTCTTCGATCAGTTCGTACGTTCTTCGTATCTCCGATTCGACATGTCCGGGCCCGATCTGTGAAAAACTGGGGTGAGAGTACGAGTGGTTCCCGATGTCGTGACCTTCCAGGAGCGCACGAACCGCAGCGTCGCGGTAACGTGGGTTGGCCAGGTTTCGGCCGAGAAAGAAGAAGGTCGCTTTCTGTTCGCGTGCTTCAAGACAATCCAGAATGCCGCGAGTGCTGTCCATCGGTCCGTCGTCGAAGGTCAGGAATAGTGGTTCAGGGGGATTCGTGCGCTCTTCGCGGCCACCGGAATCACGATCCTCGGCTTCCGTTGACCCGGGCAACTCATCGCGGCTCTGGGGCACCGGAACGACGATCCAGGCTCCGATCGCGCGCAGAAATTCCCGCCGCGACAAGCCGGGCAACAGCTCATAGGGAAATGCACATTCCGGGTCGCTTCCCCGAGATAAGCGATGAATCCTCTTGCCCATGCGAGCATCTAACTCAGACGGCATACGGTTCTCCCATGAAGGCCGATGCTCCAACACATCCTGAGGTATGTGCCATGACACATCACGACGAAGAGCCCGACGAACAAACCCGTACCGCACACGATGCGTATCCCGAGGGCGCAAGCGCATGCGACGACATACACGACCCGCTCAGAAGGACTCTCTGCAAAGCGTGCGGGCTTCCGGTACTGGGAGAGGCCCCTTTCTGCAAAGACCACGAACCTCCGGTTCCCTAGTCTTCGGTGTGACAGGATACGACCTTTCCGGCCCGGTGCTCCCGCGCAGTGGTGAATCGGGCCACTCTCAACCTCCTCCTCGAACCCCCAATGCTGGTGACGGAAGGTTCTCTTTGCGCGTTCTGTACATTGAAACCTACGGCTATTCAGGGCGCGTCCCAGCTATTCCCTCTGAAGCCCCAGGGAACGCATGTGGTGGTTAAACGAGTCCCTGGTGATACCAAGGAGTTGCGCGGCATCCTTCACGCTTCCGCCGCTGCGCCTCAATCCTTCCTGCAAAAGGAACTTTTTCGCGTCGCGCAGGGCATCCTGCATGGAGCTGTCTCCCGTCACGGTGAGGGTGTAAGCGAGTGCAGATGCGGTGAGTCCCCGTTGAGGTGCGGCGTCCAAGCTGATGTGTCCCGTGGTGATGCGTTCTTTGTCGCTGTGAATCACGGCCCGCTCCATCACGTTGCGGAGTTCCCGTATGTTGCCGGGCCAGTGGTATTGCATCAGGGCTTCGACCGCGGCCGAGTCGAACAGGGGAACCTGTCGCAGTCCGAGGCTCTTGGCCAGATGCCGGCTCAAGGCCGTGACCAGGAGGGGAATGTCCTCCTTTCGTTCACGCAGCGGAGGGATCTTGATCACGATTACGCTGAGCCTGTAGAAGAGGTCATTGCGAAAACGTCCCTCCTTCACTTCCTGAGCAAGATCCCGGTTGGTGGCTGCCACGAGTCTGGCATTCACGGAGATGTGCTTCTGACCCCCGACCCGCGTGAACGACTGCGTGTCGAGGAAGGTCAAGAGCTTCGCCTGAATCTCCAGGGTGAGCTCACCCACTTCATTGAGCAGCAGAGTCCCGCCTTCGGCCAATTCCAGCAAACCACGCTTGCGCCTGAGCGAACCCGTGAATGCACCGGCCTCATGCCCGAACAGCTCCGATTCCGCCAGATCCGGAGTGAGGGCCGCGCAGTTTATGGTGAAGAACGGACCGCCGGATCGCGGGGAACTGTCATGGAGCAAACGAGCGAGGTGGTCTTTCCCCACACCGCTCTCCCCGAGCAGTAGGACTATGCTGTCGGTCCCGGCAGCCAGTCTGATGTGGGCCATGACGCTGCGCATCGCGGCTGAAGGCCATTGACTGTCCGCGGTCGCCTCAACCGCGGTTGTGGTGTCGCATTCTTGTGTTCTGCGTTCCGTGATGTCCCGAGCGATTGCGTACAGCCCTTCAATGTCACCCTGCGCGCTCTTCAGGGGGACCATCAGGCACTGGCAGGCAATGGTACGGTCTTTCCGCCTGAAGGATTGTTCAAGCTCCACGGTCTGGCCCGAGAGCACCCGATTCTCGGCCGCGGTGAAGTTGCGAGCCTCGTCCGCGCCGAAGAGTTCGGAACCGGTCTTGCCGATCACCTCCGCAAGCGGGAGTCCGAGCATTCTCAACATGGACGGGTTCACGTGGGTGAACCGCAGTTGCTTGTCTTTCAGAAAGATCCAGTCTTCCGCAGTCTCGAACAGTGCCCGGAAGCGCCCTTCACTCGACCGGAGAGCCTTTTCCACGGTCCTTCGTGCGCGTATCTCACTTTCGAGCTGTTCGTTCTTCTCGAGCAGTTCCGCGGTGCGTTCCTTGACGCGTCGTTCGAGTTCTTCGTGCGTTCGTCGAGTGACGGCTTCCGCGTTCTTTCGGTCCGTAATGTTGCGTACGACGCGGAGAAACAACGCCTGCCCGCCCATACTGAACGGGACCGAGGTAATCTCTATCGGGATCGTGTGCCCGTCCCGGTGGATGGCCATCATCTCTACAGGGGTCTCTGTCTGGAGCCCATCACCACTCATCGACGCAGGTGCTTCGCCTTCGGGAAGCAAGAGCGCGTCGCCGTTCCTGGCGAGCAGCTCCTCGCGCGAGTATCCGAACAGTACCGTGGCCGCTTTGTTGGCATCGAGGATGCGACCGTTCCCGTCTTCGAGAAGTATCGCGTCGGTAGCCTTCTCGAACAGCGTCCTGTACTGGTATTCGCTTTCCCGGAGGGCGTTGTGCGCTTCTTCCCTGTCCGTCACATCCCGGAAAACGGCCAGCATACCGGTGCCCTCGCCCCACGGGATCAGTGTTGCGGTCAGGTCCATCGGAACCACCCGGCCGTCTGCCCGGGATACGGGTTGGGCCTCGAATACCGGGCCGTAGACCCGCGTCTCGTCGAGTTGTTGATCCATCGGGAGATCGAGACCTTGGGCATAGAGCGCGGTAAAGTGCTTCCCGATAATCGAGTTCGGTTCGTACTGGAGGATGTTCGTGAGCGCGGGGTTCGCGTCGAGAATCCGGCGGGTCTGCACGTCTATGATCAGCATCACGTCGGGAGAATTATAGAAAAAGGCCTGGAATGTCTTTCCCGGGGTTTCAGGGTTCGGTTCCTTACCCTTGCCGGCTTTCCGCTCACCTTTCATCGGCGTTGCTCTCTGTGAGTAAATACCTTCAATGACAAGAGTACGCTACACAATACGAGCCTCGGAGTCAACCGCGTGTGCTTTGCACGCAGAGTGTGTGTTTCGCACGTGAGCGTCCGAGTTGTGGAGTTTTCAACCTATGGATATAACGGTGGTTTCAATGAGACCGTCCGAGGCTGTGTGGTTTCCGCACAACGCCGCGACCATCGGCTGAAACGAGCGGCCGTCTGTCGTCAGGGTTTGGGCAAATGTGCTGTGGTGTCAGTATGTTGACTTTGGATGAATTCGTATCCTCTCCTGGAATCTTTCTTGCACGCGATAGGTCGGTAGCGTACAATGCAAACTGATGCTGACTAAGTCAGTTCGCTGCATGAGAAGAAGCAACCCCAGGCCCGATCGCTCACAAGCCGGGGAGGAGCAGGACAATGAACGCATGGTGGAAACCGAGACCGAAAGTGATGGTCCGGGGCCTCACTCTGGAACAACTCGAAGAGCGTATCGTGCTCAATGCCACCGTGGATCAGGCGCCTGCCGACAACAGCCACCAGGCAGCGAACACTGCAACTCAGCAGATTTCATCGGATCACGCCACATCAGGTCAATCCTCTTCCACCCCTGACGCGGTCAAAGACGGGTCTGCCGCGTCCGCGGGTGCGACCCAGTCGTCGGGGGCCTCTGACGCGGGCAAGAGCGCCTCTCAGACGGTAACGACCACCACAGGCTCGTCCTCGCCCGCCACTCAGGAAACCAAGACCGGCACATCGAGCGCGCAGACCTCGCAGGGGACCTTGGACGTGGTCCTGGTTTCCGATGGCCTCAGCAAAGCCAAAGAGCTCTCTCAGGCGGCCACGGAGACCGCGAAGGTCACGGTCTACGACGCAAAAAAGGATACGCTCTCAGACCTGGTCTCGGTGCTCGAACAGATGGTCGAGAGTTCGGGCAACAAGATCGGGCATCTCGCATGGCTGAGCCACGGCGAATCCGGAAGCGTCACGCTTTCGGCCATGGACGTGGTGACCGTAGCATCAGTCGAGTCGGATGCCACCCCCTGGAAGACCATTGGCAGCCTGCTTGCCGCGGATGCGAGGATAGATTTCTACGGGTGCGACATCGGCTCGGGTGAAGCAGGCACCTGCCTCGTGGCCGCGCTCGCGAAAGCCACCGGAGCCACCGTCTGGGCCAGCGACGACGCGACGGGAAACGTAACGGGGTCGGACTGGGTGCTCGAAGTCCGCAGTGGAGACTCCGGCAAGGCAGCGCTCATAGATCCCACGAAGCTCGACGGCATTCCCGTAGTTATGGATGACTTGGTCGGCACGGAAGCCGGCAACAACACCCTTACTCACAACCGAGCCACCCCATATGACAACATTAAAGGGTTGGGCGGGAATGATACCATCACTGTACAGAACACGAGGGTCGTCAACAACGACGTCCTGGGCGATGGCGGCACCGGCGCCAACCCGAACGACAACGATACCATCACGATCAACGGCGCGGTGAGCCGCAATGTTGAGGGGGGACGGGGTAACGATACGATCACCGTTAGGGGTAGGGTGGACGGTTACCTCTCGGGTGGGTTCGGAGACGACACGGTCAATGTGTACACCTGGGCCATAGGCACGAGCCTCCCCCCAGGAAACGCGGACCTCGAAGGCGATAGCGGCAATGATGTGCTGAATCTGTACTTCACCAATGTTACGGTGTCCGGCACCGCGGATTCAGGTTCGGCCACATACGCCGGGAACACGCTTGTCTGGCAGCATTTCGAGCACGTGAACGTGTACGGCACCTCGGGAGCCGACACGATCACCATCAACCTGGGCGCGACCGTCGACTCGATTTCCTCTCTCCAGGGGGGCGACACGATCAACGTCAACGGCACTGTGCTCGGCAACGTCAACGCGGAGAACCCCGCCACAGGCACGGCGGCCAATACGATCAACATCTCCGGTTCAGTGGGGGGAAACGTCATCGGAGGAGCCGGTAACGAAACCGTGACCGTGAGCGGCACGGGCAGCGTGTCCGGCAACCTGAGCCTCGGCAACGGTACAAACCAGGTGAACGTGAACAACTCGGGCGTGATCAACGGGACCGTGACCGTCGGGACCGGAAGCGATACGATAAATGTCGCCAATAACGGCAAGATCCGCGGTGAGGTGAACCTCGGCAACGGGACGAACACCGTGAACGTCAATACAGCCACCACAGGGAGCGGCGAGATAGCAAAGATAACCGGCGGCACCGGCGCGGATACCATTACCGTTTCCAAAGGCGGCAAAATCACCGGCGACGTCAACCTGGGGAGCACCACGGCCACCACCAACAACATCGTGACCTTGAACGACACCGCTTCCGTCGGAGGGAAGATCACCTCCAGTGCAAGGGGGACCGACACCGTGACGCTCAACGGAACGAGCTCGGTGGTTGGCGCTGTGAGTCTGGGAGACGGAACCAACCGTGTGAACGTCTCCGGGACCACGAGTAAGATCGGCGGTGATGTGAACCTCGGCAACGGCACGAACACCGTCACCGTCAGCACAAGCGTTGCGGGCAACGGTATTGCGGGCAACTACCTCGGAGGAACCGGCGCGGATACCCTCACAGTTTCCAACAACGGCAGGATAGCCGGTGACGTGACCCTCGGTGGTGGAACAACCAACAATTCCGTAACTTTGAACAATTCCGGGGCGGTGGGCGGCAAGATCACATCCACGACTGCGGCGGGGACGGACACGGTCGCAATCAACCACACAAGCAGCGTTGGAAGCTGGCTGAGCCTCGGAGCCGGAACCAACAACGTGACCGTCACCGGGACCTTGGGCAAGGATGCGGCCAATGGAATGTCCCTGTTCACCGGCGCGGGCAATGACAGGCTCACCGTAAACGCCGCCGGCATCGTCGCCGGCTGGGTCCATTTGGGAAACGGTACGAACAACGTCACCGTCAGCGGCGCGGTCCAGGGATTGGAGGACGGAAGCGGAAGGTCGATCATCACCGGGACCGGGAACGACGTCTTCAATGCAATCACCACGTGGAACATCGCAGGCATTGTAGACGCGGGGTCCGGCACGGAAACCCTGACGCTCACCTACCCCGCCATCTGGGTGAAATCAGGAAGCACTCCTGCGAACGGCTCCGCCACCGACTCAGCGGGGGGCGCGGCCAAATTGAGGTGGCAGAACTTCGAGAATATCTACGTCACCGGCACCACCGCCAACGATCAGATCACCATCGAAAACGCCGCACAGGTCACGAGAATCGACGGGGGAGCCGGAAACGACACCATCACCAACAACGGGACCGTGACTCAATACGTGCTGGGCAACACGGGTGACGACACGATCACCAACTCCGGAACCATCTCCCAATACGTGAGTGCCGGCACTGGAAATGACCGGGTCACCAACTCAGGGGTCGTCACTCAATACGTGCGTGGCGACGCGGGCGACGATACGATTACCAACAGCGGCACCATCAGCCGGTACATTCTGGGGGACGACGGAGCGGACTCGATCACCAACAACGGGACCGTATCGCAGTATATCTACGGCGGCAATCAGAACGACACCATTGAGAACAACGGGTCCGTCGGGTCGGACGTCCGAGGCGACGCGGGTGACGACACCATCACGAATAACGGGAACATCACCGGAAACGTCCAGGGCGGATACGGGGCAGACACCATCGTGAACTCTTCCGGTGCGCGGGTGCGCGGCACGGGCGGCATCTACGGAGACACCACCGCCTCCAACGCGTCCGACGGAATCGACAGGATCACCAACGCGGGCACCGTCGACTACTACATCTACGGAGGCGGCCGCGCAGATACCATCCTCAACGATACCACCGGCTCAGCGAGAAGGATCTACGGAGACTATGCCGCAGCCGTGGGGACTGACGGCAACGATACCATCACCAACGACGGGACGCTCACCAGACCCACAGCGACGGACGGCGCGATCTACGGCAGTGGAGGAGCGGACTCGATCACCAACAACGGCACCGGTGTGCGCCTGATTCAGGGGGATGCGGGCAACGACACGATCGAGAACAGCGCCGGCGCATCCGCAGACTACCTGTACGGCAACGACGGCAACGACACGATCACTAACCACGGTACGGTCAACTTCGACATCTCGGGCGGCAACAACAATGACACGATCAACACTGACGGCACGGTCAACAGAAACGTCCTCGGAGACGCAGGCGATGACCGCGTGTACTACCTGGGAGGCACGGTGGTCGGTTCCATGCAGGGAGGGACCCACACCCCGGTCGGGGATGCCCTATACCTTGAGGCCGGAACCGCGGTGGACGCGGGAAGCATCCCCGCGTCGGGGTCGGGGACACTGAGCCCGAACCCGAAGGTACTCTGGTCTCAGTTCGAGGCCATGCAGATCCTCAATGCGGCTCCGGTGCTCGATGACTCGGGCGCTCCCGAACTCGCGGACATTCTCGAAGACGTCCTGCCGGCAGCCAACGGTGGCACCACAGTTTCCGACTTGATTGCGTCCATGGCTCCGGGTGGAATCACAGACGCCAATGGGGACAACCTCGGCATCGCGGTGACCGGGGCAGCGGTGTCGGGAAGCGGCACCTGGGAGTATTCCACGAACAACGGCACGAGCTGGAACCTGTTGGGAACTCCGTCCGACAGCGCGGCGGTCGTGCTGGCTCATGACGCGCTGCTGCGGTACCTGCCCGCGGCTAACGACAACGGCACCATTGACCCTGCCGTCACCTTCAGAGGTTGGGACGAAACCGGCGGGCACGCGAACGGCTCAGTGGTGGACACAACCGGTGCCACAGGCGGCCGGAACCCGTTCAGCGTCGATTCCGATACCGCAAGCATCACGGTCACCCTGGTCAACGACGCACCGGCCGGGACCGACAACACCATCACCATGCTCGAAGACGGAACCTACGCCCTCACCGCCGCGGACTTCGGCTTCACCGATCCCCATGACGCGGGCCATCCTGCTGCGAACAATTTCGCGCAGGTGCAGATCACCCAGCTTGAGACCGCGGGCAGGCTGCAACTCAACGGCGCGGACGTGACCCTTAACCAGATCATCGACCGGACGGACGTCGACGCAGGGTTGCTCACCTTTGCACCCACAGCGGACGAGAACGGCGCGGGGTACGCAAACTTCCAATTCGCGGTCATCGATGACGGAGGCACCGCAAACGGAGGAGTCAACATTGACCAGACTCCCAACACCATGACGTTCGACGTCACCGCGGTCAACGACGCACCCGCGGGGACGGACAACACGATCACCATGCTTGAGGACGGGACGTACGCCCTCACCGCGGCTGACTTCGGCTTCACTGATCCCATCGACGCAGGGCATCCGGCCCCGAACAACTTCGCCCAGGTACAGATCATCCAGCTTGAGACTGCGGGCAGGCTGCAACTCAACGGCGTGGACGTGACCCTCAACCAGATCATCGACCGCGCGGATATCGGTGCAGGGTTGCTCACCTTTGCACCTGTAGCTGACGAGAACGGCGCGGGGTACGCAAACTTCCAATTCGCGGTCATCGATGACGGAGGCACAGCTAACGGAGGAGTCAACATTGACCAGACTCCCAACACCATGACGTTCGACGTCACCGCGGTCAACGACGCACCCGCGGGGACCGACAACACGATCAGCATGCTTGAGGACGGGACGTACGCCCTCACCGCGGCTGACTTCGGCTTCACTGATCCCATCGACGCAGGGCATCCGGCCCCGAACAACTTCGCCCAGGTACAGATCATCCAGCTTGAGACTGCGGGCAGGCTGCAACTCAACGGCGTGGACGTGACCCTCAACCAGATCATCGACCGCGCGGACGTCGATGCAGGGTTGCTCACCTTTGCACCTGTAGCTGACGAGAACGGCGCGGGGTACGCAAACTTCCGCTTCGCGGTCATCGATGACGGTGGCACTGCAAACGGAGGCGTCAACACGGACCAGACTCCCAACACCATGACCTTCGACGTCACCTCGGTCAACGACGCACCCGTTGCGGGAGACATCACCGTCGCGGGCTACGAAGACACGGACGTGGTGGTCGTGGGATGGGACTTCAGCGACCCGCAAGATGCGATCGGAGCCGCAGGCCCGGACGGCCCCGCGTCGATAACTGTTACCAGCTTGCCGGCCAACGGGACGCTTTACTACGACGCGGACAGCGACGGACGCGGCGACGCGGGAGAAGAGATCGCGCTGGGCACGCCCGGAGCCACTGTGAGCTGGGCCGACGCAACCATCAACGACCGAGTACTCTTCAGAGGCGACCCAGACTGGTTCGGGACGACGTCATTCCAGTACACGGTTACAGACGATCATCCCACCAACCCGCTCACCTCAGCACCCGCAACGGTGACCCTCGACATAGACGACACCCCCGAACCGCTTGCGGACGGGGGAACCGGGGCGCCTGGGTCGTCGTCACCTGCGCAGGGGACGCTGTTCCTCGTGGTTCCCACAAACGAAAGCGTGGTAGACTTCTCGCTGCTCTATGCCGGGACAAAGGGCACGGAAGGGGTCGGCGGCGGGCCCTCCCTGTCAACCACGAGCTCAGTAGCTCTCACAGGCCTGAGCACCACGAGCCTCGGTGCCTTCGTCGGAATAGGGGAGGGCGGAGCCGTCGGGAACGTAGTCCCGAACGAGGCAGGGACCGTCCCGGAACAACCGTTCGGTCCCGGACAACAGGGAAATGAATCCGCAGGAGGCCAGCCGGCGCCAGTCGATGGGTCAGGCCAGTCATGGCAACCCTCCGGGCTATACGCGTATCAAGGGCTTTCTCTGTCACAATTCCTGGCAGATTGGCGAAAAACCCCGTGGGACCAAGAAGGTGTGCTGGTGTTCAATGCCGAGGAGATTGCTCTGGCGCTCGACATGTCAACCACAGAAGGTGTTCCGGCCCACAGAGTTGCCGATGCCACAGTCGGCGGAAAAGCCCTGGTCTTTGACATGAGCGAGGCCAAGGTTGCAGACATGCTCGCTGCAGCACGGATCGAATCCATGATCGACTCGGACTCGGTTGCTGAGATCTTGCCCGCTTATCCGGCAAGACTCTTTGACCTCAGCGAGGTGCGCCTGAGCGAGCTCTTTGCTTAATAAGGGGCTGTCCCAAAGTAACCGTATCAATGTAGGGGCCCGTGTTCTTGGAAAATCCTCCCCCTGCCCCTCCTTGAGAAAAGGAGGGGCAGTAGGAAGGTAAGAAACCCAAGAGCAGGGCAGCATGACATGATGATGTCCTCGTCCGTCATGGGCCCTCTTTCCCACATCTTTCCCCAGTACCGATCTTCCTTTGCATTGCACCTGTCGATGAAAGAGCCGTCTTCCCGGACATCCAAGAGAGGCGGAAACAGTATGGCCGCCGCGCAAAGGAGCACCACCGCAAGCCGTGCCACCGTACCGGTTCGCCGGGTCATTGACCGCCTCCTTACCTCCTCATCCCATCGAGAACATCCAGACTGTTTCTTGCACCGGGGTGATCGGGGCGTATATCGAGGGCCTTGCGGAAGTGCCGGATCGCGTCCGGAATGTTGCCGGTGTTGGCAAGAGCCACCCCCAACGAGTGGTGCACGTCCGCGTCAAGGGGCATGGCTGAAGCGGCTTTCTGGAGATGCGGAACCGCCTCGGAGAATCTGCCCTGTCTGATGCACGCGATTCCCAGATTCGCCTGTGCGACCGAAAAACCAGGTCGCAGTCTCAGCGCTTCCTGGTAGCTCGACACTGCTTGGGTGGTGTCGCCGCTTCTGAGCAGCGCGTTTCCGATCAAGAAATGGGCATCCGGAAAGTTGGGATTCGTGCGGACCGCACGCCTGAACTGCTCCATGGCCGTCTCGTGTTCCCCCTGTTGATCAAGCACCATGCCGAGATTCGCATAGGCCTGCGCGAGCTCGGGGTCTATGTTCGCGGCCTTCCGGTAGAGCCTGGCCGCGCCGTCCAGGTCACCTGACTTCCTGAGGCCGTTCCCCAGATTCACCAGAGTCTTCGCGACCCGAGGGGGAAAGCCCCCGAAAACCTGCGCGAGCCGGTCCGTTCCCTCATCGATGCCCACGGCTGAGGCTTCCGGAACGACCTTCCGCAGCACGTCCGCGGACTGCACGTGCGTGCCCTGCCGGTTCAAGAGGCCCGTGAAGTTCACGAGTATGTCCAGGTACGCTACCTTCTCCACTGCAGGCGCATACACAGGGAGCTTCTCATACGCGGCTGTCCAGAACGCGATCGGGTTCCATTTCCGTGCCTGCCCCGCGGTCTGCGCGGCCAGGACACCTACCGCGAGGACCAGCGCCGCTGCCGCGCCCATGCGCAAGGAGAGTCCCGCATCCCGGAGCACTCGGGTGGCCCCCCATCCCAGAATCAGCAGCAGACCGGCTGCGGAGAGGATCGGTCGGTAGCCGAAGTATATGTACTTCGGCATGAATACCGACTCAGGGAGCAGAGCCGCCACGAAGAACAGAAGCCCAAAAGAGACCACCGGGGCCCGTCGGATGAGAACGAGGCCCGCTGCGATCATGGCGAGCATTCCTGCGCACCCCATAAGCGTCCCGGGCGGCTCCCAGAGTGAGGTTGCAACGGTCTCCGCACGGACCAGGTCGACTCCGCCGGCAAAGGGAGCGACCACCATGCGAAGGTATTCGAGAAAGATCCGGCACTGGGTAAGGAGGACTTGCAGCGGAGTCTGGCCACTCATGCCGTAGTATTCGAGCATCCGGTCAATAACGGCCGGCGGGGTTCCGCTTCCGGGAGCGTGCAGTGCATGGACGCACCACACGTACAGGAGCAAAGGAGGAACCGTCACCAACATAATGAGGGGGATGCGCTTCACCGCTGGTCGGAAGCGGCGGCCCAAGAGCGTGATCTCGGCAATGAACAGCACGAGCGGAAGACTCGCGGCATTCTCCTTGCTCAGCATCGCGGCCAGGAACAGAGCGCCCGCCGCCGCGTAGGCCCCCGCGGGGTGCCGGAAGCGGCCTGCCCGAGCTCCCAAATAGAGCCCAAGCGACAGAAAGAAGCACAGGCATGCCATCACGGCAGACCTCTGCCACACATACAAGACCACGAAGGTCTGCAGGGGATGGGCCACGAACAACAAGCCCATCGCCAGACTTACCGCATGCGTGTCACCGACACGTCCCCACCATAACGTTCCGATGCGCTCCCCTCCGCGAAGAACCCGGCTCTGATCCCGGCTTATCACGGAACCGTTCGACAGCTCGTCCTCGGCATTGCGGTCACGCTTCTCGAAATCTGAGCCGGCCTTGAGGCAGACATGGACTCCCTCACTCTCCGCTCGCCGGCTGGGAGAGCGGGGTTGTGCCTCTCCTCCCTTGATGGGAGAGGCAACGGGAGGGCGAGACCCGTTGACATGTTCGACGCCCGGCACGGTGCCCGACGCTTCCGGACAGGCTGGAACCGTTTCGGCCCGCAGTCGGACCATATCCGGACCCACCGGCGCCGATGAAATCGTTGGCTGGGGCTCCCGGCCGCGGGACAGATGCGGGATTTCCAGAATCACAAGCACCAGCCAGGCCAGAGCCAGGCCCGCTCCGGCCGACAACAGCACGTTGCACACCCGAAACCAAAACGGGTCCATACCGGAAAGTCTGTAGTTCGCATAGAGCGACAGCATGAACACCGGTCTTCCGGAGACTATGCCCATCACCTTCACCGGGTCGAGCGTGGCGAAGATGTGCTCCGAGTCTGCGATGATCCCCTTGCTGTCATAGATCATGGGGGAATGTAAGCCGGCCCGGTGAATCCCGAAAGCAATCCCCGAAAAGATCACGAATACGAGAATGGCCGCAAGCAGCCGTGGCAGGGGCTTTGACGCGACGGTTGCGGGCTCTGCAGCGGTCATGGAATCGCGTTGCATGTGGGTGCTCCCCCATAGACGTCAAGATAGCCGAACGCCTATCGCAAATCTTCGACCACAAGAACCCTCAGTTCCGTTATTCGCGTCAGCGCCTTGTCGTTGGTGAGCAGTGCCTGGCATCGTGCTTCGAGTGCCGAGGCTACTTGAAAGGCGTCCGAGAGAGTCACGCGATACTTGGATCTGATTTCCGCGGCAAGTCTGGCTGTCTGTCTTTCCAGCGCGACGAAGACTCCAGGGTATGCCCCGCCGAGCAATTCCAGGAAGGCTTCTGTTACTACCGCGTTCCCTGCCTTCAGTGGGAGAACCAGACACTCGGCAAGCGTTATTGGCGACGTGACCGCGATCAAGTCCCCCGTCTCAAACCGGGCAAAGATCGGCAGCAGCAAGGAATGGTAATCCGGATGTTGCTCGACAAAATATATAACAGGAGCCGAGTCGAGAAAAAGGCGCCGGATCCCAACCCAAGGCTCAGTCATTGGACCTCACTGGGTGGGGGGTCTCGATACGGTGTTCGTCCGACTCGCGGCGAGCGCGGGAGATATGTGTCTGGGCGTCTTCCCCACATGCCGGATAGGGCAGGATCCCCGATAATTCTAACCATTTTCTCCGCGGCTTTGCTTCCAATCCTCCAGCGATCCTCACCTTTTCGGCGAGAACAACTATCAGGCGGAGCTGCTCTTCGGCCGTGAGGAGATCCGTCTTTCCGATAATTTCTTTGAGCACGCTTTCTTCCATAAGGCAAACCCCTTCGGCAGGCAGCGTCAAGACAGCGGTCCCGTCGAGTCGCGCGGGGAGGCATCCGTCTGTTTCCCCGCAAGAGTTCACCGCGGAGACACAGAGGACGCAGAGAACAAAGGGAGAAGAACATGAAAGAATTATGCTTTTCTATCGGTGCGCACCTTATGAATTGATTCTTGCGCGCTTGAGTCGCTGACTTCTCTTCCTATTCTGTGTGCTCTCTGCGGTGAGTCTTCTCCTTCCTGGTGAACGGTTTCGTTTCCCCGATCAAGGATACCTGCTTGGGTGCCGGCAGGTCAAGGGAAGTATTCCTCCCGACTGCGTCGCACGGGTCTTGACAGTGTCGAGGACCTGATGCTATCATGAGGATTCTCTCGGCGGTGTAGCTCAGTCGGTTAGAGCATGCGGCTCATATCCGCAGTGTCCGGGGTTCAAATCCCTGCACCGCCACCAAATCCCGCCGATTGCACCCTGTCACGTTTTGCGCTATGAGTGAGATCCGTCTCTTGCCGAGGGCGGACCCGTGTACCCGGAATCAAACCTTGAAGAAAGCCCTCTCCGGAATACCATGACCCAAGAATCGATCACCGTCGTGATCCCCGCATTCAACGAAGAAAAGACCGTGGCTGAGGTCATTCGAGGCGTCAGGACCCACGTCCCGGCCGCGAGAGTCCTCGTCGTTGACGACGGCTCCACAGACTCCACCGCGGAGCAGGCCCGGCTTGCCGGTGCGGATGTGCTCTCCCACCCCCTCAATAAAGGGAACGGAGCGTGCGTGAAGACCGCCCTCCGAGCGATCAAGGGGGGCATGGTCGCGGTGCTGGACGGAGACGGTCAACACAACCCCGACGATCTGCCGCGACTCCTGGAACAACTGGGCCGATACGACCTCGTGGTGGGCACGCGAAGCTTTTCGTCAGGCGAGGGGACCGGACTGCGCACCATCGGCAATCTGGTCTTGAGAGGTCTGGCCTCTTTTCTCGCTGAGCAGCGCATCCCTGACCTCACGTCAGGATTCAGGGCCTTCAAGCACAAGATCGCCATGAAATTCCTGCACGTCTACCCTAACGGGTATTCGTTCCCGTCCACCAGCACCCTGACCTTCATCACCGCGGGCTACAACGTGGGCTTCGTGCCGGTGACCGTCAGACCGAGACCCGCAGAAACCCATAGCAAATTGCATCCGTTTCGGGATGGGTTCAGGTTCCTGATGTTCATCATGCGGGTGATAAGCATGACCAATCCCAACAAGATATTCTTGCCCGCGGGTTTGCTCATGGTCCTGGCCGGCATCCTGCTCACGATTCGGAATCTGGTGCTCTTTGCCCAGTTCTCAGGAGGAACGGTGCTCTTTCTTGCGGGCGGCATCAATATCATATTCTTCGGGCTTATCCTGGACCAGTTCGCCACGCTTCGCCTCCAGGACCGGGACCGAGGCGATAACAGTTGAGATCCGCCCCAACTCAGGATTTCCGTAAGAGTATTGGGGGGGGGGGGGGGGGGGGGGGG
>JBFMAA010000104.1:0-21283 GCA_040755955.1 Thermodesulfobacteriota bacterium
TTGTCCCCCGGACCCCCTTCCGAAAACTTTTGAAACATCGGGTGGTTCTGACCATGTCGCGGGTTCTCGGGATGTCGGGCGGTGACTTTCATGCTTGGTTGTGGCGGCAAGCCATGACGGTTCTTGAGAGAAGTTCCTTCCTCCGGAATCGCATTTTCTGATAAAGGGTTTGCCCCGGAAGACCCTTATGGACTGACGTCGGGCCTGCATGCGCTTGATAGCGGACAATATCCATGGCCTTAATCCTGTGGTTGCGGAAGCCATGGTAGAGCTCGACCCGAAGCCGGTGCAAGAGCTCGCGTTGCAGTGCGTCAAGAACGGAGCCGATATCATCGATCTCAATCCCGGGCATCTGTCGAGACGCAGAGAGGACCGCATGGAATTCCTCGTCGACGCGGTCCAGGAGGTCACTTCTGTTCGGCTTATGCTCGACAGCCCCAACCCCCGGCTGCTCGAAAGGGGTCTGTCCGCGTGCGTACAGACTCCCATCCTTGATGCCGTGTCACTTGAGGCGATCAAGATCGCAGAGATACTTCCCCTGGCGGTAACGTACGGTGCTGAACTGGTTGCGCTCCTCATGGATCGGGACTCGAGAACGCCGCCAGGGGTCGACGAAAAGCTTGCCATCGCGATCGAAATCAGGGAACTAGCCATTGAAGCCGGTCTCGGAACCGACAAGATTATCTACGACCCGGTACTGCCAAGCCTGAGCTGGCACGATCCCTTCTTTCAGTTGGGTGAGGTGATCAAGGGCGTACGGCTCTTGACCTCAGGAGCCATCTTCGGAGAACCTGCGAAAACCATGACCGGAATCTCCAATCTCAGGAGCGGGATGCGCAGTCACGTGCCCGATTCGATCGATACCGTCGCACTGAGCTTGTTGGCCGGCGCGGGTCTCGACTTCGCCCTGGCCGATGCGCTTCAGCCGACGATCGTGGAGACGTGCCGATCCGTCCGACAGATACTCTGAACGGCTGGGAGCCGTCGCCAATAATCGCGTCCACCTTTCTCGGGCCGCATGGAGACCCAGGGCGGGGCCGGTTGGTTCTACGCAAACGAAGAAGGCCACGTTGGGTGCTCCCGGAGCTGCTGAGCTGAAGATTTCTCCTCGGCTGGACAAGAAATTGAACGTTACCGATATGCAGCGCCTCCGGGGAACCCTCCATCAAGAACAGCCAAGGAGCGCGGCCACAACGGAAACGGTCAGAACCATCAACCATTCTAAGAGCTTTCGGATCTGGGACCGCCGCACAACCCTTTGTCGGAAAGTCTTCCGGGGGAAACCTTTTTGAAAACGGGTTTCCCCCTGGCCCTTATCCGATGGACATTACACGACATATCGAGTCAGTGCCCTCGGCGACAAAAGGAAAGACTTGCCTTTATCTGAGGATTCTGCTTACTTACATGTGTCGCGTGTGCTGCTCTGTGTGCAACGGTCAATGGTAAGGAGCGGATGAATGAATGTGAGGAATATTCGAGAAAAGGCTCGGGAATTAGGGGTCAAGAACTATTCGAGGATCAGGAAGGCTGATCTGATTCGGGAAATCCAGCAAAAGGAGGGCAACTCGCCTTGCTTTGAGTCGATACCGGACTGCTGGGAGTTCGATTGCATCTGGCGAGAGGACTGCCAAAAACAGGAACCCTTATCCGCCACCGGCTGACGCGAAAGAGCTTTCAAAGAGGGACGTGTTCCGGGGGAAACGCTTTTGAAAAAGGGTTGTCCCCCGGACCCCCTTCCGAAAACTTTTGAAACATCGGGTGGTTCTAACCATGTCGCGGGTTCTCGGGACGTCGGGCGGTGACTTTCATGCTTCGTTGTGGCCGCGTGCGGCCATGGTGGTTTGTCAGAAAATGCGATTTCCAGGGGAAGGAACTTCTTGCAAAAAGCGGCTGGGAGCCGCAACCCAATTCGCTTTCACCTTCCTCGGTCCGCATGGAGACCCAGGGCGGGGCCAGTTGGTTCTCCGCAAGTGAAGCAAAGCACGTTGCTTGCTCCCAGAGCTGATGAGCTGAAGATCTCTTCTCGGCAAGAGAAGAAATTGAACGTTATTCATGAGAACCGCCATGTTCGCGGAGCAGGCACAACGAACCATGGAAATGCAAACCCGTCCATTGACGGAAAACCCTCGAGGCGACCAGCGGGAGCCGCCCAGTAACAAAAGTTTAGGGGGGATGGGGGTCTGGGGGAAGGGGCGTTTTTCAAAACGCCTCTTCCCCCAGCGCATTTCCATGAGAAGTCCTTATCCCGCGGAAATCCGGTTTCCAAACGAGCTCGCTGACGAGCGTGTCGTCCAAGGACCTGACCTTGGGGTTTCCCGGGCAGGTACCGGCGACCTATCACTCAGTCCTGGAAAGGATAGGTGGAACGACAATGGCGAAAACCACGATTCACACACTCAGGGGGAAGAAGGCCAAGGGCGAACCCATGACATTCCTCACCGCGTATGATCTCCCGTTCGCGATTCTCGAACAGAAGGCGGAGATAGACGTCATCCTGGTAGGGGATTCGGTGGGGATGGTCGTGTACGGCTATGATTCTACCCTCCCGGTCACGATGGACCTCATGATCCCCCACGTGCGGGCAGTTCGGAAGGGAGCGCCCGACGTGTACCTGGTGGGGGACATGCCGTACATGAGCTATCAGCCGTCCGTTGCCGACGCGATTCGTAACGGTGGACGATTCATGGCCGAGGGTTGCGATTGCGTGAAACTCGAAGGCGGTCGAGAGATGGCTCAGACGATTCGGGCCATGGTGGACGCGACGATTCCGGTGATGGGGCACATGGGGCTGACTCCGCAGGCCGCAGCCCAGCTCGGGGGCTACAAGGCCCAGGGTCGGGATATCGCGACCGCGAAGAAGCTCGTGGAAGACGCGACCATACTCGAAGATGCGGGCATCTGTTCGCTTCTGCTCGAAGCGGTTCCGGCCGAGGTCTCGGAGGTCATCAGAAAGCGCTTGTCAGTGCCGATCTTCGGCATTGGAGCCGGACCTCACTGCGACGGCCAGGTCCTGGTCATCCACGACATGATCGGGATGTTCGACCGCAAACCCGCCAAGTTCGTGAAGAAATTCCGTGAAGCCGGAGCGCTGATCCTGGAAGCGCTCAACGAGTTCAAGGCCGAGGTGCACAACGGCACCTTCCCTGCTCCGGAGCACTGCTACCCCATGCCGCCGGACGTGGCCGCGGAGCTGAAGAAGCTCTACGGCGCGTAAAGATTTCCGGGGGAAACCCTTTTGCTAATAGGGTTCGATTTCTTCTCGAAAAGGGAGGAAATCGAACCTTATTTGTAGAACACCTCTCCCCCCGGAAATCGTAACATCGCACATAGACGGGACAAAGTGCCATGAGAATAGCCATAGTAGGAACCGGAGCCCTCGGCTCAGTGCTGGGGGGGTTACTCTTGGCCGCGGGGCAGGACGTGTTCCTCGTCGAGAGGGACGCTGCTCACGTGGAACTTATCAGGAAACAGGGGCTCTCCATGGAGGGAGTCTCGGGAGAGCGCGTGCTCCATCCACCCATTTCGACAGACTCTCGGGACGCGGGAACGGCTGATCTGGTGCTCGTACTCGTCAAGGCGTACGACACCGAAGGGGCAACGTCCACGGTTGAGCAGCTTCTTGGGTCGGACGGTGCGGTGCTCACGCTGCAAAACGGTGTAGGGAACCACGAGATCCTCGACCGAGCCTTCCCGGGCAGGGTGATGCTCGGGACCACCACGATCGGCGCGCTGGCTTTGGCTCCGGGGAAGGTGCGACATACCGGGTTCGGAGTCACCCATCTCGGAGAAGCGGACGGCTCCCTTTCCGAGCGCGCTCAGCGAGCCGCGGAAGCTCTGCGATCCATGTCCGCGGGGGATGTACACGTCACCGACAACGCGGTGGGGTGCGTCTGGTCCAAGCTCTTGATAAATGCTGCGATTAACGCGCCGGCAACGCTTCTTCGAGTCCGCAACGGAGACCTCCCGTGCACTCAAGCGGGAAAGGAGCTCATCCACGAGATCATCGCGGAGTCGTTGCGCATCGTGCAGGCCAAGGGGGTCAGTCTCATCAGCGACGATCCGGAAGGCCGGGTGCTCGCGGTCTGCCAAGCCACCGCGGGGAA
The DNA here is from genome assembly GCA_040755955.1 of Thermodesulfobacteriota bacterium. Taxonomy (GTDB): domain Bacteria; phylum Desulfobacterota; class Desulfomonilia; order Desulfomonilales; family Desulfomonilaceae; genus JBFMAA01. The sequence goes on from JBFMAA010000104.1 coordinate 4,104, forward strand.
TATCTGCTCCATGTTCCAGGACATCCTGGCAGGTCGCCGGACCGAGATCGACTTCATCAACGGAGCGCTGGCAAGGGAAGGGGACGCTGCCGGGATTCCCACGCCGGTGAACCTGACCCTTGCCCGGCTAATCAGCGCGCTGGAAAGCACAGGAACCGTCCGCGTTCCTTGACGCAGGGTGGTTCTAAGGAAAGGACCGGCGCTGGAAATGGCTCGTTATTGCAGTTCTCGAAAGTAGTTTCCAACTCCGGAGCACCCAGATACTGTGGGGCAGGCTTTCCAGCCTGCCGATCGGTGAGAACGAATGAGACGGGCAGTAATCGGCGGCTATGGGCCCGCGACGGGACGACTCTGTCACTTCTGCCGTCCTTTTCCGTGGGTTGAAGCCCATGGCTATTCAAAGTGCGCCCAAGGGGCGCGGGGCTCCTCTGCCCAGAAAGGGCAAACTGTGACTAGCCCCAGGATTCAACCTGGGGGAAGCGAGGTGAACCGACACGATTCCCGAGTTGCCGGCTTGCTTGCAGGGTTTGTTTTGCGGCAGGCCCTGTGGGAACAAAGAGGAGCAGGGGAGGGCGTCCATGCGAAAATCCGCAGCCAAACTGCTGGTGGTGGTTCTGGTGATCGCACTTCCGATGGCGGTCTGTGCAAATGAGAGAAGAATCCGCTCGCCCGACGGCAAGACCGAAGTCATCCAAAGGAACGACTGCACTGCGGAACTCCGGGATGTTGCCTCAGGTAACAGGATCGCGACATTGTATCGACCCTTCCCCTCTGCGATGGCCATGAGCCAGCGGCCGTGTCGAGTCGCACTGGCCTTCTCTCGAGACGGGAAGCTGTTGGCTACACTACGAACTTGGGGAAAGGTAATCTTGTGGAGCGCGCAGAGCGGTCGCAATCTTGCTGCCCTCGGTGAGGGCCAGGGTGAGGCTGGTGTGACGCTTACGTTCTTCAGCGATTCAAGATTGCTTCTCACTGTAGTGAGCAGGCCAACCGGTGAAAAGCGTGATCGTACAGACGGAGTATCGGTGTGGGACATCTCGACCAGGCGGGAATTGCTTCGAGTCCGCATGCACGAGAAGACGGAGTTCAATGAGATGGTGCTCTCACCCGACGAGAAGACCGTCATGGTGCACCAAGGATCTGAGAAAGAGAGTGCCGAGGGGGACCGCGGTGTGCCCAGGGCCCTTTATCCCAAGTATGTCACTGACACCATACGCCTCTGGGACATCGCGGCCGGCACCGAGCTGGCGAGTCTGAAGGGGCAATCCGCGCGGTATTCCCCTGACGGCAAGTATCTGATCGTCACGGATGGGGGGCGTGAGATGGTCTGGGACATCGAGAAGGGCGAGCTGCTGCCTGATGAGAAGGCCGGCCGGTTCATTCGCGGACCGGACTTCGCCGCGGACAACGTCGCCGAGCCCGCAGGAGACAAGACGTGGAATTGGACGGTGTTCGTGAAGCCCGACAGCCGACGCCTCAATGACATTGCCTGCGTGGAATACAGACTGCACCCCACGTTTCCGAATCCGGTGCGGATGGTCTGCAAGCGGGGAGACCCACGCTACCCGTTCGGGTTGTCCGCCACCGGATGGGGCACCTTCAGCGTCGGTATCCGCGTGTTGCTGAAAGACGGAAGCCGACACGACCTGAGTCATGAGCTCCGGTTCTGAAGCGGCCTCCCCCTACGGCCGTTTCAGGTAAAGTCTTCCGGGGGAAACCCTTTTGAAAAAGGGTTGTCCCCCGGACCCCTTTCCGAAAACTTTTGGAATATTGGATGGTTCTCGGCATCCGGCGCGTTCTTGTGATGTCGAGAGCGGACTTTCATATCTCCTTGTGGCCACGTGCCATGACGGTTCTTGAAGATTGGGTTTCCGGAGGAAGCTCGTGCTGGAAGTTCCTTCCCCCGGAAGCCGCATTTTCAGGTATAAGCCTACAGCCCAAAGAGTCGCGCCGCGTTCTTGCCGAACACCTCGGCTTGTTCGGCCGGACTGTACCCCGCGCGGGCGAGAAGCTCGGCAATTTTGGGTACCTCAGTGGCATGCACGAACCAGGGCCAGTCCGTGCCGAAGAGCATGTGTGCAGCACCGTGTATCCTGAGCAGTGTGATGAACTGGTCTCTTTCCAGCGTGTGAGCTGCATTGGCCGTATCCAGGTAAAGATTGCGAGCGGGGGGCAACGATCTGCGCACCTCGTCGAAATCCGCGAGCAGGCCTCCCATGTGCGCGGCCACGAAATTGATTCCCTGATGGGTGCGCACCAGTTCCGCGAGTTTGGCAGGGGTGGTGAGATGGTCTGGGTCAGCACGGAAATACGTCCCACCGCCGGCAAAAGTGTCTAATACGCACACGGGCAAGGCCCCACGATCCTGCCCGAGAGATTCCACCATGGCCAGCATCCGTTGGACCCGCGGGGACGCCGGATCAAACCGCTGCGAAAAACTTGAGAATTTGAACCCCCGGATGTCGGCCTCGCACATGCGGCGGATCTCCTCGTCAACGCCCTTCATGTCCGGGTGCAGGGTCGCGAGCGTCCTGAGCCTGGGAAACCGCTCGGCAATGCCGATGAACCTGTCGTTTTCCGATCTCACCTTGTCGGGTCCGGCGGTGGGGAGCAGCACGCACACGCTAAGCCGGTTCGACTCCGCTGACCGCTGCAAGGCCTCAGGAGACAGCCTCTCCCACGCGCCGACCGTATCGAGCTTCAACGCGTCCACCATGTCGGGCTTGGACCGGACGTTTTCCACGATACGCGGAGTGAAGATGTGACAGTGAGCATCAACGAGCATCGGGCAAATCGTGTGGGGAAGGATTGATGTAAGCGTTCAGTCCGCGTGCTGGAGAATGAACCACCAAGCACTAAGCGATAGCCCGTAAATACGTGGTGCGCCGAAAATCCCCCCTAACATCCCTTTAGAAAAGGGGGGAAAAGAGGGGCCTTCCTACTCCCCTCCTTTTCTAAAGGAGGGGCAGGGGGAGGATTTTCCAACGGCACGGGCCGCCTGCATTGATACGATTATTGTGGGACAGCCCCTAAGTGCTCCCATTCGTACATGCGGTCGCACATTCCGGCAGTCCAAGCGTGGAACACCGAAGATCCCGAGCAATGCGCACTCGCAAAGAACGCAATGCACCCAAAGAAAGAAGGAATTCCCTTGCGCTCTTAGCGTGCTTTGCGAAAGTCATCCTTCTAAGGTTCAAATGCGTGACCACACTTCGGAATGGTTCCACCTATGCCACTGTCAGTGCCTGTGCGGCAAGTTCGGGGATCAGCCCGGCCTGGTCCTGCAAGAGCGTGCGAGGGTCCAGCAGGACGGCATCTTCCCTGACCATAGCGATCACCGGCGGTCGGCCCAACCTGAGGCCCTTCTCCATTCGAGCGGCAGATACCCCGGTCGGACGAATCACGACCCTCGGCCCGTGGAGTTCCCCCATGGGCAAGGAGCCGCCGCCGACCCGTCCCACGCCCTGTTCCACGGAGATCCGGGCCTGCTCTCCCAGTCGCCGGCGCAGGGCTTCCGCAAGTGATTCGGCAGCCTTCTGGAGCTTCTGAGGGGACCTGCTGATCATCTCCGCCACAGGAATGCCGCTCAGACCGCCATCGGGTCTGGTGTATTCCTCGATCGTGGCCTCCAGAGCCGCCATAGTCAGCTTATCCAGCCGCAGAGCCCGGGCAAGCTGGTTCTTGCGCATACGTTCAACGAGGTCCCTTCGGCCCGTGATGATTCCGGCCTGAGGCCCTCCGAGCAGCTTGTCACCGCTGAAGGTCACCACGTCGACGCCCAATGCCAGAGCCTCCTGTACGGTAGTCTCTCCAGGCAGGCCGTAGCGTGACAGGTCCATCAGGCATCCGCTGCCCAGGTCCATCATGCAGGGAATCCCGCTTTCCCGCGCAATGGCAACCAGGTCTTCGAGGCTTACTTCACGGGTGAACCCCACGACTTGGTAATTGCTCGGATGCACCTTGAGGATCAAAGCCGTGCGCTCGTTGATCGCCTGGACATAGTCCTTGGGATGAGTGCGATTCGTCGTGCCCACCTCTCGAAGGATCGCGCCTGATTGTGCCATCACATCCGGGATGCGGAACGACCCCCCTATTTCGATGAGCTCGCCTCGGGATACTACGACCTCCCTGCCCGAAGCCAACGTGGACAGAGCGAGCAGGACCGCGGCCGCGTTGTTGTTCACCGCGATCGCCGCCTCGGCTCCGGTCAGCTCTTCGATAAGGGTCCTCAGGTGGGAGTTTCTTTCTCCTCTGCTCCCTTCGGCCAGGTCATATTCCAGATTCGAGTAGGTGCGGGCAATCTCCGCGATTCTGTTCACCACCCGGTCGGAGAGCGGGGCTCTTCCCAGATTCGTGTGCACCACGACTCCCGTGGCGTTTATCACGGTCTTGAGCTTGGGGCCGAGTTGTTCGTCCAGGTACCGGGAAATCCGGCCCAGTATCGCAGCAGTATCGCAGTCGGATTCGCCTGCCCGCTCGTGGAGTATCTCCTCGCGCAGCAAATCAAGCGACCGCCTCACGGCCCGCTTGACGATCTCCTCTGCATATCTCTCTCGAAGCGGTGCCAGTTCCGGCTCGGCCAATACGCGATCCACAGACGGAATCGAGCGCAAGAGCATGTGACGGGGGTCTTTTTCCACTTGACGATACCTATCTGTACGTAGTCGTTCAGCCGGACGAGAAGGGGACGAACCACGAAGTAGTGCTCTTCCGAAGTACGCTTACGGATTTGGCCCACAACAAGAATGACTCTCGCAAAGCACGCCAGGGAATTCTCTCTTCCTTTACGGCGTTTGCGTGTTTGGCGAAAGAACGTCTTTGCAGATCTTCAGGGTTCCCCCCGTCTGTTTGTAGTCCGATTCGGGACCGTATTTCGCCACAGAGCCCCCAGCTTACGCGAAAGAACGAGCCTACAGCAGGCCTACTGCTCCTTGACCTTGAACGAGGCCGCGACCTTGTCGAACTCCGCGGTGAGAGCAGGGAACTCTCGCTCAGGAGCTGACAGTTCCAAGCAAAACATCTTCGTCTTCGCGATTGCAATGAGTCGCCAGACTCGCAGGCGTTCCGGTTCTTTGGCAGGCTTCTCCTTGAACATGGCTGCCTTGAGGCCTTTCAAATCGAGGTCCTTGACCTCGTCCATCTCTCCTTTTTCTTCACCTGCGGTACGCAGGGCCTGGAAGAGCTGATCCGCGGAACCCGCGAACACCTCACTCACCACCAGGCAGATCTCTGCCGCGTCCTTTTTCCACTTGAGTATTCCCGGTTCTTCTGTGGCTTGGGACTTGAACTCCTCGGGCACGTCGAGGGAGAATAGTCGGCTCAAATCTTCAGCGGCAGCAGTTTGTTCCGGTTTGGGGCCGTCTTTCTTTTCTTGTGTGCGGGCCGGGTTCACCCAGAGACAAACCACTCCGAGGATCACCATGCACACGATCCACGCTTTTGTAATCACAGACAATCCTCCTCGCTCTTGCGGATCGGGCAACCGTTCAGGGGAATCCGTCGTCCTCATCGAAAACAAACCACGTAGTCACCAAGACACAACGAGGAGAAGATCTCCTGGATTTCTTTGTGTCTTCCTGTCTTGGTGGTTCATCCTTTCGATTGACCCGGGGTTCGCGGATTGATAGCATGTCTCGCGCCACATGTCAAAATCGCCGACCACGGAGGCTCCCACGACCAAGACGGCAATGGTGAAAGTACTGGGCTGCAAGGTCAACCAGGCAGAAGCGGCAGCCATGGAGAGAATACTCCGGGAAGCAGGGTACGCGGTGGATCCCGCGTCCGACTCCCCTGACATGATCGTCGTCCACACCTGCTGCGTCACCCAAAAGGCTGAAGGAAAAGCCAGGCGACTGGTGAAGCAACTCTCGGACAAGCACCCTACGGCAAAGTTCATCCTGACCGGGTGTCTCGCTCAGGTCAATCCCGATGCCCTTGACCGAATTCCGAACCCACACCTTGTCATCGGAACCGCGGATAGGGATCGTTTCGCCGCGCTCATCGACGCGGGTGGGTGGGGAACTGGTGTCGGCCGGCGGGTCCCTTCCAGCCACGCGCGTACATGCACGGATCTCGGTGTCGGAATCCTCGCCGGCCGAGGACGTGCGTTTCTCAAGATTCAGGACGGGTGTTCCCAGCGTTGCACGTACTGCATAGTCCCTCAGGCGCGTGGACCTGCTCGAAGCCTTCCGCTGCCGAACGTCATGGCGAACGCGCTGGCTCTCGAACATTCGGGATGTGCCGAGATCGTGCTCACCGGCGTGCATATCGGAGCATACGGGTCGGACCTGGCGGACGGAGTCAGGCTGGAAAACCTTGTCGAGGCGCTCCTGCACGCATGTCCGTCGGTCCGTCTCCGGCTGAGCTCCGTCGAACCTCAGGAGATCACGCCCGGCTTGATCGACCTTGTGGCCGACCATCCTCGAGTGTGCAAGCATCTCCACATGCCGGTCCAGAGCGCGGACGACACCATCCTCCACCGCATGGGAAGACCCTATGATGCGACTTCGGTGCATGAGCTGCTGGGCACCGTGCGGCGGCGGATTCCGGACCTCTGCGTAGGCATGGACATCATGGTAGGCTTCCCCGGGGAAGATGACCGCGCGTTCGAAAAGACCCGTGAGTTCATAGAGCGTTCGTGTGCCGCGTATGCGCACGTGTTTCCTTTCTCGGCTCGCCCGGGAACCCCTGCAGCGTCTTTCGTCCCGAGAATCCCGCGCGGTGAGGCGGTTCGACGTGTGGAAAGCCTGAGAACACTCTCCGCGGAGTTGCGAAAGAGGTTTTACCTGAGATTTCTGGGGCGAGTGCTGGACGCAGTGGTAGAATCGTCTCCCTCTGAGTCGGGCCGGACCGTCAACGCGCGCACCGACAACTACATACTCGTGACATGCGATAAGCCTTCCCTCGATCACCTCGATGCCAGTGTCCGCGTTGTGCCGGAAAGAGTAGAGGACGGCCGGGTATGGGGGAGACTCCATGCCGACACAGGTCAAGGCTTGAGGTGTTCTGGCGCTGGTTGATATTCGCGGGACAGTTCAACCCATACTTGAAGGCGGGGGTAACCGATCCTCCCCACACGGCGCTGAAGCACCGTGCTATAGCGGTTCTCGAGGGTAGTTTCCGATTCCAGAGCAGCCAGAAACTGTGGGGCAGGCTTTCCAGCCTGCCAAACGGTGAAGACTAATGAGAACCGCTGTAATAGCATAGAAGCCCTTGGGGCTATCGGGGCCCGTCAGCCGCGACAGGAGCTTCTCTATTGTGCCCGCGTTGAACACTGCGGCAGATCTCACCCTCCCGTCAAGGGAGGGGAAGCGCGAACCCGCTGCCCTGGCGGGAGAGAGAAGGGGGCCCATGTCTGCTTCAACTATCCCGCAGATTTTAGGGACCGCTACTATATCACCACCACGGCCGTTCACTACCGTGGAGTTGTTGAGGCGGATACTCGTGTTTCTGCAATCTTCAACGCGGGACACGATACCACAATCCCGCGAATTCCAAGGCGCATGACTCCATGATGGCTTGTCGCAGCGTGTCACTTTGACTTGCCTTTCGGGTTTGGGTAAGATGCAGGGCACGAGGGGAATATGACCGACGACCACAAGACACGGGCAGAGCTGATCGCGGAATTGCACGCTTTGCGTAGAAAGTGTGGGGAAATCCAAGAGGACAGCGAATCCGCACTCCGTAACAAGCAGCAACTTCGGGAATTGGAAGACGCGGAGACAATCATACTCTCCCACATCTCCGACGCGGTGCTGATCACCGATGATGCCGGCACGTTCACCTACGTGTCTCCCAGCGTGAAGGCGGTCTTCGGCTATTCCCCGGAGGAAGTGTGCGCGCTCGGTCAGATCGGTAGGCTGCTCGGATACGATTTCTTCAGTCGCAGACTGCTCAAAGAACGCGGAGAGCTGAGAAACATTCAGCGCCGCATCCGGGACAAGGAAGGCGTTCCGCGGGTAGTGCTCGTCCGAGTGAGGCAGGTGCACTTGCGGGGAGGGAGTCTGCTGTTCTCGTGCCGAGACATCAGCGAACGATCCAGGGCCGAGGAAGCACTCCTGGCCAGCGAGGACAGATATCGCTCCCTTTTCGAGAATATGGGGAATGGCGTGGCCATCTACGGAGCCCTACACCACGGACGGGACTTCGTGTGCGTGGACTTCAACCGAGCCGCGGAAGAAATCACGGGAGTCGGGAGGCTCAATTTCATCGGGCAGAGGGCAAGTGAGGTCTTTCCGGCTATTCAGGAGGCAGGCCTGCTCGACGTGTTCAGACGCGTGTGGCGCACAGGACAACCGGAACACCACCCCATCATGAAATTCAGCCGCGGTTCCGAAGAACGGTGGACCGAAAACTTCGTGTACAAGCTTCCCTCAGGCGAGATCGTGGACGTGTTCAGCGACCAGACGAACCGAATCCGCACCCATCAAGGGCTGAAAGAGAGCGAACTCCGTTTCCGATCACTTTACGAAAACGAACACGTGGTCATGCTTCTCATTGACCCAGAGGAGTTGACCATAGTAGACGGCAATCCCGCTGCCTGCTCCTTCTACGGGTTTGCGCGGAAGGAGCTCACGACAAAGCGGCTCCCGGACATATGCATTCTCCCTGAAGGACGGATACGCAGCACCGTACGGGAAGTGTTGTCCGGAAAGTCGGAACACGTGGAGTTCAGGCATCGCGTGGCCGGCGGCGAGCTCCGGGATGTGCGGGTCTGTTCCAGTCCGATCACCGTGGCGGGAGTGCCCCTCTTGTATAGCATCGTCGTGGACGTGAGCGAGACCACCCAAGCCCTGGAAGAACTCCAGAAGAGCGAGCAAAGACTGGCAATGGCGCTCAGCGGTGGAGAGCTCGTTCTCTGGGACTGGCGCGTCGATACGGGTGAGCTTTTTCTCACCCAGGTCGGACAGGACAGGACCGGCAGCTCGAAGTGGGAGCTGAAGGCCGCTCGCATGACCTGGGAGAGTGTCGTTCATCCGGAGGACATCGCATCTGTGAAGGAGCAGTTGAGCCGGCATGTCGCGGGTGCAAGTGTGAGGTTCGAGGCTGAACACCGGATACGGTCCAAGTCCGGGCCATGGATTTGGGTCCTATCCAGAGGCAGGGTGAGCGATCAATCGCAACCTGGCGAACCCTTGCGGGTTTCCGGAACGCACCTGGACATCACCCGCCTCAAGGAGGCGGAACTCGCGTTGAGGAATTCCGAGGATCAGCTCAGGACCATCTTCCGGGAATGGCCTGACGTGATTCTCGTCATCGACGTGCCCACAGGCAAGATCCTTCTCGCGAACAGAAGCGCAAAGACGGTCCTGAAGTACGAACTGGGCGATCTGCTGGGGAGGCACTTCTCAGTCTTCTTCCCCCAAGAGGAAGGGAAGTCCCGGCACGAGCTCATCGCGAAGCTGAGAGTGTCCGGCGGGGTGTTCGAGGCGCAGAGAATACTGCGAGCAGACGGCGAGGAAATCCCCATGGATTTGATGGCCACGCTGATTAAATGGGGGGATGATTCCGCGATTCTTGCGGTCTTCAGGGATGTGTCCGACAGAGAGAGCGCTGCCGATACGGCCGGTGTAGGGCTTCAATAGGCCCCGCAATGAACCGCCAACACACCGAAAAAGCAGGTCTTCGTGGCCCTGATGATGCGGATTGCCCCTTGATTGGTTGGTGTCTCGGTGACTTTGTGGTGTGTGTTCGCCGTTGAAGACGAATTCCCACGGAACGGTTGGATCTGTTCGTCAGCGGGGAGGCCCGTAGAGGAAAGGCGCCATGGCGCTCGCGACAAAATCCCAGGGATTCAAGGCAGAGGAGTTGTGATCCATTGGGATGAATGGATCCTTGCCCACCGGATAACAGGCCGACACCGGCCCTGAGGGCGGAACAGTGTACTGGGGCAGGCACGCAACACACCCGCTGAGCGAGGCGAGCACGAGCAGCATCAGTATGGTGAGGAGTTTCCGCATGAAAGTCCTTATCAGATTCCGGCAAGCATACCGCTTCGAGGGGGATTCTAACCTTTTCCGGGCTCCCAAAGCAAGCCAAAAAACACTGTGGCCTCGATTCACTTGAGTGTGAACCGCTTTCGAGCCCCGGGGGTTGTCAAGAATGCACCTTCCGACGTAATCAGCAGCCCCTCGACCCCGGGAAATGACGCCAGCAGCTCCATCCCCTTTTCAGGTCCCAGGACGAACGCCCCTGTGCCGAGGGGTTCCACGGCAGCTCCCTCCGAACCCAGGAGCGTCACCGAACTCAGCCCCTCCGCAGGATATCCTGTGCCTGGAACCAGGATGTGATGATAGTTCTTCCCTTCCTGCTGAAAACACCTCTCATAATCCCCCGAGGTCAGAATCACCTCGTCGCTGATCTCCACCGCGGCTACTATCGCGTTCGGGCGAAGGGGGTCGCGTACCCCTATGCGCCACTTCCGTCCTGGAGCGCGTTCCCCCACGGCAAGCACGTCGCCCCCTGCGTTCACCAGGCCAGATCGTATGCCGCCGGCTCGGATCACGTGCCCCGCTCGGTCGAGCGCGTATCCCTTGGATATGCCACCCAGATCAAGGGCCATCCCCTTCAGCTCCAGAGAGACGCTGTGTTTTCCCGGGTTCAGTCCTATCTTCCGCCAACCGACTTTCGGCAATGCCTCGGCAATCTCCGCTGCTGAGGGAAGACGCGCACTCCCCGTTCCACTGAAGTTCCAGAGCCGACACACGGGGCCTACCGACGGATCATACGCTCCTCCGGTTTTTTCGGCGGTCTGCACGCTCTTTTCAATGAGCGCGAAAAGCTCCGGTTCGACAGGTATCCACCCTTGCCCCGCACGGTCGTTGAGCCGCGACAAGCCCGAATCAGCCAGGTGGAAAGAGCACAGCCGTTCCACCCGGTTCAGTTCAGCCACGACCGCGTCCTCAACCTTTCTCACCTTCTTCGGTTCACCGACGAGGGTAATCTCCACCACCGTGCCCATGATCAGACGGGTGTTCCTGTGAAGGGTCTCCGCCTCTTTCTTGAGCAACCACCAACCCAGTGTCGCGGCCACCATGAAGCATACGGCCAACACCCATACCCGTCTCCGCGTCATGCCGACCGTCCTTCGTCAGGAATGTCCATGCTCTTGCGGTGCAGCAGGTAGTTCCCCAACACGATGACGGTGAAGAAAGGAAACATGTACATCGCGGCCAGGGTCGGCGAGAGCGGTCCAAACGAATCCGCGGAAAAGACAAGCACGAGCACGTTGTTCACGATGGTGATGCTGACCCCGCCGGCGAGACGTTGCTCCAGTGCACCGGAAGCCGTGAGGCACGTTCCGACGAGATAGTATACGCCGGACAACAGATACGCGCATAAGGTTGCACGAACCAACTCCTGGGGGTTCCCGAAGAAGAAGTCCGAGTACTTGGAGAAGACTCCGAGGTTGATCAACGCGAAGAGCACCAGACTCACCGAGAACTGCCGAGCGGCAAGCACCTGTACGATCCGGGGCGAATACCTGCGAAGCAGCACCACAGCCGCGAGCGGGATAAAGATGACCATGCCGAGCAGGTTTCCCATGTCTGCGATCGGAATGGAGACCTCCCCGCCTGCCAAGAGCTTTACGAGGACCGGCAACGTAAACGGAACGGCCACCGACGTGACCACCACCATGCGCAAGACCAGGACCATGTCCGCGCGGAACATCCCAGCAGCAAAAGGAGCGACCACCCCGGTCGAGATGCCGGAAAGGAGAAGCACCCCCACTGCATAGTCAGGACAGACGAACCACGCCACCCCGAACATGGCCACAGGAAGCACCACGAGCTTCACGGAGGCCAGGACGGCCAATTTGCCCAGTGATGCCGCCGAAGTGTCCGAAAGTGCCCTGAAGTCTATCCTGAGGAAACTCAGAAAGAGCAGGGTCATCATGCAATACTTGATGAACGGCTGAAAAAACACCCCGCTCGTGGGCCAGTAGACTGCGGTACCCATAGAAAGAACGATCACCGCCACCAACTCAATGTCTTGTATCCTCATAGCACCTGCTATTGTGATTCGGACGCCGCTGCTTCTCCAGCATTAGGCGCCGGCCCACCACAACCGTATCAATGCAGGCGGCCCGTCGCCCTTGGAAAATCCTCCCCCTGCGCCTCCTTCAGAAAAGGAGTGGAGCAGGAAGTTCCCTCTTTTTCCCCCCTTTTCAGGGGGGTTAGGGGGGATTTTCGGTGCACCACTCATTTCCGGACAATCGCTTACTCGGTGCCGGCGCCGTGGCGAATTGTGGGCACGAACCTGCGGCAACTGTCTCTAAACTCTCGAAGCGTGGCACGTATTCCCCGTAGACCGGCGCTTTCGTACCGGGCTACGATCCGGTGTCCCGACGGGACGCACATCACGAAAGGGGTGCAGCGCGTCTTGGTTTCGGATAACCCAGCGGAATAATTAAGTCCTCTGAGGGTTTGTATCCGTTTCACTGCTTCCAGCGCCCGGCGCTCACGCACCGGGCTACTATCTGCCGCCCCTCCGGGGCTCCAGAGGCCCACGCTTAGTCCCGCAGGGACGTAAGTCTTGGGTTGCAGAAATGTATCGTGACATCAGCAAGGTACCGAAGTGCTCGGCACCCCCGCGGAACGACTACTCCCGGAAAAGACATTTCCCCTGCAACTATCGGTATTGTGAGCGGTCAAATCCAGAGCGTCAAGCCTGTCTTCTCATCGAACCCTCGTACGAGCGGATCTCCCGGGACTTCTCTGCCGCAGAGTTCCGAGGCAAATATGATCGTGCCGGGCATCAGATGTCCGCCGATGCAGTGGAAGTCGGCTCCCGAGAGCACGGCATGCGCGTGCACAAAGATCGCACCGTCCTTCAGGGACACATTTCCCATACATGCGGCAATTTCCAACGGCTCAGGGAACTCACGGTTCCTGTACACCCGACTGACGGGGTCGTAGAAGCCAAGGACCGCTCTATCCACAGCCCCTATGACGGTGAAACTCCCTTTGCTCATCGACCTTTTCTCGAATTCCCGCTGAATTGCCTCCAGAAGGTCTTCGCCCATGGGAAGGCGTGCCAGAAATGGTTCGTGCATAAGCAGCTCTCCTCCTGAAGAGACGAATCAAGGGACTACCCCCTTGGCAACATCCCTCTTCTCGCATATGCTAACATATATTGTGCGTCAAGTCTGAAGAAACCGCAGGAGAGCTTCCACATGCAGAGAGGATCTTGTCACCACTGCGGCCGCGGGCTGGAATTCCCGGAAAAGGTGTTCCGCAACGACACCTGCCCCGGCTGTGGCTCCGACCTGCACTGCTGCCTGAACTGCCGCGATTACGACGAGTCTGCGTCGAATCAGTGCCGGGAACCCCAAACAGAGAGGAATACCGTCAAAGACAGGCGGAACTTCTGCGAGTATTTCCGGTTTCGGGAGGGCGGAGCGACTTCAACGGCAGCGCAGAAGGCGGTGGACTCACGGCGGAAACTCGAAGCCCTGTTCAAGAAGTAGTCGCGTGAGGCAGGGCAGGATTCGGAAATGACGGGCCCACCGGAGAAAATAAGCGGTCGAGCCATCCTCAGTGACATACGCGCCGGTATGGATAACAACTCCCTCATGAAGAAGTACCGGCTTACCGGGGAACAACTCAAGCGCGTTCTGAAGAAACTCCTGGACGCAAAAGTGCTCGGGCAGGCCGAATACGAAAGTCGCGTCCCCCCGGAACCGAAGAAGCTCGTACCCACGTTCACCTGCACGGAATGCGGCAGCGTGCACTCCAGGCGTTTCATCCGGTGCCCCGTGTGCAAAGTGAAAGCCCCGAGCTTCAGGTACGAGGAGGAGACTGAACCGTCTTCCGGCGCGAGACTGGACCAGAAACCAGCAAAGGGGATGTGCTGGTTCTGCGGAAAAGAACCTGCCTCGGAAAAGGCCTCGGTGTTCAAGACCTTGATCGCGCACTACAAGGCGTTTCCGAACGGAATCATAACCTTTGACGATACCGGCATCACGATACCCCGCTGTGCGATCTGTCAGTCGAATCAGGCGAAGATTGACTCCCTGGAGGTATCGATCAAAGAGCTGGACTCCGAAATTGCCCGGGAGCAGGCCGCTCCGAATAGACCCGTGCGGGCTCGTACCGAAAAAGCGCAACCCTCAACGGTCGTCATGGCGATTGCTGGAGGAGTCGCGGGCTTTTGGATGGGGGTGGGGCTAGCAAAAGTCCTCGGCCTGGCAAACCTCTGGTCACAAGTCGCGCTCGGAGCTTCTTTGGGGTTGGTGGTGCTCATGGTAGTGTTCGTGGCGCTCGATTCCTGGTTGCTCCCTCGGATCCGAAGGGCAAGGCGTTCCCGGAAGCCCGGTCGTTCAGGCTCAGACAGAGAACTCACGCCTCCTGCCCGGATCGCGCTGCTCATGGAACAGAGAGGTCTGCTGAATGAGGAGCGAAGCCGGCTCATTGACAGTACCAGACCCTTATCAGAATGGGGAGATTTTCCCGAGGCTCGGATACTGCTCCAGAACGGATGGGAGGACGACCTCGACCGCCCCGGCCTGGGCGCATTCAAGCTCAAGAAGGAATTGGCATCACGTTCAAAGACCTCACTAGACCGCAAGAGGAACTGACCAGCGCAAGGGAAGTTGTGCTTGACACCGAATCCTGTTGCCATCATACTCGTTTTCGGTCTGAAACAGGGCTGGATTTTTTGACAGATTCATTCGCAGTTTCCTGCCCAATCTTTGGAGCCACGAGATGAGCCAAAAGCTGTTCGCTGCTGCGCAAACAGGGGATATCGCGGTAATGGAAGAGCTGCTTCTCTCCGCGACCGCGGTTAGGGCCAGGGATGAGCATGGCAACACCGCACTGCATATTGCCGGCACATACGGGCGGGAGATCGCGGCAGAATTGCTGCTGTCGGCCGGTGCGGACGTCAACGCGGTTGATGAGGACGGTGATTCTCCCCTCATGGAAGCAGCGCACAGCGGTCACGCAGGGGTTGTTCAGATCTTGCTTGACGGCCGGGCCGACGTCAACATATCCAGCCGGTTCGGGAACACCGCTCTGATCCGCGCGGCGTTCAGGGGACACGTCGACGTGGTCAAGAAACTGCTGAATGCGGGCGCGGATATCAACGCACGCAACAAGTACGGCAATACCGCCATCATCGAGGCAGCCACCTTGGGTATGAGGCCTGAACTGGTCGCAGTGCTGGTGTCCAGAGGAGCTGATATCAACGCGCAGGACACGGACGGGAACACTTCGCTCATGAGGGCCGCTATGGGTGGACATCTCGCGATGGCCGCGGCATTGATCAAACAGGGGGCAAATACCGACATTCGGGACAATGACGGGAACACGGCCTTAATCAAGACCTCCCTCATGGGGAGAGTCGAGATGATGAAAGTCCTCTTGGACGGCGGCGCAAGCCTCGATCTGCAGAACAAGTACGGCAATACCGCTCTGATTGAAGCTGCGGTGGGAGGCCTTCTCGACGCGGTGAGCCTGCTCATTGACCGGGGGGCCAATCCCAATCTCGCGAACAAACACGGACGAACCGCGCTGGACTGGGCTGCGATGCAGGGGCACCACCCTGTTATCGAGCTTCTCATGGCCAGAGGCGCCGAATAGGTGCGGGCCACCCGGCTCGTGATGCGAACCGTCGTCGCATGTTCACACTCGAAGTGAGCGCCTATGAGGGGCCGGGGGAGGGTGCAAGTTGCCACAATCTTCAACGCGGGGTACCATATTGCCACAGATTCCGCTCATCGTCGAGAACGGCGACCGCGTCCGCATATCCTCTTAGCATCCACTCTTTGAGCGCCTCGGGGGTGAAGCGAAACGTGGCAAAAGGAAAGTACCCCAAGGGCTCACGGGGTCTAATAAGCGTGATGTGGCAGCCCGGATAGTCTGACTGGGTATAGTGGTCGACCGCACGGGTGCCGACACCTACCATTCGACGCAACCCCATTTCGTAAAGGGGCTCCACAGGAAACTTGTGGGCTATGGCCCCATCCCGGTAATACCTGCCTCCCAGCTCTATCGGGCCGAATACCAACGGAAGGGCCATGGAAGCTGCCAGAATGGCAAAGGCCTCTTCCGCGGAGTGGTCCTGCAACGTGAACCAATGGCCTCCTCCGCGGGGGTTTGTCAGGCCCGGTTGCTTTGTGACCGTGACGAACAGCTTCACCCGAGAGGCCAGAACCTTTCCCATGTCGAGGGAGTCTTCCAGAATGGGTCGAAAGCGCTCGATCTGGATCAGCCCTTCGCTTTGCAGGAGGCCGACAAACCCCTTGCCGGACATGATCTTCGCGACCGTTGCCGCCCGGGTGAGCAGCCTCAAGGCCCTGAGCTTGGGCCCCGGCAGCAGGAGCAACCCCACGTCAGTGACGAGCGCAGCCGCAAGTTTTGCCAGTCTCGCATAATCGGGGCGCACGATGGGGGCGCTGGTGATATCGGTCCAAAGTGCGTACGCTGCGTCCCAGTCCCCCTGGCAGATCAGCGCGCCGTTCAGAGCTCCGATCGAGCTGCCCGCGACTGCCTCGAATTCCAGACCCCGTTCCAGGAACGCTTTCCAGCAGCCGAGTTGATACGCACCCCGGGCCCCCCCGCCGGAGAGCACTAAGCCCATCGCCTCACCCGTACGCGATAAACTCGGCGTTGAATCGTTCACGATGTGGGCCATCCAAGCCCCCTTTCCAGGCGGTCGCGTGCGGCAACCGGAACGGCCTGCCGCGCGGCCACAACGAGCCTCGGACCTGACGGCGGCGCACACACAAGTGCGCCCGTACAACCGCCTTGCCCGTTTGAAGGGGCAGCGGCATTACCCGGCAACTGCATGTCCATGAGAACCCCCATGGCCGGGGCGCGGCCACAACGAAGCATGGAAATGCCGTTGTATTCCATGGCATGTGAACCTTCGGCGACCAGCGGGAGCCGCATGCTCCAAAAGTTTTAGGGGATAGGGGTCTGGGGGCGGCTGGGAGCCGCTGCCAGTAATCGCGTCCACCTTTCTCGGTCCGCATGAAGACCGAGGGCGGGGACGGTCGGTTCTACGCAACGGAAGAAAGGCACGTTGCTTACTCCCAGAGCACGCGTTGCCTTATAGTGCCACGCGTTGAGAATTGCGGGAACTTTCACCCTCCCCTAACCCCTCCCATCAAGGGCTGAGCCTTACCCAGATGGTAGGCCGCTGGACACCGAGGGATCGGGGAGTTGTGGGACGATTAA
>JBFMAA010000105.1:0-21156 GCA_040755955.1 Thermodesulfobacteriota bacterium
CTCAGTACCAGGAACCATCGTTCAGGGCAACTACTTTCCGGCCCCCCCGCCTCAAAGTCAGCCCTTGGTTCTTGGAACATCATACAAGGGGGTCCGGGGGATAACCCGTTTTCAAAAGGGTTTCCCCCGGAAGACTTTCTGAAAAAGGGTTGTCCCGGGAAATATTACCTATCGGAAAGCGCTTTGGTCGAGTATCAGTCGTCGAATTCCGTGAAAACGGCCCTTTGCACCGACGAACGCGGCGGGTCGAACTCTTGTTCCGCGGGGGGCTGTGCGTGAGTAACGCGCTTGCCTCCGGCGGGGGGGCTGGACCCGCGGGGAGTCCCCTGCATGGACGAATCAGGAGCGGACTCGGTGTCCCTCTTCGGAACGGACCGATACACCGGGTAAGGACGACCGGGCACCATCCGGGGGGTGCCTGATTCCGAGGAGGGAAAGTCGGGTCGGGCCTTTTCTCTGGAGTCCTGCCGCTGATTCATCGGCGATGCGGACGGACGCGGACGCCTGGTTGTCGGTGCAGGTTGTCCGTGGCGGAAGTATCTTGGAGAAATGGGTTCGGGATGTATCATCGGTCCATACGGAACGGGCATCGGCGCGTGCATGGAAAGACCTGCATGAGGAACAGGCATCCCCATGGGGGGACAGGGGGCCATAACCGGGGGGGCACACACGGCCATGGGTGCGGGGACCACGGGAGGGCACGGCAACTGGGGCCCGCACACCGGTGCCGACGGAAGGCATGGAACCGGAGGTGCGGAAATGAGTTGATGGGGAGCCTGAACGGGTCTTTGGGGAATCTGGGGCTTGGGATTCGGGTCCTGGTACCGAGGCTTGAATTGATCGGGCGTGAAGCATGCCCCTTCTTGCAGCACGTGGGGCGGGAAATAGTACGGCGCATGATAGCGCCATGGCCCGAACACAGTTCCCAGGTCGGCCCATGCGGGTCCAAAACAGCCTATAAAGACGGTAACAAAGGCCGGAAGAGCAAAGTAACGGATAGTATTCATGCAATAATCCTCCGGTTATGAGAGGAGACGTCGCCAAGAATCATGCCTTGTTGCGATTATATCAATGATCTCCCAATAGTGTCAAGAACTAATCATGCGATAGAAGCGATAACTCGCAAAAGCGGCTCAAATCACAGAAGAGGAATTGCTCATCATCCGGAACCCGCGGGTCGCGCTACGGGACATTGAGTTTCCTGTTGACAGACCACCCCTCTTTGCGGTACTGATTCCCTATACGGGAGGTGTGTAGGATGAAACTACTCTTTCTTATTTCAGTTGTGGTCACCCTGCTCTGGCTGGCGTTCGGCGACAAAAGGCACTGGCGAGACATCTGACGGGCGATCCGACACAGTGATTGAAAAGATCATCCCTGACTGCACAACGCGTCAGTAGGAGCACTTCACGATACTCGGAGGCTTGGGAAGCACAGGCAGAAGACATATATGATCGAACGCAAGGCCTGCAAACGGGGAGTACGCGGGTCTTTTTCGTATAAGGAATAAGGAGTTGAGGAAAAGGAGAGGGCTCAGCCGCTACGCGTCGGCTGACCTCTCCTTTTCTTGTTCTTGAGACATGCGCAAGCGATTGGGGCATGATGAAGAGTCCTGTCACCCAGAATTCGTATTTCCATAGGACCCCGATGTCCGCGGGGCGGCCACAACCAAGCATGAAAGTCACTGCCCGACATCCCGAGAACTCGCCGCATGGCCAGAACCACCCGATGTTTCAAAAGTTTTCGGAAAGGGATCCGGGGGAAACCCTTTTGAAAAAAGGGTTTCCCCCGGGAGACTTTCTGATAAATCATGGTATGGGGGTCTCGTCGCGCATGCACCGGCATCGTATGGAGCCGCACTACTCGGTGGTCACCGGGATCTTTCTGGGAATGGCTTTTGCTGCTTTCGGGAGCACCAGCTTCAGCACTCCATCCGCGATGGATGCCTTGATCTTCGGCTGATCCACCACGTCGGTAATCTTAAAGGAACGAAAGTAGTTGCCGATGGGATACTCCGTGAGCAGATACGCAGCGTCACTCGGCTCCTCGCCCACAACACGGCCCACTATGGATAGGGTGTCGTCCTTGAGGTCGATCTCCACATCCTTGGAGTCGACACCCGGAATGTCGGCCATTACGATCAGTTCCTTTTCCGTTTCGAGAATATCTACGGCAGGGAGGAAATAGGTCCCTTCCCGAGTGAGTTCCCCCTGTTCGGTTGCCACCTCTTTCTTCTCACTGACTTGAAGCTCGTGGTCGGCCATGGTGCGTGCCTCCTTTCTCCTCATGAGGACCTATTCTGATTCGACGGCGATTTGGCGTGGTTGGGCCTCTACGGGCTTGGCCAGCGTGAGCGTGAGGACTCCCTTCCGATAGTGAGCCTTGACTCTGTCGGGATCGACCTTGGAGGGTAGGGTCAAACATCGCTGAAA
The DNA here is from genome assembly GCA_040755955.1 of Thermodesulfobacteriota bacterium. GTDB lineage: Bacteria > Desulfobacterota > Desulfomonilia > Desulfomonilales > Desulfomonilaceae > JBFMAA01. The sequence goes on from JBFMAA010000105.1 coordinate 2,433, forward strand.
GCTCCCTGAAGTCCGTTCGCGACGATGATAGCTCGCTTCGGTGCCGAAATCATCGGGTCTTCTTTCGCCTTTCAGGGTCACGGTGCTCCCTTCGACACTGATATCCAGATCCTCGCCACTGATCCCGGGGATCTCCGCGGTGATGACAAATTCCCTCGGGGATTCCTTGACGTTGAGGAGCGGAAAAAGCGCTCCGCGCCCCATCGGCGCGAATCCCACTCTGCTGCCTTGCGAAGCAACGCTGTGGAGCCGGTCCATCTCTCTTCGGAGTTGGTCGAATTCTCTCCAAAAAGGTCCTCTATGCATACCAAGGAAAGGCATGGTCAATCCTCCTTATTGGGTATTTTCGAGTCGTTCGTCCCTTGCCTGTAAGAGACTGTTTAGCCTGCATAAATGCTCATCAGTTGCAGGAGTGCGGGCGCGATGTCGATCTACCGCACAGCCTTCAGTTGGGCAGCCCGGTCGTCCTTGTCAAGCGGGGGCTCTTCTTTTTTCCGGCGTTCCCCTGGACAGACGGATCGAAGCCTGGTATTGCTGCTCCACTCAACCGAGAAAGGAGATCATTGTGAATAGGCTCGTAATGTTTCTCGCAGCTTCCGTCATCTGTTTCGGGTCGGTGGCTGCTTCGACCGCACAGGCGCAGAACGTCATGACATCACCGGGAGGCGTGAAGATCGAAGTGGTCCGCGAAGGGCAGGGGGTCGTACCAAGACCTGGTCAGACGGTGCAAGTTCACTACACCGGCATGCTGACCAACGGCACGAAATTTGACAGTTCCCGTGACCGCAACCAGCCTTTCAGTTTTCCGCTTGGGATGGGCCGAGTGGTTCGTGGCTGGGATGAGGCGTTTGCCATGATGAAAGTGGGCACGCAGGCCAGAATTACTATTCCGCCTCAGCTCGGATACGGAGCCCAAGGCACACCGGGTGGTCCGATTCCGCCCAACGCCACCCTCATTTTTGACGTGGAGCTCCTCGGCGCACGCTGAGGCATGCGGCACGAAGGTTGACGCTGCCCACCACGACCCGGCAATCCGTGAACCGTTAAGGACACGCAGCTCTCGCAGTGGGAGCACTCCCCCGGTCCAAGGACCTCGGGTTCGTGGGGAGTACTCTCCGCACGGACACCCCCTATCGAGGAAGGACTGTTCACTAAGCCCAATTGTCGTCATTTCCAACAGGAAGCTCCTCCCCGGAGACGGCATTTCCACCACGAGATATTCTTTTGACGCGGCACGAATTTGAGTTTACACTGCTGACATCCGGCAGGTTTTCGCCTCTTGCCGGAATGGCGGACTTCGCTCACAACAACTCCTCGTAAACGGACAATGGAAGATCACAGGGCAACATTCAACACGGTGGCCATGATGGCGGACGAGCCGTCCGACAAATGGGCATCGTCATCACCTCCCCGGCCGGAACAGGACTCGGACCGGGATTGCTCGATTATGCCGTCCGTTCGATTCCGTTGCATGGTTGAGCACTCGCCGAATGCGCTGTTCACCCTTGACCGGGCGGGACGGATCGCGTACTGGAACATGTCGTGTCGGCGGCTCACAGGATGGGCGCCACACGAGGCACTAGGACAGACTCTGAGTCCGTTTGTCATGGACGAATCGGACGCAGCCAGGATCGATGCCCTCCGAGAAGCGGTGTTTCAGGGCGAGTCATTCGATGGGCTGGAACTTCGGTTCCGTAACCGTGACGGCAGTCTGAGGCGTTCGCTGTCTCGCGCCTATCCCATCGTAGACAGCCAGGGAACGATCACCGAATGCGCCCTGGCAAATACCGACGTGACCTACCATGCGAGAATCGAGGACAGGCTCGCAAACGAGGCGCAGAAGTTCCGCGCTCTCTACGACCTGGCACTCGCCATGACCACCGAACGGTCCCTGGACGAGAATCTTGAACTCGTAACCGAGACAAGCAGAACCCTCCTCCGGGGCGACACCTCATACATAGCCCTGCGAGATGATGCTCACGGTGACGTGTACATGCACGTGCTCAGCGGCATACACACCGACGAGTTCAAAGGGATGAGAATTCCCTTCGGAATAGGACTGGGAGGCCGTGTGGCAACTTCCGGCAGAGGCCTTATTATCGAAGACTACTTTGCACAGGTCGGACCGGAACTCCACCGCATAGTGGCAGCGGAAGGGCTGATTTCAGGGCTCGCGGTCCCAATCCAGATGGGAAACAGGAATCTCGGGGTCTTGTACGTCTTTAACCGGCGAAGAACCCTGTTCTCTAAGGAAGACCTCGACACGCTTGCGCTCTTGGGAAGCCTTGCGGCCTTGGAGATCACGCGCAAACGGGGCGAACAGGAATTACTTCGGGCCCGCAGCGAGCTCAAACGAAGAGTGCAAGAGAGAACAGCGGAATTGCTGCAAACCAACACTCGACTCGTCAAGGAAGCGCTCCAGCGCCAATCGGTTGAGGAAGCGTTGCGGCAGAGTGAAGAACGCTACCGCACCCTTGTGGAAGAAAGCTTTGACGGTATATTTGTGCGGATAGGAGACAAGATCGCTTTTGCCAATTCTCGCCTCCACGAAATGATGGGGGTCGAGGGAGAACGTCTGGAAGGCCGAGATCCGTGGAGCATTTTTCACCCCGATGACCGAAAAATCATCAGAGAGCGTGGAGCGGCACGCCTGAGAGGAGAAACAGTGCCGTCTCAATACGAAATCCGACTTCGTAAGAATGACGGGACGGAATTTCATGCCGAACTCCACGCAAGACTTGTGCAATTCGCAGGGGAACTCGGCATCCAGGTATGTGTGCGCGACATTACCGAACGCAAGAGAGCCGCAGAAGCTCTCAAGGAGTCTGAAGAAAAGTACCGAAGGATCATAGAGCATGCGGGGGACGCGATCTTCGTGATTCAAGACGATGCGCTCAAACTCGTGAATTCCAAGCTCACCGAAATTATGCGGTACGACAGTCCGGAAGCACTTACTTCCAGACCTTTTCTGGGCCTCGTACACGCTGATGACCGACAAAGCCTCGCAGACCACTACCGAAAGATCCTCTCAGGGGAGCGACTCATCAACCCACTTGCATTCCGCGTCCTGCGAGGCGATGAGTCGAGCGGATGGGTAGAGGCCAACGTGGTGGAAATCCAGTGGGAAGGGAAACCGGCTACCCTGAATTTCCTCCGTGATACCACAGCCAAGCTCAAGATGGAGGAAGAGCTGCTCAAAGTGGAGAAACTTGGTTCCATCGGGATTCTGGCTGGTGGAATTGCTCATGATTTCAATAATATACTCACTGCCATTCTCGGCAACATTTCCATGGCAAGGATGCTCGTGGCGAAAGACCCGAAGGCCGCGGAACGCCTCACTGAAGCGGAAAAGGCGTGCCTCAATGCGCAGAGTCTGACACAGCAACTGCTTACCTTTGCCCGCGGCGGGGCACCGATCAAGAAACCTACCGACATCTCGCACCTGGTCAAGGCATGGTCGCTGTTTGCACTGCGAGGCTCCAACGTGCGCTGCGTGTTTTCGATCACGGATGATCTGTGGCCTGTCGAAGTCGATGAAGGACAAATGAACCAGGTGATCAACAACCTGGCAATCAACGCGGACCAGGCCATGCCGAGGGGCGGTCAGGTGGAGGTGTCGGCCGACAATATCAACATCACGGATGCTCACGCGCTTCCTCTCTTGCCCGGCAGATATGTCAGGATATCCATGAAGGACTGGGGCGTGGGAATTCCCGCGGCGCATATCCCTCACATATACGATCCGTACTTCACCACCAAACAGCAGGGAAGCGGACTCGGACTGGCAACCTCCTATGCGATCGTGAAGAATCACGGCGGATTGATCACAGTTGAATCGGAGATCGGAGTCGGGACGACATTCCACATGTATCTGCCCGCGTGTCGCAAGGCAATCCGTCCGCAAGAGCGCTTTCAGGACGAGCCCGTTGGTGGTGAAGGCCGAATCCTGTTGATGGACGACGAGGAGGCCATACGAGAACTCGTTGCAGAGACGTTGAGCCTCCTGGGTTACGACGTGCAGGTGACGTGCGACGGATCCGAAGCAATCAACGCATACCGTCAGGCAATGGAATCGGGTATCCCATTCCACGCGGTGATCATGGATCTCACGGTACCGGGCGGGATGGGGGGAAAAGAAGCCATTGAGGTACTTCGCGAAATTGACCCCACCGTCAAGGCGCTCGTATCCAGCGGCTACTCGAATGATCCCGTTATGGCCCATTACCGAGAATACGGCTTTCGAGGAGTGGTCACCAAGCCTTACAGCATCAAGGACTTGACCCGCACGCTCGCCCAGGTCCTCCAGGACACGGAGAACAGCTTCACGGCCCGAGGGATGCCCGGTATGCCCGAGCGCCCATGAATAGTAAGAACTGAAGGTTTGGGAGGATTAATGATGTCAGACAGAGTACTCATTTTTGACACGACCCTCAGAGATGGCGAACAGTCCCCTGGGGCCACCATGAATCGCAGCGAGAAACTTCAGGTGGCTAGGCAACTGGAGAAGTTGGGCGTGGACACGATCGAGGCTGGATTCCCCGTGAGCTCCGAAGACGATCGCACCGCGGTGCGTCTTATCGCCACAGAGATTAAACACGCGCGGGTGGTAGGTCTGTGCCGCGCGGTCGCCGAAGATATCGAGACCACCTGGAAAACCATAGAAAAAGCGGATCTCCCCGGCATCCATACGTTCATTGCCACGAGTGACATTCATCTGGAGCACAAACTGCGCATGTCGAGGCAGGAAGCCCTCGACAACGCGGTGAAGGCGGTGAGCATGGCGCGCTCGCTGTGCGACTGGGTAGAGTTCTCCTGCGAGGACGCAACTCGATCGGATCGGGATTTCCTCTGCCAGGTCATCCAGGAGGCAGTGAATGCCGGCGCAGGAACCATCAACATACCTGACACCGTGGGGTACTCGTACCCCGAGGAAATGGCAGGCCTTGTGGCACTGGTTAAGGAAAGGGTCAAGGGAATCGAGCGCTGCGTGATCTCAGTGCATTGCCACAACGATCTGGGACTTGCCGTGGCCAATTCGATCGCAGCGCTCAAAGCCGGCGCGCGTCAGGTCGAATGCACGATTAACGGCCTCGGAGAACGAGCCGGAAACGCGGCCCTGGAAGAGATCGCCATGGTGCTCAAGACGCGGGCCGACGTGTTCAATCTCCACACAGGCCTGCGCACCCAGCACATCTTTCCCACGAGCCGCATGGTGAGCACTATCACGGGGATTCCCGTGCAACCCAACAAGGCGATAGTCGGAGCCAATGCCTTTGCCCATGAGTCGGGTATTCATCAGCACGGGGTCATCCAGGAGCGAACCACCTACGAGATCATGGACCCGCAATCCTTGGGAATTTCCCAATCGTCGCTCGTGTTGGGAAAACACTCGGGGAGGCACGCGTTCCGGGAACGTGCCAAATCGCTCGGGTTCCACCTGACGGACGAGGAGCTCAACAGGGCATTCAAGCGATTCAAGGACCTCGCGGATAACAAAAAGAACGTGTTCGACGAAGATATCGAGGCGATCATCGCGGAGGAAGTGCTTCGTACCCCTGAGACCTACAGACTTCTTTCAGTGACGATCATGTCCGGAACCGACGTGGTGCCGACCGCGACGGTCCGGATGGAGATCGACGGCCAGGTGTTCCACGATGCGCAACTTGGTAACGGTCCGGTGGACGCGGCGTACAACGCGATCATCAAACTGACTGGCCGCAACCCCAAACTCCTGCGCTTCTCGATCGGGAGCGTCACCGGAGGAACCGACGCTCTCGGCGAAGCAACGATCCGGCTCGAGGAGAACGGCAAAGTCGCCACAGGAAGAGGGGCTCACGAGGACATCCTCGTCGCCTCGGCCAAGGCCATGGTCAACGCGCTCAACCGACTCGACTACCTGATCAGGAAACCCGGGCCGCAAGTGCTGTTCTAGCGTACCGCTTTCCCCCGTTCCAATGAGCGTACGGGGCTGCTTCGGCATCGTTGCCCCAGGTGTTCCTCTCGCGTCGAGGTAGGGAAAGGATGCGATATGTGGAGACTTCGTTACCCCTACGGACAGCTCTGTATTGGGCTTTCCCTGCTGTTCATGGCTGCCGGGACACCGGCGTTCGGTGTTGAGGCCCTCATCGAGGAAGCCGGCGTTGTGTTCGATCTCCCGGACGTGTGGACGTCAATAGTGAAGAATTCCAGGATTCCGACAGGTCAACTGATGCAGAATTGGAAACGGGCGCCGATGGCTATTCAAGCCGGTGAGGCCAGGCCGGGAATAATTGCTATGGCTACCCCGGTTCCTCAAGATTCTGACCTGGTCTTTCTGACTCAGGCCGTCTTGAGTGGGGAGCCGTATCGGGTCCGACTTGCTGAACTCGATTGCATGAAGTGTTGCCGCTACAAGGTCAGAATGCCTGAGGGGACGTTGGGCGCGTTTTCGTTTGAGCCGCCGCCGAACTGTCATGAAAAACCCGGCCTGGATGATCCCGAACTGGCTTGCCAATTCGAACAGGTGAATCTCGTGAACCTCAAGCTGGAGCCATCGTGGGCGTTCCGCATGAAGAAGGATGTCCCTGGCCTGAAGATGAAAGGAATTGTCCTGCACGCTCTGGTGGACGGTAAGCTCTTGGACGTCTCCTTTTGGTACCCCGCAGAACTGGACAAGGTCGTGGAACCGGAGATCATGTCGATCATCAGTTCCCTGAGAACGAAGCAGTGAATACCGCGCCATTTTTCCAAAAACGTGCTATCCCAATGACTTAAAAAAATATTGCGACGCGGAGCACGATGGTTCATAATATGTCTGCTTGCCTATCGCACCCCAAACCAAAGAAATGGTCCATGACGGCGATTCTGCCGAACACATATGATCTCGTCTCGAAAGGAAAGGATTCCCCTATGGCAGAGGCAAAGTACGAGGAGAAGGAAAGGTTTGACGGGTCCAAGGTGAAGATTCTGGTTTCACCCTACGGCCCGAGCCCCGAAGAAGAACGACAGCCCTGGCGGAAAAATATCGATGCAGTGAACGTGGGCCAGGAAGGCAACCCGACGAAGAAATACCTCACAGTGTCCGAAAGGTACTTCTACTCAGCTCCGTCCGAATGGTTTGGAAGCGAGAAACGCAAGAACCCAGCCTGATTGGGGTTCCGATGAGGGAATCTCACCACCGATCCGACCGGCCGTGCTTCTGGTGGGTTTCCGCGCGGCATCGGTCAATCCACGGTTCTTTTCAGCACTGTCGAGTGGGGAGGGACAGACGCGTACTGAGGGGTCTGTGCCCATTCCGGTTCCCCCGGCTAAGCGACCGTCGAAAGGCGGGACGTCCGGCCAAGACCGCGCTCCGTCAGAGCCCGACCCTGCTCCTGATTCTCCCCTCCATGGAGACCGATCTTCACACGAACACAACGGCCGAGAAGGCATGAAGACCCATCGGCCCCAGACAAGAGGAATCAAATATGGCAAAGTTGACCAAAGAGGAACTTGAAGGCCTGAGAGAACTGGTCGGGGCCTTTAAGGCTGTGAAAGGTATTGCGTCCGGCTTGGGAGCGGTCGCTTCCGGACTGGGCGCACTGGGAGGAGCCGAAGTCGCGGCAGCCCCCGCAGCGGCCCCCTCAGTCGGAGTTGCCCCGGTTGGGCCTCCGCCGAAGAAGAGAGAGCTTGCGCCCGCCAAATGGGAAGACTACACCGCCTGCGAAGTCACCCTGGAAGGTCTCAAGATCGCAGACAGGGAAGGATATTCGACCGCGTTCCATCGGGCGCGTGTGATGACCGCGTGCCCCATCGGCAAGGGTGGCTCCTGCTGCAAGATCTGCAACATGGGCCCCTGCCGCGTACTCCCGCCGAAGGGGAAGACGGAAACCCCCGAAGAGCGCAAGAAGAGATGCGGTCTGTGCGGAGCAACCCCTGAGACGATAGCGGCCCGAAACTTCTCTCGTATGATCGCCGCGGGAACCGCGTCCCACAGCGACCACGGACGACATGTGGCACATACGTTCCTGCACGCGGCCAAAGGTGAACTCCCCGATTACCGGATCAAGGACATCCCGAAACTGCTCGCAGTGGCAATGGACTTCGGAATCGAGACAGAAGGCCGTGAAATCAAAGACATCGCCATCGAGGTCGGAGAAAAGGCGCTTGCCCAATACGGCCAGCAGGACGGCGAGCTCACGTACGTGAAGCGAGCTCCCCTGAAACGTCAGGACATCTGGAGAAAGGAAGGCGTGGTTCCCCCGGGCATCGACCGGACAGTGGTCGAAGTCATGCACAGTACCCACATGGGCGTGAACCAGGATATGGAACACATCATTCGGCTCGGGACCAAATGTGCTCTGGCAGACGGCTGGGGCGGGTCCATGATCGCGACGGATCTTTCCGACATACTCTACGGCACACCGGTCCCGATCGTGGGCAAGGTGAATCTCGGGTTCATGAAGGAAGACACGGTCAACATCATAGTCCACGGGCACGAGCCCTCCCTTTCGGAGATCATCGTGCAGGCGGTCCAGGACCCCGAGATGATCGCGTACGCGAAGAGCAAGGGAGCAGCGGGCGGAATCAGCCTGGGCGGTATCTGCTGCACCTCCAACGAGATCCTGATGCGCCATGGTATCCCCGTCGCGGGCAACTACCTGCAGCAGGAGCTCGCGGTGATCACAGGCGCAGTGGAAGCCATGGTCGTGGACGTACAGTGCGTGATGCAGGGTCTGGCCGAGCTTTCCAAGTGCTTCCACACCCAGATCGTCACCACAAGCCCTATAGCTCAAATGCAGGGCGCATACAAGCACTACGCGTACGACGAGAAATACGGTCTGGAGACGGCCAAGGCGATCGTCAGAGACGCAATTGACAATTTCCCCAACCGTGACAAGAATAAGGTTGCCATCCCCACCGAACAGCAGGATATGGTAGTCGGGTTCAGCCACGAGACGATCAACTACATGCTCGGCGGTATGTTCCGGGCGAGTTACCGTCCGCTCAACGACAACATCATCAACGGCAAGATCCGAGGTCTCGCGGGCATCGTGGGCTGCGGAAACGCCCGTGTGAAGCAGGACTTCCTCCACGTCGAGCTTGCGAAAGAGCTCATCAAGAACGACGTCCTAGTGCTCACCACCGGTTGTTCCGCGATCGCACTGGGAAAAGCCGGTCTCCTCGTTCCGGAAGCAGCTCAGAAGTACGGCGGTCCGGGTCTTGCGGAGGTCTGCGAAGCCGTCGGTATCCCGCCCTGCCTCCACATGGGAGCATGCGTGGATAACACCCGAATCCTCATGGCAGCCACCGCGGTAGTCAGAGACGGCGGACTCGGGGATGACATCAGCGATCTTCCGGCCGTCGGCGTCGCCCCAGAGTGGATGAGCGAAAAGGCCGTCGCGATCGGTCAGTACTTCGTGGCATCCGGTGCATACGTCCTGTTCGGAGTGGGCTTCCCGACCATCAACGAAGAGATCTGCACCAACTATCTCTTCAAGGATATAGAGAAGGTCTACGGCGGGCGATGGGATTTCGTGGAGAAGGATCCCTACGAGATGGCCAAACGGTGCATCGCGCACATCGACTCGAAGAGAAAGGCGCTCGGAATCGACAAGGCCAGGGAACGGGTCCTCATGGACATGGCCGCACGCCGCGAGCTGCAAGGTTAATGACTGACAGACGATTGCGAGAGGAGGCCCCGGTCGCCTCCTCCCATCCGAAAATCCCCATCCTTTCTGAGGAGGCTAAATACTGTGTCTAAGATAGTTGCGGCCAATGTCATAGCCGGCGCTCATACGGTATACGAAAAGGCCCGTAAGAGCTATGAGAAGGTTGTGAAGAAATACGGCAAGAAGAAAGAAGTGGCCTTCCCCAACACCGGCTACTATCTACCTGTTATCTACGGAATCCTTGGGTTTCCCGTGAAGACCCTCGGAGACGTGGGTCTTGTGCTCGACCGTTCCGAGCAGCTCATTCCGCCGCAGGTTCGCGAGAAACATCATCTCCCGTACCTCGGACCGGTGCTCGATGCGGGCATGGCCACTCTGTTCAACTATGAGATCATCGAGGCGATCCGTTACCTGGAAAACCCCGACTTCTATCTTCCCGCGGAAGACCCCACTGAGGACAAACTCTGGTTGGGCGCGGCCGACGACATTATCCTCCGCAAACGCGGCGTCGAATTCGTGGACGGAACGGCTCCTGGTTTTGCCGCGGTGGTGGGTTCCGCGCCGACAAAAGAGATCGCTGCACAAATGGCGCTGGAGCTTCAGAAGAAGAACCTCTACGTCTTCATGGCGGCCAATTACAACGGCACGTCGTTTTCCCAGCAGCTCGTGCAGGCCGGGACTCAGATCGGTTGGGGGACTCGACTGGTGCCGTTTGGTCCGGACATCTCCTCCGCGATCTTTGCCGTGGGTTTTGCCACACGCGCAGCTCTGAGCTTCGGCGGCATTCAGCCGGGCGACTTCCGCAAAGTCCTGATCTACAACAAGGACCGCGTGTTCGCGTTCGTGCTGGCTCTGGGCGACGTCACCGATGAGTGGTACGCGGCCGCGGCAGGGGCGATCAACTACGGTTTCCCCACCATCGCGGACACTCCCATTCCTGAAATCCTTCCCACCGGCGTGTGCACGTACGAGCACGTGGTGTCCAATATCCCCCACGATCAGATCGTCAACCGAGCCGTCGAGGTTCGGGGTCTAAAAGTCACCGTGACCGAGGTTCCTGTGCCGGTGGCGTACGGTCCTGCCTTCGAGGGCGAGCGTATCCGTGGGGAAGACATCTACATGGAAAGCGGCGGCGGCAAGACCACAGGCGTCGAGCTGACCGTCATGAAGGAAATGGACGAGATCGAAGACGGGAAGGTGATCCTGGAAGGTCCTGACCTGGCCGACATCAAGCCTGGCACCAGAATGCCCCTGGGTATCCTGGTGGAAGTGGCAGGCCGCAAGTTCCAGACGGACTTCGAACCGATCCTCGAGCGTCAGATCCACCACCTGATCAACTACGCCCAGGGCCTCATGCACATAGGTCAGAGAGACATCATGTGGCTGCGCGTAGGGAAGGGTGCTGTAGAAAAAGGATTTTCGCTCAAGCATTTGGGATCGATCCTTCATGCGAAGTACCATCAGGACTTCGGTGCCGTGTTGGATAAAGTCCAGGTGACGATCTACACCGACCAGAAGAAGGTCGACGCCCTCCTGAAGAAGGCCAAAGCGTGCTACACCAAGAGAGACTCCCGAGTAGAGGGTATGACCGACGAAGACGAAGCGATCTTCTACTCGTGCACGCTGTGCCAGAGTTTTGCTCCGTCACACGTGTGCGTGGTCACTCCGGAGCGCACGGGTCTGTGCGGTGCGTACAACTGGCTGGACTGCAAGGCCTCCAACGAGATCAACCCGACCGGCCCCAATCAGCCGATCGAAAAGGGCACCGTGCTCGATGAACGCCTCGGCCAGTGGGAAGGCGTCAATGCCTTCGTGAGGCAGGCATCCCGCGGCAAGGTAGAGAAGTACAACGCCTACTCCATCATGGAAGACCCCATGACCTCCTGCGGCTGCTTCGAGTGTATCGCGGCAGTCCTTCCGGTCTGCAACGGCGTGATGAGTGTGGATCGCGACTACAAAGGAACGACCCCGTGCGGTATGAAGTTCACGACCCTTGCGGGCAGCGCAGGCGGCGGTAACATTACCCCCGGCTTCGTGGGACACTCCAAGCTCTACATCGGCTCGAAGAAGTTCATTGCGGCGGAAGGCGGGATCAAACGGCTCGTCTGGCTGCCCAAGGCCCTGAAAGAGACGCTGCGGGATAAAATCAATGCCCGTGGCGAAGATCTGGGCGTCTCCAATCTGGCGGACCGTATCGCAGACGAGACCGTCGGCACCACCGAAGATGAAATTTATTCCTTCCTGCAAGAAAAAGAGCATCCTGCATTGACTATGGACCCAATCGTGGGTTAAAGTGACTGCCGAACTCCGAATCATAAGTTCGACATGACAAACAAGGGGTTCCCGTTCCGACGGGACCCCTCCTAATCTACCTATACTGGGGACTTCTTCACTGAGGGGACGGGGGGCTCCGCGGTGGGGTGGAGGTGTGACTTATGGCGCTTTCGGGAATTCAGATCTTCAAGATGATGCCCAAGAAGAACTGCGGGGAATGTGGAGTTCCGACCTGCCTCGCATTCGCCATGAACCTGGCGGCCGGCAAAGCCGAACTTGAGGCATGCCCGTACGTCTCGGACGAAGCAAAAGAGAAACTCGCATCGGCCTCCGCGCCTCCGATCAGGACGGTCCAGATCGGCACGGGAGACAACGTGGCCAAAGCCGGCGGCGAGACGGTGCTCTTCAGACACGAGAAGACGTTCAACAATCCGACGGCTCTGGGCTGCCTGATCGCGGCCTCTGAAGACGATGCGACCGTCGATTCCAAGCTCAAGGCATTCAACGACCTCCGTTACAGCAGAGTCGGACTGACGCTGAAGCCGGACCTGGTCGCGGTAAAGGACGGCGGAGATGCCGCGAGATTTGCCGCGGTGGCCAAGAAGGCCGCGGATGCCGGCGCACCCGTGATGCTCATGAGCGACAGTGTTGACTCGTTCAAAGCCGCGCTGAAAAAAATAGGCAAAGCCCGCCCTCTCTTGTATGCAGCCACAGACGCGAACGCAGACGCAATCTCCGAGCTGGCCAAGCCCCTTGATTGCCCCATCGCGGTCAAAGCACAAAAGGTGGGCGATGTCGCCCGACTCAGCGCGAAACTCACGGCCAAGGGACACAAGGACATCGTACTGGACCCCGGCACTCGGACCCTGGGAGAGGCCCTTCGCGACAGCGTGATGATTCGACGTCTGGCCCTGGAGAAGCTTTACAGGCCGCTCGGTTTTCCTACGGTGGTCTTCCCCTGCGAGATGGCGGACAACCCGGTTGATGAGGCGATCATCGCAGCCACGTTCGTCTCGAAGTACGGCGGTATCGCGATACTGAGCGACTTCCGGGGCGAGGTTCTGTTCCCGTTGTTGCTGCAGCGGCTCAACATCTTCACCGACCCCCAACGGCCAATGACGACCGAACAGGGTATTTACCCGATCAACAACCCCGGCGAAAACTCTCCGGTGCTGATCACGAGCAACTTCTCGCTCACCTATTTCATCGTCTCGGGAGAGATCGAAGCGAGTCGAGTGCCGTCCTGGCTGCTAGTGGTCAATACGGACGGTCTGTCGGTACTCACGGCCTGGGCCGCGGGGAAGTTCGTCGGTGACCTCATCGGCCCGTTCGTGAAGAAGTGTGGGATAGAGGACAAGAGCGCGAAAAAAGAAATCGTGATCCCAGGTGCGGCTGCGATCATCAGTGGTGATCTGGAAGAGGAGCTTCCGAACTGGAAAGTGCAGATCGGACCGAGAGAAGGCGCCCATATTCCGGCCTATCTTCGCCAGAACTACTTGAATCAGTAGAGGTCCCGGCGTATTCGGAACACGTGGTACCAGCAATCAGGAGGTGAGATTAGATGATCAAGGTGGTGGCTGAAAACATCAACATCATGTCGAAATACACCGGGAATGCCATGCGCGAGAAAAACCCCAAACCGATTCAGGAATGGGCGGAAAAACTCACCGAAAAAGGCGCGGATCTCCTGGATCTCAACCTGGGTCCTGCCCGAAAAGGCGGCCCGGAGATGATGGAGTGGCTGGTCAAGACGGTGCAGGAGGTTACCAACCTCCCCCTGTTTCTCGACACGACGAACAGTGAGGCCGTGGAAGCAGGACTCAAAGCCTATACCATCAAAGACGGCCCTGCGGTGATCAACTCGATCATGGCAACCCCCGAGCGCATGGCCCTGCAAATGCCCCTTGTCGCAAAATACGATTGCAGCATGGTGGGCCTCATGTGGGGACCTGACGGTATCCCTCGGGATGAAAACGAACGCGCGGTCCTTCTCGACAGCATGATGACCCAAGCCGGGGAACACGGAATCGGCCTGGAGAAGATCTGGTTCGATCCGATCGTGGTGCCTGTCTCCTCTCAACAGCAAGAGCTTCAGGGATGTACCACGTTCATGCAGTGGCTACCTGACCTGGCCCCGGGGTCCCAGTCCACGTGCGGCCTGTCGAATGTTTCCAACGGGTCGCCGGACGAGCTCCGGGACATACTCAACCAAGTCTATCTCTGCGTGCTCAAGAGATGCGGCATCACGTCCGCGATCCTGGACGGGTTCGACGAAGCCATAGTGAAGATCGCACACGATCAGGAACCCGAGCTCGAGGCTATCGTGGGGCAAATCATGGACGGCGAGGAAGTGAGCACGGCTGGCCTGGACAAGCGTGCGATGAACTTCGTGAAGACCACCAAGCTTCTTCTCGGCCACTCTTTGTATTCTCACTCCTGGCTGGATCTGTAGCCGAAAGCGCAACTCGGCCGGGGAATCAGAAGACCGCCCCGGGGAAACCATTTATCAGAAAGTCTTCCGGGGGAAACCCTTTTGAAAAAGGGTTGTCCCCCGGGCCCCCTTCCGAAAACTTTTGAAACATCGGATGGTTCTGACCATCCAACGAGTTCTCGGGATGTCGGGAGCTGACTTTCATGCTTGATTGTGGCCGCCTGCGGTCACGGTGGTTTTTGAAGAACGGGTTGTCCCCCGGACCCCCTTCCGAAAACTTTTGGAATATTACTTGCTTCTGACCAGCTCGAGACTCTCCCTCATATGGGGCGCCGGCCGTCATTCCCGGTTACGGACGCCGCGTTCCGCCCTTCTAGTGCAATTGACCTATCCCGGGAAAATTCACGATGTGGAGCCCCCGCTCCTTCTGAAGTATCAGTTCAAGGCTGTCATCCCTGATTCCGAGGGCCAACGTCCCCTGGTCATCGGGCCGTTGCATTCCGGAGATTTCTCTGAGTATCTCCAAGCCGCGCGCGATGACGTAGTCAGGAGCTTTTGGTAAGCTATAGGTGGTATCAGAGTAGACTATCGCACCGTCATCCTTGTCGATCGCGACGCGAGTAGCCCGTTGCTCGATGGCATCAAGCATGACGAGTGCAAGGTATTTCAAGGGGGCTTCGTCGCCGTCGGTGCCGGGTTCTTCGTTCCAGCCGTTTCTCTCCCACGCGGCCAGGGCCGAGCGGGGCTCTATCTCCAGTTGGCAGTCTATTTGCTGCTGCAATCTCAAGTGCGAGCTCTCTTCGTGAGCCATAAGGACCTCCCTTGTCGCGTCAGTGGCATGTGGCACATGACGTCGCGTGACAACCGCTGCAGCTCGATTTTCCGGTCCCGGAGGTCTTGAAATCACCGGCCCCGCTCCTGAAGTTGCAGGCCGACATCTGCTTCTCCACTCGGCCTCCACACCCGGGGCACGCCACCTCCTCTTTTCCGAAAACCAGCTTCTCAAAGCAACAACCGCAGTCAGAGCATTTGTAATCGTAAATCGGCATGTGGGTATTTCCTCCTGTACCCTTCGACCATTTTAAGATGCGTCTCGGGGCAAAAAGATGCTATCGTACTCTGTTATTGTGACTGATTGGATGGGCGAACACAAGACCGGCGGACAAGAGCTGCGTCCCTTACTGTACGACACATCTTCCAAGTTCTTCGCCGGCAGAGAGGATCTGTTGTCGAAAGCCACGGGGTAAATGGCTGTGCTTCCCCGATGGCAGTGCGCGGTTTGAACGTGCGTGGACCCAACTCAAGAACAGCGCTTTCCCATGTCCCCGAGCCGATGCGCTGAAGATTTTTTCTCCTGGAAAGCAGAAATCCCTCGGCATGAGTGCAGCGCCTCTTCCCCCCGCGCCCTTGCACGACACGGGTTATTCCGCCGGGCAGTCCTTCTTGACGTCCTTGTAGTGGATGGTTTGCCCATCGGGAAAAGTCAGAGTGCTCCCCTTGCGTGTTTCGACGAAACGGGCAGGTTGG
This sequence comes from Thermodesulfobacteriota bacterium, assembly GCA_040755955.1. GTDB lineage: Bacteria > Desulfobacterota > Desulfomonilia > Desulfomonilales > Desulfomonilaceae > JBFMAA01. The sequence goes on from JBFMAA010000105.1 coordinate 18,294, forward strand.
AACTGATTTTTGCCGACTGTCTTGAGGTCCTTGGCAAGGTTGTCGCACTCGAGTCGCTTCACCGCGGTCTTGCCGTCTTTGTACTGAAGCCTCATCGATCCGTCGCATGCCACACCCGTCACGACCGCGCAGCCGTTGGTGGCTATCCGTCCGCCGCAGCCCCACGGACCCACCGCGACCGCGAGCACCATCGCCACATACACAAGGCCCTTAACCACGAGGCACGTCGCGGCCAGGCACCCGCGCCCGAAGTCAGGACGATGCACCTGCGATTGACCTGGCGACTCCATACGTGCGCGGCCTTCCTTTACAGAAATCGAGGAAGAAACTCGTCGACAGGGAGCTTCCGCATGCAAGCTCGGTCAGAGAAGAAGTCGTTGACCACCAAAGGTACGCGTTCACCAGGAAGAGAAGAAAGATTGACCACAGAGACACAGAGAACACAGAGTAAAAGAAGATGAAGAAGAAGAGAAGAACAATTGAAATTTGTTGGTCTTATCTGTGAATCTGCGTAATCTGTGCACGAGAATTCTTGGTTTTCTCTGTGACCTCTGTGTCTCTGCGGTGAATATTCTTCTCTCCGGGTGAACACTTACGTTGGGGCCTTCGTCTACTTGGTGGCTTCGGCCGGCGCCTCCGCGCCTTCCTCTGTCAGAGCTTCACCTCTCTTGGGGGGAAGCACGGTGCAGACGGTGGTGCCCGGTTCCCGAAGGGGTTTGACTCCTGCTGGCAGCGGGAGATCGGATATGGCCAGGGACTGGTTCCAATCGAGTTTGGCTACGTCAAGTCGAATGACCTCGGGGACGTCGCCGGGAAGGCACGAGATCTGGAGCTCCCTGATTGCATGCTGAAAAGTCCCGCCTCGATCCACACCAACCGGTTTTCCGTCGAAATGAACGGGGATGGTGACGACTATCGGTTCCGTCATGGAGATCTCCTGGAAATCCATGTGAACCAATGATCCGTCTACCGGTCTGACCTGTTTTTCCTTTACCACCGCCATGCACGACTCGGCTGCACCGGTCGTGATCTGGAGTTCCCACAAAGGGTTCGCCCCCGACTGGACTGTCAGTTTCTTGAACTCTTGCAGGTCGAAGGCAAGCTTCAGGGGTTCTCTCTTTCGCCCGTAGAGGATCGCGGGGATTTTCCCGTCAGCCCTAAGCCTTCTCGCGGGACCTTTCCCCGTTTCATTGCGCTCGTGAACGGGCAGAGTTATCTTTATCATTATTCCCTCCAACAGCGCGGACTAAGCCGCGTCCGACTATCGATTGCACCCAGGGTCTCTCAAAGGAAGAGCTCCGACACGGATACCTCCCTGTGAATTCTACTGATAGCCTCTCCAAGCAAAGGCGCCACTGAGATCACTTGCAGACCGAGGTTTGGGCACCGCGCAACTTTCTCGTTTGTGGAGATCGTGTCAGTGACGTACATCTTCTCAATGGCCGAATCGCATATCCGTTCCGCCGCCTGGCCGGACAGTACCGCGTGGGTACAGCATGCAAAGACCTTACTGGCCCCTGCACTGTGCAAGGCTTCCGCGCCCTTTACAAGGGTGCCCGCAGTATCGACCATATCGTCAAGGAGCATGGCGTCCCTTCCCGTCACATCTCCGATGACGTGCATAACCTCGGATTCGTTCGGTTTGGTTCGCCTCTTGTCGATGATGGCGAGACTGCACCCGAGTCTTTTGGCAAAAGCCCGAGCGCGTTCCACGCCTCCCGCGTCGGGCGAGACTATGGTCATATCGCCAGGGGTGTGCTGGGTCCTTACCATGTCGACTACCACTGAGGAGGCGTACAGATTGTCCACGGGTATGTCGAAGAAGCCTTGGATCTGTCCTGCGTGGAGGTCGAGCGTGAGGACTCGGTCAGCCCCGGCTGCGGTGATCAGGTCGGCCACGAGTTTCGCGGTGATAGGGGCTCTACTGGCGACTTTCCGGTCCTGGCGTGCATACCCGTAATAGGGAATGACCGCGGTGACTCTGCCCGCGGAGGCTCTCTTGAGGGCGTCGATCATTACCAGCAATTCCATGAGGTTATCATTGACAGGGGAACAGGTCGACTGGACCACAAACACGTCCATGCCCCGGACGTTTTCCCTGAATTCCACTTGGATCTCGCCGTCGCTGAACGCGCCGACCGTGGCGGAACCAAGGGGGAGTCCCATGTACCTGGTGATTGAGTGGGCCAGGTCAGGATTGGAATTACCCGAAAATATCTTGAGTCCTACCCGCATTGCACAACCTCGGAGAAAAGGCCTTTCCAAACGAAAACATTGATTTTACTCTCCATCGGCACGCGTGTCAATACGCGAAGCGCGTATATGCTATGATGGATTCCTGACGCCCGGCAGGCAAGAGCATGAACCGCCACAGCACAGCAACACCCAGAAAGACTGTTCTCAAGCATGGCAACCAGAGTATCGATCTCCGTACCGCCCTTGCTCAACTTCTTCACCGGCGCGAAGACTTGTTGTCGGAATCCCCTTCGCCGGGTGGGTTTGGGCTGCGCTTTCCCGGCACGCTCCGGTGTGGACGTGCGTGGAACCAACCCTTCCCGCCATCGGATCACGTGCGACCCGAGAAAGGCCGACGCGGTTATCGGCTGCGGCACCCAGCCGCGGGGCCGGTTTGATGCCTTTGCGGTGCAGCCGTTCACTTGCGCGCGGCCAAAATCCCCCCTGCCCGCCTTTAGAAAAGGGGGGGTAAGAAGGCACCGCGCAATTCCCCCCTTGGTAAAGCTGAGCCTGCCCCACATTTTTTTGCTGGACACCGTCAGTGTCCAGTGATAAGAGGGGGGCATGCTCGTATGCGGACAAGAATTCAACGACCAAATCATCGCGCGGATTGACGCTACCATCGAAT
>JBFMAA010000106.1:0-21146 GCA_040755955.1 Thermodesulfobacteriota bacterium
ATTCTATAGACTGGTCCAGGGAGTTTGTGAAGCCCCACCGCAACCGTATTGGAAGCTGGTAGGCCGATCAGCCCCAGACAAACCACTAGATGTTGTGGTCACCTGACCGAAGTGGATACCCCCATTCGCGCAATCGACCTGATGACTTTCGATCATGGGAAGACTCAGATCTGGACGGCCCGATGAAGGGGTCACGATAGCAAAATGATAGCAAAACAAGTCGAGGGCAAAAAAGAAGGAAGCGACCGATTTGGCAACTTCCTTATTTCAGTTACGTTTTCTGGTGGAGATGAAGGGATTTGAACCCTCGACCCCCGCGTTGCGAACGCGGTGCTCTCCCGCTGAGCTACATCCCCGCAGAAGGAAATCTACAGGGTTTCTGCCTCCCTGTCAAGGACCTCTTCCTCCGTCTGGTCGCGAAGAGTCTGCACGGTCCGCCGGCATTTCGGGCGTTCTCCCTTCGCCTCGTTCGCTCGGGAGAGGTCTCTGGAGTGCCAAGTGGGCCCTCCGCGAGAGTCGGCGAGAGAGAAATTCTGCCGACTGCCATATGCGCAGAGCAGGCAGCCGACCGACCTCGTGGCCCGCCACAGCCTGTGCCGGGAACAATGCCCGATCGAGTCGCTGAGTTCGATTATCATTCTGGAGGGATCCGGAAAGCGCGTGCGGGAATCGCTGTGGCACGGGTCAGCGCGGCATCTGCTCGGGGCCAACCAGAATTCCCCGGGCAGCCAACGAGACGTGAACCAAACCGAGTACCGCGTCACTGCCGCGCTCACAGGGCGTCTCCGTCACTGTCCGGGCCCAGGGCAAGGACTGTTGACCGTGTACGAACGGTATGGTAGGCTCAACGACAGGATAATAAGCCTCGTCTCCTGCGCGACGACGGTCTTGCGCCCGTCGGCTTGTAAGGCAGGGCAACTTGGCGTGAGACCGCCTGCGGAGGGTTCCGATGAAGCAACCGAATGGGATCCCGACACCGGACTCGCAACCCACCCCTCAGCCTGATCGCAGCTCAGCGAAGGACTTCCAACCGGAGACGCCCCAGGCAGGGGCATGCCGTTTCGTGGATCTGGGGGCTGCCGCACAGGGGGGAGGCATGAAGATACTCCTGTGCGATCCCGACGAAGCCCTTGAGGCCAACCCGAAAGCGCTTTTCCTCGGACCGAAAGCCGAAAACGCCGACCTTGTCGAGCGTCTCATATTGGACGTCTTCCGGGATTACGGGTACTGGCGTCGCAACTTTCATCCCGAGGACCTATCCGTAGTACAGCCACAGGATCAGGATCATAGGTCTTTCAGTCTGTTCTGGGCTCATTTTCGCAGGGAACTTCAGATCCTCCTCGGAGAACTGAAAGCCGACGTGCCCGTCTTCTCGCCCCGATACATAGGGCACATGGTGGCGGATACCTGTCTCCCCGCAGTGGTCGCGTACCTGGCCACCATGCTCTATAATCCCAACAACTGTTCCTGGGAAGCAGCGCCGGTCACGACCCTTCTTGAGGTCCAGGTTGGACGCGACCTTGCGAAGATGGTTGGATTCGGTAACTCTCCGGATGAGTTGGACCGGACCTGGGGTCATATTACTTCGGGCGGCACGCTGGCCAACCTTGAGTCGATATGGGTCGCCAAGGCGGTGAAATTCCTCCCCATTGCGGTACGTTTTGCTGCACGAGAGGCAGGACTGGACGATATTTCCGCGGGACCCCAAGGCAGGCCCCTGAGCCGGATGAACGCCTGGGATTTGTCCAACCTCTCACCAAGCGAAGCGTTGGATCTCAAAGACGCGTTCATCGCGAAATATGTCGAAACGCACGGCAAATCGGATCCGTATGCAGCCACTGCCGCAGCCGAAAGAACCCTCAAAGCCCACGACATCCTGTCTCTTGGCGACCACGCGTTCTTCTCCCGGCTCAAAGGCGACGATTGCCTCAACACACCCGTAATCGTGACTCCCCAAACCTTGCACTATTCATGGCCGAAAGGGGCAGGGGCGCTCGGAGTCGGCTCCGGACAAATTGTTGTCGTCCCGGTAGACCACGACTTTCGCATGAACCCGTATGCTCTTAAGGAGGAGTTGGAGAAGGCGCTTCGAGAGAGACGACCAGTCATCGAGGTCGTTTCCGTTGCCGGCACCACCGAGGAAGGATCGGTCGATCCCATTGACGTCATAGCGCAAATCCGCGACGAAATGGCCGTACGGGGCCTTGCCTTCTCGCTGCACTGCGACGCCGCGTACGGAGGGTATTTCGCTGCGTGTTTCCGTGCGGGTACAGGGGAATACCGATCTCTGGCCGATATGCAAGCCGAATACGATAACTGGCCGGCTCCGGAAGTGTACCACAGCTTCAGGGCCCTCACGCATGTCGATTCCATCACCATTGATCCGCACAAACTGGGGTACATCCCGTATCCTGCCGGAGCGGTGGTGTTTCGGGACGCGAGGTCCAAGGAGCTTGTTGCCCAGCAAGCACCCTATGCCTTGGGAGGCAGCGGACCGAAAACCGCGGCCGAACTGAGCATAGGAAAATATATTCTTGAGGGCTCCAAACCGGGGGCAGCCGTGGCAGCGGTCTTTCTCTGTCACCGGGTGGTGCCGCTCGACCAGCGTGGGTACGGAAAGCTGCTTGGGCAAACGGTCCGCGCAGCCCGGAGTTTTCACCGAAGACTGGTCCGGTTTGCCGAAGAGCTCAAGGACTCCTTCCGCATACATCCCCTCGTTTTCCCTGATACGAACATCATCAATTATCTCATCAACCCTTCGCAAAACCGACGGTTGGACACGATGAACCGATTCGCACACGCTCTGTACAAAGAACTCTCAATCGACACGCAGAGCCCGGTCCAAACGCGCAGCTTCATCGTCTCGCACACCGAGCTTCGCTACGCGCACTACAATCCGGAGGTCATAAGGCAAGTTCTGTCTGAACACCTTGGCATTGACGGCCACTACTTTGCCTCACACGACGAGGTCTCCCGCCACCGTGCCGACGGCATCGACGGTTATGACTGCGAGGTCGTGGTATTTCGGGCCACGCTGATGAATCCTTTTGTCCTCGAAAAGGCGGTGGCCGCCAAGGATTACATCGATCTCTTTCTCGAACAGCTTGCGTCCCTTTTGCAGAAGGCGGCTGGGAGCCGCAACCAAACGGCTGGGAGCCGTGACCAATAATCGCTTCGACCTTCCTCGGCCCGCATGGAGACCCAGGGCGGGGCGAGTTGGTTCTACGCGAGTGAAAGAAGGCACGTTGCTTTCTCCCAGTGCCGCTGAACTGAAGATTTCTTCTCGAAAAAGGAACGAATCGAACGCTATTAGTAATAAGCCTTCTGAGTTGTGTGAAGTTCCGCGAGAAGACGCAAACGGCGCAGAGCAATCGTGTGGTTTCCTTGTGATTCCGGATGAAGGGCTCGTCTTCAGGAACCGGTCGATCTCTTCGGCGAGCCCGATGCGCTCGTCAGGTGCGCTCACCATCGGCAGAAAGCAGACGCCCGTGATCCGCATCCTCTCCGCCCGAACGGACATGGGGAGCCTCCAGTCCCAGGGCTTTGCATTGCTTCACTAAAAAACGAATATTACAAACCATTTGGCTGACTCCGTCGAGGAGCAGAGAAAGACCGCATCACCCGCGCGCCAAGTCTCGCGAAACGTGCGCTGAAAGGCTCCTCGTACAGGAAACGGGTTCACGTGGCTGAAAGGCTCGGGGTTCTTTTTTGCGCTTGACTTACCCCCCTCCCGGCATGATAATCAGTTTCCAAAGGGAGACCTTCCGTGCGTGTACAGGTCGGTGTCGGCTCGACTGAATTCATTATTCCGAACCGTCCAACTGCAATCCCATCCTGAGTCGAGCATCGCGAAGAACCGGCATGCCGGTCCGCGCCGGGTCGCCCGAGGAGCCTATAGCCAGTGCCGAACGTGTTGCCCGATCATGAGTCGGGGGTCAGGGTATCCTGCCGTCCTTGGCAGCCGGACGAGCCACGAGATCGCGCGGACATCCGCCCAGCGTGGAGCAGATACGGCCCGGAAGCGGCAACGCAGAGAGCGAATACCTATTCAACACGTCGGTCCACGCCTATACGCTGGATACCCAACTCCCAATGGGACCCCTTGGCGGTTGCCGATGATTCAGCACCTGTCGGGACACGGGCAGGTCTGCCCCACTATGAGGCATCATCGGAATCAGGTGTTGCGCGTGGCAACCGCTCCATCACATGCCGGAGGTCTTAACCCATGGAAAGGAACGTGTGCGTCATCGCCGGAGGGATGTCCAAATGGGGTGTCAGAAACGGCAGTCAGCGGGATTTCTTCCAGGAGGCCGCGAAGGAATGCTACGCCAGCAATCCGCTGCTGAACCCAAAGGACATCGACGGACTGTTGGTCGCGTCCGCGTACACGGAACGATGCTCGTACCAAACCCATCTGGCTCCGCTGGTGGCTGAGTATGCGGGCGTCAAGCCCAAGAACATCTGTGCGCGGGTCGAACTCCTCTGCGCGAGCGGTTCTTCGGCGATCATCCTGGCGTTCGCGATGATCAAGTCGGGACAGGCCGACATCGTCATGGTCGCAGGCGGAGAAAAGCTGTACCTACCCCAGAAGTGGGAGATCTTCTACAGCGAACTCGCGTCCGTAGACCATGATTGGGATGGAACCCAGGGACTCGGACTCCCCCCTCCCGTGTTCGCAATGGTCGCCAAGCAGCACATGCAGCAGTACGGCACCAAGAAAGAACACCTCGCCATGATCTCGGTGAAGAATCGCAGAAACTCCGCGAAAAACCCCAAGGCCCAGTTTCAGCAGGAAGTGACCATGGACGAGGTGATGAACGCGCGTATGATCGTCTCGCCCCTGACCTTGTTCGATTGCTGTCCCATCACCGACGGCGCGGCAGCCATCGTGTTGGCGTCCGAGGAAAAGGCCAAGGATCTCACGGACAAGCCGCTCGTGTACATCCGGGGGACCGGCCAGGCCTCGGTGAACAACATGTCCGCGAACATGCCGAGCTGGACCACCTGGGAAGCCCTCAAGATCGCGGCAAACCAGGCGTACACCAAGGCCAAAGCGCAACCCAAAGACGTCAACGTGGCCATGACCCACGACTGCTTTACCATCTCGGAACTGATCGAGATGGAAGACCTCGGCTTCTGCGCCAAAGGCGAAGGCGGCCCGTTCATTGAGTCAGGCCAGAATGATTTCGGCGGACAGGTCCCCACCAACACCGACGGTGGCCTTCTCGGATGCGGACACCCGTTCGGCGGAACCGGGATTCGCCAGGGGATCGAAGTGACGCGGCAACTTCAAGGCACCGCGATTCAACAGGTTCCTGGGGCCGTGGTGGGACTCACCCACAACCTGAGCGGATTCATCGCAGCCCACACGGTGCTGATCTACGGAAGGGAGGCCGCATGAGTACCCCGGGGATTTCGATTCTGGATGGAAAATACATCGCCACCATGGACCTGTATCCCCAGCAGTCCAAGGAATTCAACCAGATCCACCCTTTTTATGAGTATCTCAAGGAAGGCCGTTTCACTACCACCAGGTGCACAGACTGCGGCGCGGAACCGTTCCCACCCCGAGTGCTCTGCCCGGAATGCTATTCCACCACTCTGGAGTGGATAGACTGGCCCACCACAGGAACCGTGATCGATGTCACCGAGGAAATGGTAGGAGTACCCCTGGGCTTCGGGAGAGCGCCATTGATTCACGCTCTGGTGGATTTGCAGGGAAAGCGAACCTTCTTCGTGCGCATCATCAACTGCAAGGAAGGGGAGCTCAAATCGGGCGATCAGGTGAAGCTTGCCGTGTTCGACGTGGAACCGGTTCCACAGGAGATGGGCCGGGAAGTCGTGGAAATACCGAGAGTGTTCTTCGCGTTTGAACCGGTCCGGTAGCTTTGATTCGATCCGGTTGGGACATCGGCTTCTGATTCTGTAACCGTTCACCAGGTCAAGAGAAGATTCACCACAGAAGCACAATGAGTCGAATTCATCGCAGATGAGTTGAAAAAGCCGTTTGCCCATGGAGTTGTTACCCCACTGAACAGGGGTGGTTTCTCCGCGTCTTTGTGTCTTCGTGGTGAACTCTCACCTGATTCTTCAATAAGGGCCGATTCATCTACGGCCGCGCAGGTCTGCGGTAACAGTCCCGGGGGACCGGCATAATTACACGTCAAGGAGGAGACAACATGGCTTTGGAGTGGCTGCCACGAGAAGAAAATCAGAAGGATCACATTCTTATCGGCTCCGAAAACTGGGGGACAGAGGCTCCCTGTACGGTCTACGAGAAGAAACCCCTCACCGACCCGAACGGTAAAGTCATAGAAGGGCTTTACGTGGCCTGGATAAGACTCAACAACCCTAACCAGTATAATTCCTACACCACGGAGATGGTCAAGGGCGTGATCGCCGGTTTTTCCGCCGCGAGCCAGGACCGCTCAGTGGTGGCCGCGGTATTCACCGGCACCGGCGACAAGGCGTTCTGCACGGGCGGCAACACCAAGGAATACGCGGAGTACTATGCCCGACGTCCTCATGAGTACGGCGAATACATGGATCTGTTCAACGGGATGGTCGACGCGATCCTCAACTGCAAGAAGCCCGTTATCTGCCGTGTGAACGGGATGAGAGTCGCGGGCGGCCAGGAAATAGGCATGGCCTGCGACCTCACCATCGCCTCGGACCTGGCGATCTTCGGTCAGGCGGGCGCAAGACACGGGTCCAGCCCTGACGGCGGCTCTACCGACTTTCTCCCCTGGTTCCTCACCATGGAAGACGCGATGTGGAACTGCGTGAGCTGCGAGATGTGGAGCGCCTACAAGATGAAGCTCAAGGGCCTGATTTCCAAGGCGGTTCCAGTGCTCAAGCAGGGTGACGAGTTCATCCGTAACCCCCAGATTATCACCGAGGACTATGTCAGGGACGGCGAGATCGTGTACGGCGAGTACAAATCGGGCGACGACGCCAAGAAGGCAAAAGAGCTGCTCAAGGCACTCTCCGTGGACCTGAGCCTCCTGGACAAGGAGGTGAATAAGGTGATCTGGACGTTCGCGAACCTGTTCCCCGGCTGTCTCATCAAGGCGATCGACGGGATTCGGGCCAAGAAGAAATTCTTCTGGGACCAGTCGAAGCTTGCCAACAGACACTGGCTCATGGCGAACATGGGGTACGAAGCGTTCCTCGGGTTCAACGCGTTCAACACCAAGAAGATCACCGGCAAGGATGTGATTGATTTCATTAAGTGGCGGCAGGTCATCGCAGAGTCGGGAACTGCGGATCTGGACACCTTTGCGAAGTTGTTCGGGGCACCCAAAGAGTAGCCCCTCGCGAGCGTGCACGCCTCTCTCATGGAAATGCAGTTTTCGGGGGAAGGGACTTCATGAAAGATGTCCCTTCCCCCGGAGGACTTTCACGGGAACTTTTGGAGCATGCGGCTCCCGCCGGTCGCCGGAGCCTGACCTGCCATGGGAAGCGACGGCATTTCCATGCTTCGTTGTGCCCGCCCTCGGACATGGTGGTTCCCATGAATGAGAGAGCATTGGGAGGGGATGCACGGGCCTGCTGATGACTTGAGGACGGTTCTCCGTTCCCCGGACCGGGGGTTATTCCCCCCGGGTCTTCACAGTCAGCCCCTTCGGGGCTCTCGGATGGCCACAGATGGAAAATATCGGTTGGCGCTCCGGATTATCGGTGCGACATTGAACGTTCATCGAATCCCGGTGCGGGATACTCACCTGTTTCACTGTCCCGGGTTGCAGGAATTTCCGGCGACATCATTGATGCACCGAAGGGCGGCACCCCTTTCGCGGGTGGTGAGATCTGCGGCAGTGGTCAACGCAGGACTCTGCGGCTAGAGCGTCCTCACCCAGTCCGGACCATACGGGACTTCCCCAAGACCGGTATCAGATCTCGTGGTTGGAGCGTTGTGCAGGAGTACGGGAATCAGTCTTTGCGCTCCCTTCGTCTCAAGGGCGTACTCAAACGTGTCGACCACGAGTGCCGACCCCTTTGCGTTTTCCGACCAGAACAGGAGCACCGCGTCGCTCGAGTCCACCAACTTGTGCAGATAGGAAGAAGCGCCATGTCCGTGGGGTTCGAGGTCAAGCCCGTGGGGAAGGATCTTCCTTCCCATCAGAGCGAGTCCCCCGAGCCTTCGGGCCACCTCCGTCCTGTCTTCGATCGCGGAGAGGACAAAGAATACGCGGAATGGATGTGCGGTTACTCCTGTGATTGCGCGGTACCCAGCATTTGGGGACGACTCGAGCTCAAACTCGATCTGTCCCAAGGGAACGGTGTCCAGAATCGCCGTGACCATTCCTCTCCGGCCTGTCGGCTCAGGCCCCTCGAAAGCCTCCACCGCGAGGTCGACCGAGGCCGATTTCCCGACCCAGACACTCTCTCGTAGCGGGCCTGCCCTGGGGAGGCCCGGAACAGATAACCGAAGGGCCAGCGGCGATCCCCGTCTCACCGTCGCACACATTGCTGAGGCCTTTGCAGCCGGTTGGCCAGGTGGTACGGCCCTGAGGTGGACGGTTGCCGAGAGGCCTTCATCGGTTGACACTCTCGCCGGGGATTCGACGGCGATTTCCACTTCATCCCACGTGGGCAGGGGTACCCTGAGAAGTTGCCGTTGATCCGATGCGGTCTCCCGCACGCCTACTTCCAAGTAGTCGCCATCGTGTTTCGCGGTCAATTCGAGGTGTCCTCCTTCCGGTGTGGCGAGCCACATGTCCGGGAGAATAATGGACCCCACCTTCCTGTTTCCGTGAAACAGATCAAGGGGCTGGCCGCGAAAGGCCATGCCGGGCCTTATCCTCGCAGTCACCGCGGAAGGAAGAGCAGCCCCCTCCGGAAACAGCCGGCAGAGGGTTTCGCCGCATACGAGGGTCACCGCTGCAGGATTCACTCGCCGTTCCATGACCTGAGAACTCGGCTCTTGCCGGTCACTCGTTGCCGGGGTTTCGCGATCGACGGGGATTCTTTCCACGGTAGGCGCGGAATTCTCCGCTGACCTGGCACTGGTCACTCGCGGCTTGCTTCCGAGAAGCCCCCTGAGTAATCCGCCTGCCCGGCCAAAGAGCCCGACTCGCTCCGGCGGAGGAACGACCGGTGCCATGACGGCCTGCGAGTCACCTTGCTCGATCACCGCGGCTACCACTGCGGGAGGCGCGACGCGGTCCGGACCAAGCGGCCTCTCATGCGCGGTTTCCCGTTCCCCACGGGGGTCCGCTGCGCCAGACCCATCGGAGATTTCTTCCCCCGGACCCGTCGCGGTGTGTGTGTCCGAGAAATCCCGGCTTGCTTCCGGGGCTTGGACTCTATCCCCGGAAGAAGGAGGCTGCGCAACGCCTGGTCGCGGGCTCCGTGATAGAGGCTCCGAATCAAGGTCGGGCATGTGGTGCGCGGTTGCTGGGCCCGGGGAACCAGGTGCCTTCAGCGCGCCGGACGTCAGATCTCCGAGAATAAGACCGTTGGGACCGCAGAGAAGTTGGTCCACGGTTGCGTCGACGTCTGGGTCGACGTCTGCGCCGAGCAGATCCGCGGTGAGCTCCACCGTGACCGGCTCCTCTTCGAGTCCCTCGATCATGAACCTGCTATCCGACCTTTGGAAAAGCCCTTGTCCATGTGGTTCTCCGTCCTCAGCGGAGAGTGTCTCATCGGCAAAGAGATCCTCCCCCACCGCATGGACCACTTCCATGGTGAGTTCGGTGTGGGCGTCCTCTTCGAGCTCGGCACCAGCGGTGTAATCTGGCACGAGTGTAACGGTCTCTTCAAAGGTGGAGGGCATCTGGGCTTTCCTGAAAGCCCTGATGTCTACGAACGGACTCGCGGGAACGCGCTCATTGAGACTCGCCCACTGGGTCGATGCGCCAAAGAGCAGTAGGAAATGATCGAGGTCGTACCTCGTGGAAGAGTCCATCAGCCTGACTTCGCAGAGACTGTGTTTGCCGGGGATATCGTTGCGAAAGGTGTCCGGCAGTCTCAGCACGTCGGTAAGGGACGGGCGACGCCCTGATCCCAAACGTTTCGCGATCCCTTCAAGTACGTCTAGGACCCAGCGCGCGTCGTTGACCTCGCAGGGTTCTCTGAGCAGCCAATAGAGCTGCACTCCGCTTCCGGAACCGACCAGGACCGAAGGGGTGAACGGAAACGCCTTTATCGCATCGGCTACTTGTTTGGCTCCCATGGAGGCGGGGGAATCGGACCCGCGCGGATGCGGATCGACTTCGAGCTCTGCCCACAGAGCCACCACGTGGTGAATCCGATCTGCGTCCCTTCCCATCCGATCCCGGGGGCAGATGCCGAACAACACGTCGATGTCGTCTGCCCACTGCTCCCTGGCGAGAGCTGGTACGTCGGCAAAGTAGCGGGTCGTTGACTCACCGGTTCTGGTGTCCACAGTTTTTCCCAGTATGAACCCTTTGTGTCCCCGGTAATAAGGACCAAACAAGGCCTCCAGAAAGAAACTGCGAGAGTACCTCGAAGTCATGCGCGCTCCCCCTGATCAGTACGAGCACCACGCATTCCCATCCGGGACTTCTTTCTCTGCCCGGGAACGTGTTTCGGTGCAGACGAGGCCACTCCAGCCGCAGCCCGCGGCCTCCGCCACGGGGCCAAGCCCACAGGCGCTCACTCTGGCGCCTTTGCCCGCGCACCCGGCCTTGAAAGACCCGGCTATTAGCACACGTCCTTGCGGGACGTCAGGGCTTGCAAGCCCCCAAGAAGAGGCTCCTGAAAATAGCCGGGTGCTTTAGCGCCGGGAAAGAAGACCAAACCGAGCTCGCTCCCATAGCCGCAACGTGAGCGCCTGTGGGGGCCAAGCTCGTGTCTCGCGCACCTACCAACGCGGTTTCGGTTTCCCGTTGCAGCTCCCAGCCAACTCTTGGTCACGGTTCCTTCCGCTCCCGTGTGAGCTTGAGAAATCCCCGGGGCACAATAGCATAACGCGTCAATAATAGCATCACCGGAACGCAGCGTTGTTCTAGGCGCGCGCCTTGAAATTCGCGGGACCGTGAAAGTAGATACAAACCCACTCTGCCGTCCCTGAACCACCAGGCGAGAGGGCTTGCTATTCCCCTCACTTGATGGGAGGGGTTAGGGGCAATGCTGTTGACTTAGCCTCTCCGTGACTGCAGCGAGCGCTCTTTCGGTCATTCCTGCGAAAGCAGGAATCCAGTCTTTCCTGCGGGACCTGGACCCCGGTGCCTGCCCCGGACCACGATCCGGGGTTCGCCGGGGTGACGAGCGGGTCGAATTGACACACTTATTTCGGGACAGATTCTCAGTGCCGGTTTTCGCGGATATGGTCACCCGGGGCCCGAAAAGACTGACTCTCGCACGGCACGCGAAGAACGCAAAGCAGGCCTCTCTTCCTTTGCGGCCCTTGCGTGCCTTGCGAGAGAACATCTTCTCAGATCTTCAGGGTTCCTCCGGTCGGACTACTGACGGCGTGATGCACAGCGGTCTTGCGGTTTCCGCCCGGTGTATGTACTATAGCTGCATTTCGGCAAGGAAACGGATCCCATGACCATTCCTGACGAACCTACGTGCGTGGCGCTCATGAGCAAGTACCAGACTCCGCACCATATCGTGAGGCACTGCTTCATGGTCTGGACGGTGGCACAGGTGATCGGATCGGCGATGACTCAGCGGAACCACCCCATGGACATGGAACTGCTCAAAGCCGCGTGTCTGCTTCATGACATAGGCAAGTACCCCTGCATACTGGAAGGGAACAGGTACCACGACCGGAAAGGAAAGGAGATGCTCGAGGAGGAAGGTTACCCGGAGGTTGCATCAATAGTGGGCCGGCACGTAAACCTTGCCGAAACAGACGGTGAGCCGCTCGGGGAGGCCCATGTCTTGTTCTATGCAGACAAGAGGGTCAATCACGACGAACTGGTGAGCCTGGAACAACGCTTCGACTATCTGTTCAAGACCTATGCGAAAACCCCGTACGCCACCGAAAGGCTCAACGAGATGAAGAGGGACACGAGACGGCTGGAAGAACGCATCTTCCTGCTGCTTGATTTCGAACCGGATTGCCTTGCTTCCCTGATCTGATACAGATACCGGGTCTATTACCTGAAGCAAATTATCTCTAATCAGGATAATCATGCTTGACACAAGTTCATTTCACTGTATCCTCGTAAGGGCCGAGCGCGTGTGGGGGGCGTTATCATCCGCGAAAAGCCTTGTCGTCAAGGAATGATTCTGTTATAATAATTTGCTGTTTTGATTTTTACAATTGTTCTAAGGGATTGCGGCTGTCTTCGCATAGGCCGACCGGGCAGCCTGTTCGGTGCGATTCGCATAACCGGGCGACTGTAGTACCGGCGGTCACATCATTCCAGGTATGGACAGTAGGGAGAATAGGAAGCAACATGTCACGGACTCGAGTTGGAGGTATGGCCGTTTCCTTGCTGTTGCTGTCGGGAATGTGTGCGCCTTCCTGGGCGGAACACCCGGCAAAATCGCTGATGAGACTCTCCAACGTGGGATCCCAGGCCCAGGAACTGGCTTCGGGAGCCCGAGGAGAGGACGGAGGTTCGTTGCAGACGGGGACACCACTCCCGTCCTGGCTTGATGAACTGCTGGCGAGCGTGCCCCAGAGCGGACCGACTCAGCCAAACGCCGGGAACCCGCAAGATCAGATTCAGCCGACGGAGAGAGTGGCTACTCCTGCCAAGGGCCCGGTTCAAGAGCCTGTCACGCCGGTTCAAGAGCCCGTGACACCGGTTCAAGAACCTGCCGGCCCGGTGCAGGAGCCTATCGCGGAGGACGGAGAATTCCCGCGACCAAGACCGATCGCGCCTCTTTACACTTCGCCGGCCCTTGAGGGAGAAGGGGTGTGGAGCCCGGAAGGCATGCCCGAAGACGCGCAAGAGAAGCCCTTGCTCTACCGCACAGTGTACAGACCGAGTGCAGAGTTTCCCAATTCCGTGGTACATATGGTCGTGTTCGATATGAAGCGGATCAAGGTGCGTTTCTTCGTCGGCCAGACCGAGCCGGGCGTGTACCATATCTCCGAGCCGAGCATACGGGAGGACAACTCGAAGATCGTGGCGGTTACCAACGCCATGTGGATGCAGCGGCACGCAAAGGGTGCAGGTGCTATATTCAGGGGTCAGGAAGTATACCCCATGGTCAACGGCATGGCCACACTCGTCGTGTATCGCGACGATTCCATCGATATTCTCGAGTGGACAGACGATATCCCTCGACATTTAATTAAGGACGCGCGACAACTCAGGCACCTCATAGTGAAAAACGGCCGAGTCGTCGAAGAGGTGGCAAAAGGGAACAAGGTCCAGGATGCGGAGATAGGTTTGGGAGGCTTCCTCGTTGACAATAACGGGGTCAGCACCATGCGAAACAAATTCTGGTTTCTGGCCAACCGGACCGCGTTCGGCATTCGGGAAGACGGGAACCTCGTCTTCGCGATGGCCCATCACTGCGGGACAAAGGACCTTGCCAAGGCCTTGGTCCTCGCGGGGTGCAAACGAGCTATCCACGCGGACGCCAACATACACAACATTGTCTGCAATTTCTATTTCAGAGGCGACAAGGGGAAGATAGTCAAGAGGGATAAACTCTCACCGGATCAGCTCAACTACACCATGAAGCGTTACGATAACGGATATACCAAGGACTTTTTCGCCTTCTACGAGAGATAGCCACAAAGATCCAACATAACCGGTCACCGGGCACAGAAGATTCCGCACAGGCATGGAGAACTCGACAGAAGAAACGAGTTGACGTCATTCGACCTGAGCTGAAAAGACCGGTTCCGGCGTGTGCTAGCCTGCGTACAGGGGTGATTTCTGTGTATGTCTGTGGGTTCGTGGTGCACTTCTGCGATCGAAGATTCTCAGCGCCCCTTTCGAGAGGAAGGACGTGAACAGCCAAGACCCGCGTATTCTGGTCTTTTCCGGAAAAGGGGGGGTCGGGAAGACGACCGTATCGGCCTCTACCGCACTTTTGTGCGCGCTCAGAGGCTACAAGACCATACTGATCTCCATCGACATGGCCCACAGCCTCTCCGACGCGTTCGACCTGGTCGCGGACCTCCATGACCATAACCGGGGCGCACCCAGAGAAGTTCGGGAGAATCTCTGGATACAGGAAGTGGACATCCAGGAAGAGCTGGATCGCCACTGGGGTGAGGTTGCCAACTACCTGGCCGCCCTGCTCGGGTCGGCCGGAGTGTCCGGAGTGCTCGCCGAGGAACTCGCCATCATACCGGGAATGGAGGATGTGGTAAGCCTTCTCTATATCAACCAGTATTTCCGCAACAAACAATTCGACGTCATAGTGATCGACTGCGCGCCGACAGGTGAGTCTCTCCGTTTTATCAGCATGCCCTCTACGCTCGAATGGTACATCAGAAAGCTGTTTGGCTTCGAACGAAACCTTATGAAGGTGGCCAGACCCATCGCCAGGCGCCTCACCGACATCCCGCTCCCTGAAGACTCCTACTTCCAGTCGTTGCAGAACCTGTTTCTTCAACTGGATGGGGTCGACAAGATACTCCTGAACCCCGCAGTGACGTCGGTTCGCCTGGTCACGAACGCAGAGCGTATGGTCGTACGGGAAACCCAGCGAGCGTTCATGTATTTCTGCCTGTACGGACTGGTGGTCGACACGATTATCGTGAACCGGCTCTTCCCCGTATCCGTGCGAGACGGATACTTCGCTGACTGGATTGCGACGCAGGAAAGGAGCCTGGAGCAGATCCGCAGGATATTTGAACCGACTCCCATCCGGCCTCTGGAGATACTCAGGGATGAAGTGGTGGGTGTCGAGAAACTGCATGAGATGGGCAGGATGATCTACGGCGAGGCTGACCCTACCGAGTTTTTCCTCCGGCTGCCTCCTTACTCCATCTCAGGCAGCAATGGCGACTACACCCTCAAGATACGGCTGCCTTTCGTGTCCAAGGATTTTGTGGACCTGTTCAAACAAGACGACGAGCTCGTGGTGAGAATAGGCTCGTTCAAACGTCATATCTTGCTGCCACGGGCCCTGGCGGGCCGAAGACCGAGCCGAGCCGGCCTGGAACAGGACGTGTTGACCGTGGAGTTCCTTTCAGACCCGCCGACCGGAGACCGATTATGAATCCTTTATCCTGGTGTGTTCGGCTGTCCACCGCTGCGGTGATCACCGGCATGGCCGCAGCATATCTCTTGACCCGCAAGACGGGAACCGGTGAGGATCTTCTCGCAGGGGCCGCCCATTTCCGCAGAGGCCTGGACGAGTTCCGCAAGGGGGTCACCGCGATGGTGTGGGGTGAGGAGAGGCCGTCCCCCCAAGCACACCAAGAGGCCAGGGAACGCGGCAGAATCACAATCGAATAGCAAACGTCTATCAGAAAATGCGCTTCCCCCGGACCCCCATCCTCAAGAACAGTCATGGCTTGCCGCCACAACGAGGTATGAAAGTGCCCCTAGCTTCGTAAGAACTCGGTGGATGGTCAGAACCATCCAATATTCTAAGAGCTTTAGGAAAGGGATCCGGGGGACAACCCTTTTGCAAAACCACCATGACCGCACACGGTCACAACCAAGCATGAAAGTCAGTGCCAGAGATCACAGGACCTCGTCGCATGGTCAGAACTATCCAATATATCAACAGTTTTCGGAAAGGGGTCCGGGGGACAACCCTTTTTCAAAAGGGTTTCCCCCGGAAGACTTTCATGGGAACTCTTGGAACATGGGGGCTCCCGCTGGTCGCCGCGGAGAAAGCCGGCTCCTGGAGACACCGGTGGAGTAGCATTTTCACAGTTGGTTGTGACCGGTCGCGGTCATGGTGGTTTTGCGGATTCCCATCCCCTTGAGCTTGTGAGGCAACCGTTCAGCGGGTGCGTGTCGGAAGTCGTTTCAGTAGGGGTATTCCGAAGAGTTGGAGAGGTTGCTTTTCCATTTTCTGTTGTGCCCGTCCCTCGGACAGGGCGGTTCCTATGAATCTGTCGCACTCTCACACCGTTTCGAGTGAATAGGGGGACCTTGCTGGTAGACACATGCGGGGGCACGCGTGCGCGGGACCCCCTTCACTTTCGGGGAATGCCGCTCTGTGACGGGATATTATCCTTTAGTGTTGCACGGTCATGCGAGTTATGATATGTAACTGATTCAGTAATCGGCTGAACACTGGGAGAATAGTGTTAAATACCCCAGGACAGCCTAATCAACGCCCCAAACCACGCATCCCCCGAAGGCAGAGGCGCCACATCCGGCTGCAATGAACCATCAATCCAACACCGACATCGGAATTGACCCCCGCGAGCACGCCACCATGAGTACCAATACCCCAGCGGTTGAACCGTCTTTATCCATAAGAGCCCGGGAACTCCTGGACAAAGGAGAACTCGCCCCGGCTGTTGAGCTCTACTGCCAGATGTTCGACCCTGACTCCCAGGACGAACACGAAGCCCGCAACTTGCTCGTTGAAGCATGGGCCTACCTGGCTGCGAAGCAGATCCTCGACGCGCTCGATTGTTTCGAGGAGACAATGATGATCGGGACTGAAGTGCAGAGACGGCAAGCCCTCGAAGGGATTACCCAGATCGCCGAGCTCAAGGTCCGTATTCAGCCGCTTGTCCAGAAGGTGAAGAAGATCCTCAAGAAACATCTCGGCAAAGAGATCAACGATCAGATAGGGCTGGCCTTTTTTGCAGAGGAAGAGAACCTTGTGCTCATCTCCGGTGAGGCGGCGAGCGAGCTCCCGGGACAGCTTCTCCGGGGGAACCGTATTCGCACCATCACCCAGAGACTCAAGGACGCCCCACTGCCGATCCGGACCAATCGCTGCATACCCTTTACCGATGAGTCCGATGTGCAATACATCGATGAGGTTGCGTCCACACTGGCCAGGCTCCACAAACAGCAGAACAACCACTGACCCCGCGGCAAGCCGGTCGTCCCGGAGATGCACCGGGGGAAGGGACTTCTTGCAAGAAGCGGCTGGGAGCCGCAAACCAATATGCGCGGCGACCTTTCTCGGTCCGCATGAAGACCGATGGGGGGCCAGTTGGTTCTACGCAACCGAAGAAAGGCACGTTGCTTGCTCCCATGTCTGCTGAACTGGACATTTCTTCTCGAAAAAAGAAGAAATCGAAGGTTATGAGCAAAAGGGCTTCCCCCGGAAGACTTTCCTGGGAAATTTGCCAGGCCAGCCCGCAGCCGCAGTGGACGGTGGTGGTTGCGCCGGAACTTGACACGCGGTGATTTGTTCACTAAAGCTGATCGCACCAGAGTCCGCGTGTGAGGATTCTGCGCTATTCTCCGGACCAAAGGATTCGCGTGCGCATACTGGGCCTCGATGTGGGATCAAAAAGGATAGGCGTCGCCATGAGCGATCCTCTGGGCATTATCGCTCAGGGGTTGACGACGCTCCAGTGCAAAAATCAGGACTCGGACAGGGAGACCATTGTGGGACTGATCCGTCAATACGAGGTTCAGGAGATCGTGGTGGGCATCCCGTACCACATGAACGGCTCGGAAGGCCCTGAGGTCAAGAAGATAAGAGAGTTTGTTTCCGTGATCCGGGAAGCGGTCTCTCTGCCGATCCACGAATGGGACGAGAGACTCTCCACAGTCGCTGCGGAACGGCTGCTGATAGAGGCGGATATGAGCCGCAAGAAACGGCGCAAGGTCGTGGACAAGGTGGCCGCGGTGATCATTCTTCAAGGCTTCCTGGACAAAAGACGTCACGAGGTCGCTTCACAATCATGAGATTCTCTATCCTCGGCATAATCAAGACGGTGGTGCTCTTCACCCTCCTCGGAGGTGTGGTGATAGGCGGCTATGCGGCATTTGGCAGGCTTCCTTCGTGGCTGGGGACGCTCAAGGCCGAACGCGAACCAGCCCCTTCTCAGGTGGTCAAAGGCCGGGAAGTGGTGGTGACCATTCCCAAAGGGGCATCGGTGTCGCAAGTGGGGAGCATTCTTCAGGAACACGGGGTAGTGTCGAGTCGGCTCGTGTTCAAGCTCGTGGCCATGATTCGAGGTGAGCAACGCAAGATCCAGGCCGGCGAATACCTTGTCAAGACAGGCAGCGACGCGGGAGACGTGTTGGACCTTCTTATCTCCGGAAAGACGCTTACGATAACCCTTACAATTCCGGAAGGGTACAACCTTGACCAGGTAGCCGCGACCATGGAGCAACGTGGCATCATGCCCCGATCAGAGCTTCTCAAGCGCGCCAAAGACCCGAGACTGCTCAAAGAGCTCGGCATTGAAGGCGATTCCCTGGAAGGCTACCTGTTTCCGGACACGTATTTCTTCCGGCTGTCCGAATCCAAGGACCCCGAACTCGTGATACGCCGCATGTGCAAACGCTTTGCCGAGGTCTACGATAAGCACGTGAAGGCCACCGCAGACAAGTACCGCTGGACCAGACATCAAGTGGTTACCATGGCCTCGTTGATCGAGAAGGAGGCGGTAGCGGAAGAACACCGTCTCGTCTCCGCGGTGTTCCACAATCGACTGCGCAAGAACATGAGGCTTGAAAGCGATCCGACTGTGATCTACGGCATCAAGGCCATGGGCGAGAAGATCACCAGAGCAGACCTCCAGCGCAAACACCCATACAACACGTATCAGATTCACGGGCTCCCGCCCGGCCCCATCGCGAACCCCGGGAAGGCTTCGCTGCTTGCCGCGATCGATCCGGCCGATGTCAAGTACCTTTTCTTCGTGGCAAAGAACGACGGCACCCACGACTTCTCCGAAACCCTTAAGGAGCATAACGAAAAGGTCGACCGCTACCAGAGAAGGCCTCAGGCTCAGAGTAAGAACTAGCTCTCCCAACTGCGCGGCCGGCCCCGGAGCAATGCAACCCCAAGAAGCGCCGGCACTATCGAGAGGGTCCGAGGCTCTCCTCCCGCCATCGCGGGCCAACCGGAATGCACCACATGCCCAGGACCTGGATATTCCCGCTATGTGTCATCGTCGCGACCGTGGCAATCTATGTCCCGAACTTCCGCGATGGATATCTGAACTGGGACTACTCCGCGTACCAGCAGGTCTTGAATCGTACCGATTACGCGCACCTCGCGTGGGAACTTCTCATTGACTTCAAAGGGAAGATCGTCACCGGCTACTACGCGCCGATAAGCTCGTTAAGTCTGATGCTCGACAAGAGTATCCTGGGTGCGGGAGTCCCCCAGGCATGGCAGACGCTTCTGATCAATCTTCTCCTCCATTGCGTCAACGGGGTGTTTGTCCGGCAGTTGCTGCTGAGCCTCGGGGTGAATTCCCGAGCAGCCGGGCTTGCAATGGCCGTATTCCTGTTGCATCCGCTGCAGGTGTCGTCGGTGATGTGGTTTGCGCAGCGCAAGGGAGTGATGGCCGAAGCATTCTATCTTGCTGCGTTCATCGTCTATCTGAGGGCGAGAACCGCGGCTTCTTTCCGCGGCTACGCGGCGTCTGTGACGCTATTTGTGATCGCGATGCTGTGCAAACCGACCACGATCGTGCTGCCTCTTGCGCTACTCTGTACGGAATTACTCTTCCCCACGCAGACATTCACACGCCAACCGGTTCGGGGATATGTGCGCACGGTGCCGTTCTTCGCGGTGTCCGCGACCTTCGCGGTGCTTGCGGTCATGACCGAACCTTCGGAGTACATCGATCTCCCTCTCGTGGAAAGGCCGTTCCTGGCTGCAGGCACCACGTGGTTCTACGTTTCGAAGGTGCTGGTGCCGTTGGGACTATCTCCGCTCTATCCTTCCTGGCACGTGGATCCGACCGCGCCGGCCTGGTGGCTTCTGTTGGCCGCGGCAGTGCTTGCCTTCGCGACCGTGGTCGTTCTGAGGCACAGGATAGGTTCCTTTATGACGTGGGGGATCGCCACTTTCGTGATAGGCGTTCTGCCGGCAATGGGACTCGTGAGATTCGGATACTTCCGGCTTTCGTATGTCGCGGACCATTTCCTGTATGTCTCGATGGTGGGGGCATCATGTTGTCTTGGATTGCTGCTGGCGGGCATGTTCGAGTGGTTGCGCGTAGTGGTACTACGTGGCGCGTATGTGATGGTCGGTGTGTATTTGATATTGCTCGGCTTCGATACGTGCATGTACGCCCGGGTGTGGAGAGATTCTTATGCGCTCTGGGGCCGCGTAATCAGTGAAAATCCCGATAGTTGGGCCGCACACACGTTCCTTGGTCATGCTCACCTGGCCGACGGGGACACCAGGCAGGCAGAAAAGCAATTCCGCCATAGTCTGGACCTGAGACTCAAGTACGAGAATCTTTATCGGAAACAAGCACAAGATCACCAACTGCGGCACGAGCAGTACCACGCACAACGGTTTGCCGGTCGAGCCGCAGAAGTCCGCGAAGGCCTTGCATTCGCCTACTATAATCTGGGGAACGCGCTCTTGCGCGCGAATCGACTCTCTGAGGCTATGGTCGTTCTCCGTGAGGCCCTGATACGCAAACCTGACTTCGCGGAGGCCCACAACAATCTTGGCATAGCCCTACTGGAATCCGGGAACAAAACCGCCGCACTAGAGCATTTTCGCCAGGTCCTTGCCATCGACCCGGACAACGCGGACGCACGCTACAACCTGATGTTGGCACTCGAAGAAGATCGGTCCGCACCACAGACCAAGTGACCCCACCCGCGTGCTGCGCGTATTCCCTGGGAGATGCGAACGCCAAGGGAAGGGGCGTTCTACTGATAACGGTCGATTTCTTCTTTCTTCGAGAAGAAGTCTTCAGTTCAGCAGCTCTGTGAGAAAGCATCGTGCCCTTTTTTCGCTTGCGTAGAACCAACTCGCCCCGCTATCGGTCTTCATGAGGAGCGAGAAAGGTCGACGCGAATTTGGTTGCAGCTTCCAGCCGTTGTTTTGAAAAACCACCATGACCGCACGCGGCCACAACCAAGCATGAAAATGCTACCCCACCGGCGTCACGACGAGCCGGCCTTCTCCGCGGCGACCAGCGGGAGCCGCACTATCCCAAGAGTTCCCATGAAAGTCTCCCGGGGGAAACCCTTTTGAAAAAGGGTTGTCCCCCGGACCCCTTTCCGAAAACTTTTGAGATATTAGGTTTTTCTGACCATGTCGCGGGTTCTCGGGATGTCGGGCGGTGACTTTCGTGCTTCGTTGTGGCGGCAAGTCATGACAGTTCTTGAGGATGGGGGTCCGGGGGA
>JBFMAA010000107.1:0-20876 GCA_040755955.1 Thermodesulfobacteriota bacterium
GCGAAAGAGCAAACATGTAGGGAAGATATTCTATAGACTGGTCCAGGGAGTTTGTGAAGCCCCACCGCAACCGTATTGGAAGCTGGTAGGCCGATCAGCCCCAGACAAACCACTAGATGTTGTGGTCGCCTGACCGAAGTGGATACCCCCATCCGGAGATTATGCCGCGGTCTTGCCAATTCTGAGGTGCGTGCCCCGGAATCCGGTCTCGCCAGTGTGCTCCTGCCACCTGCAAAGACCCCGGATGGTCCCTCAAGAGTCTTGGTATGGCTGCAGGTGCTTCTGCATATGCACGCCTCTTGCCTCCTCAAGATGAAGATCTCATTGATCCAGTCCCTCGGTAGTCACTTCTTTCCGGGGTCCGGAGCGCCGAGTCTAAGGAGCTCCAGTCGCTTCTCCATGAGTCCTTTGTATCGCTTCGGAATATCCTTGGCCGCCAATCCTTTCCTGTAGATTCCTTCGGCCTCGGAGCGTCTTCCTTGTTGTTCACAGATTCCACCGAGAAGCAGGTATGCGTCGGCATAAGCCGGATATTTGGTAATCAGGCCATCGAGGACGCGTGCTGCCTCAGGAAGGTCTCCCTGTTGATGCCTGAAAAAGGCCAGGGTGTAGGCGTACCTCGGCTGATCCGGGCAGTGTTCCGTAGCCTTCTTGCAGAAACCCACGGCCTCTTCGACGCGGTCTCTGGAGAGGATGAGGCAGAGGTTGTAGGCGGCCTGAGCCATCTGAGGATCGGCTTTGAGAGCCGCTCGGAGGTGCTTTTCCGCGGAGACGAGATCGTTCATCTCAGCTTTGAGAAGTCCCATGTTGAAATTCGCTGCGGCGTTCTCGGGGCTTTCTTTCAGTGCATTCCGCAGGGCTTCCGAGGCCTTCCGGTTATCTCCCATACGGGCATAGGCCATGGCTTCGTTGACCATGGCGAGCACAGCCCGTGGCTCCTTCGTGAGAGCCGTCTCGTAAGAAGCAACCGCCTGCTTGAAATCTCCTCGGTCAAGGTAGTAGTTTCCCAAATTGTAATGGGATTCCCACTGGTCTGGGCGTGATAGGATCGAAGCCATATACTCCTTGTTCGCTGCCTCGACTTGCTTCTTGTTTGCGTCCGCCAGCGGGAGGTCACGGAAACCGGTAAGAGATGAGGCCGCCCGTACCCGAACCAGGCGGAATTCATCTCCGGTCGCTTCCACAAGAGCCTTGGCGGATTCCTGAGAGGGTACGCTTTGGAGGGCTTCCGCGGCTGCGGCACGCACCAGCGGAGAGGTATCCTTGGTAGCCTTGAAGAGCACGGGGGCCACCCGAGGGTCGCCGGAAAAGCGGACAAGTCGAATGAGCGACGCTGCAAAGACCTCGTCACGACTATTGCTCGTCACGTAATCGAGCATCTCGGGTAGCCTTGCCCAGTCACGATTACGAGCCGCGGCGATCAGTGCTGCTCGCTGAAGTACAGATGCCTGATAATCTCGCATGCGCCACTCGCGAACCGTTTCATCCGCCCACTGAGGCGTCTTGTCTTTGTGGCAGAGATTACATGCGTTGGGTGATTTGAAGGCAATGGTGGCCGCCGGCGCAGGGGGCAGCATCGAGTGGTCACTCCTGCGCATCCGGGCGAAGTCCGTCATGGGCATGTGGCATGAAATGCATTTGTTTCCCGGGCTGTCGGCTTGGTGGCGTGTGTGTTGAGGGGGGTTCTCGACCTTGTCCTGGTGACAGGGCATGCAGACCTGATTGGCCTTCTCCTCCGCCTTGAACTTATACCGGCCGCTCGATGTATGGCAATGCAGGCAGTCGAGCTTGCCTGATTTCACGCAGGGGCTCATGCGCCAGGATGTATACGTGTAGTTTTCGCCGAGGTCGCGGCCGTCAGGGTAATAGTCCGGGCTTTCGAACGTCGCCAAGTCGAAGTGGTCGAAAAACCCGTCTCCCGGCTTGAAGCTGTCGGTCAAGACCACTGCCTTGGCGTGACAACTGGAGCATGTCGCGTTGTTCTGTTCCTTGGAAAAGTCACGGCCTCCGCGAGTGATTTTCAGATCCTTGGGCACCGTCCCCTTTGGTGCCGCGTCACAGACACGAATGTGCTCGTCGGCAGGCCCGTGACAGGTCTCGCAGTTGATGCCGGGCTCTTTCCAGACCGTGTGGTACGTGTCTGTCTTGAGGTCATAGTTCGTGGAGACCTGGCTCACGTGGCATCCGTAACACGCGGTGTTGAAGGTATACTGCCAATCCCTCCAATGTACTGGTTCATCAGTCCGGCCGGGAAAGTGCCGCACCCCGCTCCCGGCCATATCGAACCATTCCTTTTTCTTCACATCGTAGGCCAGGGGAAGAGTCTGGAGTCGGCCACGATCTATGGAGGTCAAGAAGTAATACACGTTCTTGCCGCCCATGGCGTGATCGATCCGGTACTTTTTCTCGCCCTCCGGACCTTGCTCAGTAATCAGGCCGATGTCGCCTGCTATGTCCGCACGATACCGGTAGTCTCCGATGACTATGTCCTCTGTGTGAGGAATGAGCCTGCCGCGAGCCAGCTCGGCGGTGAAAGGCTGCATGGCCAAGCCGTGGTGCGAAGGCGCCCACAATTGGTAGAATTTCTCGTGGCATCTGCGGCAACTGACCGAGCCTGTGTACCCGGTTCCGGATGCAGCACTGATGTGTTCGATTTCCTGCGCGATCGTAGGTGGAAGACGGAAGAATTCCCACGAACCGAAGACAATGACAAGAATGGCTGCAGAGGCTATGCCTGTCCTTGATTTCGCCATAAACCCTCCCGAAACGGTATACGTACAGACACCATGCCCGCCTCGCTCAGTAACATGATTCCATGCCGCATTTCAAGTCACATTTCTGCATGGAACCGGGGAATCCCGATCCACCTTGACCGAAGCAAGGCAGCCCGCGCTCGAACGCGCAAACGCGTGAAGATCACCGGTGCCTTCCGGTTTTTTTCTTGCAATGAAATGAGTTCCATGAGACGTTGCGCCTACGAATCGGAATAGGTTGACCCATCGAAGACCGCCTGCAGGAGTCCGCGGGAGTAGGGGTAGATACAGGTAACTTTTCTCCCGGAGAGCCGACTCGCTGCATGTCCTCGGTCGAGGAAGAGAATCGTCCCGGCAATCGGTGCGGTCGTGTGTAAGGAAGGGCTTGATATGAAGAGGGTATGGTTCTGCATGGCGGCACTTTGTCTGTGTCTTCCTGCAAGTGTTTGCGCACAGGGCTTCTTGTCTGGAGGATACCAGTCCTTGTCTCTTCTTTCCCAGAACGTGAAAGTGAACCCATACGCCCAGATAGGGTTCCAAAAGGTCGGCTCGAACCTGAACCTTCCCGTGCAGAACGAGTCGCTGACCGGGTTCCTGAACATCGGGGAAATGGACATCACGTTGCGGGATGGCAATTTTTGGACAGGAATAGCCGGCGTCAACGTGGTCGCTAAGGAGATGTACAGTTTTTTCGCTGGCGCTGGGGGTCTGCTCAACCGCCCCTTCCTCACTTCCGCTACTGTTCCGGTGACTCTTGGACCGGGAAGTACGTCGGCCAACCTTGAATTCACCAACACCAAGGTGGAGAGTTGGTTTGTTCAAACGGGCGTTGGCTTGGGACCCGTCCTGTTGGGCCTGTATTGGGATCATTTTGCCTATAGTCTGGGTGACCCAAGGGACGCGCAAGGTCCGATTGCCAATCAAACCTTGCGGGGGGATATCATCACGAAGACATTCTGTCCGTTCGTGGGCTTGACGATCCCTGCCGGCGACACGGTATTTACGGTCACTTACAGTCCCTTTGCATATTCCGACACGGCTCTGGCGCTCATGAACTCACAGAACAACATGTCGGAACTCCGGTACACGTGGAAGAAACCCGGGAACTTGTTCAACGCCATGCTGCAATATAACACCCCACTGTCTTCATCGACCTCGTTCGGCCTGTGGGCCAACTGTAGTTGGATGAATATGCGGCAAGACGCGGAGCTGGAATTCCGGAACACTCAGACCCCTCCTGTTTCCCGCACGAGAGACGTGACCGCGACCCTGACGAAATATGTCGTCGGAGGCGGTGTGACCCTGGGACTCAAGTTCTAGGAGACTGTGGCGCAAATCCAATCGGACGGCATTGAGTACGGCGTGGCACCAGGGATTACACGAGTCTTGTCTTCAGGGTAGGGGCATGTGTAAGCGTCTGTCACGAAACAAACCTGTCAGGTGACTGTGACTCGTCACCCCTGCGAAAGCCGGGGTCCAGAAGTCCTGGATTCCTGCTTTCGCAGGAATGACGCGAGCGGCGTCCACCGAAGTTGCAGTAATTATTTCGTGACGGGCACTAACATCTGGGGTCAGGCCCTCAAGGCCACCGGTGAAGGCCGGAAAGTGGTCCGCGGTCATCCTTCCGGCCGAGCACCACATATTGCTTCACGAGAAAGGGGGCGAGTCTGTTCAGGGACATCCAGTTCGCGAGCTTCAACAAGTGGGATCCTCGGGTGTTCGCCTTGAGGGTGAGTATGGTGAGACCGTTCTCCTCGAAGAGCCTCAGAATTGACTTCAGGGTGAAGAACCTCAGATGACCTCGGTCGAGTATTCCCGCATCCTGATATTCCCATTCCCCTCTCAATACCAGACCCTTAACCGCCCTGTAGTACCGCACATTGGGAATGCTTGCGACCACGTAACCGCCGGGCCTCAGCAAGTCGAGGTTCCGCTCGAAAACGAGCCAAGGGTCCCGGAAGTGCTCCAGGACATCCGGATATAGGATGCAGTCAAGGCTTTGGCGCGGGATGGAATCCATCGGCATGGTTTCCGCGTCGCCGATCAAGAGGCGGTCGTAGTGTGTCCGAGCGACCTCCGCGATGGCCGGGTTCAGCTCAAGCCCGATCGTGTGGCCGATCCCCAGCTCCTTGAGCGCTCTGCCGGTGCCGCCTGCTCCGCATCCCACTTCGAGCACCGACTGGACACCGGAGGGTATGAGGGAAATCACGTCCCAGCGGACTGACGCATAGTATCCGAACTCGTGGGCCACCTGCTCACGGGGGAAGTCCCGTATGGGATCTGGGTTTCCTTCATCCTTTTCGCTATCAACAATCCAATGCTGATCAAGCGCTTGGGGAGATTCGTATGTGAGTCGCTCCATGACAGGCCGATTCCGTTTCATTTGAGATGGAGGGTTATTCACACAATAGAATCGCCAGGTCAAGTGATTTATGTATGCAGACAGTAAGTTTTTCCGTACAAGCCTCGGTGCGACAAGAACAGAAGAAGCCGGGCGAAACTGAGGCCCAGAGTCTCCCCGGCGACTGCCTTGCGGCGATTGAGGCGCCGCGCACTTCGGTAGATCAGTGATATCATCCGACATGCCGGCAGCCCGGGACTCACGTCCCGGGCTACTATCTTACGTCCCTGCGGGACTTATCCTGCGGCTCGGGAGCCCCAGAGGGGCGACAGAGAGTAGCCCGGTGCGTAAACGCCGGGAAGCCGAAGCAACGAAGCGGGTTCGAGCCTCGTATGAGTTACCCGAAACCAAAACGCGCTGCACCCCGGCTATTGAGGCTGCGGTGCTGCTTCTACTGGCAGGAAGGCAACGGACAGAGATCCAGTCGATACGTCTGGGGGAGCCACACTGGCCGGCAGACTTTCTTGTATTGCACTTGGTAGTAGGGGACCTTCTGGTAGTCACAGTAGGTGAACGGAACCATCTGATCCACGACCTGGGAAAACGGTTGAGGACAGCACTGGGTGCACGGGTCCTGACCACATGCCGGTCCCACAGGAGTCCCTTTCACGAGGACCTTCTGGCATTTGTATCCGACCCTTGTGACCGGGACCGTCGTCCAACAGGGAACCACTTCTGCGACAGTCTCCGTCTTCACGCAAGGGACCATCTTCGTGACGAACTTCGGCTCAGGAGCACACGGAGGGGGCATTCCGCAAGAGCTCTGGCTGAACGCAGGTGCGGCAATCCCCACGAGCAGGAGTGCAGAGGCCACTATCCTGAGAGAGTACTTTGTCATGCTTGACCTCGCTGAAAAAAGTTAAACCAATATATGAACGCCCATTCAGCGATACGAACTATGTAATTCTAGCATATTTGATAGCGTACCTCAACCATAAACTTAGAATTGGTCTGATTTTGCCGCACCCCCGGCTTCGGTATGCACACGGAGCGGCTGGGAGTCGCAACCAATACTCGATGCGACCTTTCTCGGCCCGTGTGGAGTCCGATGGCCCGGTGAGTCGGTTCTGCGCACGTTCCCGTCCCCGCACTGCCACAGGGGAAGCACGGCCACTTACCCCGTTGCTGAAGCGAATCCGACAGCAGATCTTCGCGACCGGCGAAGTATCTGAACGATGGTAGTGCAAATCTGCCCGGAACGGTGTTTGACGGATCATCCCAAGAAGTGCTACGATTGCCCTACCATCTATATGTTCTGGAGGCTCGAATGAAGGGCGTGGTGTTGGCTGGGGGACTCGGAACTAGGCTGTATCCGTTGACTAAGATCACCAATAAGCACCTGCTGCCGGTCTATGACAGGCCCATGGTCACTTATCCCATAGAATGCCTGTCCAACGCGGGCATCAAGGACATTCTCTTGGTCACTGGAGGAAATAACCCCGGGGATTTCCTTAAACTTCTGGGCAACGGCAAGGAATACGGTCTGGATAACATCAACTACGCGTACCAAGAAGGAGAAGGCGGGATCGCCGATGCCCTGGCGCTCGCGGAAAACCACGCGGCAGGCGGCCCGGTCTGCGTCATCCTTGGCGACAACATCATTGAAAAGAACATAGCCCATGCGGTGGCAGAATACCGGAAACAGGCCAGCGGAGCACGAATACTCCTCAAAGAAGTGGATGACCCCCAGAGGTTTGGAGTCCCGGTCTTCGACCGTGACCGCATCATCAGAATAGAAGAGAAGCCCAAAGTCCCCGCTTCCAGGTACGCGGTCACGGGGATTTACATGTATGACTCGCACGTGTTCGATTTCATCGGAACTCTCACGCCGTCCGCTCGGGGTGAGCTGGAGATCACCGACGTGAACAACCTGTACATCGAGCGCCAGGCCATGTCATGGTCTGTGCTCGACGGCTGGTGGACCGACGCGGGGACCTTCGATTCGCTGCTCAGGGCCTCGAATCTCATTGCCAAGGGCGGTGCGAACAGACTGTGACCATCCAAGGAATCTCATCGCAGACTCACGCAACAACCGACATCGAGGATTGAATGAACATACTTGTCACGGGCGGCGGCGGTTTCATCGGGTCGAATTTCGTGCTGCACCTGCTCGAATCGTACGCGGATGTGCACATAGTCAACCTGGATCTGCTCACTTATGCAGGCAATCTCGAAAACTTGCAGGATGCCCGACCATACGGCCAAAGACATCGGTTCGTGAGAGGGGACATCGCGGACAGAGACCTCGTCGACGCGCTGGTCTCAGAGAAACCGGACGCAATCGTCAACTTCGCAGCGGAATCACACGTGGATCGATCGATACTCGACGCGTCCGCGTTCGTCCGGACGAACATACTGGGCACGCAGGTGCTCCTGGACGCGTGCAGAAGACACGGGGTCAAGCGCTTCCTCCAGGTGTCGACCGACGAGGTCTATGGCTCGCTCGGGCAGGACGGCGCCTTCAGCGAGACCAGCCCGATCCAGCCCAATAGCCCTTACGCGGCGTCGAAAGCAGGCGCGGATCTCATTGTCCGCTCGTACTTTAAGACCCACGGCATGGATGTGGTGGTGACGCGCTGTTCCAATAACTACGGCCCGTTCCAGTTTCCCGAAAAGCTCATTCCCCTCATGATCACGAACGCGCTCCATGATAAGGAGCTCCCCGTGTACGGCGACGGTCTGAACGTACGAGACTGGATTCACGTCAAGGACCATTGCCGGGCCATTGATCTGGTCATGCGGGAAGGCCGCGGGGGAGAAATCTACAACATCGGCACCAACAACGAATGTACCAACCTGCAGATCGTCACCCACATTCTCAAGAGGCTGCACAAGCCCACCTCACTGATACGGTTCGTCACGGACAGGCCCGGCCACGACCGACGCTACGCGATCGACGCGAGCAAACTCACCCGAGAACTCAAATGGGCGCCGAGCATCGACTTTGACACAGGCATGGACCAGACCATCATGTGGTACGTCGAACACGAAGAATGGTGGCGGCGAATCAAGTCGGGAGAATACCTGTCTTACTATGACCAGTGGTACGGGAAACGACTGGACGGGTGATGCAAACGTGTACTCAGAGAAGCAAGACTGCTTCAGCGCACTCAAGTGAACCGGCGACGAGCATCGAACAGGTCGTAGATGGCGATTGAAAGACGAAAGAGCCGACGGATTCATGTCGGAGATGTCCCGATAGGTGACGGAGCCCCCATCGCGGTTCAGTCCATGACCAACACCGACACCCGGGACGTCGAGGCGACGACCGCGCAGATTCACCGCCTCGAGGACGCAGGGTGTGAGATCGTACGTGTCGGAGTTCCCGACAAGGACGCAGCGTGTGCGCTCGGATCAATCAAGGCCGGGATAGGCATTCCCCTGATCGCGGACATTCACTTCGATCACAAACTGGCTCTGGAGTCGATACGTCAGGGAGTAGACGGGCTCAGGCTCAACCCCGGAAACATCGGCTCCCATGAGAAGGTGCGGGAAGTCACCAGGGCAGCAGCCGAACGTGGGGTGCCCATCAGAATCGGAGTCAATGCGGGGTCATTGGAGAAGAGACTCCTCGAAATCCACGGCGGGCCCACGCCCGAGGCGATGGTCGAGAGCGCTCTGGGTCATGCGGCTCTGCTGGAGCGAGAGGGCTTTGGGCTCATCAAGATCTCCCTCAAGGCCTCCGACGTGATGATGACCGTCGCCGCATATCGCGCGCTTGCGAAAAAGGTCGAATACCCTCTCCACGTGGGCATCACCGAAGCGGGGACTCTCCTGCCCGGGGCGATCAAGTCTGCGGTGGGCATAGGGCTTCTGCTGGCCGAGGGCATAGGAGATACCATTCGAGTCTCCCTCACCGCTGCGCCCGAGGAAGAAATCCGCACGGCATACGCAATACTCGGAGCCCTCGGAATCAGGCGCGTCGGCGCGGAGGTCATCTCCTGTCCCACCTGCTCCCGCACTGAGATTGACCTTATCGGACTTGCCCTCAAAGTAGAGGCAGCGCTTTCGCGCGTGAAGTCCCCCATCAAGGTGGCGGTCATGGGCTGTGTGGTCAACGGACCCGGAGAAGCAAGAGAAGCCGACCTGGGAATCGCCGGTGGACGTAAACGAGGCATTCTGTTCAGGAAAGGAGAGCGCATTGGCACGTTCAACGAAGCAGACCTCCTGCCGGCCCTTCTCGATGAGGTGGCGAGGCTGACCGGCGAGGAAACCGCCGTCTTCCCGAACCGGAAAACAATCCGCTGAGACTTGCCTTGCACGGGATGAGCCGTTACATTTCAAGCGTACGGCGGATCAGCCGGCACGAATCACCCTGAAGAGGAGTGAGACAATGGACCGGTCAAGCCGGGGGCGCATCCTGTACATGGAAGATGACCGCGGTCTTGCACGACTGTTTCAGAAGAGACTTCAGCGAGCGGGATTCGATGTGGAGATCGCGTTCAGCGGCGAAGAGGGGATGCGGAAATACGACTCCGGTTGCTACGATATCGTCTTCGTAGACCAGCAGATGACGGGTTTCACGGGCCTGGATGTGCTTCGTGCGCTTGCCGGCAGCGCCTCTTCTCCGGCCGTCGTGATGGTCACGGGCTTCGGCAATGAGACCCTCGCGGTGGAAGCGATGAAGCTCGGAGCCATCGACTACCTGATCAAGGACACCTCAGGGAAATTCCTGGACCTCATTCCCTCGGTCGCGGAACACGCGCTCGAGAAGAGACGACTTCAGCAAGCCAAGGAAAAGGCGGAAGCAGAGACACGTGCAGCAAAGGCCCAGTGGGAACGCACCTTCGACGCGGTGCCAGACCTGATCATGATCCTGAGCAGAGATTTCCGCGTCGTGCGGGCCAATCGGGCAATGGCGGACCGCCTCGGAGTTTCGGCAGAAGAGCTGGAAGGAAGGATCTGCTACGAGCTTGTGCATGCCACGCCCATGCCGCCAAGCGCCTGTCCTCATGCGCTCTCGATGAGGCTGGGAACGAGGCAGGAAGCCGAAGTCCTCGAAGCCAACCTGGGAGGCGAATTCGCGGTCACTTGCGCACCCCTGTTCGACGAAAGGGGCACGCTCACCGGGTCGGTCCATGTGGCACGTGACGTTACCGATCGCAGACGCGCGCAAGAAGCGATGGTCCACAAGGAAAGATTCGACGCCATCAGCGAGCTCGCCACCGGTGTTGCTCATCATTTCAACAACCTTCTCCAGATAGTGGTGGGATCTGCGCATCTGGCCAAGGGCCGACTGGAGCACGGGGACCTGGAAGCTGCCCGAAACCGAATGGATGCGATCCTGGAGTGCGCGCGACTGGGTTCGGAGACGGTGAAACGTCTACAACGATTTGCCGGTCTAAGAGGGGGCTCCACGACACAGGGCAGGGGGCGTGTATTCGATGTGTCCGAAACGGTGCAACAGGCGGTCGAGCTGAGCCGCGTATGGTGGCAAACGATTCCGGAAAAGGACGGGATTTCGATCAAGGTGACCACAGTCTTGGAGCCGGGATGCTGGTTCGACGGTCAGGAGAGCGAGATTTTCGAGGTGGTGCTCAACTTGCTCAGAAACGCGGTCGAAGCCCTTCCCATGGGCGGCGAGATACGAGTCGACACTGCCGTCGAAGGGAATGCATCGTGCATTCGGGTGACCGACAACGGAGTCGGCATTGCCGAAGCGGATCTGCCCAGGATTTACGATCCGTTCTTCACGACCAAGGGCTTTCACCGGACCGGGATGGGGCTTTCTTCCGCGTTCGGGGTAATCTCTCGCTGCGGCGGGACTCTGTCAGTGGAAAGCCGGGAAGGGCAGGGAACCTGCTTCACCGCCACACTTCCCTTGGCCGCCAGCCGGTCGGAAGGCGCACACGCCGGATACCGGGAGGCGAGCGGCAAATGCTGCGTGCTGCTGATTGACGATCTGTTGCCTGTGCTCACCACAGTGGAGAGGAACCTGCAGCTCCACGGGTACGAGACCCTGACTGCGCTTTCCGGTGAAGACGGTATAGAGCTCTTCGAGAGCAACCCGGTCGACCTGGTCATCTGTGATCTCGGAATGCCTCACATGAATGGATGGGAAGTGGGGAAACGGATCCTGCACATCTGTCAGGACCGGCAGACTGCGAAACCCCCGTTCATTCTACTCACCGGCTGGGCGGGGCAGATCAGCGAAGAAGACAAGATAGTCGAGGCGGGCGTGGACAGGATTGTGGAGAAACCACTCGGGATCAACGAGTTGCTCGAGGTCATGGGTCAATTGAGAGCCGGCCGGCCCGGGAAGCCTGAATAGGACAAGACGCGTATGCGAATAACCCTGGTTCGTCCTCCGTTCTACTCGATGTTTGGGGTCACCGCACCCAGGATGAAGACGTATCCGTTGAATCTCCTTTATCTGGCCACTTATGCCCGGAACGTGGGCGGGCACGAGGTGGCGATCGTCGACGGCGAAGCGGTCACCTGTCCCGGAATGGAAGACGCGGCACTCCGTGAAGCTGATCCGGGAAATGCGGTCCACAAGGGGATTGCCGGGATGCTTGGCATTCTCCACGATCAGGGGCATGCCCTCTGGGAAGAGATGGAGTGCAGAATCCTTGCGCACGCTCCGGAACTGGTAGGGATAACCTGCAATTCCGGGAACATGGACACGGTGCGAATGCTGGTTGCGCGACTCGGGAGACACAAGCTGCCGATCATCCTCGGAGGAAGCCATCCTACGGCGTTGCCGGAACAGAGCCTTCGCTACACCGGCGCAGACCTGGTAGCGGTCGGGGAAGGAGAACAGACTCTCTCGCGGGTTGCAGAAACCCTCCAGGGAAACGGAGCCTTAGAGGCAGTTCCTTCACTGGCATACTTCCGCAACGGAGAGCTCACGATCAACCCCAGAGGCGACCTGATCCAACCCATAGACTCCCTCCCCATTCCCGACCGATCCTTTGTGGACAGAAACGAGTACTTCGGGGACGCGATCATGACGGGTCGAGGTTGCCCGTTCGACTGCGTGTACTGCGCGTCGAGGAATATCTGGGGGAAGAGAGTGCGGCTTCGGTCCGTGGAGTCGATTCTCGCTGAACTCGAGATCATCAGGAGCGATGTGGAGCGGCACCTGGGCAGGACAGGGGCGGATATGCCGCGGGCAGCGGCACCCGAGCGTTGGGTGGTCAAGGTCCTGGACGACACCTTCACCGTGAATCGCAGCCGCACGATCGCACTGTTGGATGCCATAATCGGCGCCGGACTTGACTGTTTCGAGTTCACGGGTGGCGTCCGAGCTGATACCCTTAACGAAACCGTCGTGGAGAGGATGGTGCGCGCGGGTTTCAAACGGGTCACCCTGGGAGTGGAAAGCGGTAGCCCCAAGATGCTGAAGATGATACGCAAAGGGGAGACCAACGCGGACGTGAAACGGGCCATGGAACTACTCCGGAACG
Organism: Thermodesulfobacteriota bacterium; assembly: GCA_040755955.1. Lineage (GTDB taxonomy): Bacteria > Desulfobacterota > Desulfomonilia > Desulfomonilales > Desulfomonilaceae > JBFMAA01. The sequence goes on from JBFMAA010000107.1 coordinate 12,564, forward strand.
CGGGGATCAAGTCTCACGCGTTCTTCATGATCGGCCTGCCGGGAGAGACACCCGAGGACATCGAGCTCTCCAAGAATCTGATTCGGGAAGTGCGGCCCGACCACGTGGAAATCAATATGGTGACCCCATATCCCGGGACCGACCTTTTCCCGATGCTGATCGGGGAAGATCCCCTGAAGATCGACCGGTGGTACCGTTGGTTCCATCAGGGATTGGCGACTCACTCGGACCGCTTGGGATATGATCTGGACAAGGCGTACGAGGATTTCCTCGATTTTGCCCTTCATTACCACGTGGGAGACATGTAGACGTGCCGCAGCACGGACTGGACACTCAAGCCTGAACGGAGAGATGACCCGTGGATCAACCCAATGCCGACCAAGCCGAAAGCCTGATACGGTCGTTCGCCAACCTGCCCGCGGAGAAGCAACTCGCCATCTTCCGGGACCTGTCTTCCAGGGCTCGCGCGGAGCTCTTGGCTGCGATCCCGCACCCAGTGTCCATAATCAGCAGAATTGCCGAGGAAGAAGCATACGTGGCGATCAAGGAGGCAGGGGAAGAGGCCGCTCTGCCGTTGATCGCGTTGACCACCGGCAAACAGCTTGTGTACCTTCTGGATATTGAGCTCTGGAAAAAGGAAGAATTGGATATGGAATCAGCAGGGCGATGGTTCGAATTACTCACTCGTATCGGTGACGCGAAGGTGCTGCAGTTTGTGCAGGTGTCCGATCCTGAGCTGCTGCTGACTGCAGTGAGCAGGTTCATCAAGGTCCAGACCCGCGATCCGGATCTGGACATGGTCGAACAGAGGGATTCGCTTCCCGTGTTCACGCTCGACGACACGTTCTTCATCGAATTCGTCTCCTCTCGGTGGGAGGGACCGGTGCGTTCCCTGCTGCAAACGATATACGAATGGAACCCCAGTTACTACTTCGGCATGATGGAGGAGCTTTGCTGGGGCATTTCAGAGGAGAACGAACAGGCCGCGCTGCACTGGCGTCGAGCCCGGCTGGCGGACCACGGTTTTCCCGAGTTCGATGAAGCGTTCGAGATCTACAAGTATCTTCACCGCGACGGGGTCTGTGAAGGAGCAGAGCCTGTCGATGAGGGAGGGCTGTTCGATGAGTCGGGTTCGCACATGCTGTTGCGGTATCCGATGCGTCTGTTGAGGGACGAATCCCTGTTCAGGGAGTGCCTCGACCAGATCCGTGACGACGCGGAAAAGGACCGCCTGGCTGTTCAGCTTGCGCATCTCGCGAACAAGGTCATGATCGCGGACAATCTGGACCCTGGGTCCGTGGATGACTTGCAGCGCAGCCTCCGCAAAGTCGGCGGGTACGTGAACATCGCCCTGGAAGAGGCGTGTGCGGGCGACCTGCCGCGAGCGCGAGATCTCATTCGGTCCAATCACATGGAGATGCTTTTTCGACGCGGCTACAGCCTCGTGCTGGACCTTCGGCGGGAAGGCTCGGACCTGCTCAAGTCGATGGATACGACCGTGGAGGAAGTCGGGCATCCTCTATCGGGATTGCTGAAGGGCCTCTTTCACCGCCGCCCGTACTTCGCTGCGGGGTATCTCGGTCCGGGACGATCTCGTGAGTTCGCGTCATGGTCCGACATCCAGGCTGTGAGGGCGATCATCCGCTCCGCAGAGGCAGAGGAGGGCTGGGAGCCGATCTGAACCGGCAGCAAGACATATTGCAGTTGAGTGTCTGCCGGCAGGGCTCAGGGGTACGCAATTGATGAGGTGTTCTGTCCCCTAAATTCTTGTTGACAACAGAAGACTTCATCTGTCAGAAGATAATGTGAAGGGGAATCTGGCGAAATCAATCCAGTGGTTGCGACAGACCGTATCTCTGGGGGGAAGCGCTCATGGCCAATCGTGATACCCGGATAACCAACTCCACAGTGGGGGGACATCAGTTTCAACGCCCGCCGGTGTTTCACCGTGGTCCGCAGCATTTCGGACAATGCCCGCGTAGTCACGCTTCTCCTGGGTCGAAAGACTTTCGACTCGGCAGCGACAGACCCTCCCTCAGCGCCTCCAAGAACCCCGTCTCACCTATTGCGGCCACTCCGAATGTCCCATTGGAATACCTTTTCCAACGGCGGCACGCCCATGTGAAGAAACTTCGTCGTCTCCGGTCCACGCTTGTGGAGTGCGAGACCTCGCCGACCACACGTGTCTCCCGTCGCGGGATCAAGCACGATCAGCCGGATCGGGTTAGACTCCCGAGACTGACATCGAGGAAATCAAGGCGGTTTTTTTCAACGCGGGGGTGACGCAGACCCATGGTGCTTGTTTCCGAGGATGCGTGAAACCGGTCGTCTGGAAGGTGTAATGCACCAGTTTCGCCCGGAGCTGACTAGCGAGAACGCGGCATCGTTTCGAGGGGGCATTCCGGAAGTGTGGAGGCACTCGCAGGGGTCACGTCTATTCGGGGCTTGAGTGAGAGCGGTCAACTGCAGACGATGATCCCTTGCTTCGTTTGTCCGGTTGAATACCGCTTCCACGCGCGCGGAGCGGACCCTCAGAGATCGTTTTCGATTGGCGTCTCCTCACTGGAACCGTCAGGGATGAAGAGAACCGGAAGGGGGTGTTCAACGCCGGACTGGCTTTGGTCGATCCGAATGGGTGCCGAGCCGTCACGCACCGACAGGTGAGCAGAAGCGCCCATTGGTTGACCACCAGGGTGGAGTCGTTAACCGCGAAGGTGTTGACCAAAGTCGCCTTTCGCCGCCAGCACAACGCCGTCATCGTACCGGACTCCCACAGGAATCCGACCGAATGCACATGAAGTTCAGCCCCGGGGTGAATACAGGTGCACAGGGGTGAATGAGCATTTCTGCGTATTGGAGAGATCCCACGTACGACGACCCCCGGATGTTCCATTCGAAAGGAGAACAGCATGCCTGGTATTGGCGATCCAGCGCCGGACTTCAGCCTACCCGATCTAATCAATGGGGGAACGTTCACCCTTTCTCAGCACACCGGCAAGGTGATACTGCTGTTCTTTGGCAACTACGGTTGAGGAATCTGTAAAGGGGAGTTTCCCTGGTTGATCGACTTGTGGGCCAAATACAAGAACCATGGCGTTGAGGTGGTCATGGTTCAGTATGATGTAACGCTACCCAACACTGACTTCCAGAACTGGCTGTCCACGTGTGGATTCACCTTCCCGGTGGCGCATGATGATCCGCCGGCCGTATTGTGGAAATATGTGACCCCACCCCTATCCTGGCCGCAGATCTTTATCATCGGTCGGGATATGACAATCCAGAAGTATGTCAACGGGCCGACCATTGCGGATGAAGCGACTCTGGAAAACATGCTCTTGGACGTCTTGTTCGTGCGCGATCCGGTCAATCTTGCCATGGTGATGGATGTGTCCGACAGCATGAATTCACCGTCACCCAGCGATCCCTCCGGTGATTCCAAACTCACCATGATGAAGCGAGCCTGCAACATCATAACCGATCTTCTGAACGATCATGGACAGATAGACGATAGGGTGGGCCTAGTCTGGTTCACCGACGACGCCGGCGAGTACGCGGACCCCATCTCCGGGGAAAAACTGGTATCTGTTGCCAATAGTGCCGCCGCTCTCAAGGCGGAAATCGACCTCCATGCAACGGGCAACTGCACTGCATTGGGTGCGGGTCTGCAAACAGGGTTCGACACGCTGGCGACCCGGCCAAGTGATCGCTTTGTCATACTCTGCACGGACGGGATGCAGAACATTGACCCCAAGGTGACCCCTGTGGGCAACCACCTTGAGATATGCGACAGCGGCGGGTGGCTGTGCGGCGCGCATGCTCCCGTCAAGCCCCATCCCGGCGTTGACATCACTCATCATAATACTACGATTCAAACAATCGGGATTGGAATAGAAGCGAGCTACGCCACGTTGCTGCAAGACACGGCAAATGCGACGGGAGGGTTCTATCTCGGCACCAATGATCCCGACATCGATTTGGATCTGCTCTACTACGTTGATTTGTGCAACTGCATGTCAGGCGGGTCTCCCGCGGTTGTGACCCACATAGCGGGACGCTTGCACGCGGCAGAAAAGATCGCCAAAGTGCATTTTAACCTGAACCGGTCGGTGCGAAAGGTCACCGCCATCCTTTCATGGAAGCGAAGCCAACACGTCAGCATGACTTTCTGGCTGCATGATCCGAAGGGAAAGAGGATTCCCCTGCATGGAGCACTCCGCCATCACAAAAGCTACGCGCTGGCGACTCTCTACCTTCCGATCGATCCCCCTGAAGCGAATGAACACGTGGGGCGGTGGCGGATGGTGATTGCCGCGGATATGCGCGGGTCCTATGCTGATTATCACGCAGCAGTCATCGCAGAGGACCGGGACGTCAAGTGCCGGCTCGACTATCCAAGAAAGACCTATTCGGTGGGAGATGTGCTTCCCATTAGGATCAGAGTAGAAGAAATGCAGAGGCCGGTTCCCAAGATTACGGAGATCGCCGTTGAGACTGCGCATCTGGCCGATCCGCTTCCGGAACTGATTTCCTCCTACAGGGCGTCTCCCTTTGAGATAAGGAGGAGGATTAGGGAATTGCCGGAGCCTCCGGAAACCCCGCTGCTGATGAAACTGGCGGCAATGGCCTCGGATCCAGGTTTTCGGGAACGCTTGAAGCCTTTGCGCAGCGTCTTGTCTTTGCAGCAAGGAAGTCTCCGGCCGGAGTTCCGTGAGCGTGAAATCCTCCTCCAATTCGAACTCAAGAAGACGGGACTGCACACGTTCAAAGTGATAACAGAGGCCGAAACCGAGAAGAACGGTCCGGTTCAGCGCACAAATGTGGTCTCGGTCTTGGTCGACCCGGGCCGGATAGATCCGGAGCATACCGCAGTCGTCGCGATGGAGCGATCTACAGGCAACAGTGCAGGATTCTTGCTGCGTGTCACTCCCAGAAACGGCCTGGGTCAGCTATTGGGCCCCGGACATGCTGAGGACTTCGAAGCCCTGATAGAGCAGGAGCTGGTTCACGTGGACGTTGAAGACCAACTCGACGGGTGTTACCAAGTCGAGATACTATTCCCGGAGCAGGAATGGAAGAGACTGAAAACGGAGGGCAAGACGCCGAGGCTCGTTTTTCGGAAGCTCCGGATCTGGAGGTGAAGCCGGTATTCTCTGTCGAGGGTGGTCGCTGCCGTAAGCCCGGGGAAGCGACGAGCCGCCTGTCCTTGAGGCGCTGTAGTCAAACAGGGGCAGAGAAGCAGTGAGAATCGGTTTGGGTCTCGCGGGCAATGGCGTGACGTGAATTCAGAAGCCTTGCCGTGTTGTCCAATCGTTACGTGGTTGCTCGCCCTCAAAAATGGATCGCTTTCCGGCAGGAGCCTGTCTGCAAGCGCTTTCTCGCCCCAACAGGAATTGCGATAGGAGGGATTGCATAGGATCTGAGATGGCGACCTCGCGGTTTCGCACCGCTTCATCGAGGCTGTCTGAGCCCAAAGGTTTCCCGTGATACAGGTCCGACGGTTTCCCCGTTGAACAGCACGCTTCGGCTCTCACGCACGCATCCCCACAGCCGTCGCCGGCCTTTGAAGTCTTCTCTGAACGGTGGTTCCTTCTGCCTCAGAATCCGGCTCAATCAACCAGGATGTGGGAACGGCGATCGAGAGGAACCACCTGCGCACCTTCGCAGCAGAGGGCGTAGGGACACCGCATCCTGTCCGCGGACACTTCCCTATCCTCAATAGAATCAAATCAGTCCGTGCGGTAACTTTTGGCCGAGCGCTCACCTTGATTTTTTTCCCTCGTTGGCGTAGAGTAAAGGCTCCGTCCGTCGATCCTTCATGCTGATCTACACCAAGGGAGTAGGCTTATGGAAGACTTCGAGCCCCGAATTGTGGCTTTTTGCTGCCATTACTGCGCATACGGAGCCGCTGACCTCGCCGGCAGTATGCGGTTGGAATACCCGACGAATATCCGCATCATAAGGCTTCCCTGCACCGGCAAAGTGACCCCCCTGTTCCTGTTGCGAGCCTTCGAAAAAGGCGCGGATGGGGTCTACGTCGCAGGATGCCTGGAAGGCGATTGCCATTTCATCCACGGGAACCTGGTCGCCAAACCCAGGGTAAACTACACGAAGAAACTGATCCAAGAAGTCGGACTGGAACCCGAACGGCTTGAGATGTTCAACATGAGTGCGGCAATGGGTCCCAGGTTCGCAGAGGTAGCCCGGGAATTCACCCAGAGAATTCGTGCGCTCGGGCCAAGCCCACTGAACAAGAAGGTCCAAGAGAAGAACCAAGCTGCTTGACGGCTTTCGAGCTCAAGATTGCCCGCTTTGGAGGCGGAACATGGTTGTTGGTGAGAGAAAACCCTTTGAAGAACTGATGAACATGATCTCTGGCCATAAGAAGGTCATGGTGCTCGGGTGCGGAGGCTGCGTCACGGTCTGCCTCACAGGCGGGGACGACGCGGTGAGAGTCCTTTCGAGCCAACTGAGAATGGCCAGAGATAAAGACGGAAATCCCGTCGAAATCATCGAGAAGACCATCGAGAGACAGTGCGACCCGGAATACGTCGAGGAGATCCAGGCCACGGTCCCGGACGTGGAGGCTATCCTATCGATGGCCTGCGGTGTGGGAGTCCAATACGTGGCGGAACGCTACCAAACCACTCCTTCCTATCCCGCTCTGAACACCACCTTTGTCGGCGGATCGCTCAAAGAAGGCTACTACGTCGAAAAGTGCCAGACCTGCGGCCAGTGCAAACTCTACTACACCGGCGGCATCTGCCCCATCGCCAGGTGCTCCAAGAGCCTGCTCAACGGCCCGTGTGGCGGTTCCACAAAAGGCAAGTGCGAGATCGACCCGGAAATCGATTGCGCATGGCAGCTTATCATCGACCGCTTGCGCAGTCTCAACGCGATGGATAGATACGAAGAGATCATGCCGGTGAATGATTGGCGCCCCAACAGGGACGGCGGTCCCCGCAAGATGACCAGGGAGGACTTCCAAAGATGAGTTCCGAGTGCAAGACCGAGAGCAGACTTGAGAAGGTCCTGAGGTCAGGTCAATTCGCCGTCACGGGCGAGTGCGGGCCGCCCAAGTCCGCAGACGCGGAAGTGGTGCGCAAGAAGTGCCAACTACTCAAAGACAAGGCCGATGCGTTCAATATTACCGACAACCAGACCTCCGTGGTGAGGATGTCGTCCATCGGGGCGTCGGTGATCATGATTCGCGAAGGTCTGGAACCGGTAATGCAGATGGTCTGCAGGGATCGGAACCGGATTGCGGCTCAAAGCGACATCCTGGGGGCCTCTGCACTGGGAGTCAAGAACATGCTCTGCCTCTCCGGTGACCACCAGAAGTTCGGCAACCATCCGCAGGCCAAGAACGTCTTTGATCTCGACTCGATACAACTGATCCATACCGTGCGGACCATGCGTGACGAGCTGAAGTTCCTCGGCGGGGAAGAGATCGAGCACGGCGTGGGGCCCAAGTTCTTCATCGGAGCAGCGGAGAACCCCTTTGCCGATCCCTTTGAGATCCGTGTCCCGAGACTTGCCAAGAAGGTCGCCGCGGGAGTGGAATTCATCCAGACCCAGTGCATTTTCAACCTCGACAAGTTCAAGGAATGGATGAAGGGTGTGGTGGATCGCGGACTTCACGAGAAGGTCTTCATTCTGGGCGGAGTGACTCCCTTCAAGTCCTTCGGCATGGCGAACTACATGGCTAAGAGGGTTCCGGGTATGGATGTGCCTGAACCTCTGCTCAAGCGCATGAAGGACACCCCCAAGGAAAACCAGGCCGAGGAAGGCATCAAGATAGCCGTAGAGACCATCCAGACCCTCAAAGCGATCCCCGGTGTGGCCGGAGTGCACATCATGGCCATCGAATGGGAAGTAAAGGTCGGCGAAATCGCGGAAAGAGCCGGCCTCCTGCCGCGTCCCACCTTCTAGTCTACCGCACGAAGTATCATGGAAACAAGGTTCCCTGGGGAGCGACTTCTTGCAAGAGGTCCCTCCCCAGCGACCGCACAGACGCGAGAGTCCCGCCCCGAAAGAACTTCCGGGAATGCAGTTGCCGCTGTCGCTTCACTCCCGTAATCGGCCGTGCTCTTCATGTGAAGAAGCTTACGGGGGTGAGGACGCGCCGGAAACCCACACCGCTTTTTCCAGAATGAGCGCTTCAGCGCCGTCAACATGCCGGGCCCTAGTCTGAAGTTTTCCTAATATAGAAAGTGAATAGAAGATTGTAATCCAGCATTCTTCCAGTTAATAAATGGTAGGGGTATGGTGCTGCGGTTGCGTTATGCGTAGCCATGTAGGATAGCATTTATGGCT
>JBFMAA010000108.1:0-20394 GCA_040755955.1 Thermodesulfobacteriota bacterium
CGATGATTTGGTCGTTGAATTCTTGTCCGCATACGAGCATGCCCCCCTCTTATCACTGGACACTGACGGTGTCCAGCAAAAAAATGTGGGGCAGGCTCAGCATCAAGGGAGGGGAATAGCAAGCCCTGTCGCCTAGTGGTTGTAGGGAAGGGAGAGTGGGTTTGTGTCTACTTTCACGGTCCCGCGAATTTCAAAGCGCGCGACTGTAGCATCGTCCCCCTCCCCCTTCCCTGTGCCCTCCAGGGGAGAGGGTTTCCGGTTCCCCCTCCCACGAGCTCACTATTGTACACGCTTAACACCGCGGCCATAGTGAGCTAGAAGGGGGGCATGGAGCTTTATGGTCAGCACTTCGATTCTGGCACAATCGGACACATCCATGCAATACTGGGTGAAGAGCCGAGCATTTCCCGGCGGCAACTGTCCCGGAGGGTGTGTGAGATACTGCAATGGCGAGCATCCAATGGGAAGCTCAAGGACGCTTACTGCCGGAAAGCCCTCCGGGAACTGGATCGCCTCGGTCCAAGAGTGGACCGGTTCGAGACGCAAAGCTGGCGGTCCGGTTTGCGCAGGTGAAACTCACGCGGCCGAAAAATAGCAAACTGGCTCCGGCATTGCTGTGGGCGATCCATGCCTGCGAGATCGAGTATGGGACGGACGTAAAATCTCCGCTTGAATGGATGTTCTTGACCACGGTGGAGGTATCGACTTTTGAAGACGCAGCCACGTGCCTGGGATGGTACACGCAGCGCTGGAACATAGAAATCTATCACAGGACTCTGAAAAGCGGCTGCCGCATTGAGGATCGTTGGCTTGACTCGAGTGATGACCTCAAGGCTTGTCTTGCCGTTGGCATGGTGGTGGGTTGGCGGGTCTTGTGGGCCACCAAGGCGGCTCGCGAGACACCGGAGCTGCCTTGCGATGTCTTTTTTAGCCGGGACGAGCGGCGCGTCCTTGAAGCATGGTCCACCAATGAGGTGCCTGATAAACCGCCATCGCTTCGAAGTGCGGTGCGAAAGGTCGCTCAGTTGGGCGGATTCCTCGGCCGCAAGGGCGATGGCGAACCGGGTGTAACCACGACATGGCGCGGTCTGGTCAAGCTGGAAGCCATGGCAATTGGCTGGGCCATGGCTGAGGCCCGTCCCAAACAGAGAGACGGACCATAGCCACGGTGTCAGGAACGGGTAATAGTGAGCCTCGTGGAAAAGGGGCACGGGGAGGGTGAAAGAGGCCCTAACCGGCCACCCGGGACAGCTTGAGAGTCCGGCTCGTCTATTTCGTCGGTTCACAACTCGGCTCTGAGCCGGTTACGGATGGCGATTCCCTTCAAGTCCATGCTCACGTCATACGCAAGCATCTCGACGCCACGTCGCACCGCGCGACGCAGTTCTGTTCCGTACGCGGGATCAATGTGGTCCGCGGGCGCGAATGCTCTTGCGTCCATGCGCTGAATCAGGAAAAACATTACTCCCCTGTATCCCTGATCCACCTGCGCCTGCAACTCCACAAGGTGCTTAAGCCCCCGCTCGGTCTTGGCATCCGGGAAATACGCGATATCCCCCTCCAGCAGCGTGCAGTTTTTCACTTCCACGAAGCATTTCTCCCCGTTTGCCCGTTCGAGAAGGATGTCTATCCTCGAATTGAGCCCATACGCAACCTCTGAGCGAACACGGTCAAATCCTGCAAGCTCCGGTATGAGGCCCTCTTCTATTGAGAAACGCACCAGCCGGTTGGGAACGTCGGTGTGGACCCCCACCAGAGAACCGGGCATCTCGATCATGTTCCAGGTGTAGGGCAACTTTCGCTTGAGATTGGGGCTTCGGGAGAGATACACGGGTCTGCCGGGCTCGGAGCAGCTCTTCATGCTGCCGGAATTCGCGCAATGCGCGGTGACCACCTGACCGTCGTCCAGCTTCACGTCAGCCTTGAATCTCTGGTACCTCCTGAGAAGGACCCCCCTTACCAGAGCGGGCCATGGGAGAACCTTGCGTTCGAGGCCGGGGACTCGGTCCTTCACGTGGGTACGTCTCCTTGTTCGAGTCGCTCGAGGGCTTCCCTGGCCGCGTTCTGAGCTGCTTCCCGCTTGTTGCGGCCCGAGCCTCTGCCCATGACCTGCTCGTCAAAGGAGACGGCCACCACGAAGGTCTTGTCGTGGTCTTCGCCCCACTGGTCAATTACTTCGTACCACGGCGTGATCCCCAAGAGTGCCTGGGCCTTCTCTTGGAGCAGGCTCTTGTAGTCGTCGAGCCCTTCCCGGGTCGAACACCGCTCAATCTGCGGATAGAAATGCTTTTCGATCATCTTACGGGCAGCGGTGAACCCGCCGTCGAGGTACACCGCAGCGATAATGGCCTCCAGCGTGTCCGCCAGCACCGAATCTCGTTCACGGCAGCCGGAAAGCTCGTCTCCTCTGCCCATGCGGATGAACCTCGCGAGGTTAAGTTGCCTCATAAGCCTTGCCAGGGCGGCTCGATTGACTAGGCTCGCGCGTTTCTTCTGGAGCTCACCTTCTTCATCCCCAGGGAATTCCTCAAAGAGAATGCCCGCCACTGCAAGTCCCAAGACCGCGTCCCCAAGGAACTCCAGGCGTTCGTTGTGCCCTTCGCATGAATCCCGGTTCTCGTGCCAGTAGCTTCGACGAGTAAACGCGCTCACCACAAGGGCTCCATGATCGAACCTATGGCCGATGGTCTCCTCTATTTCAGTCAATTCCTCGATCACCGGCGCGAACCTCACAGATTTTCCAGAGCCCATGCCAGGTCTTGCTTGCACGCGTACGCAGTGAGGTCGTAAAACAGAGGGGTCACGGACACATATCCCTCTCGCACGGCCGCCATGTCGATTTCCGTGTCGTTCACGTCCGGGACCACCTCGCCGGAAAGCCAGTAGAACCTGTTGCCTCGGGGGTCGGTATAGTGTTCGAAGCTGTCGCTGAACCTCGAGAGTCCCTGCTTGGTAAGCTTGTACCCACGGACCTGATCCGGAGGAATCGCGGGGACGTTTACGTTGAGCGCGACCCCTTCGGGAAGCCGATTCTTGAGCACTAACCGGCCAAGCGTCTGAATGTGAGACACCACCCACTGGAATGGCGGGTATTTCTTCTGGGCCACTGACACCGCCATGGAAGGGACTCCGAGAATTGCCGCTTCCGTCGCTGCGGAGACGGTCCCCGAGTAGAGCACGTTGATCCCGAGGTTGGCCCCGTTGTTGATCCCCGAGATCACAAGCGCCGGACGTTCGGAAAGGAGCGCGTGGAGAGCCAGTTTGACGGAATCCGCGGGGGTTCCGTGAATGCCGTAACCGTAGAATTCCCCATCCTTTATGACCTCGTGGACCTTGATCGGGTCATAAAGCGTGATGGCATGGCCGACTGCGCTCTGTTCCGTTTCCGGAGCGACTATCCTGACTCGTCCCAGACCGGCCGCGGCTTCTTTGAGGTACCTCAGGCCCTCTGCGTGGATTCCGTCATCATTGGTCAACAGGATGATCGGTTTCTCGTCCGTCATGCGAGTTCCCGACATGCGGCCGCGATCCGTTCAAGGCCTTTGGCAATGGTCTGCTCATCCGTCGCAAAGGAAAGTCGCACATGTTGGTCCGATCCGAAGGCGCCGCCGGGAACGCAGGAGACGTGGTGTCTCTCCAGCAAGTACGCGGCAAAATCCCCGGAGTCTGCGATGCCGTTCTTTCCTGAGTACGCACCCGTGTTGACAAACGCGTAGAATGCACCCGCGGGTTTCACCAGCGACAGTCGCGGAATCTGTCCGATGCCTTCAGCCATGAGGTTGCGGCGTTTCTCGAAGACGTCGTGCATCTGCGCCACTTCGTCCTGAGGTCCGTTAAGGGCCTCCGTGGCCGCTGCCTGAGCCGTGTTTGACGGGTTGGAGGTGGACTGGCTCTGAATGTTCGCCACCGCTTTGACCAGACGGGAATTCTGGGACGCCAGGTAGCCGATCCTGAGACCGGTCATCGCGTAGGTCTTGGACACTCCGTTGACCAGCACCGTTCGGCCCTGCATTCCCGGAAGCGAGGCAAACGGCGTATAGGGTCTGCCGTCGTACACGAGCTTGTCGTAGATGTCGTCCGAGATGACTAGAAGGTTGTGCCGTTCGGCGATGCGCGCCAATTCCGCCATGATTTGCGGTGGATAGAGCACACCCGTGGGGTTTGACGGGCAATTCAACAGAAGCGCCGCGGTCGAAGGGCGAACCGAGGCTTCGACTCGGCTCGGATCCGGTATAAACCCGTCTTGTTCCTCAGTGGAGACAATCACCGGCGTTGCCCCGGTCAGTGTCACCATCTCCGGGTAAGAGACCCAATACGGTGAGAGGATGATCACCTCGTCACCGGGATCGAGCAACGCTTGGAATATGTTGTAAAGACTGTGCTTTGCCCCGCATGAAACCACGATCTCGTCGGGCTTGTACACAAGTTCATAGTCTGCAACAAACCTCTGAGCAACCGCCTTGCGCAGCTCCAGGGTACCCCCCACAGGGGTGTAGAATGTTTCGCCCCGGTCGAGCGATCGTTTTGCCGCTTCGCGGATATGCGACGGGGTCGGGAAATCCGGCTCACCCGCGCCGAAGTCCACCACATCGACACCTTGGCTTTTCAATTCCTTGGCTTTCGCGGACATGGCCAGGGTTGCCGACGGCTTGAGCGTACTAGCCCTCTGTGACAATTTGTCTTTCATCATAATCTCCTTCCGTGTCGTCAACGATGTCAATTACGCTGTTCATGTGAGGGAATCTCTTCTTGAGGCATTTCAGCACATAATCCGGCACGAGCCCCTCCGGGGACCCATCGGCAAAAACCGTGGCCTTGATGATTCTCGAGCTCACGTACAAGTACCGGTGCGCGGTCATGAGGAAGAAGGTCTCCGTCTTCCGACTCAGCTTGCGATTCATCAATGCAAGCTGGAACTCGTATTCGAAATCCGAGACCGCCCTGAGACCCCGAATGATGGCGTGAGCTTTTTTTCTTTCCACATAACGCACCAGGAGCCCGTCGAAGGTTTCGCAGTCTACCCTTTTGAAGTGTGCGGTGCTGTGACGGATCATGTCGAGACGTTCTTCGAGGGAAAACAGCACTTCTTTCTCTGGATTCACGCCGAGTGCCACGATGATTCTGTCGAAGGTTCCCAACGCCCGTCGGATAATCTCGATATGTCCGTTGTGGATGGGGTCGAACGTGCCGGGATAAACAGCTACTTTCTCACACATGTTGTGATTCGCTCCAAGTGATGGACCGGAGAAGTAACCCTAAGCGGGTCACCGGGTCAATGGCCGGCCGGTACCTGTCCGAGGGCTTGCGAGCCCTCCTATATGGCCGCGATCTAGGACTGGTTCTGTCACCCTCCCCCTTCCCCCTCCCATCAAGGGAGGGGGAGCTGCATTCCCTTCCAGTGGAGGTGGGGCTTGCATTCCCTTCCAGTGGAGGTGGGGCTTGCATTCCCCTCCAGTGGAGGTGGGGCTTGCATTCCCCTCCCCTGGCGGGAGGGGTAAGGGGAGGGGGACGCAACCCACGAACGAGACGCCCGTTTTCAACAGGCGCAAGTGTAACGCCCGGCCCGCGACGGACGGGAACGCCCGTCAAAACGGAGGTTGAGGGTTTACCTCGAACATCTCCACGAGCGTATTGCCGTACCTGCGAGAGAAGCGTCTTTCCAGCCGACTCGGAAGCGGCAGGTCAACAGAGCGCGCTTGTCTCTCCCATACGAGCAAACCCCCTCTCTCGACGAGATCAGGTAACCCGGGCGAAACCACAAGCTGCGTGATCCAATCGGATTCATACGGCGGATCGAGGAACACGATCCCGAATCTCTCTTTTTTCCGGGTCAAGATTTGGACCGCGACACGCGCATCGAGTTCGAGAATGGAGACCTCAGCTTCAGCCCCGAGGGACTCGGCTACGCGTCGTGCCTGCCGTGCTGTTGCGGGGTCATTCTCCACAAAGACGACCGACCGCGCTCCGCGGCTGAGCGCCTCAAAACCGAAGGCACCTGTGCCGGCGAACAGCTCGAGTATCCTGACTCCCCGCACCGCGTCGCCGATGTGGCTGAACATAGCCTCCCGGACTCTTTCGGTCGTGGGTCGCACCTTCGAGCCTCGCGGCGACACGATTCGATGACCTTTGAACCGGCCCGCAATGATCCTCATGTTCCGGACCGATATGTATACTCTTTCTTCCGCAAAAATTCAAGACCCGCGCTCTGCTGCCCGCTTTTCACCTGGACGCACATGGCCGCACCCGCCGGGACGTGGAAGACCCGACTCATGTTGCCCTCACGAGACATTTCGACCGCCAGAAAACGGTAAGTGCCGTACGGCACCCACCATCGACAACATGATCACCCGGGGTTGCAAGAAGGTCATGTGAAGGCGAATGGGCGCACGCACAAACGGGACCATCCTCACTGGAATTCGTGGTACTCCTTCTTATCATAGGGAACCAACACGTTCTCAAGCATGGGGAAATGCTTCCGGTTCAGCGTCACCAGCAAAGAGCCCAGGTGGATCGCGGTCACAGCGATAATTGCGTCGGCAAGCCCCACGCCGTGACTCTTCCCGAACTCACGTCGGTGGAGCCCTCTGCTGATCGCCAAGCGGAGGTCGATCGGCACGATTTCGAAACCCTGAAGGAAACGGTCCAGACGAAATCTTTCATCGCCTTCACGGACACCTGCGTATAACTCTGCCGCGGTTATCGCAGACACAAACAGACGCTCATCCCGTTCCTCCAGGAAACGGACAGCCTGAGGATAGCCGCGCAGGCAATCGATCAACACGTCGGTGTCAATCAGGAGATGTGCAACCATCGTCATTTCCGGCCCAACGGTCCCACTCGCGGCGCAAGTCGCGAGCCAGTGGCAAATCCGTGCGGTCTTTCCACATGCCCTTCGCCTGCTTCAGCAGACCCAGGCGATCCTCATTCAGGAAGTCGCGAATTAGTTCCCGCACAGCTCCGCGGACCAACTCGTCTACGGTTTGCCCGGATCGCTCGGCCAACGTCTCGAGCGCCGCTTGTTCTTGTGATGTCAGATCCAGGTTTGCCAATGTCATAGCGCGTCTTCCTTGGTTTGGTAGCATCGAACAGCCACCCTGAACCACAATCAACGAGTGGGCGTGTTGCGATCGCAGGGCCGGCCGGCATCCAACATGGCATTCAGCCGAGTGTTACTCGCGGTGTTGCTTCAGAGAAAGAAATATCTCCGTCTCAGTCGCGGAGACCCAATGGATGCTTCTCGGATCAGCATATTACGCGTCGTCAGCCTTGTATGCGCAGAGATCCCCGCACATGCTGCACGTGTCGCTCTGCACGGGGCACGTGCGGCGTCTGATGTCGCCTGCCAACTCGGGGTCCAGCGCGAGACGGATCTGTTCCGCCCAGTTGCGTTCCTTGCGGGCGAGGCTCATATTGCGGTCCCATTCCATGGCTCCGGCAAGGCCTCTGACCAGGTCTGCCGCGTGGCCGGCCACCCTGGCGGCCAGGACTCCCATGCGGACGTCGTCAACACCGGGAAGCCCCAGGTGTTCCGAAGGCGTAACGTAGCAGAGGAAATCGGCTCCTGCGGCTCCTGCAATGGCCCCGCCGATCGCGGAAGTAATGTGATCCAATCCTGGCGCCACATCCGTTACCAGCGGTCCCAGTACATAGAACGGCGCATGGTCACAGAGCTTCTTCTGAAGCAGTATTTGGGCCTGAATCTGGTCCAGCGGCACGTGGCCGGGTCCCTCGATTATTGTCTGAACCCCTTTCTCGCGAGCGCGCTTGGCAAGCATCGCCAGGGTGGTCAATTCCTGCACTTGTGCGGGGTCCAGAGAATCCGCTATCGCACCCGGCCGCAAACCGTCGCCCAAACTGATGACCATCCCATAGTGCCGGCAGATCTCCAGGACTTCGTCATAGCGCTCAAAGAGCGGATTCTCCTTGCCGTTGAGTCTCATCCATCTGGCGAGAAAGCTTCCACCTCGGCTCACGATGCCGATCACGCGGGGTTTCTGCCGAAGGTGCTCCAGCACGCTCAGATTGACTCCACAGTGTACCGTCACGAAGCTGATGCCGTCTTCCCCATGGAGGCGAATCGCATCAAGCATCTCGTCGGCAGACATCTTTTCTGCGCCCCCGCGTCTGCGCGCGGCATCAACGATGGCTTCGTAGATGGGAACCGATCCCACCGGCACAGACGATTCCCCGATGATTCTCCGTCGAATCGAACGAAGATCTCCGCCTGTGGAAAGATCCATGACCGCGTCGGCACCGGCCTTTATGGCTGCATCGAGCTTCCTGATCTCCAGATCCTCATCATGTATGTCGCCTGATGTGCCGATATTGGCATTCACCTTGATCCTGAGTCCTTCTCCCACCAGGATAGGTCTCCCCTTCGGAGGCGCCTTAAAGAGCGCTGTTCTGCCTCGGGCAAAGCTTCGTTCCACCATCTGTGGCTCGGCGCTTTCCAGTGCGGCTATCTCTCGTAGCATATCGTTCAAGACTTTTCACTCCGTTATTCTATGTCATACCAGTATAGAACATGCTGCGGAGTTGTCCATCCCGGATCGATGATTGAACTCAAATATGACTGCCATCCGGGAATCACTTTCCCGAAGAACCACCATTGGTCTAAGACGAGCACAAAGAACTGTGGAACTGCAACCCCATCCACTGTCGGAATACCCTTGCGGCGACCAGCGGGAGCCGCCCAGTACCAAAAGTTTAAGGGGATAGGGGTCTGGAGGAAGGGGCGTTTTTCAAAACGACGGCTGGGAGCCGCAACCAAATTCGCGTCGACCTTCCTCGGTCCGCATGAAGACCCGAGGCGGGGCGAGTTGGTTCTACGCAAGCGAAGAGAAGGCACCTTGCTTGCTCCCAGAGCTGCCGGCCCGAAGATTTCTTCTCGAAAAAACGAGAAATCGAACCTTATTAGTAAAACGCCCCTTCCCCCGGCGCTTTCCCATAAAAAGTAGGACGCTCCCCCCACCCGTGTGGTGAGGGGAGCGGAATGTGTGAGGTTAAGTTGAGGTGGGGATATTGAGGAAGGGCTTAGCTGGCGGGCGGTGGTCTCTTGATGATGGCGGGTGTGATGAATACCAAGAGTTCCGTCAATGAGTCGTCCTCGGTCTTTGTGCCGAACAGTGTGCCGAGGATAGGCACATTCATCAGACCGGGCCACCCTTCTTTCGAGTGGTTTGTAATTTTCCTCATGATTCCGCCGATCACCGCGGTGTCGCCGTCTTTGACGATCATGTGGGTTGAGGCTTCTCTCGTTTCTATCGAGGCCAAGCCGTTGACAAGGGGACCCACATCGTTATCCGTCACTTTGATCACCATCTGAATGCGTCCGTCGGGAAATACCTTCGGTTTGACGCTTAACTCGAGGGGCACGTCGATGAACTGAATCTGAGTGCCGTCCGCAGAGATCGTGGAGAAGGCGATTCTCGATCCGGTCTTGATGGTAGCGGTCTCGTTGTCGAGCACCTGAACCTTCGGCCTGCCTACGGTCTTTGCTTTGCCTGCGTGTTCACCAAGTGACAGCCTCACATCCAAGTCGGTCAGATGGTCGGTGGCAAGATGCCCGAACTGCATGGCAAAACCCATGATGTTCGTCAAGTTTGCAACCGTGGCCGGCAGGTTGACTACGAACTGGTTTGCGATGTCGGTGGTCCTCATGATCACGTTCGACGTCGGGGCCAGGCCGTCGGCTCCACCTACTCCGGTCACGCCCCAGATGGCGGTGTTACGTCCAAAGGGAGCTCCGTAGGGGAGTGGCGATGCTGGGCTTCCGCCGGCACCCGGGCTGATATTTCCCGCACTGACCGCACCCTGTTGATTATTCCTGCCGCCCCACTGGATACCTAAGCCTCTGGCCCAATCTTTCCTGGCTCTGACGACACGGCTCTCGATCAGCACCTGGGTCGAGGGGACATCCAAGGTGGCGATGAGCTTCTTCATCTCGTCGATTCTTTGGGGTGTGTCCTTGATGAAGATCATGTTATAGTCATCGTTTGGCCACAGTACCGTGTGAGCAAGCAGTTTGGCGAGTTTCGGGTCCATCCCGGATTCTCCGCCTCTGGCCTGAGCTCTGGCCTGCTCTGCGCTCATAGCCAGACGTTCTTGTGCCGCGGTCTGCCGCTCTTCCCTGGCCATCCGCTCGGCACTCCGCATTCTTGATTCGTAACCGGGGGAACCCGGAACAAAACCTCCTGTGGACAGTTCGAGGGATTTCTCAGCCAACTTCTTGTCAGCCTCAGCAGCTTGCACCGCGGCCGCGTCGCATCTCTGGTTGAACACGCAGTTCAGGATGTTGACGATCTTCGATGACTTGGCATAGCTCAGTTTCACTCTCACCAGGAGCAGTTCCACCGGCTCACCTTCGATGGTGATCGTCTCGGTCTGTCCCACGGTTTCGACGCTGGTGACATCTTCCGTGGGGGGCTCCTCGGCGGCTTCTTCCTTGGCAAGTTCCTTCAGGGCCTGTTCTCTTTGGCCTTCAAGATCCTTCGATTGCTTCTCGTTTTCCTGAATTCTCTTGTCTATATCTAGGATCAGTCTGATCTTCTGTTTCTGTCGGGCTTCCTTGTTGTCTTGGATCGCTTTTCTTGGCCCGACCCGCATGACGTTGCCGATAATCTCCCGATCGAGGTCATGGGTGGTCAGTATCGTGTCGATCACCTGGCCCAACGGGACCTGGGAAAGTTTGAGCGTGGTGGTTCCCTTGAGTTCTCCGCTGACGATAATGTTGATTCCTGCCTGTTCCGCGAGCAACCTGAACGCGTTCTTGAGAGAAATTCCCTGGAAATCTATGGTGACCATCTTGTTGAAGACTTCCGGGTCAGGGGTGATTTCGTACTGCTTTTCTATTTCCCCTCTCTTCTTGACGAGTTGCTCTCGTTCCTTATGCAAAGAGCGTATGCGTACTTCCCGGGTTTCATTGGCTTGCCGGATTTGTTCTTCTCTCATGATGCGCGCGGCTTCTCTCTGGGCCATCCGGGAGTCTTGCACTCTCGCGTATTCTTCCCTTCCCGCGGTGTCTCCTCCTTCAGCAGCCTTTCCCTTGGCCTTTTGACCTGGGGTCAGAGCCAGTCGAGGCGGAGGGAAGTCGACCATGAGGACGCCCTTCTTCTTTTCCACCTGATAAGAGACCGCATCCTTGAGCTGCACGAAGATCGTCTGGGAACCAGGCACGATCATCTCCACGGAGGTCGAGAAGGCATCGGTTTTCAACGGCTTCTGATGCGCCTTGGAGATCTCCGCGTTGATGAGATCGATCTTCACCTTGGTGGGGGAGAGTTTGTTCAAGCGATAGTCGAGATTGTCTCCTCCCCTTATGATCAACCGGGCATTGTGTCCCACCTGCACGAATTTCAGTTCAGTGATCTCTTGTACCAAGAGCCTTGGATCCGGAGTCGGCGGGGTTACCGGCGGCCTGACTTCTCGGACCATACGAGGACCATTGCCCTGGTCTTGTCCTGGCACCGGATTTCCGCGTTCCTGCGCGCCGGCTCCGCTTCCTCCGGGACCCGTACCCCTTCGCGCGGGAAAGGATGAAGAGGGGACGTTCACTTCACCGGCTTGAGCAACGAACTGGGGTTTCGCCGCTGCCGGGTGGGGTTGACCCTGCGGGACACCACTGCCGACATGGGGGCCTCGAGCCGCAGTCGCTGCGGGATGCCGAACCGGAGGGGCTGCCCCCATCTCCGGCGTCTTCGGAGCTGCTACTGCCGGAACAAAGCTCGGCGAAAGCTGCGATTCCGAACCGTTCTTCGTGTCGGAGCTCTCGTTTGGAGTCTTCGCTTTGGCTGTCTTCGGCGAGCCCGGCGAGCCACCGCCCAATACCACCTGCACCTTTCCGTTCTTACGCCGCAACTCGAACGGCGGCACAGGATGATTCTGGAAGTCGAGCACCACTCTTGCCTGGGAGTTGAAATGGCCTACGCGGATCTCATGGATATCCCCCGCGTCGGCCCGAATGCTGTGCGGTACGTCTCCCACTTTGGCACCATCAAAATCGATAACAAGCCTGTTGGGACGCCCGATCACCCGGGCAAGGTGTTTCGCCGGCTGCCCTTTGGTCGAGATAGTGATCGTCCTCTTGTCGGGATCGACCTTGACACCGGTGATAGTGCCGGATGAATCGGCCCAGGAAGAACCACAGATCATCGCCATCAGCAGGCAGCCGATCCATAGAGCTGTGAATGTTCTCTCAGGTAACCTCATTTTTATTCTCTCCCGAAGACCGTGTGGGAACGATCCAAAACATCCGAAACCCCGGTGTCTTGGGTGGTACGACTCTGAAATGATGCCCGGTCTTTGTTGATCATGAACGCTCTAATCCTCGGGGGAAGATTAAGCTATGTGCGATGATACCAGAGACCAGCCCGTCGTGTCAAGTTAAAAAAGGCGCAAAACCGCAAGGATAGAATGAATTTCTAAGGTGATACATGAGGAATGTGCGAACGCGAAGCTCTCCTGGCGAGAATGGGAAACGTGAAGCGCATTTGACCATTCCAGCGACGCAGCGAATTCCACGGCGCGTGACCCGAGTCGAATGCGAGCCGACACTGGCCGGGAATAGCCCCCCAATCCCCGACAAGACAATCGCCTAGTAAGCGTCTGTCCCGAAATAACCGTGCCAGTCCGACCCGCTCGTCACCCCGGCGAAAAGCCGGGTCCAGGTCGCGCAGGAAAGACTGGATTCCGGCTTCCGCCGGAATGACGGACGCAAGCTCCGGCGTCCCAGGCTCGGAGGGTGCGGTTCTTATTCTGAGACGGACACTAATCAGTACACCGTTGCCTGGGCCTTTCCGTCCACAAAGATGCGGCGCGCGTTAATGATCAGCACGTTGGCGTCCTTCTTGGCCACGGTACCCTGAACCACCACCGGCACCAGCGGTTTGAGCCCGTTCATTCCCGCCATCGACACCTTGAGTGGCCGGCCGCCGCTGTCCACGACTTGCACCGTAGCGAGGTTCGCCATCAGTGTTCCCTGGTCGATTCGGCAGAAATTGTTGCCGCACGCGTCCTCGCACGGAGCAAGTCCCAGATCGACCAGAAGAAAGATCGCGTACTTGTTCGCGATAGGCTGGGCAATGCCTCCGATTCTCCCTTTGACTACTATCTGTTTCCCTTCTTGCGCTCCCTTGCGAGCTTCACCCACACCGAGCGCGTTCTGAGGAGCCTGAGCGACGAAAAGATCCGAGGGTAACGAAGATGCGCTCACCTTTCCCGGATTCAGGTTGTCTGCGTGGGCAGGTACGAGCAGTCCCAAGACCGCCGCACACATTGCCAATACCAGAATTCTCTTGTGTGTATGCATGGTGTACTCCCTTCTATTCATTACGCGTTCAGATTCTTCGCCTGCCGCGAAGATCCGTCGTGGGAATCTGTTTCGACAGCCGGGTTTGGGTTGGACTTGCCTTGCCGTCGAAAGCTTCCAGGTGAGTGGAACCAACCTTCCCCGCCATCGGAACTCGCGCGAGCCGAAAAAGGCCGCCGCGATCATTGGCCGCGGCTGCCGGCCCTCGCTAGGCAGCTTTCAGCGCTTCCGTAATGGGGAGTCGGAGGCATTTCCATGCCGGCGGGAATGCCCCGACCGTCCCCATGACCAGTCCCGCGACCGCTCCCCACAGCAAAGCCCCATAATCCGTTGCCAACTGAAACACCCCCATGCTGAACTTCACCGCAAGCCCATCCATTAACACGAGCCCCAATGCCGATGCGAGTAGAGTCCCCGCAGCCGCGGTCAGGACCGATTCCTGCACGAGACTGAGCATGATCGCACCGCGGGAAAAGCCCAGCGATTGCAACATGCCCAGCTCTCGCACTCGAGCGGCAAATGCGGCATACATGGTGTTCAGACCTCCGAAAAGGCCGGTGAGCGCGATGAGAATCGCGGTGATCCATACCATCGCATGCACCGGTCTGTAGAACTTCATGATCGAAGCGTAGTAGTCACCTTCGCTGATCGCAGCCAATCCGAGGTCAAACCGCTGTTTCGTGAACGCGTCCATGTCTCCGAAATCAGCGTCTTCCAGTGTGACCACCAAACACGACACCGTCTCGCGTTTTGTGGCGACCTGAAGATCGGTCAGAGGGACCCACAGCTCGCAATCGAGCACGCTGCCCCGGGCTCGGAAGTGTCCCACGATCTTCCAGCTTCGGTTGTCAAACCAGAGTGAATTGCCGATTGCCAGCCGGGATTCCGGCACACCCATCATCTCGGCCGCCAGGGCCCCGACCATGATCTCGTCTTTTCCCTGGGCAGGCGCTCGCCCCCGGACGACCGAAACCCTCGGATGCACCAGGAAAGCCTCGGAGGTGAATCCCCGTACCATCGCGTGCCATTCTTCCTTGCTATGCCTCTGTCCTCGCACGAGGATTGCGGCATGGATCTCCGGCGACACGAACGGCACTCCCAGGCGGTTCTTAATCCCCGGAAAGCTCGCTGACAACACACCCGCGGCACTCCCCGGAACCTGACTCCGCTCGAGGCTCTCCTCGCTGCCGGCGGCGAGGAGGATCACATTGGCCGGGTCCGCGTCGTTGACAAGCGACTTGCCCATGCCTCGCACGAAAGAAGCCGCGGTCAGGACGAGCAACACCACCAGGCAACTCGCCAGAATCGTCAACACCAGTCTCAGACGAGATCTGCCAAGGTTGCGGACGCTATAGTCGAAAGGAATCAATCGCATCGTGACCACCATGTTGAGCAACGTGCCGGGGAAAGATTGAAATGCTCATTTCCACAGAAAGCCTCAAGCAGGCTCGGCCGCCATAGTAAGCGTTCACCCGGAAGAAGAAGACTCACCGCAGAGGCGCAGAGAGCACAGAGAATACGAAGAGAAATCCGCGAGTCTCTCGTGTAATAGTGTGCCGTCTCCGTTCGACTCTGTAGAAAAGCATAATTCTTTCAACTTGTTTTCTCTTTCTTCTCTGCGTCCTCTGTGTCGCTGCGGTGAACTCTTACCCGCCATAATAGCCGACGGCTGTGCGACGCTGCTGACTGTCAGAGCACCCTGCCGCGGCGACCACCGGGAGCCGCAATGTTTCAAAAGTTCCCACGAAAGTCTTCCGGGGGAAACCCTTTTGGCAAAAGGGTTGTCCCCGGGAAGACTTTCCTAAAACTCTTAGAATATTGGATGGTTCTGACCATCCACCGAGTTCCTATGAAGCTAGGGGCACTTTCATACCTCGTTGTGGCGGCAAGCCATGACCGTTCTTGGGGATGTGGGTCCGTAGGACGGGACTTGCTTCAAGAAGTCCCTTCCCCCGGAAACTGCATTTCCATATGCAGCTCCCTACACCGCTCGGAAACACGCGGCGATCTCGGCCCTCGATGCCTGCCATGCCGGCACCATGCCGGCCAGGACTCCGGTCAGGGCAGACAGGGCCAAACCTAGCAGCAGTGTGTCAATTCCCGCGTGGATGTTGATGCTCAGGCCTTCGACCGACAAAGCAAATTTTCCCCAGGACGTCACTCCAACGGCCGTCGCAATACCGATGAAGCCTCCCACGAGGCTCAAGATCATGCTCTCCCTGACGATCAGCAGTGCGATCAATCCCCGGCTGTACCCGAGAGTCTGCATGATCGCGTGGTCCTTGATCCGATCCTGCGCGGAAAGGACGATTGCATTGAACACAAGCGCAAAAACCGCCACCAGACAGCCCCATCCGAGCCACCGGGCAAAGGTGACGATCTCGAGTATGTCCGACGTGGATCTTGCAACAAAGCTCTTCTCCGACCAGGTGGCGGTAGGTTCCTGAGCGGTGCGGAACTCCTCGTCAATGGACTTGGCGGTCGATTCCAGGAGGCCCGGCGCGGTCACCGTCACATCGAACTGCGTGACCAGACCTGCCCCCTTGTCACTGGCCCTTTGCGTGAAATCCAGGTGAGTGTAGGCCGCGTTTTGGTCCTGTGGTTCAGGAGAGCGAAGAATCCCTGCCACGTAGATAGTGCTCCCGGATACCTCCAGGCGATCCCCTACCTTCAGCCCTCGGCGTGCAGCCACTCGCTCGCCCACGAGAGCCGCGTCGCTTCTCCGCTTCCAGGCATCGACCGAGCCGTCGATAATACTGATCTCACTGAACGCCCCACTTTCCATGGCTTCGACAGGGATTCCCCGAAACGTGACCACGTCCAGACTGGTCCGGCAATTGCTCACCACCACTTTGACCGGCACGACATTTTTCACACCGGGGATCTTGGCAATACGCGGGGCATAGTCCTGTGGCAGGTTGCTGGTGAAGGGGCAGAAGCGGTCCTGTCGGTACACGACCAGCTTCGTGTCTTCGGATCTCTTTCGGGTCGCGTCCCGCACGCCCTGCTGCATTGCCTCGACGGAGTAGAACAGGAACATCGCGGTTGCTACCCCTGCGAATGTGAGAATACTCCGACCCCGGTGTCGCACTATGTACTTGAGCACCAGGGGTAGGAATTTGAGTAAGATCATCGTGAACCTCCTCGGGCTTGCTGCCGGCCGAGCGGGCGCTCACTTCAGAGCACGCGTTGCCTCAGCATACTCCCCCTCGCCCTTCCCTCTCCCGCCAGGGGAGAGGGTTTCCGGATTCCCCTCCCCTCGTGGGAGGGGGTAGGGGGAGGGGGAATACTGCCTGAAATGTCGAATTCGGCTATCGCCAAGTGAGCGCCTATGCCTCAGACCCCCATCCCCAAAAACTTTTGGAGCATGGCGGCTTCCGTTGGTCGCCGCGAGGGTACTCCCACAACGGGTGGGGTTGCATTTCCATAGTTCGTTGTGCCGACCACGCGGGCATGGGTCTTCCATGGACGCTCCGGCATGGCACCCCGCTTTTCGGAACCATATTGCCATCATGCCCTCCCGATTGGCCCGGATTCCGGGACCGTTTGGAGCTCAAGGAGTTTTCCTTTGTCCAGGTGCAGGGTCCGCTGGGCGTACTGGGTCGTCTTCGGGTCGTGGGTCACCATAATGAGCGTGCGACCCAACTGCACATTGATCTGACGAAGGAGCGACAGGATCTCCGCGGCCGACGCGCGGTCGAGGTCGCCGGTGGGTTCGTCCGCGACGATGATGCTCGGGTCGGTGACTATGGCCCGGGCGATGGCGACTCGTTGTTCCTGGCCTCCGCTGAGTTGACGGGGAAAGTGATCGTGCCGATCGGCAATGCCGACGAGTTCCAAGGCTGCTTCCACTTTCTCGTGTCGCTCTTTGCCCGAGAGATCCCGCAGAAGTAGCGGAAGCTCGACGTTTTCGTACGCGGTGAGCACCGGCACCAGATTGTAGAGCTGGAATATGTACCCGATGTGATCCGCTCGCCACCGGGCAAGACGAGATCGAGACAGCTTGCTGATCTCTTCTCCCGCGACGATCAGAGAACCCGCAGAAGGCGTGTCAATTCCCGCGATGAGGTTGAGTAGCGTGGTTTTGCCGCTTCCGGACGGTCCCATAAGCGCGGTGAACGATCCTTCCTCGATATCAAGGTCCAGTTCCTTGAGCGGGGTTATGGTGGAGGTCCCCTTCGTATACGAGCGGGTCAGGTTTCTGCATTCTATATAGGCCATGACAGTCCTCTGTATCGGTCGCCCGGCATGGGGTGGGATTCCGGATGGAGCCCGTGCTGTGGGGCAGGTTTTCCAAAACTGTCTCAAATCCCTGGAAGCGTGGCACGATTCCCATCTGGCCCGGCACTCACGTGCCGGGCTATTGTCCGGCATCCCTCCGGGACGCAACCCTCCAGAGCCCCGTAGGGGCGACAGTTAGTAGCCGGGGCCGTGGGTCCTCGGCCGGAGTTGTGGCACGACTTCTGACCAACAGACACTTTTGAGACAGTTTCTTCCAGCCTGCCGATTGATGTTCGCTCGCCGCAACCGGTACGTATCGCACTCAATCCAACAAGACCTTCACCCGAGCGCCGGCTTTGAGAGCCGAGGCCGGGCTGGTGATCACGACGTCGCCCTGCTGCAGACCTTCGATCACGTCGATCCAGGTGTCGATCCTGGATGTCCCAGAACGCACAGCCACAGGGACCGCGATCCCTCTGTGCCCGTCGAAGTCGCGTACCACCCACGCGGTGGCCTGAGAACCCTTGCCAAGGACCGAAACTTCGGGAGCAAACAGCCTTTTCGCGTCTTGCGCTGCTTCGGGATCGGGCTTTGCCAAGAACTTGACACGGGCCAACATTTCGGGGCGCAGCGTCGGGTCCGGCTCGGCCAGTGCGACCTTGACCTCCAGGGTGTTCTTCTGGATGTTCGCTTCGTGGAGTATCCGTGTGACGGTTCCGGAAAAGGCGCGGTCAGGAATGACCTCAGCGGTGATCTCCGCCTGTTGCCCTACGCTTATCTTTCCTGCGTCCGCGAGGGGCACGTCGACCCTCACTTGCAAGCGTGTCGGATCGTACAGGCTCAGGACCCTTGCGGAACCGGGGTTGTCGGAGAGGATGACCACTTTGGATCCGGGTTCGGTCATGCGGCTCATGACGACTCCGTCCATCGGGGACCTGATTTCGGTGCGTGCGAGCCGCAGTTCGGACTCCGCCAGCGCGGTCCTGGCCTGTTCCAACGCTGCCTCGGCCTGCATGACTGCGGCCTGGGCTCTGTCCAGTTTGCGCCGCTCCTCGGTGCGAAGTTGCATGTGTTGTTGTGCAGCCTGGAGGTCTGCTTCGTGTTTCGCGGCGAGTTCCTTGACCGCGGCATGCCGATTCTTGAGCGCGGCGACCTTCGAGATCTGCGCGTGAAATACGGATCGAAGCCTCACAAATTCCTGTTCCGATACGGAGCCCGACTCCTTGAGCGCGACCGCGCGATCGTATTGGCTTTTCGCGTGTTCCAGGTTTGACTCCTCCACCTCGATTTCTGACGATATCTGTGAGACGGTAGCCTTGCTCTCGGCAAGCTGGGCCTGAGATGCCGCGACCGCCCGGGTTCGTTCCACGGGGTTTTCCCAGTCGGTCTTGGCCGCGCGGAGTTCAGCCTTTTCGAGCGCGACGGTGGCTTCGAGTTCCTTCACCTTGTGTTTTGCCCGTTGCACAGCCAGCCGAGCGTCTTCGTCCACGAGGCGAACCACCACCTGTCCTCGGGCCACCGGTTGGCCTTCCAGAACCAGCACCTCCCTGACCACCCCGTCCGTGAGGGCAGTGATGTACGACTTGTACGGGTTTGCTTCCATCCAACCCGCAGCCTGCACCGCGACTTTTCCGGCCGTGTTGCCTTGGGCTTTCTTGGCGACCACGGAAGCTGCATGCACCGTGACCGCGGGCATCAGGTGTTCGTAAGCGCTGAGCACCCCCAGAACCAGAAACCCTCCGAGAACCACAGCGGGAACGAGGATTCGGGTCTTCCAATTGAATGTAGGTCGTGGAATCCTCGTGCCTGGGCGGTCTGTCGGCTTCCCGTGCGAATCGCTCCTCAGGATCAGCAGTTGCTTTTCTTTCAAAGTTCCACCTCCGCGGTCCCGGTAGTCGGCAAGGTTCAGGCCGCGGAAAAACGGCAGTCGGACAGCGGCCGACCGAACAGGTGCAGCACATGTGTGGCAAATGGGTCAGTATTTCAGGACTGTGGAGGTCTGAACAGAGAGGCTGGAAAACCGGGGAGAGGTACGTGGGAAGTCAACTTGGGCAGAGCCGGAGCAGCTCCCGGACTGAAAGCCGTGTGATATGCGTTGGTGAGAAAGATCAGGGCCTGGCAACCCTGGCAGCAACCCTTTCCTGAGCACCCGTTGTCGAGTGGGTCCGAAGCTGCAGAAGGGTCAGCAGGAGCCCGGCGCTCTTGACCGTTTTGCAGGGTCCCTTTCTGTCCAAGGGGGGTGCCGCACACGTATCCCAAAGAGAGGAGCTCGAACCAATCGACCGCGCCCAGGTGAAGCCCTGCCTGGTGCGACGCGTCGACCACGTGCTCCAAGTTGCCGGGGCAGCACATGCAACCGGCCTTGGTCGACAGACACGAGGATCGCATCGCCGCGTACACCTGCACGCCCACCAAGAAGGCACATAGGACGATCATGCAGGTTCTGATAATTGCCGCACGGCACATCGCGATCCCTCACTTGCACGGGATTATAGACACCCGACAAAAATTGTCAAGAAGTGGCTGGGAATTGCAACCAGAATTCGCGTCACCCTTTCTCGGTCCTCACTCAGACCCACGGCGGGGTGAGTTCGTTCTGCGCACCCGGTCCAGCGACGCTTCGTCAGTTTCGGGAACAGCTCGAATCACCATTTCTTCTCGGAACAAGAAGAAATGTATCTTTATTCATTGAGAACAGTCATGACATGGAGCCACAACGAAGCATGAAAGTCAGCGCCCGACCTCCCGAAAACCCGCGGCATGGTCAGAACCATCCAATGTTTCAAGAGTTTTCGGAAAGGGGTCCGGGGGACAACCCTTTATCAGAAAATGCGCTTCCCGGGGGAAGGAACTTCTTGCAAGAAGTT
>JBFMAA010000109.1:0-20082 GCA_040755955.1 Thermodesulfobacteriota bacterium
CCCCCCACGCGGGGGTGTGGATTGAAACCGAATTCAGTTGAGATCTATGAACCCACCAGTGCCGTCGCCCCCCACGCGGGGGCGTGGATTGAAACGCCTGCACGGATTACCGATACATTATCACTGCGAGTCGCCCCCCACGCGGGGGCGTGGATTGAAACACACACATGTCGAGCGAATGGTTATTGGTGCTTGGTCGCCCCCCACGCGGGGGCGTGGATTGAAACCCTGGGACACCGACGACGAAGGGGCTGAGCAGCAGTCGCCCCCCACGCGGGGGCGTGGATTGAAACGCCATGGGAGATGGTTCGCTCACCATGAGTCGGGGTCGCCCCCCACGCGGGGGCGTGGATTGAAACCCTAGCACCCTATTCCTCTTCTTCTTCCTCCAGGTCGCCCCCCACGCGGGGGCGTGGATTGAAACCTCGGGTTGTCCTGGGGAGATTACCTCCGGCCGGACGTCGCCCCCCACGCGGGGGCGTGGATTGAAACCCCCACGGTCCGGTTCAGGCCGGAGAACGCGCCGGTCGCCCCCCACGCGGGGGCGTGGATTGAAACAAAGCTAAGGCTACAGCTACGGCCGCAATAACCCGTCGCCCCCCACGCGGGGGGCGTTGATTGAAAGCCTCCTAACCCCAAGTTCCTGGACTATTAGCGAACGCATTGGCAGCAGAGCCCAAAATTAGCGAACAACTGTCCCGTTCGTGACTTCATGCAGTGGGAAACGCCCAGAAGGTCGAGGGCCTTTTGTTGGGTAGGAGTTGGCCAAGAAAATCTGGAGAAGGTATGGCCGGAGCGAGCATTGCGCATGTGCCACTCCACGCAGTATGCGAGCATGCACATGAAGACGTGAGCCGTGACTCGATTAGCCCGATGGTGATGAATAGGCCTAATCTTGAGGTCCATGGACTTGAGACTGCGGAAGGGCCGCCCGGCGCTGGAGCGTCCGGCTATTTTCAGTCGTCCCCGCGGGGCTTGGCAACGCCGACGTCCCCCGGCCGACGTTTGACAATAGCCGGGCCTTTCAAGGCCGGGCGAAAGAGCAAGGAACCCTAAGTTAGCGCTATGGAGGTCCCGGGAATGGCAATTCTTGCAAAAGGTCGCTTCCCCCTGAAATCGCAATTCGCATAGCAAGTCCCTACACCAAAGGCGGCCTCATTAGCATCGGTATTGCCTTGCGCGCGGTGAGCGCGAGTTCGGGCTGCTCGTCTTCGAGCGCGACCAACTGGCGCAGATGATCAGCGGTCCTGAGCATGAGCATTGCCAGGTCTCCTTCGTCCGCCTTCACGTGCCGGATCAATTCCGGCCAGTCAACCTCTTCGGACCACAACCACGATGATGCCGCAGGCCAGAACATGATGCCGGGCACATCAAACCCGCGAGCGATAAGCATCTCGCCCAAAGGCCTCAACAACTTCAGCATTCGGCGGAACTTCCTGGAAAGCGATCGTGTGCGCTCCCAGAGGTCTTCGCTCAGGTAGATGTCTCTGTCCTTGTCCATAACAAACGGAGCGATCACCCCGGCAAGCTCGCCGGGAGTGAGGGACGCAAACGCTCCCTCGCGAATGAGCTCCGCGATCAGAAGAGGGTGGTCCAGCCGCAGTCTCGCGGCCCAACGACCGTCGTACGTGGGAATCCCCGAGGCGTCCACGTATCCCAGTTCCTGCAACACGCTCAAATGGCGATTGAATTCCTTTACCAACCGCCTGTGGATTCTCCCGGATCGGCCGTGCTTCTGCGAGAATCCCGAAAACGACAGGCCCAGCAGATTCCTCACTCCGTCCGGGTCGTGGGAGAGCAGGAGGTTCAAGGTCATGGAAAAATTCACCGTGATGCGCGAGACAAGGGGCTCCGGTGGGGAAAGCACGAGGTCTCGCACCAGCTCCAACCGAAGATGTTTCCCCGGCAGGATCAGCAAAAACCCGATGTTATCCATCCCGCGGCGACCTGCTCGACCTGCCATCTGGTGAAGATCCGTCGCGGTCATGTCCACGAACGAAGCGCCATTGAACCGGTCACTCTGCATGAGCACTACCGTTCGTGCAGGAAAATTCACGCCTGCTGCCACGGTGGACGTGGAGAATATGACGTCCAAATACCCCATGGTCATCATTCTCTCGACCACAAGACGCCATGCGGGGAGCTGTCCGGCATGATGCGACCCCGCTCGACTCTCGACGAGCGCGTCCAGTTGAGTGTGAGTCCGGAATTCGGGGTACGTGCGCAGAATCTCGTCAATCTCATCGCTCGGGTCCGGAAGGTCAGGATTCTTTGGCGGAGGGATCAAGGATTCAACGGCTCTGTCGCAATCCGACCTCGACTTGAGGAATATGATCGCGGGAAGCAGGTTGAACTCACGCAGGCCTTGCAGCAGTTCGTTGAAATCAGTGCCGTTGGAGGCCAGCAGGTGCCTCTTGCCCTTCCTTATCCTCGCCAGAGCCGCGGCTGCAGGAAACAACCGATCCCCGTGCATGAACGGAGTCAACTGGCCGTCAGGAGCCAAGAAGAGCACGTGAAGCGGAACCGGTCGCTCATCGGAAAGCACCACTCCGCAAGGAACCCCTCGAATCGTCTTCAGCCACGAGGCCAGCGCATACGCATTCGAGATCGTCGCGGAAAGCAGCAGGAGCCGCACCCGACCGGGAAGGTAGATCAGCACCTCTTCCCACACCACGCCGCGGTCAGGGTCTCCCAGGTAGTGGGCTTCGTCTAAGATGACCAGGTCGGTCTGCAATTGAGTCCCGACCTCCATCGCGTCGTAGAGCTGATTTCGGAGTATCTCCGTGGTGCCCACGATCACGGGAGCATCGGCATTTTCCTTGCGGTCTCCGGTGAGTATGCCGACGTTCTCAAGACCCAGCGCCTCGCCGAACTCCTGGTATTTTGCGTTGGAAAGGGCCTTGAGCGGAGTCGCATACCAAATCCTCGAGCGCTGCGAAAGTAACCTTTTCGTGGCTTCCAGGGCTATCCACGTCTTGCCCGAGCCCGTGGGAGCGCTGACCACGAGGTCTTCTTCCATGACCCGCTGAAGAGCCTCTGTCTGAAACGGATCCGGCGTGAACGGGATCAGTTCCGGTCGCCCGATTTCCCTGAGCAGTAGCCGTGCTTCTCGGTGAATCCGTCTTTCAATTGGTGGCGGAACTTCCCGCGGGGCTTTGTGTCCGGTCGAGGGTGGACGGAACCTACGGGTTTTCGGTTGTCTCGCTGAGTGTCGTCTCTGTGTTTCCATATTACTCCGGGAAGGTACCCTAGCCTGAGAAAGAACACAACCCTATCTTCGGCACAAGTCCAATGCTTCATATGGACACATCCTGCACGTGCGACCGGTGGAAGCGAAGCCGTTGAAGCCCACATCCAGGGACCCGCTCAGTTCACTGAGAACGTCATCGACCCCGGAAGTTCGTGCGTGTGTGTCGGTTTCTATGGGAAATAGAGGGTTTTCCGGGTCTCCGGTAAACACCACGGCCGCCTGCGAGACGGGCTGCCCCAGAATGTGTACCGCAGCACTCGCATAGATGCTCAATTGAAGGTCGTAGCATTCTTCTCGAACCACATCTTCCTTGGTGCGCCCGGTAAGGCTCGTGGTTTTGAAATCCCAGAGTCTCCAGCCGGAATCGGGGTCCTGTTCCAGCCGGTCGATCGCGCCTGCAATCAGGAAGCCGTGGTGTTCCCATTCAAAGGGGATCTCTCGCAGTACCACGGCTTGTCCGCCCGCTGTTGGAGCCAGAATACCGCTTCGGGCTACGTTTTCCAGGTGGACGAGCGCCACGTTCCGGAGAGAAAGCGGGTCCGACCTCGCGCTTCCGTGGTGGTCCGCGTCGGCAACTGCAGCAGCATTCACCCTCCCCTTGCCCCTCCCATCCAGGGAGGGGAATACCAGACTCTCTCCCCCTGCGGGAGAGAGAAGGGTGAGCGGGGCATTGTCCACTTCCCCAGTCTCCCCAATTCCCGGGAGCGTTTCCACAGGCCCGCAGTGGTCTCGCACCGCACGGCCCAAGTCTTCGATCAGCTCGTCGGGCCACGGAGTTCCGGGTTCCCACGCGACCAGGCAGGTTTCGTGACGCTGCACCATCCGGTGCACGATCGAACCCACCATTCGGCCGGCTCCTTCCTGCTGAGGCCCCGCATCATCGACGGACTCTTCTCCGAAGGAGACCGATGCCTCAGGGGCTCGGAAGAACCGCTCAAAGTAGAAACGTCTCGGACATTTCCTGAAGGTCATCAGATCCGTTACCGTTACACGTACCCTTCGTTTGTACGGGAGTTCCCGTGTCAGGTTCTCCTTGGCGGCTGGGTCGAATGCGAGGCTGTCGATCTGACTGATCTGTTCGTCCACACTATGGCCCTTCTCCTTGAAGTTTTCGAGGTTCTGGAAGCAGACAGGGCCCACCTCTTCCTCCCCAGTCTCGCCACAGGAACGGGTTTGCGTTTCCCCTCCCTTGATAGGAGGGGCAAGGGGAGGGTGAGACCAGCCGCAGTCTGGAAAACGGGGTACTATGGTTTCGGTTCGCGCCGTTTCCGTCGGAAACTCATGGGAGTAACGGAATTCGCATGCTCCTTGACCGAACTCGAGGCGGTCATCGCCTGATAGGATCGCCTGTTCGATCTCAGGTGCCGCGTCGAGCATGAATCGCGCCAACGACCTCCCGGCAGCTCGTATCTTCTCCTGTGCCACGCACAGCGGCACCACAAGATGATCGCACGCCCTTGTGAGCGCCACGTAGAGCAGTCTTTTCTCTTCTGATTCGGTCTGTTGAGCGTGGTGCTCTTTGAGGAAAGTGTTCAGCATGGTGGGCGTGGGCTCGTGGTCCGCGGAAGGGTCCGGGAAGTCTATTCCGCAGAGGGTCATTCTGCGAAGTCCTCCGGGTTTACCGGCATCGGACAGGATGACCCGCTGCAAGACCCGCTGCCTCGCCCCACCGGACGCCTTGCCGGAACACGCGGAAATCACCATGGGGAATTCCAGGCCCTTGGCCGCGTGTATGGTCATAAGCTGAATGGCTACTCTCTCGGATGTGGGAGGTTCTGCTTCGGCAACTCCCGGGCCTTCCTCTTCCAGGTCGCGAAGCGCCTGCACCACCACTTGGGGCGAAGAGTGCCGCGACTCTTCCAGGTCGCGCACCAATTGCAGGAATTTCTCTATGTTGGCGGAGGCTTGCAGTCCCCGGACAGCCCCCCGGAGCACAATGGTGCCCGTAATCCCGTCGAGAGCAAGCCGCAGCGTCTCAGAGAGACTCAGATGCCCGGCGAGTCTCCTGATGCGTTGCAGATGCCTCCAGGTCCGGACACGGGAGGCGCCGGAAGGAAGAAGGTCTCGACCATTCTCCACTTCAGAGTTCAGGATCTGGTGGAGAGGTATGCGGGGGGTACGCGCGGGGTCGGCCACCGATGTCAGGTCCTCGTCGGTCCACGCGCACAAGGGTGATCGCAAGACCGCGGCCAGGGCTGAGTCGTCTCCCGGATCGGCCATCCACGAGAGCAAAGACATGAGCGTCTGCACTTCCGTCGTCTGCAGGAATGTCCGGCCGTGATACACGGAGAAAGGAAGACCTGCCCGTGAAAGCTCGCCGATATAGTGCGTCATCGGGGCGTAGGTCCTGAAGAGTATGCCGACCGCAGGCTTGGCCGCTCTCATCATTGCCGAGATCCTCGAATAACGGGGTTCTTCGCCGGAGTAGATGCGCCGCAGCAGCGCGACTGCCGCACGGGCCTCCGCAATCCACGGATCTTCGCTCTCGTAGTCGCAGATCAGGAAAACCACTGAAGACGGATCATCAGATTCCCGTTGCGAGACCAACGGCTGAGCCGGCACTGAATACGGATCCGATTTCACGTCCTCCGCCCGGAACATCCGTGCAAAAAGCTCGTTGGTGAAATGGAGCGGACCCGTCAAGGAACGGAAGTTGTCGTCAAGCACCACCTCAAGGTTCGTGTCGCTGCTGATTTCGCTCAGGAACTCCCGAGCCGATCGGAATACCGTGTGGTCAGCCCCTCGGAATCCGTATATGGCCTGCTTGACGTCGCCCACCAGGAAGAGGTTCCTCGGTTTGTTCCCCTCGGTGCGGGCCAGGGTCAGAATCATGTCCCATTGGATTGGGTCCGTGTCCTGGAACTCATCCACCAGCAGATGTCGTATGGGGCCTCTCGTGTCATGCGGTTGTTGCACGCAGAGGTCTCGGGCGAGGATCAGGAGATCATCGTGGAAGAGCCGGCCTTGTGCGCTCTTGTCCCGATCGAGGCGTGCGTGCGCCTCTCCGGCCAGTTCCAGCAGGAGCCCGGTCCATTCCAGCGCTTCCCGTTCCCGCTCCATCGACCCAAGCCACGGCCCAAGGCTTTCGGTGATCCCGTCCAGGATCTTGAGGGCGGTCGGGGCGTTCCACCGGAAGCTCCCGATTTCCTTGACATCTCGCCTCAGAGCTTTGACGGCCGCAATATCGAACCCTTCCGGTGACGCGGCCTTCAAGACCTCACGCAGAGGATTCACGAACTCGTCGATCAGCCGTTGCGCCTTTTCTCTCTGATCTCGTTGATTCCGAGCGTTTCCCTTCTTTCCGATCACTTCGAGGCAGTGAGCGTGAATCGCATCCAAGTGGGTAAGCCATCCGCCGTCTTCTCGGGCTACGGTCATGATTGCAGCCCATCTGGCTTGTCTCACCCGGTCTACGAGCGCGAGGATCGCCTCGGTGTCGTAGCAGTCGCACAGCTCTCTGAACTCGATGGGTCTGTGCAGGAGCTCTTCGATGACTTTTCGGAGTCGGGACGGTTCCCACAAGGCCACAAGCTCGATCAGCAGGGGCCTCTTCTTGTTCCAGACGTCTCTCAGGACTCTGTTTGTCGAGTCCCGGACGGTTTCGGCCCCGGCCGATTCCTCGAGCAACTGGAAGTCAGGATCAATTCCGAGGGTTACGGGGTTGCTGCGGATGAGCGAAGACGCGAAGCCGTGGATAGTGGTGATCTTGGCGGTCTGGAACCTCTCTCGAAGCCGTTCGAGCCGGGTTCGTTCCACGTCAGAAGAGCCATTGGGCCGCTCCAGGAGTGCGCGGTACACTCTGCTGCGCATTTCTCCGGCTGCCTTGCGTGTGAACGTGAGCGCCAGGAAGTGTTCGGTCCCCACTGCCGGCCCAGGATCGCCGCTCCCCATCAGGAGCCGTCCGATCTTCTCGACCAGCACCAACGTCTTACCGGAGCCGGCGCCGGCACTGACGATGCGGTTGGGAGCCGGAGCCAGGCAGGCCTCCTGCTTGCGTGTGAGGGCTCGCACGGGTGAGGGGCTGTTATTGAGCACTTTCGCGG
Organism: Thermodesulfobacteriota bacterium; assembly: GCA_040755955.1. Classification (GTDB taxonomy): domain Bacteria; phylum Desulfobacterota; class Desulfomonilia; order Desulfomonilales; family Desulfomonilaceae; genus JBFMAA01. The sequence continues at coordinate 7,294 of JBFMAA010000109.1, forward strand.
GCCCTCCTGATCACGAGTCGCATACAGTTGAGTATGTTGCTCGGGGTGTACATGGTGAGTTCGTCCCGATAATACCTCTCGAAGAGATCCCTTGCTAGTTCTTCGGGCTCCCGCGTGTCTGCGACGATCTCGTCCCGGAGCGCACGTGCGGTGTCGTATGCTTCCGAGAATGCTGCCTGCACGTCATCCCCCGTCAAAGGCCCTTGATGCGGAATCCCGAGAATTGCCGCGTCAAATTGCGCGAGTCGGCTGAGGGTGTCCATGTAGTCCGGATAGCTCGTGAAAAACAGGGGCACGATCCCTCTGCCGGGGAAACGGAATCCGAGCGAATCGGCGGGCATCAGCGCAGAAAGCTCCGCCACGTGGACTGCGATGGTGCCCGGGGAATGTCCACCAACGTTGAGGAAGCGCATGGTGATTCCTCCCAAGTCCATTTCATCCTGATCTTTGGCAATCAGTGCATGGTGAAGAGACGGCGGTTCCTGCACGGGCGGTCTGCGGTGGTCGAATCCCTCGGCACCGAGGAATTGACTCATGTGCTCGTCTTCTGCCACCATAAGAGGTCCGGTTTTGGGATGCGCGAGGAACTCGACCGCGCCTTCTCCCGCCACGACCAGGGCGTCGGGAAACCGCTCCATGAGGCCCTGCAAGCCTGTTGCATGGTCTGCATGAGGGTGGGTCATGACGAGAAAGGTCGGGCTGACCGCGAGCTCCTTGAGCTGGTCGACGACGCGGTCCACCACGGCCGAGACGCCTGCTTCGATCAACGCTGATCCCTGCTCTCCTTTGAGCACATACAAGTTGAAGTAGTAGTTTCCCACAACCCAGAGACCCTCGGTAAGTAGCCTTGGGAAGGAATTGTCTTTGCTTTGCTTGACGTTCATGGTATTGCTCAATCTCGCATCCGGGTCAGGTTATGGGCCTGCTCGACCAGGACCTGTTTTTCGGAGGGCCACGACTTTTCGTAGCCGACTTGCGGGCCTTCCTGTATAATATAGTGACCGGCAACCGGATTATCCAGTACTTTGGATCGGTTCCCTGTGCCCTGCCGGACGGCGCACGTGTCTGCGACACGCTCCGGGGTTGGCGCGCAAACCCGAAGTGAAGGAATCCGGATAGATCTCCAAAGATGTTCGCGGGCCGGTGATGAAGAGACTCTGCCGCCGCGTCGGAACAGCCGTCGGAAGGAGCCAAGCGGTATGACTACGGAAAAAAGAATTCAGCGAGTCGTGAGAAGACGAGTCATCAGCAGACGCGTGAATGTGAGGAAAGCACTCAATGCGGTGAAGAGTTCCGCGACCAACAGTGAGCTCAAGAGGGCGTTCGGGATAAGCGACAAGGGCCTGGAGGACCTGATGATACAGCTCTACGATCGAGACCTCCTGAACGAGGACGATCTCGAGCGCAGAGGTGTAGACGTGTCGGCTTTAAGAGCGCTGAAAGACCTGGGTTCGGGGCTCGTTCCGGACGAAACGGTTCCCGAGGAGGAAGCCCCCAGGCAGTTCCTGGACACGGTCTGTTTGACGGACCTGCTCAAATCAAATCCGATTACCGACCCTTCCGGCTCCTTCGAATAACCTCCTGGCTGACATTTCATGACGGGCCCTGCGCGTACCGTCGGCTGACCCCTGCCAGAGGGGGCTGGGGAGTTCAGGGCGCCTTTCTGTCTGGCCGGCCGACGTTCATGAAAAATTAGCTTGACATTCCGGTGATGGCTGTCTAAATATTAATTCGACGAGACTAACTATCGTAGGCTCCCACTGGCGAGACAGAACCCGGAGGTCGAAATGAATTTCTTCTCTGCGAAAGATCCCTGTGACGAGTGCCCTTCTCATCAACTCGGCGAGTGCAACGGCAAGAGCCCTGTTCGGCTCTCGAGCTACAAACCGGGCCAGAAGGGAAAGATCGTCCAGATTTGCGGTAATGGGGATCTTAGGCTGCGCATGATGGAGATGGGATTCGTCAAAGGAGCTGAAATCGAGGTCGTCAAGTATGCCCCCCTCACTGACCCGATAGAGTTCCTCATCAAGGGGTACCATGTCTGCCTGCGAAGAGACCAGGCCGCGGAAATACTCATGAACGAGCCCGAAAAGGCGGCCTAACGCGAGCGTTCGCCACGAAGACACAGAGACACAAAGAAAGCATCCCGTGTTCGGTGGGGTAACCCGATGGGGCAACGGCTTTTCGACTCAGATGCAATGTATTCAATTGATTCTTCCGCCGCGTCGATTCTTCCGTGTTCCCGGTGAAGGGGTTCGACTTAACAGTGCGTTTCACAAAGCGCTTCAGGTAGTTGCCCGCTGATTGACGAGCAGGGGATACGGTGATACTTCTGTGAGATGTGACCGAGCGTCTCCCGCAGGAGTGTCTCATGAGATCCCTCGTTGTCGCAGTACTCGCGATATTCCTCGCCGCGTTCACCGCGCAGGCACAGGATTCCCCTCAAGCACCACAGCCTGTACAGACACAAGAGTCGTTCACCGCGCACGGCTCGACCGTGTCCTACGCTCGCCCTGACCCCGAAGCTTGGAATCTGGTGAGCAACGGCACGGACGCGAAGTCAGGGGCGTACCTGCTCATGTTCAAACGTCGTCCGATCAAGGATGCCCAGGGCCGTGACATAGAGCCTGTCATTGCAATCATCTGTGAGTCGGTGCCGGAATCTGTGGACGTGATACGGTACTCGATTGCGAAGCGAATGCAGATCCCGTTCAAAGTGAACAAACTGATGACCCCCCAGAACGGCGATTTCACGCATCGGAATTCCGTGGGATTCGAGGGGGAAAACCAGCAGGGACGCGTCCTGCACAAGGTGCTCATCGCACACATGCGTCACGGGAAAGTGGGCGCTCAGACGATCTGCGATTCGACGGACGGTGTGTACGAGAAGGTCGAAGCAGATATGAGAGGCTTTCTTCGCTCGATCACGTTCAAAAAGTGAAGGGACGCCCGCACCGACCCGGGTCAGCGTATCGTGATGCCGTGCAGATTTGCTCGAGTCGTTTCCGAGTACCAGATATCCACGAACTCACGTATTGAGTCTGTTTCTCGACGTGTCATCGCTTCTGCAACGGGCTGCCGCAGGAGGCCCTTGATGCTCGCAAAGGCTGAAGGGTCTTTCGCTCCCAGTTCCGAGGCGACCGTCACTGCGGTTGCCGGCAGGTCTGCCTCTGTCGTGACCTGGTCAACCAGGCCCAATTCCAGAGCCTGTTCCGCCGGGTACATGGCCCCTGAGCAGAGAATCTGAGTCGCATTCGCGCTTCCTGTCCAGAACCTGAGCATCTCAGTGCTCCCCGCGAACACGGACGAACCGAAACCAATCTCGTTGAGCGATATCTTGGCCTTTCCCGTCACCATGAGCCTATGATCGCATGCCAGAGCCAGCATGCAGCCTCCCGCGATCGCGTGACCGTTGAGCGCTGCGATTAACGGTTTCGGATACAGGAACAGGTAGGTGTACAGGTTCGTGAAATTGACCAGGTATGCGAAGAAGTCCTCTTTCGGCCAGGGTATGAACTGCGGAATGTCGAAGCCGAAGGAAAAGAACTTGCCGCGCCCCGTGAAGATCACGGCTCTTGTCGAAGGATCGCGTTCCAATTCCTTGAACGCGTCTCTCAACTGGTCTACGACGGTATTGTCGAGTGCGTTCACCTTCCCTCTTTCGATGACCACCGTGGCAATGCTCTCTTGCTTGATCACGTGCACGAAATCCATGTACGACTCCTTCCCAAGACCTAGAACACTGTATTACAGGGCGCGATTTCGGGCTTCCCTGTGTTGTTGACGGTTCAACCATCCACTATCATTGACCATGTTCCCAATCACTTCGATTGTATCGCTCATCAAGGGCCGATTCTCCAGTGAAAGAGTCCCGATGAAACTCTGTTTTCAGCCGGTACGCACAGTAACGGGTGCTGTTGGTCAGTCCGTGATGCATCTGTCCGACCCCATTGTTCGCGGATACCATGCCCCGCGGCCGGCTGTCAAACTTTTCCTGCTTGACAACGCATGAGCATTGTATCTATGGTATAAGATCGCGAGAGGAGTGCCATCGCAGACAGCGAGCGGCGTGCCGCCGTATTGGACTGAGTGCAGTCTAATCCGGTAGGGATGTGTGTGCCGTGCCGTGCCCGGCACTCGCGCGGGTGCGTGATCCAGGGAGTCTCAGAGACCTTGCAATCAGCCCCAGAGGCGAATCAATCGATATGTGGAGACCGGTTTTCACTACAGCCATCGTCGGTCTGCTGATTACCTTGGGTGGTGGTGGCTTCGCCCAAGCGCAAGACACCCGCGCGGGAGGAACCGAAATCCCGGCAGCAGAGAAAGTCGGGGCGCCGTATGCGCCCGCGCTTCCGAATGAAACACCACCGGCAGACCAACCGAGCAGCGTGACACAGAGCTCCGAAGGGCCCGAAAGGAAGGCTCTGCCAGGTCCGGTGGCGCTCTCTGCGGTCACCGAAGGAAAACCCGGCTCCACGGACAGTTCGGCGGTAAATTACTCCTATGATGGCTCCTTCGCTGATGCCCTCGTGCAGATGCTGTTGATTCCCGGAGCCACCCCCCCCGGACTGTCCCGAGAGCTACCCAAACTCGCAGTATACAGGCCAAGAGCCCTCATAGTGCCGGCTTCCCCGATTGAGAGGAAAGCTCCCCAAAAAACGGCGTCAACAACCCAAGCCGCTATCACCAAAGACTTGGCAGTCCGACCTCATGCCTCGAAAGCGGCCTTTGTGCCCAAGAAGCCGGTGGAACCCGCCTCGCCCGTCGAGAACGAATGGCGTAATTCACCCGTAGGGCCAATCTCCCCTCTGGGGCCCTATGACCCGGAAGGAGTCATCGCCACCTTTCAAGACCCCGTCCAACAGGCGATCATGTCATCAGGGTTTGGAGGCCCGCGTGGGAACGGTCCGCACCTCGGGACAGACCTCTGCGGCCCCGTCGGTACACCGGTCCTGGCGGCAGGCCATGGTAGAGTCGTCTATGCGGGAGCTCTCCCACAGTTTGGAGACTACGGCGCGATAGTCGTGATCGACCACGGATGCGGCGTCTACACCCTCTACGGCCACGTCGATCCGGCCAAGAGCCTGCTCCAGAAACGCGGACCTCGCTCGTATGTTCCCGCTGCCGTGACAGCCGGCACCCCCATCGCGACGATTGGAACGCACAAGCCAGGTGAATCCTCCACCGGCCCTCACCTTCATTTCGAGATCATGGTCATAAGAAGGGAGGCAAAGGGAGTCCGGTACACCTTCGTCAACGCAGCTCATTACCTTCCCTTTGGCCGGAAAGCCATCGAAGCAAGACGGTCCGCTTCACCCCCGAAACCGCTCCCAGGCCGCACAACCATTTCAGCGAGTCCCAACCGGGCGCTCTGGGCAGTACTCAATACCCTCGAGTACCCCGTTGAGGTCTACTGCGCCCAGATCGAAGACACCACGCGAGCATGGGAAGCCCGACTCGTTCTGGGAGAGTCCGCCATCGCCACACCGGATCTGCTTGCAGGCATGGCAGCCATTCGCATGGAGGCGGGCTGCTTCGACGACACCCCATTCTTTGTGCACGCGTCCGTCTGCGTGGCTAGGGCCAAACCGTTCGCACCGAAGAAGACCCCAACAAAAGAGCAGCCCAGGACCTCGGCCCCGATCATGCAACCCCTGCACGGTCACCAGACAACCATCCAGATCCCGTCGCATCTGTGCCCCCAGACTTCTTGCACGACACACAACCAACGGGTCAAGATCTACTCAGATCTCCCTTGGGTGCCATTCTGTTACTGAGTAGGCGTTCAGCCGGCCGGCAAGAAGAGGAACCGCCAAGCAAAGACGCCAAGGAGGCCTGCCCGAATCAATGGCAGGTTGATGATCGGTCTTTGACCCCTGTGTGTCTTGGTGCTTTGTCGCGTCTTTCACGGCAGAAAACAGAGGCCCTTGGACGGCTGCCATCAACTGAACTTTCTGTCGAGCGTTCGACACTGAATGGCCTCAGCCACGTGAGGAGGGCCGATCTGCTCTGCCCCTTCAAGATCGGCAATGGTTCGTGATATCCTTGAGAATGCGATGGTACGCGCGGGCAGACAGGTCCAGCCTGGCCACGGCTTTCTCGAGCACGGACATCGACTCGTGGTCAAGAGGGCAGAAGTGTTTCACGTGTCGGGTCGCCATCTGGGCGTTGGAGAAGATGCCGGTATTCTTGAGTCTGGCCAACTGGATCTTCCTTGCGACATTCACTCGACCTCTCGTGGCCTGTGACGACTCACCGTCCGCCAATTCCTGTCGCTTGGTCGCGGCTCCTCGGTGCTTTGACCAAACTGGCGTAATTGGCTACTCTACCGTCCCGTGCGCAACAGCGAGACTTGATGGACCGGCCGTCAATGCTCCAGCATGTTCTCAGTTGTTCGGGGAATCGAAAGCAGAGTAGGTTGATATCATTGCGGGTTTGCAGTGCTTGGCCACAGGTAACTGAGGGCATACATGCCCCAGCATGTTTTGCTTGACAAGACCGTAAGGCTCCGTATAATAAGGCACCAAGCTACTAGCGGAGATGTGGGGCCAGTGTTCTATTTGCGGGATCTTCCCGATGACAAGACCCTTCACGAGTTTGCCGAGCGGTACCAGGGTATGGACCCGTCCGCGGTCAAGGCGTGTATCGTACTGGCCCGGACGGCTAGCGATCTCTTGACCGCCTTTGAGACCATGCTTTCGAAACATGGTTTGTCACAGGGGAGGTTTCTTACGCTCATTGTCATGAACCGGCGTCCGGATGAGTCGATAACTCCCTCGGAACTTGCAGAGAAGGTTGGTGTGACGCGAGCTACTATGACGGGCCTCCTTGATGGGCTCCATGGGGATGTGCTCATCGAACGGGAACTGGACCATCGGGATCGCAGACGGGTCCGGGTCCGGCTCACGCGCCGAGGTCGCGAGGCATTGGAACGGGTACTCCCGGATTACTACCGAAGAACTTCACAGCTCATGGCGCGTCTTGAGGAAGGAGAACGCCGGCAACTATTGGGGCTCCTGGCGAAAGTGAACCAGGGCCTTCCCAGATTTGTCGATCCTGAGTAGATCGGTTCGACATACATTTATACCGGTTCTCGAAAGCAACTTCCGGTTCATGTCGGATCAGGGCTTGTGGGGCGGGCTTTCCAGCCCGCCAATCGGTGGAAACTAACGAGAACCGCTGTGACCGTTCAAGGCATCCACCCGGGTGCGGAGATATGCTGAGGCCATTCGATTAGGAACCGGCCGAGAATCAATTATGGGGTTAGTCTCGCCGATTAGTTAGGCGGCATACAATATGGGGCCATATTGATGCGTCGTCACTACAAGCAGATCTAAAGGAGTAACAGAAATGGAGCCGGAAAACAGCAAATCAGGCTTGATCCTGGTGGAGTTCCAGAACCAATGGACGGAGCCCGGACTTTACCACTTTCTCATAAGGCGGCAGTTGCAGTCGAGGGGGGTAATCCAAAAGACGCGAAGGCTGGTGAAAGAGTCGAGAGATCTGGGAATCAAAATCGTTCATGCGCCACTGGTAATAGACCCCCAGAACAAACGAGGATTACTCGCTCATCTTACCTTCGGCCAAGTGTTCACGCTCGGTTCAAGAAGATCCGAAATCACGTCAGGGATTTACGAAGAAGGTGATCTGGTAGTGAAAGGGAGGTACGCGTTCGACGCGTTTATAGGCAGCAACCTGGAAGACCTGCTTCGAAACAACGGAATGCGAAGAGTGTTCTTGGCCGGGTTTACTACTGATCAGTGCGTGGCGAAAACCCTGAGGACAGCTTTGCGCAAAGGGTTCCAGGCCTATCTCATTTCAGACTGCACCGCCACGATGAGCCGCTTCCTCCAGAAGAAAACGGAACGGAAGTTTGGCGAATGTGCCCTTGGAATCGAGGATTTACTTGACCTCATCACGCCACGAGGGGTCAGCGCTTCCGCGAATGATGATCGCGTGCCGCTCTGCAATCAGTTGTGATCGTCCGCAGAGACGGTAAGCCGTGGGATCGATTGTGGGGCGGCTCAGAAGCGCTCGTAGGGGCTTGCGGCCTTCGGCAGGAAGTGACGCAGGCGTCTGTTACAAGACCCTACACGCAGATCACCCGTATCGCCTGTCCAGCGTCCGATACTGAATGGCTTCAGCTACGTGCGGAGGGCTTATCTGCTCTGCCCCCTCGAGGTCCGCGATGGTCCGGGATATCTTGAGAATGCGATGGTACGCGCGGGCAGACAGGCCCAGCCTGGCCACCGCTTTCTCGAGCACGGACATCGATTCGTGGTCAAGAGGGCAGAAGTGCTTCACGTGTCTGGTGCCCATCTGCGCGTTGGAGAAGATGCCGGTATTCTTGAGCCTGGCCAACTGGATCTTCCTTGCGACATTCACTCGACCCCGCGTGGCCTGCGACGACTCACCGTCCGCCTTTCCGGTGAGGTCTCTCCACTGCACGGCAGGGACCTCGAGATGGATATCGATCCTGTCCAGCAGCGGACCGGAAATCCTGCTCCAATACCGCTGGACCGTCTGCCTGGAGCAGTGGCACTCGTGCTTCGGATCCGTACGGTATCCGCAGGGGCAGGGGTTCATAGCGGCAAAGAGCATAAAGCGTGCAGGAAACGTGACCGATATCTGTGCCCGAGAAATCGTGACCCTGCCATCCTCCATGGGCTGCCGTAAAACTTCCAGGACGTTCTTGCGGAACTCGGGGAGCTCATCGAGGAAAAGCACGCCGTTGTGTGCGAGAGAGACCTCGCCCGGCCTGGGGATTGCGCCACCGCCGATCAGACCTACGTCGGAGACCGTGTGGTGAGGGGATCGAAACGGCCTCGTGGTCATGAGAGCCCCATTGCGGGACAAGAGCCCCACGGCGGAGTATATCTTCGTGGTTTCCAGTGCCTCTTCAAATACCGGCTCAGGAAGAATCGTGGGTACTCGCTGGGATATCATGGTCTTGCCTGAGCCCGGCGGGCCGATCATCAGGACGTTGTGACCGCCTGCCGCGGCGACTTCGACCCCCCGTTTGGCGAGTTCCTGTCCTTTGATCTCTTTGAAATCCACCGGGTATTCTTCGGAGTTCAATCGGTCCGACACGATTCGTGGCGCCGTAGGCTGCAACCGGACTCGATTGAGGAGGAAACCGGTAGTAGAAAGGAGGCTCGACACTCCGTAGACCCTGATCCCTTCCACCACTGCGGCCTCGGCCGCATTGCCCTCAGGGAGAATGACCGCCTTGAATCCGTGTTCTCGAGCGGCCAGGGCCAGCGAAAGAGCTCCTCGGACAGGCTTCACTGAGCCGTCAAGGGAGAGTTCGCCCACCATAAGGAAGTCCTGCAGGTTGTCGGAAGGAAGAAACTCCAGGGCGGAGAGTATTCCGAGCGCTATGGGAAGGTCGAATCCTGACCCTTCCTTCTTGAGATCAGCGGGGGCGAGGTTCACGGTGATGCGGCGTGAAGGAAAGGGGTAACCGCTGTTGACCACAGCGGACTTGACTCTGGCTGTGCTCTCTTTGACCGCACTGTCCGGCAGGCCCACGACTATGACGCTCGGGAGCCCTTGAAATACATCGATCTCCACATCAACAGGGTGGGCATCGATTCCGATCAGCGTTCCCGAATGGACCGTGGCGAGCACGTAGCCCCCTATGTCTGCTGAATTACGTCGGTCTCACACGTGTCACCGAACCTAATGGCACGGGTAAGGAAGACCAATTCCAATATGCCGGCCTGCCGACCACCCCATAACCGGTGGGCGCCCTCAAACGCGGGCTCTGCGATATCAGTCTTCGGATCCCTGCACGTCGGAGAGCAAGACCGTGTTGCCTTCGACAGTTCCGCTCACGATCACGGGTAATCCGAAATATGATCTGACCAGGTCATCCAAGCCCTCTTGCACAACCACGTCGCGTTGTGTGCCGTCCGTAGTTGTGAGCCCTATCATCTCTCTATTCCGCTTCAGAGACGTGGCGAAGTCAAGAATCCCTTCCAGTCGTATGGTTCCGCGTACAGACTCTCGGTCTTCCGGCTCCAAACGTGGTGGCATCTGTTCCCGTTGTCGAGTGAGGTTGACCTGCCTCCCGGCTGTAACAAAACCCACGGAAGAGACCCTCTCTCCGTCAGGCGCAATCTCTCTGGCCTGGGTCCAGAAATGCTTGTAGTACGCCTCATCCCGAATCCGTTCCCTTAGTCCGATATCGTCCCCGATGTTGAAGAGCTCGATTCCGGTCACGACATCCTCGATCACATCGGTTGGGGTCACAAAGAGATTCGTCTGCGCGCTCTTACCGGCAGTCAACTTGAGCGTTACCGCGTAACTGCCCGCCCGTGCTGCTGACAATACAGGAGTAAAAGGTTGCTGTTCCTTGGAACGCCGCCTCCCTCCCGCGTATTTGAATCCGAGCAACCTCTGCGTAACGCGATCAAGCAATTTCGATAACGCTTCCATTCTCTTCGCGAATTCAGCGTATTGGATGATGCCGGAACCTACACTCTTGCCCCGGAAAGTCAGTTCAAGGTCTTTATCGTCCAGGAATTGTTGTCGCTCCCGCAGATCGGATTCGAAGGCGACCTGCTCGAAAAGATCTTTCAATTCTCGTTCAACCTGCGGTGGAGGGTAACCGGAAAGGCCTTTTGCGACCAGCCTCCGGGCCAAGACGAGATCCTTGGCTTGGTAGGCCAGTGATGCCGAACTTCGATACAGGATCGACCGCGTTGGCTCAGATGCTTCTTCCTCCGGAATGAGACCGGCCGCTTCGGACTCCAATCGGCAGGCCTGTGCAGCAAGAGTCTCTGCCTCCTGCTCATTTGTCTCGCGGCGCGCGATCAACGCGAGATGGGCAAGTCGCATTGCCTCGTCATGTAGTTCCCGCACCTTACTCATGGCGAACCATCTTGGTCCACGGTCTGCTGAATTCTACCACCACTATGAAATCAAACAAGTCTCTTTCACGTTTCAGGCGTTTCAACTTCTGCTTGATTCGACCCTCCACGGTGTTTTGCTCGGTCTCTCGGAGAATTCCCGACACCTCCAAACGGGCGCTGTGGTTGAAAATCAGATCCTCGTCAGCCCCTTGACGGCGAAGATAGTAGTCAATCGTCGTGCCTATGGAGGCCTGCTCAACAGCCGTGTATTCGGTCAATTCCCGCACAAGTAGGAGGGCGACAGCCAGGGCCCCGAACTCGGTTGTCTGCTTTTCGTCTTGGTGGGCTTTGATCAATTGTTCTGTGATATCACCGGTCCAAGAAATCTGAAAATCCGAGTTCTTTCCCTCATGAACGACCGTCATTACAACACCGCTGCGGTGCCCCACCTGATGAAAGCATACCACACAGTTCTCTTTGTAAAAGCCCGCCGCCCGAGTCGATATGACTGGAATTCCCTCGCTCAGACTCTCCAATGTGACGCTTTGCACTTGGGGTGCGGCCATATTTGGTGTCTCAGTCTGTCCGTGTAGCGATCGAGATCCCGGGACGGAAGCTGCCAACCGTCAGCTAATGGTAATCCCTTATACCATATGAGACTTGGAGAAGTCCACCGGTACTCCGAGAATGACGACCAAATACGCAGTTCTATGCGGGCACACGGGATTCTTACGAGATCAGCGAGTCCAAATGCCCGTCACCCCCGGTCGAATCGCCCCATGCCCCGGTCAACCAAGCTTCCTGAACTCCTCCATGATCCCCTGCATGGCGGGGCCTGCTTTGCCGAGGATGATCACGTCCATGAGCTGATCGAACGGGGTATCGGACATGTTCACCAGGAGGAGCCGAGCGCTTCGTCTTTTGGCCTCAACAGGAAGCATGTTCGCCGGCTGCACCACCAGAGACGATCCGATCGTGATGAACAGGTCGCAATTCGAGGCGTGAGTGAACGAATCCTCCAGCACCCGGGTCGGAAGCGACTGCCCAAAGGCAATGGTGGCGCATTTCAGAGGTCCGCCGCAATGCTCGCAGTATGGCACGTCGATGCCGGCCCGCTCCATCCGGTCAGTGATCTCTTCACGGGGCCAGCGTCTCTCGCAATCGAGACAGGTGACCTCGTTCACGGTTCCGTGGAGCTCGTAGATCTTGTCCGGGGAACTGCCGGCTTTCTGGTGGAGTCCGTCGATGTTCTGGGTGATCAGAGCCAGCAACCGCCCAGACCGGTCGATCTCCACTACGGCCTGATGTGCGGGGTTCGGCAGGGCATCCCTCATGGCAGGGTATCTGGCCCGGTCGTAATCCCAGTATAGCTTCCTGTATTTCTCATGGGAACGAAATCGCTGATATGTCAGATCAGCCTGATTATACCGAGACCACACCCCTCCTGGCGAGCGAAAATCCGGTATTCCCGACTCGGTGGAAATGCCGGCCCCGGTAAAGACCACCACCCGCTCTGCCTCGTGGAGTATTCTGGCTGCATGCGACACTTCCGGTTCAGTCATCGAAACCCTCCTCGTGTATGCTCGCTGGCGTCATGTGGAAATGCTGTTTCCGGGGGAAGGAACTTCTTGCAAGAAGTTCCTTCCCCCGGACCCCCAACTTCAAGAACTCTTGTGATAGTGCAACTCCCGCTGGTCGCCGCCAAGAAAGCCGCCTCATCGAGAGGCCGGTGGAGTAGCATTTTCATGATTGGTTGTGACCGGTTGCTGTCGTGGTGGTTTTATCAGAAAGTCTTCCGGGGGAAACCCTTTTACTAATGAGGCTCTTGCAAAAGTCTCCTTTGAGATTCCCGGCGTTATCTTTGGTGTCGCGTCACGGGCGCGGCTGTGATAGTGTGAGTTTGACAAGAACGCACATTTTCACAGGAGAAGCC
>JBFMAA010000110.1:0-19974 GCA_040755955.1 Thermodesulfobacteriota bacterium
AAGAGACTTTTTGAAAAAAGTCCCTTCCCCCGGACCCCCATCCTCAAAAACGTTTGAGATTGGGCGGCTCCCGCTGGTCGTCGCAGTGAATGGTTGTCCAGGAGACACATTGCTGCGCATTGAAGACGGACGCATCGTGCGAGGGCTGAATCCCCCTCCCCTCACCCCTCCCGCCAGGGGAGGGGAACGCGAACCCCCTCCCTCGATGGGGAGGGGGAAGGGGGAGGGTGACCGGGCCAATCCAAAAGAGTAGCAGTATAGGAGAAGGAAATGGGTCTCATAAGCTACGTAGCAGCCAAAGCCCATCCAAGAAAGGCATCGGACTATTCGGGTGGTGCCATGGGGTATCCGGCTCTTCCCCGGGTTGCAGACCCGGGTTTGGATCAGAGCGCACAGGAGCTCACACCCGAACGGATAGCCCAAGTTATCAATAGCGTCCTGGACAAGGAGACCGCCGCTCGATTCAACACGTACTTGCAGACATGCGTACATTGCGGGTTGTGTTCCGATGCGTGTCATTGGTTCCTGTCAAACGATCGGGATCCGAGATTCTCCCCCGTGGGGAAAGTCAAGCAGACCCTATGGGAGATTCTCAGGTGCAAAGGGGAGGTGGACGCAGCCTTTCTCAAGGAGTGCTCACGGATCGCGCATACGGAATGCAATGTGTGCCGTAAATGCAGCATGTACTGTCCGTTCGGGATAGATCTCGCGTATCTTCTCTTTGTGGTGAGGCGTATCTGCGCTCTGCTCGGTGTCGCTCCGCAGTTCCTCCAGGACACCACCAACAGCCACTCAACCACGATGAACCAGATGTGGGTCAAGCAGGATGAGTGGATCGACACCCTCCAGTGGCAGGAAGAGGAGCTCGCGTCTGAGATCCGAAACGCCAGAATCCCTATCGACAAGGAAGGAGCGGACGTATTCTATTCGGTCATCGCGCCGGAGCCCAAAATCCTTGCGCAGTTGATCGGGTACATGGCTCAGATCATGACCGTGGCAGGCATCGACTGGACCATGCCCTCCTGTGACGGGTGGGACAACAGCAATCTGGCGATGTTTCTGGGTGATTTCGAGGTCATGGGACGCGTAGAAAGGGCGCACCACGAAGCGGCCATGCGGCTCAAGGCCAAGAGGATCGTCATGGGTGAATGCGGGCACGCGTTCCGTGGTGCGGTCTACGACGGACCAAGATGGCTCGGTTGGAGACAGCCGCCGATCCCCGTCGTGCACGCGGTGGACTTCTACCACGAGCTCATCTCAACGGGCAAAATCAAGATTGTCAGGAAGTTCGAAGAACCCATCACTGTGCAGGAACCCTGCAACATCGTGCGGGGAAGAGGACTCGGTCAGAAACTCAGAGATATCATCGCAGCAACGTGCTCGGATTTCAGGCCTCCGGAGCCGGACTTCGAGCACAACTACTGCTGCGGCGCCGGCGGCGGAGTCATCAACTGCGGGCCTCCGTGGAAGACCTCACGCGTCAAGGGGAACAGAGTCAAGGCGGAACAGCTTGCCGCGACTAAGGCTCACATTGTAATCACCCCCTGCCACAACTGTCACGCCGGCATAGAAGACGTGATCAATGTCTACCAACTTGGGATGCATGTCAGGTTCTTCATCGAGATCCTCATGCAGACCATGGAGATACCGGATGATCTGAAGGTCGAATAGCGACACCCCGGTGGACGTGCCGGACAGCGAGGAGTGGATTCATGTACAGGATAGACAGAAAGACCTACCTTCTTCTTGCGGTATTGCCGGTCCTTTGGTGGACGGTCGGCACTGACCTGGTTTACTCCGAAGGGGCCGCGCCGCGGAAGGCTATGGAGGGACCTCCGATGCCGGTGGTCTTGGAACACAAGGGGAGCGCCGCACAACTCGATCGTCCCTTAGTCTTCTTCGATCACGACCGGCACACTCGGGCCCTCAAGAATGAGAAGGCCGAAGACTGCGCGGTATGTCACCTGCTCAAGGAGAAGGACCAGCGTCTCACCAACCCGGACGTCGGGGTGTTCAGGTTTCCGAAGGCCGTGCACGACACCTCCGACAAATCATCCATCATGTATGCCTATCACGGCCAGTGCGCAACCTGCCACCACAAGCTGACGGCAGAAGCAAAGCCGGCAGGGCCTCCCATAGGTCTGTGCGGAAAGTGCCATCCGAGACGAGCCGAGTTCAGACTGACCGCGTGGGCTCAGACGCCGATCTTCGACTACGCGCGACATGCCATGCATGTCGAGTCGGTAGGCAAGATGGGGAATCCGGATGCGCTCAACGTGGTGCGGAACATCCAGGTCCTCGGCGAGGTGGAACCGGCACGGAAGACCTGTCTCGTCTGTCATCACGGGTACGACGCGAAGACGAAGCGCGTCATCTACAAGAAGGACTCGGAGAACTCCTGCCGGGCGTGCCATAAGGCCAAGGATGAAGAAAACGCCCGTGCCATGCAGAAGGTCGCGCATGCCGCGTGCATCGGTTGCCACATGCAGGTTGCGTTGCAGGCCAAGAACACACCGGTTGCCCAAACCCAGGTGAAGGCAGGGCCCTTCGAGTGCAAAGGATGCCACGGAGTCCGCAAGGAACTGACTCCCGATGAAATCGCCAAGCTCCCCAGACTCGCGAGGGGACAGAAGGACGTGATGGATCTGACGCTCCCCGTGGCAGATGACAAGGTCGGGAAGCCCGAAGTGCAGCCCGTGTCCACAACCAGGATGAAAGTGGTCCCGTTTAACCACAAAGGCCATGAGCCCAGAGCCAAGTTCTGCAACACCTGTCACCATCACTCACTCGAGAAGTGCTCCAACTGTCATCCGGCCTTGGGAGATCCCAAGAAAGGCGGCGGAGTCAGCTTCGAGAGAGCCTTTCACAAGGCGGGAGCGGCCCAGGCCTGCGTGGGATGTCACCAGACGGCCAAGGCGGACAGGAAATGCGCAGGCTGCCACAAGTCGATGAACGGGGAAATGTCCAAGTCAAGCTGTACGGTGTGTCACAGGGGGCCGTCCGGAGGCAAGCTCGCGGAAATCCCCCCGATGCCGCTTACATGGGACAAGGAAAAGGTCCCGGAAAAAGTACAGATCAAAGGCCTGGAAAAGGAATTCAAGCCAGTGGAACTTCCACATCAGAAGATCCTCAACAAACTCGTGACACTCTCCAACGCGAGCAGCCTGGCCCGACAGTTCCACGCGGCGAAGGATCAGGTCCTGTGTGCGGGGTGTCACCACCACGGCGAGCCGAATGCCGCCAACAAACTCCCGGCATGCAGTGCGTGCCACAATCGCTCCTTTGATCCGAAAGCACTGAACAAGCCGGGTCTGATGGGAGCCTATCACCGCCAGTGCATCGGCTGCCACGGAGCGATGCGGCAGAAACCCACGGCGCTGGACTGCGTGAAGTGCCACGCGTCGAAAGAGAGCGTGCAGACCGCAGGGCTCATAGCCCCATAGCGTCAGAATCGAGACGCCCTTGCTCGATTTCCCGGCCTTGAAAGGCCCGGCTATTATCCAATCGTCCCTCCGGGACTCCAGCGCTCCCAAGCCACTCGGGAGCGAGTGAAAATGGCCGGATGCTTCAGCGCCGGGACCGGGAAGGGACGAACACCCCATGAACGGTAGGCGTGTACCGTGACGCCTACGATTCATAACCCCCGTCCCGGGAACCGCCAAGTGAACGCCCCCGGAAAGGAGACGAGACCATGCCGAACATACTTCACGAATTCTACACCCTGACCAAGGGGATGGAATACCTGGTCGTGCTGATCTACCTCTTTGTGTTCATCTCCTTCTGGAGATTCCTCACCTACAAGGATAAGGACTGACAACCCGGCGGATCATCTCAACCGACTATCGAACAAACCCGGAGAACCGGACCATGGAACTGAACAGAAGAACATTCTTGAAAATCGCAGGAGCCGCGGGACTCACAGGCGCGTGCGGGGTCGTGGGTGAAGCACCCGCGCACTCCGCGAACCTGCCCGGCTATCCGAACCAGTTCGGAGTGCTTGTGGACACGACCGTGTGCATTGGATGCAGACGATGCGAATGGGCCTGCAAAGAGTGGAACAAGCTCCCGAATCAGAGGCCTGTCAAGGAATACGAAAAGGACATAGGTGTCTTCAACACGCCTAGACGCACGCACGCTGATACGTACACGGTGGTGAACCGCTTTCGGAATCCGTTGGACCCGTCGAAGCCCATCTACGTGAAGAAGCAGTGCATGCACTGCTATGAGCCGGGGTGTGCGTCGTCCTGCTTTGTGAAGGCCTTCACGAAGAGGCCCGTGGGCGCGGTCACGTACGATGCCTCGCTGTGCGTAGGATGCAGATACTGCATGGCTGCATGCCCCTTTGATGTTCCCGCGTACCAGTATCATGACCCATTCACCCCGGAAGTGACCAAGTGCACCTTCTGCTTCGACCGGATTTCCAAGGAGGGCGGGGTCCCCGCGTGCGTGGGCATCTGCCCTGTGGAGACCATGACTTTTGGCAGGCGCACGGATCTGATCGATCTGGCTCACAAGAAGATCAGCGACAATCCGGGACGGTACGTGAATCACGTGTACGGCGAAGAAGAAGTAGGCGGCACGAGCTGGCTTTACCTCTCTGCGGTGCCGTTCCACATGATCGGGTTCAGGACCGACCTGGGAACTACGCCTATTCCCAGTCTGGGGAAGCCGTTTCTTTCGCTTGTGGCTCCGGTGTTCATCGTGATCCCGGCCTTGTGCATGGGGTTCTACAGCTTCAAGAAGCGCCGTGATCAGCTCGAGCACGAGGAGATCCGCAAAGCCTTGGAGAAAAAGGAGGCCAAGTGATGGACGCGTCTTCCGCAACGTTGGAGTTCAGACCCACATGGGTCCAGGAGAAGCTCTTCCTGGGCATGCCCTTCAGGGACTATCTCAGGAGCAACTTCACGCTGTTCAACGCGGTGGTTGCGGTCATTCTGGCAGTTGGGATACCTGTAATCATCTATCGACTCGTCTATGGTTTGGGCCCTTCCACCAATCTCTCGGACAACAATCCGTGGGGGATATGGATCGGCTTTGACATGCTCTGCGGAGTGGCTCTCGCTGCAGGCGGCTTTGTCATTGGGACCGGAGTGCATCTTCTCGGGATGAAAGACTACGGATTCCTGTTCAGGCCCGCGGTTCTGACGGGGTTCCTGGGATATCTGTTTGCGATCATCGCACTCACGTTCGACCTGGGGCGGTATTACAGGATTCCGTATCCTATGGTAGTCTCATGGGGCGTGAATTCGGTGCTCTTCCTGGTCGCCTGGCACGTGGCTCTGTACCTGGGCTGCCAGTTCGTGGAGTGGTGCCCCGCAATCTGGGAGTGGCTGAACCTCAAGAAGCTGCGCAAGCTATTCGTCAGGGCCACCTTGGGCGCAACGATATTCGGAGTATGCCTGTCGATGCTGCATCAGTCCGCGTTGGGGTCGATCTTCCTGCTGATGCCGGAGAAGCTTCATCCCCTCTGGTATTCGGAGTACATCCCGCTCTGGTTCTTCATGTCTGCGGTGGTCGGCGGGCTGGTC
Source organism: Thermodesulfobacteriota bacterium (assembly GCA_040755955.1). Classification (GTDB taxonomy): domain Bacteria; phylum Desulfobacterota; class Desulfomonilia; order Desulfomonilales; family Desulfomonilaceae; genus JBFMAA01. The sequence goes on from JBFMAA010000110.1 coordinate 5,529, forward strand.
ATGACCATCATAGAGAGCATGGTCTCCCACAAGGTGTTTGCGGAGAAGATCACCAACCACGATCCCGATCTTCTGGACCGAGTCACGATCGGGTTGGGGAAGGCGACTTCCGTGACGCTGTTCGCGTATTTCTTCATGAAACTGGTTGGGCTTGCCCACGGGAACACCTGGGAATACCTGAATACCGGCTACGGATACTGGTACCTGGTGGAAGTGATCGGATTCGTGTTGATCCCTGCTTTCGTGATGATGTACGCGGTGCAGAACAGGCTGGTCCGCATGATTCGGGTGACCGCGGGGGTGACTGCGTTCGGGATTGTGCTCAATCGGCTCAATCACTCGATCATTGCGTTCAACTGGCATCTCCCGTGGGCGGACCGGTATGTTCCCCACTGGATGGAAGTGATGCTCACCGTCACGGTGGTGACCATCGGCATACTCACGTTCCGGTGGATTATGAATCGCATGCCTATTCTGTACGATCACCCTGATTTCGAGCCCGCGCATCACTGAGCCAAGGAGCAAAGGAGGCGATCATGCCCAAGAAGATCCTTGTGGTGGACGATGAACCGCACGTAGTGAAGTATCTTACGGCCTTTCTCGAGGACTCGGGCTATGAGACGTGCTGCGCGTCCGACGGGGAGGAAGCTTTCGAGGTCATGAAACGGGAAAAGCCCGATCTGGTGACGCTTGACCTGCAAATGCCCAACGAGACCGGGACGCGCTTCTACCGGAACATGACCAAGGATAAGGAATTCAAGAACATTCCGGTGATTGTGGTGAGCGGCATACCGGGACGGCATTTAGCGGTATCCAAGCCCTTCGCGATATTCGAGAAACCCATTGACCGCGAAGCGCTGCTGGAGTCCGTCAAGAAGGCTATCGGGTGATCGTGCCGTATGCCCTACAGTGGGTCGAAAATTGACGCCACGGGCGTGGGAAGGATTCTCCCAAATACTGTTGACTCAGGGGCGGGACTCCGTTCCTCGCACCAGGGGTTCAAACTGGGGAAAGAACGGAAGCAACGTTGGGTCAACAGCATTGAGAATGCCCCTCCCCTTACGCCTCCCACCAGGGCAATGCCGACGACTTAAGGACTGACTTCCTGGGAGTGCGCCGGTCTCTGGATCCGAAGCCGTTGAATCAGGGAGCACCAGACGTTTGGTCCCTGCTTCGAAATCCCCCCTGCCCCCCTTTAGAAAAGGGGGGTGAAGAGAGGACACCGCTGTTCCCCCCTTTTAGTAAAGGGGGGTTAGGGGGGATTTCAAGTAGCGACTGTCACGAGGCCGCTTAGGTCACAAGCATTGGTGGAAGGGGGAGGGTGAAGGCCCAAACCACGAGAGGCCCAAGCAGAGACGTTCACCTCGGAAACGCCGAAGTCCGGGATGGGCTGATGACGTTCACAGGGAATAGGACGGTGGCACGCGATGTCAGTCACTACGCATCCCCAGATCGAGAAGATCGTTGACGGGCTGCCCGGGTACGTGGCACTTCTCGACCGCGGGATCCGCATACTGTGGGCGAACACGGCTTTTGTGAAGGACTTCGGACCCGTGGACGGGCGGACTTGCCGAGAGGTGTTCGGGCGGGCCGAGTCCAAGTGCGGGGACTGCGCCGCGGTGAAGACGCTCGAAGACGGGCTCACCCACAGAGAAGAACTCACCGCGGTCAGGGCCGACGGGTCCCGAGTGGATCTCCTGATTCACACCTCTCCTCTGCGAGCCGACACGGGTGAAATCGACGGGTTGATACAGATGGGGGTGAACATCACTTCCGTCAAGGAGATCCAGAAGCAGATGATACTCCTCGGCCAGACCGTCGCGGGCATGGCTCACAGCATCAAGAACATCATGATGGGGCTCGAGGGGGGTATCTATGTGGTCAACAAAGGCCTGGAAGACAAGAAGCAGGAGGAGGTGAAAGAAGGATGGGAAATGGTCCTGCTCAACTTCGATAAGATCTCCCACATTGTCAAGGACATACTCTACTGCTCAAAGGAACGGGAGCCCGACTTCCAGCGGATCAAACCCAACCGAATCGTCCACGACATATACGACCTTTACAGAGAGACCGCTGCAAAATACGGGATCAAGATCGAGCTGGACCTCGACGAGCGAATAGAAGAGGCAGTGTTGGACCCCTCGGGATTGCATACGGTGCTGGCCAATCTTGTCTCGAACGCAATGGACGCGTGTAAGATCGATCTATGGAAGGACTCCCACCTGGTGGAGATTCGGACCCGCCTGGGCGAAGGACGGTCGCTGGTCGTCGAGGTTGCGGATAACGGTATCGGCATTGACAAGGACACGAAGACCCACGTGTTCGAGGACTTTTTCTCTTCCAAGGCCGGGGAAGGGACAGGGCTGGGCCTCATGGTGACCCAGAAGATCGTCAGGGAACACGAGGGAACCATCACGTTTCGCTCCCGACCGGGCCATGGGACCACGTTCGTGGCGAAATTCCCGCCAGGGGATCCAAGTGCCGCCGGGCTTTCAGACACGTAAGGCTGGCACAAGAGCCCTCATGTCCGAAAGGACCCACAATGAAGCGTGGAAGCAATGGTTCACCGGGACCGCTCCTTCCAGCCCGAAGACAAACCGCCGGCAATCTCTTCCTCACCGGGCAACCGGCGACGAGTGCGAACGGGCCGCGAGTTCACGGAATGTTTCGAGCAGGTCCTTGACCCCATCCAGGTCATCGTATCCCGTGATCTGTCCGAGAATGCCAAGACCTTCTGCCGCGGCATGGACCTGCTCATGGTCGTCAGGAGTGATCAGGATGGTGGTCGTGGCCCAGGAGACCTTGAGCAAGGCTCGCAGAAAGGCAATTCCCGAGGTCCCCCCAAGGTCATGATCTACGAGAGCCAGCTCCGGGCGGCTCTCCTTGCACCGGATCAACGCTGAAACCGCGTCGTCTTCAACCCGCACGGTGAATCCGCATGAAGTGATGAAACCGTTCAGCCTGCGAGCTCCATGAGGATCCCGCACCACCAGCACGGCTCGAAGCCCGTTGCGTGCACCCGCATTGCCGGTGTCCGTTCTTCGGTCGGTCATGAGCCTCTTCTCCTCTCGGGCTGCTCTCTTCAACCAGGCGGACCCGTTGCTGAGAGCAATGGCCAAACGATGATCGATACCAATGTGCGTTCTCATACCAAGTCGCTTTCCGAAAGGTAAGATTTCCGGGGGAAACCCTTTTGCAAAAGGGTTGTCCCCCGGACCCCTTTCCGAAAACTCTTAGAACATCGGTTGGTTATCCAAAGACATAACGCCAATCCAGCGACAGACAACTCACCAATATTTCAAACACTCGTGCTGGAGGGCCCTTCTTTCGACAAGGGAGCGTCCCGAAATCTTACTTGACGGTACGCAGATTGGTATAAGCGGTGACTTCACGGTCCTGGTGGGACAGGCATCTTGCCTGTCGCCCCGTGGTTGACTTCACTTGTTTGAAGTCGCATTGGTACGAGATCCGACGGCACAACCGGCATCCGATCCCTCTGCCGCAGACGTGCGACACCGCCCTTCCGCCGGCCGATCTCTTCTGCTTGTCAGTTGCTCCGAACCCGGAATAGGTTACACCCCCACTGCAAACTAGCGACTTGCCAAGCTGTGGCGTGCTCGGCCCTTGACTCCCGGTGCTCCTATTCTGACGCCTATGGGTTGCACCGGCAATCCTCGCATCGGACACAACGTTCAGAACTTGAAGACGGAACCGGCAGACGCTTCGCCACACCGCGATCCGAAATAAGCGTGGGAACCCCATTGGCATTGGATGCCGTCCAATCGGCGGCCGGAAGAAATGACCGATCACTTTCTCCGAATAGGACGGTTGCCGAGAGTCGTTTCCGATTCCGGAGCAGTCTGTTCCTCAGGGGCAGACCTTCCAACCGGCCGATCGGTCAACCCATGGCGACCGTTCTGGATCTCGCGGGCCATCGCCAGGATCAATCCCTCAAGGTCGTCGAAGACGAGTGTCCCGTCTATGGGCTTGTGGGAGGTCTCTCGTTCCCTGATGATTGTTTCACGAGCCACAGCAACTCCCCGGAACGCAGCCCTGCGAAGAAGGATTGGAGCCACAACACGTGGAACCCGCACCATGGGGCGCGGCGTCTTTGATCACGGGGGCCGACGGGACGGAAAGCCGCGTTTCCAGCCTGGAACTCCCGCATGATTTGCACTGCAATGCGTCCGAGTTTCTCCCGATCTCCACGAGCAGCTCGCTCATGTGACCGCAATCCTCACACACGTATTCTCTAATCGGCATTCTTGTCGTCTCCTCCACCGGTTTATCAGAAAGTCATCCGGAGGAACCCCTTTTACTAATAAGGTTCGATTCCTTCTCTTTTCGAGAAGAAATCTTCAGTTCAGCGGCTCTGGGAGTAAGCAACGTGGCTTCTTTCGCTTGCGTAGAACCAACTCGCCCCGCCCTGGGTCTCCATGCGGGCCGAGGAAAGTCGACGCGAATTTGGTTGCGGCTCCCAGCCGCCTTTTGAAAAAGGGTTGTTCTGCGGATCCCCTTCCGAAAACTTCTGGAACATTGGGTGGTTCTGCCCATGTGCCATCGTCCGGAGATGCGGGGCGCTGACTTCCATGTGTGGTTGTGGCCGTCCTCGGCCGTGGTTGTTTGTGGAAATTGGGGGTTGAGTAGGCTTTCCAGGTGGTGGGCTCGATTGAAATTCTCCACCTTGATGCCTACCCAAGAAACCCCTTCGACTGCCTCGGCCGTCCGTTTAATCGAGTCGGCAAGGCAATAGGCCATGGGACACGCAGTTGAGGAAGGACGAAACACCAGAAGAACTTCTCTCTTGTCTGTCACTTCCAGGTTGTGACTGATCTCCATGCGGAGCACACTCAGGCCCGTCTTCGGATCAATCACCCTCGCGAGGGCCTCCATGACCCGGCGTCCGAGATCAGCGGTGCGGTCCATTCCAGTCGCTCCTTTTGCCGAGCCATCCGGTCGTGAAAGCTGCGCGAACCCGAATGTCCGGCTGGCCACGGCGAAGTAGGGAACTGCATCCGCACCGGCTGTTGCAGCACCCTTTCGGCGACCAGCGGGAGCCGTATGCACCAAAAGTCTTAGGGGAAGGGGGTCTGGGGGAAGGGGCGTTTTTCAAACCGCCCCTTCCCCCAGAAACTGCATTTCTATAGCAGCGGCTTCAGTCGCTCCCAGACTTCTCGGATGGCACGGTCGGCAGGGCCGTTGGGCTCTTCGACCACGCACCGTCGCTGCACCATGGCTCTCACGACGCCCGCATCGTAGGGGATGCCTCCCAGAAACGTGGTATTGGTCTGCGCTGCCAGACTCTCGATCCTCTCTGCAACGAGGGGATTGATGTCGATCTTGTTGATGACTACCGAAGCAGGAATTCGGAAGCCCCTGACAAGCGTCAACGCACGTTCCATGTCGTGCAGGCCCGAGAGGGTGGGTTCTGTCACGATCAGCACGTGATCAGCTCCCGTGACGGAGGAGATCACCGGACACCCGACACCGGGTGCGCCGTCAACGAGGATCAAGTCAAGTCCACGGCTGCGTGCAAGCACCTTGGCCTGGTTCCTCACCAGGGCGACCAGTCTTCCCGAGTTTTCATCGCCCGGGAAAAGGCTCGCGTGGACCATGGGTCCGAAACGGGTCTCGGATATGAACCATCGGCCGCTGATTTGAGGTTCCAGGGTTACCGCGTCCTCCGGGCACACATGGAGGCACACTCCGCAGCCTTCGCACGACAGAGGATCGACATCCATCGCGTCGGAAATGGCCTTGAACCGGCATGCATCCCGGCACGCCTCGCACTTCACGCACTTATCATGGTCGATACGAGCTTTGACGCCACCGGGGAACTCCTCCTCGTGTGCGATCTTCGGGTGCACGAGGATGTGCAGGTCTGCGGCATCCACGTCGCAGTCAGCGAGCACCGTGTTCTCGGACAGAAAGGCGAAGCAGGCAGTGAGCGTGGTCTTGCCGGTCCCTCCTTTGCCGCTTATGACGATAAGTTCCTTCATGGAGCTACGTTCCTCATCGGGGACTCGCCGCAGGCCGAAAGACTCCGGATACGGTCGAGAATCTGCACACATACGGACGCGTACTCAGGAGCCGACTTCACGAGCATGTTTCCCCGTGCATAGCCTTCGGCGATGGCTCGATCGTGTGGGATCTCAGCGAGAATCGGTATTCGCTTGCTTTTGCAGAATGACCGGGCTTCCAGGTCACCTATGTCCGACCTGTTGAGGACGACGCCCAGAGGAATGCCGAGCGGCGTCACGGCTTCGACGGCAATTGCCAAATCGTGCACCCCGAAAGGTGTCGGTTCTGTGACCAGAATGATGAAATCCGACCCCTTCACCGTGTTGATCACCGGACAAGACGCACCCGGAGGCGCATCAAGAATCGCTATCTTGTTGGGGTTGATCCTTGCTTTCACTTCGCGTATCAAGGGAGGGGACATGGCTTCTCCCACTCTGAGGCGCCCCTGGACAAACTCGACCGGCCCCGCGAAGCCGCTTTCCAACGCACCCAGCTCACGTGCCGACTCTCGGATGGCATGTTCGGGACAGAGAAGCCAACAACCCCCGCATCCGTGGCAGATCTCCGGGAAGGTGAGGACCTCCTTGCCGATCACCACGATTGCGCTGAATCGGCAGACCTCTCCGCACCGACCGCACAGGGTGCACTTGGACATGTCCATGTCCGGCACCGGGAGAGTGATGACCTCCTCCCGGGTGATGACCGGTTTCATGAGGACATGGCAGTTCGGTTCCTCCACATCACAGTCGAGGATCTGTGCGCGGCTCCCAAGCACCCACGCCAGACTGGTCGCGATGGTCGTCTTGCCGGTTCCGCCTTTTCCACTTGCTACGCTAATAATCATCGTTCTTCTTCCGGAAATGGGATTTGCGGCCTGCGCGCAATGAGATGGGTCCCGACGAGATAGACTCGCACCGCCTCCTGCAGACAACCTGCAGCCAGTGTGGCACAGTGAAGGTCCTCCTCGGGCAATCCTCCCACTTCGCCTACGATGGCAGAGGCGTCTATGTCGGCGAGCTCCTCCGGGGTCCTCAGCAAGGCGAGCTTCGCTGCCGCGGAACCGCACGCGCTGCTCATTCTGCACCCGTCTGTCCAGTACTTTGCCTCGACAACCCGGTCCCGGGCAAACTTCAAGGAGATTTTCATTGCATCTCCGCATGTCCCCCGTACCTGGGCCGAGGCATCGGGCATGTCGATGGTGCCCCGATGCGGGTCGAGTCTGTGTTCGAGCAAAACCCACAAGGCGATCACGAGGAAGATCAAGCATGCTGCCGAAACGATACCAATCATGGTAATTCCGCCGCGCTCCGGACACCACTGCTACCAGTGCGCTTCGACGTTGGGGCTCTCCGCGAAGGCGAGTTCACCTCGCTTGAGACGGGCCAGCGCCTCCCTCACGGAGCCGGTTTGTCTGACGACCACCTTGACCCCTGCGGCTTGCAGAGTCCTGAACGCATTGGGGCCACAGTTGCCTGTAATGAGCACCTCGACGTGGCGGTCCGCGACCGTCTTTCCGGCCTGGATACCCGCGCCTCCACGGGCGTTGACGCCGGCAGAGTTGTCGACTGCCTCGATCAGGGTTCCGTCCTCGTCCACAATCAGGATGTACTGTGCCCGACCAAACCGCGGGTCCATTTCGGCATCGAGATCCCGGCCTGCGGACGTCACAGCGATTCTCATGGTTCCTCTCCTTCAGCTCATGAAGCCGCCGCCGCAGACCTGGTGTTCTGCGATCAACTGGAGTCTGTCCTGAAGCAGGTCATTTACCACCGCCCCAACGGTGTCGCCTTCAGGGCCGTAGTAGACCTCGATGCCCATCTGCTGAAACCCCATCAGAGGTCTCATGCCAATGCCGCCGACGATGATCGCGTCCGCGCCACTCCCGTGGAGAAGGTTCACCGGTCCCTGACAGCCTCCTTGCACATGAGGGGGGTTGCTCACGACCGATACGTCACGGATTTCACCCTGTTCGACGTGCACGAGGGTGAAGACCTCACAATGGCCGAAATGCCCCGACCGTGAAGACTCGAGGCCCCCGGGGTGCATGGATGGAACGGCTACGATCTTACGCAATTGCATTGAGTGTTCTCCTTGTGTCCTTGGTAATCATATGAAGCGGTCCGACGGGGTCATTCTGCTCCGGCCCTTCGGAGTGGGGCTGCCGGGAATTGGGGGCATGGGGCGGTCCGTCTTGGGCTGCAAGACGTGCCTATCGAATGGTCCCAAACCGACCCATGGCCCACATGGTAATCAAAACGGACTCAGGGCTTCTCTGCCTGAGCGTCCAGGCGAGCTTGAAGCTTCGCAAGCTCTTCCTTGGTCCGGGCAAGCTCATCTCGCAGGGCCGTGAGTTCATCCGATCGGGTTTCCGGCAAGCGGGAAGAGAATAGCCGCCTCCAGCAGCGGCCCAGACCGCGGAAGCGCGATCCTCCTCCCGCGGCGAATCCCCGGCCGCCTCGACCCATACCCATAGGTCTCCGGGGCTGATCCATCGGGGCCGATCCGCTTGTACCCCTGCAATTCCCGCGGCCCCATCCTGTCATGGGTCCTTCTCCTAATGGTCCTGATCCATCAAGTCTTGGCATTTGATTTCTCCTCTCGTTGGGGTCCGCGAGCGGTGTTCCGGGTTCTCCGGCAATTGACGGTCCCGAACCCGGCTCTGCGCCTGCAACGGCTTCTTCCCGGCATCTCAAAGGCGGGATCTCCGATGCGTCCATCCTTGAAGGCAGCAAGAATTTCCCTGACGTCTCCGGCAAGCCATGGGAGCACGGGAATTCCCTGGTTCCGTATCTGCTCTTCCAGTCGACAACTGATCCCTCCGCAGAGCAGCAGCTCGATGCCCATTTCCCGGAGCCGCACCGGCCGGCGCTGCAAGGAGAGGCTGCTCCAGTCTTCCCGGCCCTCGATCGTGAAATCGTCCCGCGCGAGGCCACACACCCACAGTGTTCTGCAGCAGTCGAATACGGGGGCGATCCTGCCTTGATGTTCGGGGAGTGCGATCTTCATGGTTCTGCATCCGCCCGGTGGCAAGCAAGTTGTGTGCCATTCTCGGCCGGGCATCATCGTGTGCCTATTTGCCTTGCAAATCCGGATTGTTGCCGCGAGACGTGCGCGCGAGCAGGGACGCTTTGCAGGGGGTCTCGGCCCATTTTGCACCATCGGCTGGGAAACCGATTGCATTATGCACCATGATCGGAGAAAATGAGCTGAAGTTCAGTACGCGGCTTCGCAGATTCGGTTGCGCTTCTTGTCATCCGAAAAGACCGGACTCCCGTAAGCACGCCGAGAACGCCAAGCAGTCGTCTCTTCCTTTGCGTTCTTTGCGTGCTTTGCGAGAGAACATTCCTTGAGACATTCCGGGTTTCACGATTGGACCGTTGAAGAAGGTTCGACCGCATTTGCGAGTGGGAGCACTCAACAACAGAGGAAAACGCGATGGAGCGTGGCAGAAACCTGACTGACGAAGAAATGCGAATGATTCTCGACTCCGTTGCCGACGGCGTCTTCACTGTGGATGAGCAATTCGTGGTGACGTCGTTCAACCAGGCAGCCGAGCGGATTACGGGCGTGCCCCGAAACGAGGCAATCGGCAGGCCATGCTGCGAGGTCTTCCGCGCAGAGATCTGTGAGGGAGATTGCGCGCTCAAACAGACGATCCGGACCGGCAAGCCCGTAGTGAACCAGGCGGTCTTCATCCTGAGGTCCGATGGGGAGCGCGTGCCCATAAGCGTGAGCACCGCACTGCTCAAGGACGCAAAGGAGAACATCGCCGGCGGAGTGGAGACGTTCCGCGATCTCACCCTGGTCGAGGCGCTCAGGAAGGAGGTGGAGAAGTCGTTCACCTTCGAGGACATGATGTCCCGCAACGACAGGATGCGAGAGATCTTCCACCTGCTGCCCGATGTGGCCATGAGCGACAGCACGATTCTGCTCCAGGGAGAGAGCGGCACCGGCAAGGAGTTGCTGGCCAAGGCCCTCCACAACCTGTCATCGCGGTCGGGAAAGCCGCTGGTCGCGGTCAACTGCGGGGCGATTCCGGACACGTTGCTGGAGTCCGAGCTGTTCGGGTACAAGGCAGGGGCGTTCACCGACGCGAAGCGGGACAGGCCGGGCCGTTTTGCGCTGGCACAGGGCGGGACGATATTCCTCGACGAGATCGGTGATGTGACGCCGGCCCTGCAGGTGCGACTTCTGCGGGTCCTCCAGGAGCGGACGTTCGAGCCGTTGGGCGGTGCCAGGACCGTCACAGCGGATGTCCGTGTCGTCGCGGCGACCAACAAGGATTTGCAGGCCATGGTGCAGGACGGCCGCTTCCGGGAAGACCTGTACTACCGGGTGAGCGTATTCAGGCTTTCACTGCCTCCGTTGAGGGAGCGCAAAGAAGACATCCCGCTGCTGGCTCACCATTTCGTGACGCGCTTCAACCGGCTCAAAGGAAAGGACATCACGGGCCTGTCAAAGGAGTCGCTGGCAACGTTTCTGCGCCACGCCTGGCCGGGAAACATCCGGGAAATGGAGAACGCGATCGAGCACGCGTTCATACTCTGCCACGGAGGCCTGATCGAAACGAGACACCTCCCGGACGAGCTGCGCTACACCCCGGTTCCGGGTGAGGGCTCCTTCTCCGGCATCACTCTCGAGGAGATCGAAGCACGGGTCATCCGGGAGGCCCTTGCCCGAAACGACGGTCGGAAGCTCGCGACCGCACAGGAGCTTGGCATCAACAAGACCACCCTCTGGCGGAAGATGAAACGGCTTGGGATCGGCGAGCCGCGGTGACTGCAGAGCGCCTCGCGGCCATGTGAAGACAGGGCCGCAAGCCGCGTCTGCGCGGGGGCGGCATCGCATACGACATTCAGACGGACGACGTTGTTTCCCAACGTATACGTCGGTCCGGGTTAGGATGGAAGGAGCCACAACGACGGAAGGAGAGGAAGAAATCCATGCTCCGACACGCTGACGAGCCGGATTCGCGGTTGATTTCCTTGAGTCCTGGTTTGTGGTATGCCTTCATAGCGGAAGGCCGATACATCCGCAACGGTTGGAAAACAAGGGACTGCCGAAACTACTGTCAGTCTGGCCGCTGAACTTGAAGTAAGCCCTTCACACCGCAGCCTTTGCTTTCGGTTCATTGGTGGAGGAGAGTAATGGATCACTATCTTAGGTCTGATGAACGCCTGGATACAATGACGTCCCTGGAAATGGTCTGCGAGCAGCTCCCGAAAGTAGTAGATGAACCGCACCGATGGAAGTGGGTAGTGATCGCGCTGCACAATGCTTTACAAGGCTCTATGGTACTGGCATTGAAGGGCAGTGCCGGTCTGGATGTCATGACCGACAAGAACGCGAAGAAGTTGTTAGCCTTTCTTACGCAAGACGGTGCTTCTTCTCCGAAGCTTTGGTTGGACGACTTCGGGTCCCTGTTCCGCAAGATTCAGAGGCCCGAATGCATGGCGAGGTTAGTGGGTTCCCGGCATTTCGAGCCGAAAGGAACCCAGACCGACAGCGTGAAGATCCTGAATGAAATCCGGAATACGTTCATTCACTTCTTTCCAAAGACGCAGTCTACGGCGGTTCACGACCTTCTTGCCATACTGCAGGATTGCATCGATATTATTGACTTCTTGCTGTTCAAGTCGGAAAACGTATCCTGGTTTGAGCCGAGCTATGAACCGAGGGCCGCAGAAGCCACCCGAGGTATTCGGCTTCATCTCGAAGTGGTCAGCCAACGATATGACGAGTCATCCGGTGAGGTTTCGGGAAGAGAGACTCCCCACGACTTTTCCAGAGGCGAGCGCGGCAAGTTCTACCATCCCGATGTTGAGCTGCATCTGCCCGTGTACCTTGACCCGGATGTGGCCGCGTTTATCGGAGAGCTCGCAGACAGGAAGGGAACCGAGATCGGCCGTATCGTGAATGATTGGCTCAGAAAGAGCATAGATCTGGTGCAGAGCGCGCAGTAGCGTGCGGCTCCGATCCCATGTCGGGCCTTGTCCGGGCCGCGGTTGTTGAGCACGATCACAGGGGCAACCATGTCCGGCATAGTGAAGATCTTTACCAAAGTAGACCAGGATAGTCGCAAGACCGACTTCGCGTACTGGCAGACCCAGCCCTACCATGTGAGACTGGCCGCATTGGAACAGATTCGCCGAGAGTTCCATCAATGGAAATACGGTGCTGAACCAAGACTTCAAAGAGTTTATACAATCGTTAAACAGTAACGATGTCCGATACTTGGTCATCGGAGGCTACGCCGTGGCCTTCCACGGGCACCCGCGCTACACCAAGGATCTTGACGTCTGGATCGAAATGACTACCGACAATGCTGCGAGGATGGTCAAGGCCTTGGAAGATTTCGGTTTCGGCTCATTGGGACTTCAGGCGGACGATTTCCTGGTTGCCGGTCAGATCATTCAGTTGGGGTATCCGCCGAATCGCATCGACCTGGTTTTCACACCGGAAGGGATCGATTTTGCGACCTGCTACGAGTCACGCGTTGAAGTGCGGATTGATGACGTACAGGTGAACTTTGTTGATCTGGAGAATCTCAGGAGGAACAAGAGGGCAGTGGGCCGGCTCCAAGACCTTGCCGACCTGGAGAATCTGCGTTAGGAGGGAGCGGGTCCCGCAAGCATTCGTTTCCCCCGGAAAGCGCAAATCCGTCGGAAGTCCTTGACACCTGCGGGCCGGGTCATTTAGAGTCGCGCTGGCGTTCCCGAAACGAGTCATGGTTTTGTGGCCGGCACCAAGTGTGAAAGGCCCCCGCAACTTCACACGAATTCGCGGCTGGTCAGAACCATCCAATGTTCTAAGAGTTTTCGGAAGGGGGTCCGGGGGATAACCCTTTTGCAAAAGGGTTTCCCCCGGAATACTTTCACGGGAAGCTTCCTTGCAACTGTGCTCAATCCGGAGGGAGGAATCATCATGCCGCGCAAATCCGTCTTGTTGGCCTTGTTACTGGCAATCACTCTGGCCCTTCCCGCATGGGCCGAAGAGATCAAACTCGGGGTCCTGTACCCCCTCAGCGGAGGGGCCGCAGCAGAAGGAAAAGAACTCCGAGACGGCGCGGAGTTGGCAGTCGAGATTGCGAACAACGTGGTGGCGGACTTGGACATGGCCATGGCCAAGACCCCAGGCATCAAGTCGCTCAAGGGAGCCAAGATCAAGCTTATCATCCAGGACCACCAGGGCAATCCTCAGCTTGGCGCGGATCTCGCCAAGAAACTCATTCAAGACGATAAGGTAGTGGGCCTCATGGGTTGCTACCACTCCGCGGTGACCAAGACCGTGGCCGCAGTCGCGGAAAGATACGGCGTTCCCATGGTGAACGAGTCGTCCACCAGCCCCGCACTCACGAGGGAAGGGCTCAAGTGGTTTTGGCGGACCACTCCCCATGACATCACTTTCACTGAAGACCTGTTCGTGTTCCTGGACGGGCTCACCAAGGGGAAAGTCAAGGGAGTGAAAGCGGTCGATAAGAATGAGCTGATGCCCATCGTCTCCGCGTGCGAAAAGACCGAGTGGGGTTCCAATGTGGACGCGGCTATCAAGGAGATCGGCCCGGCAAAGGGGTTCGAGGTGAAATTCAGCCTCCTCTACGCGGCCAAAGCTCCTGACCTGTCATCCGAAGTGCAGAGCCTCTTGTCCCCCAAGCCCGGAACCATGCTCTTCGCAGGATACGGTGCCGATGCGATCCTGATGATTAAGACCCTCAAGTCGATGAAGGCCAAGCCCAAGGCGATCTGGGGACAGGATGCAGGCTTCGAGAGCCCGGAATTCGTCTCCGCGCTGGGGGATGACGTAGAGGGGATTCTTACCCGGACCGTGTTCAGCCCGAGAGTCGGCGAGGTCAAGAAGGTGGCCGAACAGGTCAACGCCATGTACAAGAAGAAGACCGGTCGGGATCTGAGCGGCGCGTCGGCCAGAGCCTTCACCGCGACTCAGGCGTGGGTCCACATCCTGGAGAAGGCCGGCTCCACGAAGCCCGCGGATATCCAGAAGGCCGCCAACTCCATCAAGATCGACGCGGCGGAACTGATCGTTCCCTGGGGCGGCATCAAATTTGCCACCAGCGGCAAGGATATCGGCCAGAACGAGCTGGGCACGGGCATGGTCGGCCAGTACCAGAAAGGCAAAGACGGGAAGATGACCCTTGAGATCGTGTACCCCTTTGAACTGGCCACCGCGAGCATGATCTATCCAATCAAGGGCTGGTAGGACCAGGGAACGGCACAGGGAAGCCCCAGTTACCGGTTGGAGAGGCGGTTATCCCAATGCTGTCGACTTAGGGCGGGATCTCCTCCCGCCTACTCCGGGGTTATACTGCCGCTCTTTGGGATTGGTCCCGTCACCCTCCCCCTTCCCCCTCCCATCAAGGGAGGGGGCGTTGCTTTGCCCTTCGCGCGGGCTGTTTTCCCCTCCCCTG
>JBFMAA010000111.1:0-19915 GCA_040755955.1 Thermodesulfobacteriota bacterium
GCCAAGGTCGCCATAACGGCCTGTATGCGAAAACTGCTCGTGATGCTCAACGCCATCATGAGAACCAAGACACCGTACAGGAAAGATTTTGCTTGACGTACAACACAGTCGCTTCCGAAAACTTTTGGAACATTGGGTGGTTCTGACCATCTGCCGTGTTCCGAAGAGGTGGGGCGCCGAATCTTCAGCAACCCAATCCTGAGGGGCAGGCTTTCCAGCCTGCCAAGCGGTGAAGACTGATGAGAACCGCAACAATTGCAGCAAGTTTCACGTTCCACGGCCCCCGACAATCACCATTTATATAGGAATAGCCTTGGTTTCAGCAATGCGTTTCGGGCACCGTGTGGCCTTCTGGATGCTTTTTCCGTTCACCATTCCTCAGGGACTCTGGTTGCGGGCTCGTGCGCCACGCTTCGGAGCTGCCGCCGGACCTCACACAGGCGAAGTCGGCAGCGGAAAGCCTCTGAGCCTCCTTGCCATCGGTGATTCGGTCATCGCTGGAGTCGGAGCCAGGACCGTGGAGGAAGCCCTTCCCGGCCAGGTCGCGACTGCGCTGGCTGATCGCCTGAAGAGGCAGCTCCATTGGTTCGCGCTTGGAAGCATTGGTGCCGACGCGAGGAAGATACGACAACGACTTGTACCCAAGCTTCCGTCAACTCCATTTGATCTGATCGTGCTATCGGCCGGCGTCAACGACGTGACAGGGCTCCGTCGCACCAACGGGTGGCGGAAAGAGCTCGGACAACTGCTCGACGACTTGCGCGGGCACTCGCCGGACGCACTGATCGTCTTGGCGGACTTGCCCGACCTCTCCAGATTCCCGTTGCTTCCGCAGCCGCTCGCGTGGGTGTTCGGGCTGCGAGCTCGCACATTCGCCGCGGCAGGCGAGATCGAGACCGCTCGAAGGCCCAACTGCGCGTATGCCCGCCTTCGATTCGACTACAGCCCAGAGCAGTTCTCACCGGACGGGTTCCATCCGTCAGCGGAGAGCTACAGGCAGTGGGGGCAGGCGTTGGCCGAATTTATGACGCCGTGGTGCAGAGCTTCTCTTCCTGACTTCGCATATGATATGGAGACACCAACATGAATACGGAGGTAGACAAGATATGGACCTGTCGGTGCGTTTTTTCGCGTGTACGCTGATTCTCACCTGCTGTTTCTCCATCGCTTTCGCACAAGACAAGTGTAACGGCACCTACGGAGAAGGACCCAACAGGTTTTCCCTGGCCACCGGAAGCCCCGGTGAGCTTGGGTTGCTGAAGGTTCTCGCCGACGCGTTCTCCAAGGAAACGCGAACCACCATGTGCTGGGTGAAAGCCGGTTCGGGGGTGTCTCTCAAGCTGCTCAAGGACAAGAAAGTGGACATGATCACTGAAAAGGGGGTGCAGCGCGTCTTGGTTTCAGATAACCCATCGGAATAATCAAAACCTCTGAGGGTTTGTATCTGTTTTACTGCCTCCGGCACCCCTGAAAAGGCGTGATCGGTGGCGGCTTTCGCACATACGTTCAGATTCTCGAAGGGTGTCCTACCGAAATGCAGGATATGGAACACTCATACCAATGCGCGTTCTCACCGGTGACTTGAGACTCCGGGTGGGACAGGCATCATGCCTGTCCGCCTGTGGTTAACCTCACCTGTTTGAAGTCGCATTGCTATCAGGGCGCTTTTGGACAGGGGCCTCCTGCAAGATCTCCCGGACGGTGAGGAATCGCACCGCGGAGCCGTGGAATTCCTTCCGGAGGCTCTCGGGGAGTTCGTCGAGGCTGATCACCAGCAGGCTCCGAGCATGCCGGCTGCGCAAAGCGGAGCTGAGCTCATCCGGGGATGGGGTGCCGTTCCTTGGGTCAGGCACAAGAACCGCGCACGGGCCGGCCTTTTTGCCTTCCGCGCCTACAGGCTCGAAATGGCCGTGAATCGTCCCTTTTTCCGAATCGGTCGTCGCTGTCGCAGGTCGGGCGTTCACGAGGCTCAAAGCCCAAAACCTGAACTGCAGGGGATCACGATGGGCCAGGTCCCCGGCAGCTTCGACGCTTGTGGGCGCTCCCACGACCTCGCACGGCCGCGCGCGCTCGCCGGAATCTCGGGCCAGCCTATGCTTCAGCAGCGCAAGCGCAAGGAACGATTTGTCCATGACGATCCAGCGCCTTCCCATGGCTTCGGCCACAGCCGCGGTCGTGCCGCTGCCCGAGAAGGGGTCGAGCACCGTGTGACCCGGGTCTGTTGACGCGGCAAGTATGCGAATCAGGAGCGATTCCGGCTTCTGGGTCGGGAAGCCGAGCGATTCGGATGAAGACGAGGGAATCAGTGGAATATCGTCCCAGAAATCGCTGACCGGGACTCCCTTGTTGTCCGCAAGGTAGTATTTGAGCCTCGGAGTTCCCGTCCCCTTCTTGGGCCAGTGTATCAGTCCTCGCCTCTGGTATTCGTCGATATTCGCGGGGTCCGTAATCCAGTGCATGCCCGATTTCCCTCGCGAATTGGGATCTATGCCTCGCCACGGCCGGCCGGTTCTGCCGTTGCGACGGCCGCTGACGAGCAGCGGCACGGGCTGATAGTATCCCCGATGGTCCTTCATCCGGTAAAGATCCCTCGATGCCTCAGAAAGGTCCCTGAACTGCATGCGAAACGTATAGGTATCGGTCTTCGTGTAGAACAGGATCGTGTCATGGGCCCTTCGATACACCTGGCTGATCGACGATCTGGTGTGACTGCGATTCCAGACGATCTCGTTGCGAAACATCCGGGGCCCGAAGGTCGCATCCATGATGAGCTTGAGGTAATGGCTCGCGGTGGGGTCGCAGTGCAGGTAGATGCTACCTGAAGAGGTCAGAGTCCTCCGCAGTTCGAGCAGAGTTTCTGCCATGAGCACCAAATACGCGGCCATGCTGCCCCTGCCGAGGAATCCATACACCGCACGGAGCAGTTCAGATACCGCTTTGGGGCCGTGATCGAGCAGCCGACGGTACGCGTCTTCCGATTCCGCTCCCCAGCGCGGGCGGTCGTCAAACGCCGGTGCCTCCTGCACGGATCGTTCCGGGCCTTGTTCGTGCAATCGAATAGTGTACTTTGTCCCGGAATTGAAGGGGGGGTCCATATAGATCAGGTCGACACTTTCATGGGGTATCCGGGACCTGAGCAGCGGCAAATTATCCCCGATATGGATGGCGTTGCCTCTGCAGGCGCCTCGACCGACGCCGTTGTCTCCTCTAGCGGGTCTTGTCGTCAATGAATGCCAGCACTTTCCGACATGAGGTCCTGAACGAATCCCATTCTCTCCCCCGAGCGTCGACAAGCTGCGCCTTGATTCTCGCGAAATCCTCATATGCGGTGCCCAGAGAGTCCCCGGACGCTCCTTCCAGATCGGCCAACTTGGACCAGTGCTCCCCCGCGTTGCGCAGACTGTCCAGCGCGCTCTGGAGATTCTCGGTCACGGACGGGTCCTGATCCCTGGACCTTCTGCGCATCTGCTTGAGCCGCGCAGCGAACGCGTGCACCATCCCTCGGTATTGCTCCAGTGCGATGCCTTCGCGGAGCTTGTCCAGGTCATCATTGATCTCCCTCACCACCGGGGAGTACATCATTCTGTATTTGATTCGGACCGATTCGGCTCGGATGCACGTGAGCACGACCGTGCCGACCATCACGAGCCCTGCGACCACGACGACTCCCGAGATGAGGGCATCGTCCGTGCTGTCATGCCGGACCTTGAGGAATAGATACACTCCCTTAAGCACAAACCACGCACACGCGGAGAGCACCACCGCCAACAGGAGCCCCAGCAGCAGGTTCACGCCCCAGGA
This sequence comes from Thermodesulfobacteriota bacterium, assembly GCA_040755955.1. Lineage (GTDB taxonomy): Bacteria > Desulfobacterota > Desulfomonilia > Desulfomonilales > Desulfomonilaceae > JBFMAA01. The sequence continues at coordinate 3,802 of JBFMAA010000111.1, forward strand.
GAGGTCGCGAAAGGGCCTGGCCATCACGAGAAGCGCCAACGCGGTCCCTCCGCCGAGGCTGAGGCAGAGCGCGCGAAGCAGGGGAGGCAGCTTCACTCCGAGACGTGTGCTGAGGTGGGAAGGCTGACTCTCTGCAGCACCGGGGTTGGATACGGTCTCCTCCCACCGATGTGCATTCCGCCCTCTGGTCACCCCTGCGGACCCGGCAGCGGCGGTCACTCGCAGGTCTTCGGAGCCGCCGATCGCCGAGGGCCCGGCTCCTCCCTGCGCGGTCCCGGATTCCGACCGACCGACTCCCAGTAGCGGAGATTGATTGTGGGAATCCGCTTCAGCAGCGTGGTTCATGGCTGCACTTCCCCTGCGCTCCAAGGTTGGCACGTCCGTGGAATCAACCCGCCCCGCCATCGGAACAGGTGCGAGCCGAGGCAGGTCGACGCTATTATCGGCTGCGGCTCCAGGCCGCTCTGTCGGCTCTTGCTCGACCTGTTGTTGGGCCGCTCTCTTCTCCAGGAATCGCTGGACTATGACGCCGCACTGGGGACAGGTTTCGTGCTCTCTCGCTTGAGGACTCTTGCACGACGGACAACGCCAGAAAGCTGCCGTATGGGTTTCTGCCACAGAAATCTGTCCTGAAGCCACGAGCTTGGCCAGTGTGCGTGTTAGTTGGTCTTCGGAAAGCCCGTACTTGGCCATAAGGTCCGGCTTATTCATTCCGGCTTTCAGATCAGCTACCAATTGGGTGCGGGAAATGGTGCGCGCGGTCACTTCGATTCCTTGTTGCGCCCGTTTCAGGTCTGGACATCAAGACTTCGCGTGAACACATTATGGGCAGACGGAGCTCGAGTAATCAAGCACTTTGCTCCACAAGGATGTATTTTGTTTCTTGCATTTTGTCGGGAAGCTTGTTAGGAGACGGTGAGGGTCGGGCATCGAGCTCGGCCGAAACCGCGCCGGCACTGAGGCCATGGTCGGCGACAGGAGCCGCTCGATCAATCGAAAGCCGACGTTCGGTGGGATCATTGAGGCAAGAAGGGTCGGCGAACAATGCTGAAATACAAATGCCTGCAATGTGGTGTGGAATGGGGTGACCCTCAGGCTTCTGAAGCCCAGATTTCCCATGGGTATTGCCGTCTGTGTGTGAGAAAGTTCTACACGGACAGAATTCGACGTTCTCAACTCAGGTCCGGGTTCTCTGACTGCTTCAACAGAGGGTATAATGACTGCTCGGAGGGGATGTGCTGGTTCAGGGCAGCATGTCAGGAACCGTTGGTGAACGACTGGAAGCAGGAGATTATCTGAGGCGTGGTGAATTGCGCGAAGCCCATCGCCACATCCACCTGTCTTGAGACCCCTACCTCAAAGGCCGAAACCATTTCCTCGGGTAGCAGATGGGGCATCGCGCTGGTGCCGGCTGCCGGCCGGCCAGTCTATGTCATGCTTAGCCGTCCTCCTTTCCGAATGGTCTTCCCGGTTCTCTTCCCTAACTGTTATCAGGTATGAGCAAACTCCGTGCCAGGGTCGGTCAGACGTCCCGGCCAGAGCTATGCCGTAGTAGGCGTGGTCTGAGCGGATCGAAGAGCCCGGACGGAACGCACTATGGTGTCAGCTTTTTTTACACCTTGTAAAGGGCCGGTATTCCATCGCAGATCTCCAACGTTGCTTCGTGCTGAACGAGAAAGGTGGACGCGAATTGTGGTTGCGGCTCCCAGCCACCTTTTGCAAAACCACCATGACCGCGAGAAGTCACAATCAAGCATGAAAGTCAGCTCCCGCCATCCCGAGAACTCGTTGGGTGGTCAGAACCACGCGATGTTTCAAAAGTTTTCGGAAGGGGGCTCGGGGGACAACCCTTTTTCAAAAGAGTTTTCCCCGGGGACTTTCTGATAAAGGGTCTTGCCGAAATCTCAATTGAAGGTATACCGATTGGTATGACTGATCGGGAGGTTCGCCATGACGCGCCGCGTTCTCGTGACAGCCGCCGTTCTCACCTCGATCCTGGTATGTTCTGCTTTTCTGGGACAGCCCCCCTCCCCCGCTCTTGCGAGTAGTGACGAGATTGCAGGGGCCTCGGTGACCAAAGCCAAGGCGCTCATCGACGCCCACCAGGGGGAAACGGACCTGCTCCTCCAGGCGCAGAGCATGCTCCTGAACATCGTGAATGCCGACCCGTCCAACGCGGCCGCATACGTGCAACTCGCGAGGGCGGAGTACAAGCTCGGGTACATGAATTACCGCAACTACTCTAAAGTGAGTCTTGGAAAGGCCTTGGCATATGTCTCCCGTGCCTTGGAAATTGACCCGAGGCTCTTCGAAGGACACCTCATCCGCGGGTACGTGTATCTCTTCGACAAGAACCTCCCCGAAGCTCGCAAGTCAGCGCAAGAAGCCTCGCAGACAAGCCCGGGAGCGCCGGAAACCGACCTGCTGCTGGCGGACATCGCACGCGGAGAGAAGAACGACGACGAAGCCCTCACGCTGGCGGAGGGAGTCGTCCAACGCACAAAGGACCCCAAGTTGCTGCGAGACGCATACGGCATACTCGGCCCCATTCTGTGGCACAAGAAGGAATGGGAAGCCGCAGAGAAGATCTACCTGGCAAGGATCGCTCTGGAACCCTCGTCAGCCTGGGCCCGGACCAATTATGCAAGCTTTCTTATCTCCAAGGGCGACTACGATAAGGCGATCGAGAGTGCGGAAAAGGGGCTGGAGTTTATGGAATTCGGGATGGGCCACCGGGTGCTCGCCCGCGCGTACTATTGGAAGGGAGCCGACCTGCTCTGGAAACAGAAAGACTACCAGAATTGCGGCCGGTACTTCGAGCTGGCCCTCGAACAGAACCCGAAAGACGCGGAAGCGCATTATGGACTTGGCAACTGCTTTCGGGCGAAGGCCATGCTGAATCTCGATCCGGAGATGCTCGAAAAGTCCAGAGATGCGTTCGCGCAGGCAGTCCGGCTCGATCCGAAGCATGAGAAAGCCAAATCGCAGCTTGACAACCATCCACAATTCGTTGAAAAGCTGAAGAAGCAATAGGTACGGTGGAGGTGGTTCCTTGGAGGTACGTTCCTGGTATGCAGTCGAATTCGATGCACAGGAAATCCGGCGCAGGGTGTCCCCTCCCGGCCGGGAACCCTGGAGTGACAACCTGAGATGGGCCGATATCATCCGTGTGTGCCTGAAAATCGAACCTGCGGGCGTTTCCGATGGGATCTACCTCTTCACGCGGCAACGCAGTGAAAGCTATGCCATTCCTATGGAAGCCGAAGGCGGCACGGAGCTCTGGACGGAGGTCATCCGTCTGGGACTCTATCCGCCGGACCTGGCCATACAAGCGTTTTCCAGTGCTGAGGGGTTTTTCGAGGGGCCTCTGTTGTTGCGTTCCCTCGACCGGGAGAGGTGGACCGCTTTGCTCGGGAGACTGGGCGCACACGGTGATGTTGCCCTGTTCTTTGACCGGCTCGTGTCCGCGTACTCTGGGCCGCACAGGGCATACCACAATCAGGTGCACATTTGCGAATGCCTGTCCGCCTTCGACAGCGCCCGGGACTTTGCCTTGAGACCCGACGAGGTGGAACTGGCCATCTGGTGTCACGATGTCGTGTACGACACCCGCGCTGCCGTCAACGAGGAGCGAAGCGCGCGCTGGTGCCGATCCATGCTCGCGGAGCTCCACATCACCGGACCGTGCGCGGACTACGTCGCGGACCTGATCATGGCGACAACTTACCGTGCCGACCCCTTGACCGCGGACGCGTCCCTGCTTGTGGACGTAGACTTGCACATCCTGGGTGCCTCGCCGGCGCGGTTCGCGGAGTACGACGAGCAGGTTCGGAGCGAGTACGATTGGGTCCCGGAAGAGCTCTACCGATCAACCCGGATACAGGTTCTTCAGTCGTTCCTCGAGCGAACCCGGATCTTCAACACCGACCATTTCTTCACGCGGTATGAGGCTGCCGCACGGGCGAACCTCCGGAAGGCTATCGAGAAGCTCACTCCGCCGTGATCGCTCGGCCGGAAAAGCTGAGCAGTGTCCTGGCGCTACGTTGCCGTCGCATATGGGGTCGACGGGAGTGCTCAGTGAACCGGTGCCGTTTCGGCTCGATGGTGCCAATTTCCCGAGGAGGTATGCTGATGACGCCGGAAGAGAGAAACCTACAGAGAAATCTCGACGTGATGCAGAACATTGAGTCCGCAATCGTGAGCGTCTTCCGCGAACGGCGGAATCTTTCGGACTACGACGTGATGCGGGCGCTTGACGCCTTGATTGCAGACTACCGGGCGGAATCGAGAGGCCATGTGAAAAAGAACGCCTCCTTGCAGGAGCAGGAGGCGGAGATCTTTGAGAGGGTCCGGGCCATGTGCGAATGGCGCCTGGGGCGTGCCGACGCTCCTGACGGCGGGCAGCCGGCACCGGTCGCCAAGCCCCTGGATGACGTCCTTGGCTGCTTGAGGAAGATCCGAAAGTCGGTGGACCGATGGCATGAGGAAGGCGGCCGCCAGGGGTACTTGAACTTCGTTTCGGATTACGTGTGAAGGGGACTGTCTTTGCGGCTTGTGAAAGACGTCCCTGCCGGTCAGGTTCCTTTCCGGAACCGGCGCAACTCTTCACGAAGCGTTCCGTAAAGCCCGCGGACCCAGGTCGGTTCCTCGACTGGGTTCGCTGCCGTCCCGGCCCGGAAATCGGTGGGGCTGATGACGACCTTGACGCGCTGTCTCTTTACGAGAGCGGAGAGGACGAACAGCTCTTCTGCTGCTTCGTCTCCCATAGCCAGACATCCGATTGACACGCATCTACCGTGGATCATGATGTCGCCACCGAGCTTTGTTCTTCCGTCCACTTTGGCCATCTTGCGATCGAAGTCGTTCGGGTAATTCAGGCGCACGGAGAGATGGTAGCGGCTATTGGGGTTCAGCGCGTCCACACAATACACACCTTCGGGTACCTGGTGGTCACCTTGCTCAAGCTTGGGACCGAGATCGCCGCTTGCCGCCAAGACGGCGTAGGCCTTTATGTACTGCCATGGCTGTTTCTTGTCCCTCGCGTACAGCTCCATTCTCCTCGAATCCTTGAAGGCAACCAATGCGAGGTTTGCCGGCGGATACTTGACCCCTGCGGCCTCAAAGGACGGTTTGAGTCGCTTCTTGACCCAGAGACCGTACTGGTCGAGCCTCTCCGCAACCGAGTACCCGCCGCGCGCCTTTGCCGGAGGGCACTCCACCCCCGCACCATCGAAGCCCGGTCTGAATCGCTTCCTGCCTGGTCTATATTCCACGCCTGTGGCCTCAAAGGAAGGTGTGAGTTGTTTCTCGAACCAGAGACAAAACTGCTCGAGCCTCTCTGCAACCGAGCGCTCGCCAGGGGCCTTTGCCGGTGGATACTTCGTCACTCCTGCCCCCTCGAAGGCCGGTCTGAGTCGTTTCTTGCCCTGGGGACCGAACTGCTCAGGCCTCTCTGCAACGGAGCACCCGCCGGACGCCTTCCCCCACAGATACCGCAGAGTGCTGCGCACCGGCCCAAAGGAAGCAACTACGGCCATTGCGACGACGGCAATGGCGCCTGCCACGAGAATGCGCCATCTGCGTTTCATAGGACCCGCAACCTAACAAGCATGAGATTGATGTGTTTTTGGTACGCCCGGCAGGGCTCGAACCTGCGACCTACGGATTCGAAGTCCGGCGCTCTGTCCAACTGAGCTACGGGCGCACTGTGGGGGAAGAAGGGAACCGACTCCGCAAGCCTGGGCTCACGGACGGGTTGCTCGGCAATCGGGGGTGGGGAGAGTGAAGGGACTCGAACCCTTGACCACCGAGGCCACAACCCGGTGCTCTGCCAACTGAGCTACACCCTCCATACACATTGCACTTTACCGCCCCTTCCCGACCAAGTCAAGCGCCAAGACGTTCGCGGCACTGTGTTGGAGTGGACACGTCCCTCTCACCCTTTCCTCTGGTATCATGGGAGCATTTCCTGTTCCCCTCCACCAAGAGTGGGCATGGCAAGACGCTACAGCGAGGCATACACGTGCACCCCACCTCTCAAGCACCACCTGGACTGGTCAGAACCATACAATATTTCAACAGTTTTCGGAAGGGGGTCCGGGGGACAACTCTTTTGCAGAACCGCCATGGCCGCACGTGGCCACCACCAAGCATGAAAATGCTCCCCCCACCGGCGTCTCGACGAGCCGGCTTTCTCTGCGGCGACCAGCGGGAGCCGCACTATCCCAAGAGTTCTTGAAGATGGGGGTCTAGGGGAAGGAACTTCTTGCAAGAAGTTCCTTCCCCCGGAATCGCATTTTCTGATAAAGAGTTTCCCCCGGAAGATCTTCTGATGAAAACGTGAACTACGCTCTCGATCCGTGGGTGTATTCGCCAAAGACTCCCCTGAGCACGTCGCAGATCTCGCCCAAAGTGGCTCGCCTCTTGACCGCGGTCATGATCGGGTACATCACGTTGTCTGAGCCCTGGGCTGCTTTCTTGAGCTCGCTAAGCGCATCCTGCACTCCTGAAGAATCTCTGTCCGATCGGAGTTTCGCAAGACGTCGGCACTGTTCCTCTCCGACCGCGGGGTCTACCCTCAGGAGTTTCGACGGACGATCGTCTCCTGCGGTCTGGAAACGATTCATCCCTACGATCACTTGATCGCCGGATTCGACGGCCTTCTGGAAACGGTACGCGGATTCCTGTATCTCGTTTTCCATGTACCCCGATTCAACGGCCTTTACCGCTCCGCCCATCTCATCGATCTTCTCTATGTATTCGATGGCGCGCCGCTCGATTTCGTCGGTGAGCGCCTCCACGCAGTACGATCCGGCCAACGGGTCCACGGTGCTGGTGACGCCCGTCTCGTGCGCGATGATCTGCTGGGTGCGCAACGCGATCTGCACAGATTCCTCACTGGGCAGGGCAAGCGCCTCGTCCCTGGAGTTGGTGTGCAGGGATTGTGTCCCCCCGAGCACGGCTGACAGGGCCTGGAACGCCACGCGCACCACGTTATTGTCCGGTTGCTGGGCGGTCAATGTGCAACCCGCGGTCTGGGTGTGGAATCGCAGCATCATCGCCTTCGGATTCGTTGCCTTGAACCGCTCTTTCATGATCTTTGCCCACATGCGCCTGGCAGCCCTGAACTTCGCGACCTCCTCGAGGAAGTCCTGGTGGGCGTTGAAGAAGAAACTGAGCCTGCCGCCAAACGAGTCCACATCCAGACCCGCGTCGATTGCCGCCTGCACGTACGCGATGCCGTTGGCCAGAGTGAACGCCGCTTCCTGAACCGCAGTGGAACCTGCTTCCCTTATGTGGTACCCGCTGATGCTGATCGTGTTCCACTCAGGGACGTGTTGGTTACAAAACGCGAATATGTCCGTAATGATACGCATCGACGGCGCGGGGGGGAAAATGTACGTGCCCCTGGCAGGGTACTCCTTCAGGATATCGTTCTGGATGGTCCCTCTGAGTTTCTTGACGTCACGTCCCTGCTCCTCAGCCGCGGTGATGTACATCGCGAGAAGCACCGCGGCAGGGGAGTTGATGGTCATAGAGGTGCTCACCGCGGACAGATCTATGCCATCAAAGAGCGTCTTCAGATCCTCGATGGAACTGATGGCAACACCTACTTTGCCCACTTCCCCCATCGCCAGCTCGTGGTCCGAGTCATGGCCGATCTGCGTGGGGAGATCGAACGCGACGGACAGGCCGGTTTGGCCTTGGCTTATGAGATACTTGAACCGCTCGTTGGTTTCCTTAGCGCTTCCGAAGCCCGCGTACTGGCGCATGGTCCAGAACCTTCCGCGGTACATGGTGGGCTGCACCCCCCGAGTAAACGGGTAGTAGCCGGGTATGCCAAGCTTAGTTTCCGGATCGTCGCTCTCCGTATCCCACGGCCAATAGACCCGCTGGACCGGCAATTCGGATACGGTGGTGAACTCCGCCTTCTGCTCTGGCCTCTTGGCGAGACTTGCCTGGAGTTTCTCCTCCCACTGGTCTACCTTACTCTTGAATTCTTCCGGGACCGACACGCCATACCTCCCTCAACGAAATCTGAAACCTGTTAGGATCAGGCAGGCGGAAACGCCCACCCCACTTGATGCGCTGCCTCGAATGGAAACAGTTCCGCTGGGTGAACCGTTGCTGCCTATCTCCCCTGCCCGGGGGTGAGGCGAAGGGAGATAGGATAAACCCTCGTGTCCTGCCTTGTGTGCCGCTGCAGCTCGACAAGAAGTTCCTATGGAAATGCGAATTCTGGGGGAAGGGGCGTTTTACTAAATAACGTTCGACTTCTTATCTTTTCGAGAAGAAATCTTCATTTGAGCAGCTCTGGGAGAAAGCAACGTGCCTTTCTTCGCTTGCGTAGAACCAACTCGCCCCGCCATCGGTCTTCATGCGGACCGAGAAAGGTGGACGCGAATTTGGTTGCGGCTCCCAGCCGTCGTTTTGAAAAACGCCCCTTCCCCCAGACCCCCATCCCCTAAACTTTTGAAACTGGGCGGCTCCCGCTGGTCGCGGCCACCGGCAATGCCTTTGGGGAGCGCAGGGGGAATCCCTTTCTCATTGTTCGTTGTGCCCGCCGTCCGTGACGCTTCCCGAAATGTGTGACCGTATTTCCGGATGGGCGCACTTCGTTTCCCGTGGCCTACGGACCGCGTGGGCGAACAAGCCCTCGGGTGACCCAAAGCCGGGAATTGCCTTCGGTGAGCAACTCACGATTCGCTCTTCTCGGTCTTTTCGCGCTCCACTTTGCAGGAGATCCCTTTTCCCTGCAACCCGGACTCGAAGCACCCCATGCACGAGATACACCGGGCTTTTGCAGTGTCCCCTTGTTTCCAGCGGTTCACCAGCCCCGGTTCTCTGACGAAGGGTCGGGACATGGCCACGTAATCGGCCTTTCCCTCAGAGAGGATGTCGTTCACCGTCTTGAGGGACCTGATCCCACCCACAGTCACAATGGGAACACCCACCGAAGCCTTGAACGCGGCCGCCAAGTCCACGAGGTACGCTTCCTGCTCGGGCTTGAGTATCTGAGCGCGAACCGGCGAGAATCCTTTGCGCGAGACCTGGCTTCCGCCGCTCACCTCGATTGCGTCGATACCATCATCCGCGAGACGCTTCCCTATTTCGACGGTCTCGCCGGGAAGCAGGCCTCCTTCCGCGAAGTCGTGGCCGCTGAGCTTAATCAGGACCGGGAAATCCTCGCCGACGGTCCCGCGGATCGCCTCAAGCACCTCTGCAAGGAATCTGTAACGATTCTGCAAGGTGCCGCCGTACGCGTCACCGCGGCGATTCCACAGGGGCGACAGGAACTGATTGATCCCGTACCCGTGCGCGCCGTGAAGCTGCACTCCGTCGAAGCCGGCTTCTTTCGCTCTCCGCGCGGCCGCTGCGTAGCCCTCGACAAGGGTCCCGATCTCTTTTTTGGTGACTTCGTGAGGAATCAGGCCGGTGGCGGGATCCGCTGTGGCTGAAGGTCCCCACACCTCGTACCCGGGGGGCATGAGTTCCTGGTTGGCTCGCACACCCGTGTGGACCACTTGAGGGACTATCTTGCCGCCGGATTCGTGGACCGTTGCGGCCAGCCGTGCCAGACCCTCTATCTGGCCATCCTCGTATATACCGAGCATGTAGGGGAGTTGCATCCCATTTTGCATGACGTACTGGTAGCCCGTCACTATCAGACCGATGCCCCCCCGAGCCAATTTCCTGTACAATGCGATTGTGGCTTCGGTTACGTAGCCCTTTTCATCACCGGTTCCGGTCCAGGTGGCGCTTCTCAGCGAACGGTTGGCGAGTTCCAGGGATTTGATTTGGGTCTTGTCGAAGAGATCAGGCACGTGCATACCTCTTAGTCCTCGCACACTCCACGAGTCGGCAGGGAATGCCCTGTTTCTCGGCTTCAAGTCTCGAACCGCGCGGACCTGAGCGTGGACGGACTGTCCTGCATGTCCCGTAGGGGGCGAACGTCTTGGATGAGCCACCAAGATAGCGGTGGCTCTCGAACGCAGAGTTGAGCCGCCCTCCGGTCCGGTATCGGGGAATGGAGCGGCTCATCCCAAGGCGGCGCAAAACCATGTCCGCGCGACAACGTTGTCTGAGGGGGAACTCTGTGCTCCTGAAGTGCTCCATGGCGCAGCGGCTGGGAGCCGCAACCAAATTCGCGTCGACCTTTCTCGGTCCCCATGAAGACCCAGAGCGGGGCGAGGTGGTTCTACGCAAGCGAAGAAACGCACGTTGGTTTCTCCCAGAGCTGCCGTCCTGAAGATTTCTTCTCGATGAAGAAAAAAAATCGAACCTTATTCGCAAAACGCGTGTGTTGGTCAGGAGCCGTGCCACAACCCTCGCCGTAAGCGTTCACCCGGACGAAGAAGACTCACCGCAGAGGCGCGGAGAGCACAGAGAATACGAAGAGAAATCCGCGAGTCTCTCGTGTAATAGTGTGCCGTTCCGGTTCAACTCTGTAGAAAAGCATAATTCTTTCAACTTCTTTTCTCTTTCTTCTCTGCGTCCTCTGTGTCTCTGCGGTGAACTCTTACCCCTCGCCGGGGCCCTCGTCCTCGGCTACCATCAGTCGCCCTCACGGGGCTCTGGAGGCTTGCGTCCCGTGGGGACGCCGGATAATAGCCCGGCACGTGAGCGCCGGCCAGGTAACAAGCGTGCCACAATTCGAGGGTTTCGAGACAGTTTCGAAACGCCCGCCCCTACCACTTGTCCTCAACAACGAGCGTGCGAGATCCGGAACCGTACTCATGCCTATGACTACTAAGGTGCGAATTCCGCTCGGGCCGCGAAGATGTGTCGCGGGAACCCCGTGTCGGTGGCTGGGTTAACTTTGTATTTCCCCCTCCAGGGGGGCTCAATTCTCCATGTGCGTAGAACCAACCATCCCCGGAGGCGGAACGCGTGCGAGCCGACAAAGGACGAGATTCATGGCTGGGGTTCTCAGCCGCTCTGTGGTTCACTCACACGAGCGAAGCTACTCCAAGACCATCAGGACGTCCCCGACCTGATACGACTCCCCGACCTTGGCCTTGATTTCCTTCACGGTGCCCGACGCGGGAGCCACCACAGGCAGTTCCATTTTCATAGCCTCGATGACGATCACATCATCGTCCTCCGCCACGCTTTGCCCAACTTGAGCCGTGATTTCGATCACCTTGCCGTTCATAGGCATGGTCACATCTGTCATCTCCATAACCTCCTGGGATTGAAACTCAATCAAAAGTCAGTCAGAAAAACCACGCATCCGTATTTGCGAGGCCGAGTTTCTTCTTGCCCGCGAGGATCTTCTTGCACCCCTTCTCCACCCGGGGCCAAGAAGCGGTTGTCATCCCGCGGTGTGCGGTGCTTTCGATCCGTGTGGAACCACGTGCGCTCGCGATCTCGCGCAACGGGGACCTGCTGACGCCGGCGAGTCACGATCCAGCGGGATCGTCTGTCCAACCCAAGAACAAACAACCGTGCACCACTCCGCGAAGAAGTCAGAGGCCCGTCCTCAACCTGCTATTTCCGGGAACAGGCCTTCCTGGTGTCTTGGTGGTTGGTTTCTTGCCGGCCGGCTGAACGTTTTTTCACCGGTGAGGCCTTCTGTCCCCCCGGTCCGGCCGTGAGGCTCTCAGTGGGCCCCCTTGATCGGCTGGCAGAGTTCCACCAGCACCCCGTGGGTTCCTTTTGGGTGCACAAAGGCGATACTCATGCCGTGCGCCCCTTCACGTGGAGTCTCATCAATGAGCCTGACACCCTTCTCCTTGAGCTCGACGACCGCCTGGTGTATGTCGTCCACCTCGAACGCTATGTGGTGTATACCTTCGCCGTTCTTTTCCAGGAATTTCTTGACCGCTGATTGGCCCGAGACATCCTGCAGGAGCTCCACGGAGCTGTCTCCCACGGGAATGAATCCTATGCGCATGCCTTGATAGTCCTCGGTGTGGGTCAACTTGAGCGGCAGGCTGTCGGTAAAGAACGTGAGGGCCGTATCGATATTCTCCACCACGAGCCCCAGGTGGGCAATTCTCGTGATCTTCATAAGCACCCCTTTCCGGTTGTGGGGGGCCCCGCCAACCAGTGGAGACGACCAGGCTAGTCGCTTGAGGTGGATGAACTGGTGGTGTCTTCCTTGGGTTTGGCGCCTGCTCGTGAGTTCTTGTCGTGGCGCGCGTAATCGGTGACGTACCAGCCGGTTCCTTTGAGTATGAATGTGGATTGTGAGATCAAGCGATGAGTGCTCCCGCCGCAGGCAGTGCACGTCTCAACGGGGAGGTCCGAGAACTTCTGCCATTCCTCAAATTCTCTTCCGCACCTGTCGCATCGATACTCATAGATCGGCATGTCAATTCCCTCCTGCCATTCAGCTTTGTGTTGGCGGCCTTACGGGCCGAATTGGGACTCGTACAGGCCAAGTACAAAATCGGTATTAGCCACACCCGCGAGGATCTCGCGGGTGATGTCGTGCACTAGACGCTCTTCCTGAACCAATTCCCGGTCCGATGCGTCGAAGTCGACTCCGAACCGTCTGAACCTAACGATGTGCACAAGCTCATGCGTGAGGACGAAGAGGACCAACGTCCAAAGATCGTGCCGATGGGACCTGAAGAGCGCGCTGAGGATATTCGGATCCTGCAACACGATGCCGAACTTCTGCCCAGGTCCCTTCCCATCGGGTATCCGGCTCCTTCGGTCGTACCGAACGAGCCGAGCGAACACGCCTTCCTGATACAGATCTCCCCTGACTTGGCCGAGGGTAAATATGCCATAAGGATTGCGCTTCCACTCGTTGTCGGCAAGGCCGAAGAACGTCCGGGTGAGACCCTCCGCTACAGGGACCGCCCTGTCGATCACCGCCAGATCGGAAGCTGTGAAGAGAGCCCCGCGGTTCATGGCGAACTACTTCTGGTTTTTGTGCCTTTGTTTCGCGCGCAACTTCTTGTGTTTATGTTTGCGCATCTTCTTGCGTCTCTTCTTGATAACGCTCCCCATTCGTTCCACTCCGCAGTTGGTGAAGCTTAAGAACCTACCACGCTCCGTGACCAATGTCAAACACTGAGTGGAAAAACGGCCTGCGATGTGCCGCGGGTCGGGGAGTGAGCCGGTTCTCTTGAGTACATTCATATATGCCTGACGCTCGCTCTGTCAAGCGCGACTTCCGGCCGGTCGGCCAGACGTACGTTTTACTAATCTGCGCTTTTGCAGGCACGGGGGGATCAATTTTGTTGACACCGGCACTAAAGTTAATTATACATACAAGGCAAAATTCTTCATGCACTGATGTCTCTTTTTGGGGTCAGGACATGCGCATTACTACTACAAGCCGCTATGGTGTTCGGGCGCTCTTCGATGTGGCATACCACGGAGGCGGCCAACCAACTCAGATCAAGGATATTGCCAGACGGCAGAAGATCTCTCAGCGATACCTGGAACAGATCTTCAACAAGCTGCTTAAGGCCGGACTGCTCAGAAGCCGTCGGGGACCTCGGGGAGGGTATCTGCTGGCCAAAGAGCCGTCGGAGATCTCGGTGGGAGACATTATCACCGCGGCTCAGGGTCCCATTGTCCCGGTTCGGTGCCTTGCTGCGGACGCGGCACGGAAGAAGACCTGCGACATACTCCCCGGCTGCATCACGCAACACGTGTGGAGAGAAACCCAACGCCTCCTCGTTGACTACTACAATTCGGTTTCCATTGCCGATCTCTGCGCGCTCGCCCGCAAAGAGGGCGTTTCACGAGACCTGGACCACAAGTACATGTATCTCATCTGAGCAGTGGCTCGGGAACCTAATATGGCAAGCGGTATCGTTTCTGTTATTGGGAATACCCCACTTGTTCGGCTTGCCCGCGTGAGCCCCGAGACCGGAGCTCAGATCTGGTGCAAGCTCGAATCGTCCAACCCCGGCGGATCGGTCAAGGACCGCATGTGTCTGGCCATAGTCGAAGCCCTCGAACGGGAAGGCACGCTTCGTCCCGGGGGGACTCTCGTGGAAGCATCCGGTGGCAATACCGCGATCAGCCTCGCCATGATAGCCGCGGCCCGCGGCTATGAGCTTGTGCTGGTCATGCCCGAGTCTGTCCCAGTCGAACGAAGACGCTTCCTCGCGGCATACGGCGCGGAAATCGTCATGACTGCACCCTCCAACGGAATGAGAGGGGCCGTCAACCGGGCTCAGGCAATCGCGGAGTCCAGGGACCATGCGATCATGGTCAATCAGTTCGAGAACCCCGCCAATCCCGACGCCCACCGACGCACCACCGCAATCGAGATTCTGGATGGGCTGGGAAAGTCACCGGATGTATTCGTTGCGGGAGTAGGCACAGGCGGGACCATCACCGGTGTGGGCGAAGTGCTCAAGAGCCGTGCTCCGTCAACTCGCGTGGTGGCCGTGGAACCTGCGGATTCGCCGATCCTGTCGGGAGGCAACCCGGGTCCGTCACGGATTCCCGGCATAGGAGCGGGATTTGTGCCCGTCGTGCTGAACACGGGTATCATTGACGAGGTCTGCGTGGTCTCCGTCGAAGATGCCCTGCACGCCACGCGACGCCTCGCCGCGCTCGAGGGGATATTCGGCGGGCTCTCCTCCGGAGCCAACATCAGCGCTGCGATCCGGCTGGCCCGGGAATTGGAGCCGGACGCGGTCGTCGTCACGGTGATCTGTGATGCCGGGGAGCGCTACGTCTCGTTCAACCTCTGAACTCGGGTACGAGTATGCTCGGACACGGATCACGCACATTCTTTCGTTCCATGTGGGTCTTGCTGCTGAGTGGGACTTGCCTGTGGGCCGGAACCGCGTGTGCCATCGACGGGAAGCCTCGCCATCGCGGCTATCCCGCGATTGCCGCGGCAACCGCGGACGGTGCATCCCGGGAGAGATCGTCTGCCAAAGGGGGAGACGCGTCCAGTTCCAGAGGCTCCAGTCAATCCGAAGCCCTGTGGAAGAGTCAGGAACTGTCCTTGCCCGCAGTCGGCATGTCCGCGGGAGACATAGACGGCGACGGGCAAAATGAGCTGGTCATTATTGGCCCAAGCCACGTATACGCGTACAGGATTGAAGGCACTGGATTGACACCTCTCGCTGAACTCGACCTCAGTCCGTTGGAGCTCAAGAGCGTCGACGTGGCCAAGATCGCGAAGAGCGGACCGGCCCGGATTTATGTGAGCGCGCAGAATCGAGGCGCACTCAGCTCTCAGGTCATCGAGCTCAGGGGGGGGAAGCTGGAAACGGTGATCAAGGATGTGCGCCATTACCTCCGAGTGATCGAGTACCCTACAAGGGGTCCGTTCTTGTTGGGACAGACCCGAGGCATGAAACGTTTCTACGAAGGGCCCATATTCCGGCTTTCCGATACGGGAACCGCGTTGCAACAGACGGGGAGATTCGGAGTGCCGCTCAAGATTCCCATATTCGGGTTTGCGATAGGGGACCTTGAGGGCAATCTCCAGCCCCTTATCGCCGCGTACGACCGGCAGGATCATTTGCGTATATATAATCCGAAAGGGCAGCGACTTTTCCGGTCAGGCGCCTACTATGGGGGCTCTGACGTGCTCCTGAGGCCGATGAATACGGATCGGAGAACCGACGAGCATACCCTTGAAACAACCTCGGATACCGAGTACTTCAGGCCCCGCATCATGTCTCTGGATCTGAGGCAAGACGGAAAATACGAGATACTCGTCGTGTGTCACGAATCCAAGACAGGACGGTACCTGTCACGGACGAGAATGTTGGAGGACGGGCAAGTGCAGGGGCTGGTCTGGAACGGCGACGCGACGGAGGAAAGGTGGAGCTCTCCCAAAATACAAGGGACGATGGTCGATTTCGCGGTGACGAACCTGCCCGGCATGAGCGGTCTGCGACTGGTGACCGTGGAACGCAAGAAGACCGATTGGTTGTCGCTTATCCGCTCGAGGAGCCAGGTTCGGGCATACGACCTGCGGCGGCTGATGGAAAAGGGACCCCAGTCCGGTAGGCGAGATGAATGAGACCGGCCACCCGTCAGCCGCATGTTCCGGAGTTCCTATGTGAATTTCCCGTTCCCAGGCACCACGCCCGGGGGCAAAGCTCTTGAGACCTCCCCGTGGCGAAGCCTCGGGGGGTCCTTATTCCGGTTTTCTTTCGACGCATGGGAGTCATCACCT
>JBFMAA010000112.1:0-19517 GCA_040755955.1 Thermodesulfobacteriota bacterium
ACGTCGGGCGGGGGGTAGAAATGTAGCCAGTAACGTGGACCCTGAAGACTAAACCGAACCCAAAGTTTCCTCAATTGTGACGAGGAGATAGCCGCACGAGACTTGGTTCTCTGGAAAAAAACTTCAGATTAGTAAAAAGGGCTCTGCCAATAGACAACCTTTTGGACACCATCCCCTGGCAAAATTCCCGAAATGGCTCACGTCTCCGGTCGTGAACTTGATGGTCTGCATGGCGACAGAATCTTTGCTCCCGGGATTGCATCCAAAGAATACGGAGGTGAATGAGATGAATCGAGTGGCAGAAGACTTTTTGATCGTGGCGGGTATCCTTCTGTTGGTGGCATTGTTCACGGCTGTTCCCTTCCATTAAGGGTGAGCGACTCACCAAGGCCATCCCCGATCACCGAACCCCTCCCACAACCGAGGCCAGCGGCGAAAACCGCCCAGAGATTGGCGCCGGTTGAACATCGACGGCCCACACAATACCCATATGCATTGCCTAAAGAATTGGTGGTCGCCCGCGTTTCTTTTTGCTCGACATAACCGCGCGGTGTTCGGGTGAGGAGCGCGGTGGAAAAAACGGTTGACGGAGTGACGGAGGGTGAGGTACGCTCAACAAGAGGAAAGAAGGGGCTTTTTCGGCAACGTGACGACGGTCTTGCCGTCCTCCTGCCTCTTGAGACACCACCCGGGGTCCGTGCAGGTGGCAGGAGCACGCCGGCGAGAGCGGATTCCGAGGGAAGACCCCCGGAATTGGCAAGACCGCGGCATAATTCCGGGTCAAGACCCTTGAGACGTTGGGGGACAGATGAAGAGAAAGAAATATTGCGTTCTTGCCGGCTTGTCATCCGTGTGTGCCGTACCTTTCCTCCAAGGTTGCAGCACGGTACTCTTGTTCGACCCCAAAGGACCGATCGGCGAGGCGGAGCGGTTCGTCATCATTGCAGCCATCGTGCTCATGCTGATCGTAGTAGTTCCCGTCTTCATCATGGGTCTCTGGTTTTCCCGAACGTACAGAGCTTCCAATACCGAATCGACTTATATGCCGAAATGGACTCATTCCGCTAAGATTGATTTCTTTATGTGGGGGGTTCCCATTGCTATTGTCACGGTTCTTGCGATTCTTGCCTGGACCAGCACCCATTCTCTGGATCCCTACAAGCCCATCGAATCGGCCGAAAAGCCCCTCAACATAGAGGCCGTATGCCTGGACTGGAAATGGCTCTTTATCTACCCGGATCAAAATATCGCGACCGTAAATCACATCACATTTCCCGTCAATGTCCCGGTCAGCTTCAGACTCACCTCCGACACCGTAATGGGTTCCTTCTTCATTCCGCAGCTTGGCAGCCAGATTTACGCCATGGCAGGCATGCAAACCCGGTTGCACCTCCTGGCTGACAAGCCGGGTGCTTACTCCGGTCACAATCAGCAATTAACCGGTCGCGGGTACGCTGATATGCATTTCAAGGCGAATGCGGTTTCCCGTGAAGAGTTTGAATCATGGGTGCAAAATATCAGACAATCTCCGGAAAAGCTCGACCTGGACCGATATGAGAAGCTCGCAAAGCCAAGCGTCGGCTACCACCCCGTGACCTATTTCGCTTCAGTCAAGCCCGAACTGTTTGAGTATATCCTGCGCAAATACGATCCGACTTGGGGCAGACATCACGATTCTGTGAGCGGAGGATCCGTTCCCACACACGAAAGAACCGACGTTCCGGAGGCACATTGATATGTTGGGAAAGTTAAGCCTTTCGGCAATTCCGTATGACCAACCAATCACGATAAGTGCCGTAGTTGGTGCGGTTCTCTTGGGGTTGGTGATCCTGGGCTTGCTCACGTACTACAGAAGGTGGACCTACCTGTACAAAGAATGGCTGACCAGCCTCGACCACAAGAAGATCGGCATGATGTACATTATCCTCGCATTGGTCATGCTACTGCGCGGGTTCTCCGATGCCCTTCTGATGCGGGCTCAGCAGGCCGTTGCCGCGGGCGGTTCTCATGGCTTTCTGCACCCGGAGCACTTCAATCAGATATTCAGCGCTCATGGTTCGATCATGATCATTTTCGTTGCTATGCCGTTTCTGGTCGGGTTGATGAATATCGTCATGCCGCAGCAGATCGGTGCACGCGATGTAGCCTTTCCCTTTCTGAATGCGCTCAGTCTCTGGCTGACCGCAGCCGGGGCGTTGCTCGTCATGGTATCTTTGGGTGTGGGTGAGTTTTCCCAGGCCGGGTGGTCGGGATATGCCCCGCTGACCGAAATAGAGTACAGCCCCGGCGTAGGGGTGGACTATTGGATATGGTCCTTCCAGATCGCCGGTATCGGCTCTACTCTGACCGGCATCAATTTTCTCGTCACCATCATAAACATGCGTGCTCCCGGGATGAAGGCCATGCGGTTGCCGCTGTTTGTTTGGACTACTTTTTTCACGATGGTGCTTGTAGTTTGGGCATTTCCGGTCCTGACGGCCGCTCTCGCCATGCTAACACTCGATCGCTACCTTGGCATGCATTTTTTCAGCAACACGCTCGGCGGTAACATGATGATGTATGCCAACCTATTCTGGACCTGGGGGCATCCGGAGGTTTATATCCTGATCCTGCCGGCTTTCGGGATCTTCTCGGAGGTCGTCGCGACCTTCTCCGGAAAACGGCTGTTCGGCTATGGATCCATGGTCTATGCCACTTCGGTCATCACGGTTCTGTCCTTTTCCGTCTGGGTGCATCATTTTTTCACCATGGGTGCGAGCCCGAACGTCAACCTCTTTTTCGGGATTGCGACCATGATAATTGCCGTCCCCACCGGGGTGAAGACCTTCAACTGGCTTTTCACCATGTATCGTGGGCGCATAAGGTTTACTACGCCGATGTACTGGGCACTGGGGTTCATCATGACCTTCGCCGTGGGCGGGGCTGCCGGCGTACTGTTGTCTGTACCACCCGCTGATTACGTGCTCCACAACAGCCTGTTTCTGGTCGCGCATTTTCACAATGTGATTATCTCCGGTGCCCTGTTCGGCATTTTTGCAGGTTATTGTTATTGGTTTCCAAAGGCTGTCGGCTTTCGTTTGAATGAAGATTGGGGCAAACGCGCTTTCTGGTGCTGGCTGATCGGCTTTTATCTTGCCTTTATGCCCCTGTATGTACTGGGCTTCATGGGCATGCCCCGCCGCATGGTGTATTATGCCACCACGACGTGGCATCCTTTGCTGCTCGTCGCCGCATTGGGGGCGGCCGTGATCATGCTCGGCATCCTCTTTCAGGGAATTCAACTGCTCGTCAGCATTAAAGAGCGCCGCGCTCTCGGCGACCCGACCGGCGATCCCTGGGACGGCCGCACCTTGGAGTGGATGACATCTTCTCCTCCTCCGGTCTATAACTTCGCGAAAGTGCCCGTCGTAAATGAAATCGATGCCTTTATGGACATGAAGGAAAGAGGCGTCGAATATCGCCGGCCGGATCAATATGACGACATCGAGATGCCGAAAAACGCGCCGCACGGCTTCATCATCGGCGGATTGGCTTTCGTGTTCGGGTTTGCCATGATTTGGTGCATCTGGTGGCTGGCCATACTGACCGCTCTGGGTATGCTTTTCGCGGTCATTGCCCGCTCAATCGACGATGACATCCATTATGTCATACCCGCCGCGGAGGTCGAGCGGATCGAGAGTGAACGCTATCGACAGTTGGCCTCCGTCGCGCAATGACGTCCCGCAGACGGACAGACCATCACATGACCCGTAGCGGAGATGTGAATGATGACTGCAGACGCTTCGACCATCAGCATCGCTCATCACGAAGAAGTTGAACACCCCGATACCGTCGCGATGGAAACATTCGGTTTCTGGCTGTATCTTATGAGCGACCTCATCATATTTGCGACGCTCTTCGCCACTTTTGCCGTCCTGGGCCGCAACTATGCCGGCGGACCGACGGGGAAGGAATTGTTTCACCTGCCTTACGTGTTGGGTGAAACCTTGCTCCTGCTCTTCAGCAGTGTAACCTATGGTCTGGTCATGCTGGCCATGCACAACGGCATGAAGAAGTGGGTTCTGATCGGACTCGCCGTTACCTTTCTGCTGGGGCTTGGATTTGTCTTCCTGGAAATCAACGAGTTCCACGGCCTGATCGCCGAAGGCCACGGACCGGACCGCAGCGCCTTCCTTTCGAGTTTTTTCACCCTCGTAGGAACTCACGGTACCCATGTGACTTTCGGGCTGATCTGGATGGCGGTCATGATAGGTCAGGTGGCCGTCAAAGGGTTGACCTCCCCCGTTGAATCACGGCTGATGCGTCTGAGTATGTTCTGGCATTTTCTGGATATCGTCTGGATCGGCATATTCAGTATCGTCTACCTGATGGGAGTCATGTAAATGAGTCAAGCACCTCGCGACAGCACCGGCGCCGGCATGGGAAGTCTCAAATCGTACCTCACCGGTTTCGTTCTTTCCCTCATGCTGACCGCCATTCCGTTTGCCTTGGTGATGAGCGGTACCTGGTCCTCCTCGGCGATCCTGGCCGGCATTTTCAGTGCGGGCATCGTGCAGATTCTGGTGCACTTGTATTACTTCCTGCATCTCGACACTTCATCGGCCGCGCATTGGAACGTGCTGGCCATGATATTCACTGTATTGATCATGGTCCTGTTCGTCGGAGGAACCCTCTGGATCATGTCTAGCCTGCATTACCGAATGATGTGAGAATGCCTGAAAGGATCAAAAACTATGTGCTCGTTGCCAAGCCGGGGATCATTTTCGGCAACCTGATCGCCGCGGCAGCCGGCTTCTTTCTTGCCTCCAAAGGGCGGGTTGACGGCGTGGTTCTTTCCGCGACTCTGATCGGCATATCCCTGGTTGTCGCTTCCGGTTGCGTTTTCAACAACTGTGTGGATAGAAGAATAGACCGAACAATGATCCGGACACGCCACCGCGCCCTTGCCAAGGGGCTCATCTCACTGAAGGTCGCCGTATCCTACGCAACGATTTTGGGCATTGCGGGAATGGCACTGCTTTGGGCGGCAACAAACCTGTTGTCCGTGGTCATCGTGCTGGCTGGTCTGGTGATTTATGTGGGCGTGTACAGCCTGTACATGAAGCGCAATTCCGTCTACAGCGCGGTGATGGGCAGTCTGGCGGGAGCCACACCGCCTCTCGCAGGATACTGCGCAGTCACCGGTCGCTTCGACCTGGGAGCAGTGATATTGTTTTCGATTTTCAGCCTCTGGCAGATGCCTCACTGCTACGCCATCGCGGTATTCCGGTTTGATGACTACGCTGCGGCGGCGATCCCGGTTCTGCCGGTCAAGCACGGAACAGCCGCGGCGAGAAAGCATATTGTCGGTTATATCTTGGCCTTTATGGCCGCCACGTTGATGCTGACCTTCGGGGGGTACACGGGTTACCGCACCCTTGCAGTGGCGACCGTATTGGGCCTGTCCTGGCTGTATCTCGCCTGGTCGGGCTACAAGGCATCCGATGAGCGGCTCTGGGCCAGGAAGGTTTTTATCTTCTCGATTCTGACCATATTCATTCTGAGCGTCATGATGTCCATCGACTTCACCGCGCCTGTCCCCCCAGAAATGCTTATGGGGTAACCGTTCAGGGGTATCCGTTTTGGGCCCCGAAGACAAACCACAAGGGGTGCAGCGCGTCTTGGTTTCAGATAACCCATCGGAATAATCAAGTCCTCTGAGGGCTTGTATCTGTTTCGCTGCTTCCGGGCGCCCGGCGCTCACGCACCGGGCTACTGTCTGCCGCTCCTCCGGGGCTCCGGAGGTCCACGCCGAGTCCCGGGACGCAAGAAAGTAGCCTGGGACGTAAGTCCCGGGTTGCAGAAGTGCACCCTGACATCATTGATGTACTAACGTGCGCGGCACCCCCCAGAGATGTCCTCTCGGAAAAACACGCAAGGCACGCAAGGAAAGAGAGAATTCCGTTGCGCTCTCAGCGTGCTTGGCGAGACCTAGTCCTTTCGCGGCCAAGTCCATGACCGCACTTCGGAATGGCACCACTTAGGCATTCTCCGTGAAGGCACGCACCCATTGTCTCTGGTCTTCCGTGTCCGGCACCGACCACGACCATGACCGTTGCGACCGCGTGCACCCATGCGTTGTGCTGAGACCGGACCATCGCTCCCAATCCCTGCAGAACGCACTTGACGCTTCTGATTCTCCCACTAAAGCTCAAGTTCTGAGTGTTGTGGTGCACTGGTCCGCTGATGGCGCGTCCTGAGCCGATTTGATTGCAGGCAACGCGGTCCATGCGCGGTGGCCCTATCCCAGTTCCTGCTTGATGCGTTCTGCAAGGTAAATCTTGAGCAGCGAGTGGTAGGAAACATCTTGCTTGTTCGCGAGTATCTTGAGGTCCTCGATCATCGTTACGGGAAGCCTGATGGAGACCCGCTTAGTGGATGGTTTCAGATTGGGGAATCTCAGCCGTTGCGCCTTGTCCCACGAAACGTACTCGGTCGAGTCGTGCGTTGCCCAGAACTCCCGTTCTTCGTCTTCATTGTCAAATTTCGGGATCTTCCTCTTCATTGAACACGCTTCTCTCCGCCCTACTCATGTCGCGGGCTCAAATGACGCGGATGAGGTCTCCACGGAACGTGAAGACCACCGACAGTCCCCGACCCGTGTCGGTTTATCCCAAAGCAACGCAACGCTGCTCCACCTGCGAATGCTGTGATCATCTGCAACGACAAGCGGGCGATTGAAGAAGACCTGCTCGCATTCCTCCTGAGTCACCCTGTGCTTGATCCAGTTCTTTTCGGAATTCCCTGAGTCCCATTGGAACCCACTGCATTGCAACAGGTCATCGAGCTCCACGCGAGTCCTGCCTTTTTTCGACGGCTGCTCCCAACCAAATGTATATTCGCCGTGACTTGCACAAGTCAAGGGCGGATACGTCTTCCGGGTAACGCCTCAATCAGTGGGTATGCGTTCGCGCCGAAGCCGAGAGAATCAACCACCACGACACCAAGAAGACCTGATCCCAAGAATGGCAACCTGAGTGTTGTTCTTTGATTTCTTTGCGTCTTGGTGTCTTGGCTGCAACTGACACCCCCTGAACTGTGACTACTGCCGGCAACGCGGCTAGATCCCGTAAAGCGTCCCGCATTTGGCCTGCAGATACTCGATAAGATAGGCTGGGTTCAGGTCTTCGCCCGTGACCCGTTTGAGCAGGTCTCGCGGCAGGTAACGGCTCCCCTGGGAGTGTATCTTTTCTCTGAGCCATTCCCGAAGCGGGACAAATTCCCCGCGGGCGAACTGCTCCTCGATGTCGGGGATCTCGCGGCATACCTGAGCGAAAAACTGTGCCGCATAAAGGTTCCCCAGCGTGTAGGTAGGAAAATACCCGATGCTCCCCCCTGACCAGTGCACATCCTGCATCACGCCGTCGGTGTAGTCCGGAGGAGTGAGCCCAAGATATGCCCGCATCTTCTCGGTCCAGGCTTCGGGGAGGTCACGGGGTTCAAGGTCGGCTCGCATCAGCGCAACCTCGATGTCGAACCTGAGCATGACGTGCAGGTTGTAGGTCACTTCGTCGGCTTCGGTGCGGATGAGGCTCGGGCATACCTCGTTCATGGACCCCAGAAACGTGGTCATGGGCAGGTCCCTGAGTCCCGTAAATCGTTCCTGAGCCATGGGATAGAAGTGCCGCCAGAACGCCTCTGACCTGGCTACCACGTTCTCCCACATCCTGGACTGGGATTCGTTGATGCCGAGGGATATGGGCGCGCAGAGAGGAGTCCCCCAGTGCTCCATGGGAAGCCCTTGGTGGTACAGGGCGTGCCCGGCTTCGTGGACAATTGCGAAGAACCCTCGACCGAAGTGTGCTTCTCGGTATCTGGTGGTGATCCTCACGTCTCCGGGTCCGATCCCGGTAGTGAATGGGTGCGCGGATACATCGAGCCTGCCCCCATCGAAATTGTACCCGATGGCTTTCGCGACCTCGCGACCAAATCCCTCCTGGACGGCCCTGGGGAACGTGACCCCGTCCATGCCTCGATTCCACGTGACCGAACACCCGCGAATTCGGTCGATGAGCGGCACCAGTGCCGCCGAGAGTTCCTCGAAGACCGGCTTCAGGCCGGCGAAGGTCTCTGCTCGTTCGTATGCGTCGAGAAGCGCGTCGTACGGTTCGCCGTCGAAGCCGAGCGCGGAGGCTTCTTCCCGCTTCAGGTCCACGATCCGTTCCAGGTATGGAAGGAATCGTGCCCAATCGTTCTCCGGCCTTGCCCATTGCCATACAGACTGACCTTCCGCAGCGGCCCGTGCGATCTCGACGGCAAGCGCGCCGGGGATCTTCGTCATCCGGTCGTATGAGCGCCGCCATTCCCTGATGTTCACGGCCTCGACCGATTCGGGATCTGTGGTCAGTTCCGACCCTTCCACCGCGGCCAGCCATTCGCCGCGCCTCGGATCGGTTACCCGATTGTGCACGAGCCTCGCCACCAACGAGATCTGTTCCACCCGATGGGCATGCCCGTTTCGGGGGATGTGGGTACGTTGATCCCAAGCGAGCAACGCGGCCGTGGATCTCAGCAATGCGATTTCCTTGGAATGAGCCGCGAGCGCTTCATAAGTTTGTCGTGTGTCCATCTGCCTTTCTCGCTGTGATCAATACGTCCGATGCCAGAAAAGGATACCTGGATGCGAGAAACCCCGTCGTGGCACGATACCACGGGAAGGCCTCAAGCCGAGCCATAAGCCGAATCCGGTTGCGAAAAAGCCGGAATCCGGTAACTCCGACCACTTCGAACCCCGCGGCAGCAACCACTTCCTTCATCGACTTGCATGAGTAGTACGTGATTCGGCAGGCCCTTTGCGCGCTTTTCCAGTCGGTCTGAGTGTCGAGCGAGACGGTACGGTCCTCCTGGTAGATCTTCCTCACCCAGCGACGCACTCGACCAGCCGCGGCAGGAATCCAACTGATGGGGTTGTACACAAACACCTTCCCCTCCGGACGCAGAATTCGGTTGAATTCATGCAGGATCTCCGTGGCGTTGGGCAGGTACATCAGGACCTCGTTGCACACCACCAGATCGAACCACTCGCTGCGAAACGGCAGCCCCCGGACCAGGTTTACCTGGAAAAGCTGCTCGTACCTGCCCTTTTCTGCCGCCTGCCGGAGCTGGTGCTCCCAGAGATCGAGCCCGAACCACCGGCACGAATCCAGGCCTGAGAAATGCGCCAGGTTCCCCGGACCGCAGCCCACGTCGAGCACGCGCAAGCCCTTGCCTCGCCGGAGACATTCCTCTCGCAGCGCGCCTGCCAGGTACACCAAGTTCGCGAACTTGAGTCTCTGTTTCGCCGTATCGAGCTCCTGTTCCGCGGGCGCCGGTTCCTGTCCCATTGTGTATCCCCGTGGTAGCATGCCCGCAATGTAACAGTCCCCCTCAGCCTTCGTCAAGTGCCTGATCCGGCGGTGCCTCGGCAGGTCGCACTTTGGGGGGGTCTTGTCTCCTCACCCCTTCGAGGGCCGCCGGAATCTGCGGATTCCGGTTGACAGGTTTAGGAGGACGTGATTAAGTGAAAACATTGAACTATCTTGAGTCGACGATTAAGCCGTTGACAGTCATTCTACCGCATCTTGTTTCGGTCCTGCCACTAATCAGAGGATTCAATGGAGCTCTCGGCAGAAAGCCTTTCGACAGTAGGATCGGTGGCAAGTATCATATCGTTGCCTTTGTCATTGTACGCTGTTTTTGCGGTGTTGACCGTCCGGCGGGCCTTAAAGGCGCGCTCTCTCAATACTCGTATGAGCCAATGGTTTGCTGACCTGAAACTGATACCTCCGGGCAAGACGAAACTCACATCAAGTCAGCGTAAAGAGATTGATTCGCTCCTGAAACACCTGGAGGACTTCTGTCTGAGTCGTCTTCCATGGTGTGACAGAGAAGCAAAGAAATTGGTTCGTCGCTTGAAGCGCGAGCTACTGTTGGATCCGCATCCCAAACAGACGGTGAGGCTGCTGGCACTCCTCGAAGAACAGCTCTTGACGGTTACGAGGCTCTGACTATGGACAAGTACGACCTCTTCTTGCAGGACATTATGGAGAAGACGCAAGACGAATCCCTCGCGTGGGAGAATGTTTCGCCTGGCCGGTATTCTGATTACATCTTTCAAAGCGATTCTGCTTATCGAGCTTTCGCATGTGAGTACATGGCGAATGAACGGAAATACTGGCTCGTCTTTATTGATAAGAAAGTCCCTTCCCATCTTGACAACTGGGGCACTGTTGTCGACGAGGAGCATGTTTGCGAGCTCATCGTCCTGCAAGAGGGGAGGCTGCTCATCGCGTTGGATGAAGATTATGTGGACGCGGAAGACCTCTTGCAACTGAGTTTGTTGATCGAAGAAAAGAGCGCCCAAACCAAAGAGCTCTTCGCGCAGTTTGACTTGCCTCCGTCAGAAGCCCCAGACCTGAGCGACAAGAAGACCGGAATCCCGGGTGGCTGACCATGGAACCTGTTGTCAGTGCAACTTGCCCGAAGTGCTCGTTCAAGACGAACGGCTCGGACCCCTTCTGTCTGACCTGTGGCGAACCCTCGCCCCAGATGGTGGTTCGAGGCTCGTTCGCAGTGGAAATGGGGGAGGTCGCGTCCTCGGCCCTTCGTGAGGAGGCAGCGCGCGTGCTACGGACCTGGTTCCCGGCCCTCGACCCGCTCACCACGGACAGGCGGCTGGCAAAGGGCTGGTACACCTTGGCCGCGGGGATAGATGAGGAGTCCTCCCGTCGGATCATGGAGGCACTGAAGGTGCTCAAGGTCGACGCGCGACTCACGAGAGCCGATGACCACAAAAGCCCCCTGCGCTTGCTCTGGAACGGGGGGCTGATCTGGACCGCGGGTGCACTGGTGCTCGCGGCGCTCTTGCCGGGGGTGTTTTCGCTGCTGTTTGTGGTGATCGGCGCAGGAATCCCGGTAGCGATCGCGCTCAGACACAGCGACAGACTGGTTCCAATGGTGCCCGTAATGCCGGTTCGAGAGCATTCCGAGGCGTGGGTCGATCTGGCTCGGCAGTACGGGGGCTTCATCACCGGGCTGGGAGAGGAGGACCGCCGCTCCCTGGCAACACTCATGGGGACGATCTTCTCGCTCATCAGGGACCTGGAACGGGGTTCACTCGCCGCGGTCGCAGCGGGAAAGGAACGGGGTGACCTGTACTATCAGCTTTTCGAGGCCGCGGCCACCGCGGTAGAGATCGGACGCCGCATTTCCTCAGCGTCACCGGAGACTGCGGCCGACCTGCGCAAGGAGCTCGAAGAACTGGCCGGCGTCTTTCAGAAAACAGGGGAGTGGTTCCGCGGACAGGATCGTGAGCAGCTCAAGCCGAGCAAGGACTTCGCCGCGGAACTCGAATACGTCAAGGAGAGCATCGATCGCATACTCGAGGACGTGCGGACTCCACGGCCGACCACCACGGTTCCGCAGACCACCCCAGAGAAGGAACCCCAGTAGGATCTCGTGGGAACGAATTTTCCGGGGGGAAGGGACTTCTTATCAATAGCGTTCAATTTCTTCTCCAGCCGAGAAGAAATCGTCAGCTCAGCCGCTCCGGGAGCACGCAAAGTGCCTTTCTTCCTTTGCGTAGAACCAACTCGCCCCGCCCTGAGTCTTCATGCGGGCCGAGGAAGGTCGATGCGAATATTGGCTGCGGCTCCCAGCCGTCGTTTTGAAAAACGCCCCTTCCCCCAGACCCCCAGTCGCTAAGACTTTTGAGATTGGGCGGCTCCCGCTGGTCGCCGCAGCGAGGTCTTGTCAACGCCTCGACTGCGCCGTGGGGCTGCGTAGCCATTGGTTGGCTGTGCCTGCGTGCGTGTGGTCGTTGCTCTCGGGTAGGCTTTCCGGCCTGCCAACGGGTCGAAGCCAATGAGAACCGCCATAATTCCTGAAATGCCGTTCGGGGTCACATTTTCGTGTTTCGTGTTCGCTCGGCCACCGACGGACACGGAGCCTCAATGAGCAGCCCGGTCTTCAAGAAGATCACCCGTCTGGTGGGCAGGGCCATCGGCGACTTCACGCTCATCGAGGACGGAGACCGAATACTCTGCGCCCTTTCAGGGGGAAAGGACTCGTGGACGCTGCTCTATGCGCTTCTGGCTCTGCAGCGGAGGGCCCCCGTGAGCTACACGCTCCACGCAGTTACGGTCGATCCGGGTTCCGGTCCTGCCATGACTCGGCCACTGGAAGAGCACCTGGCAAGAGAGGGTATTCCTTATAGCGTGATCCCCGGGAATATCGTGGATATCATCGGCAAGCACCTCACCGAAGGGACCAGTCCGTGCGCATTCTGTTCCCGACTCCGACGGGGATTACTCTACACCTTCGCGGCCACACACGGATGGAACAAGATCGCGCTGGGGCACCACATGGACGACTTCGTGGAAACGCTGCTCTTGAACCTCTTCTTCAACTCGTCGATCAAGGGGATGAGCCCGCACCTGGTCTCCGACGACAAGCGCAACACGGTGATCCGGCCTCTCGTGTACGTGAAGGAAGCCCTCACCGCGGAGGCCGCCAAGAACCTCGGAGTGCCGATCGTGTCGTGCAACTGCCCGCTCCAGTGCACAGTGGGGTCGAGACGTCAGTGGGCCAAAGAGCTCCTCGCCCGCATCGAGAAAGACGTCCCCCAGGCGAAGGCTAGCATGCTCGCGGCCATGGGAAGAGTCGAGCTGAGGCATCTCTTGGTTCGGGACCGTGCTCTGTGATCGCCGGGGTTCCAACCTTTCGCGGAGGGCCGTCAAGCTGTCCGAGCCCAAGGAGCGCGTTTTGACACGGACTTGAAGTGGTCTCCTCCGTACGAGGCCGCGACAGCGTCGATGCGATCGAGGTAGGCCAGAGCTTGCTTCATACGAGACGCCGTCACTTCCTGCCCGACAGATGGAGCGAACCAAAGGGCAAACAAATGCAAGCCTGGTCCCCGTCCCAGAAGCAGAATCGATAGTACGGGTGAAAGAAGAATCGCATGCCTAAGGGCAGCCATTTCCATCTCTCGCCGCAGAGCGGTAAGCCTGCCTCGCACATCTTCATCGAGGAGCCCACACTGCTCCGACCACCTTTGCGCGAACCGCTCACCCGACCACCGTTCATCCCGGGACCCTCCGAAGGCGGCGAATACGATCAATCGTGGGAGGGACAGCAGATGGGCGAAACGAATGAATCCGTTGATGGTCCTTCGCAGGAGACCGTAGGCCGGATGATCAAAAGAGATCGCTCCGGCCGCGGCGAAGTCAAACAGGGTATCTCGAAGTCTGAACATGTCTTGCCGAAAACGATCCACCATGTAGTCCTTGAACAGCCAGAAGTACAAACACCATATCCCCAGGATGGAACACAAGGACCCCAACACCACGACCGGCAAGTGAGAGTTCGTCATGCGATGTCCTCCGGATTAGTAGTGCCTCTTCTCGTAAGGCTGCTTGAGGTTCGATTCGGGTCCAGGCGCCTCTCCAAGTCCTGAATCCGCGCCTGGAGCCGCTCTATCGTGTCGCGTCGCAGTTTCCTCTGTTTCAGTCCGTAGGCAATGCCGCCGCCGCCAAGGACGACGGCGAGAGCTTCGCTCACCGTCACGCTTCCCAGAAAGCTTATTCCGATATCAGCTATGGTCTTCTGCCCTGCAAGCGCCAGAATCGCCAAGTAGATCCAGTGTGCGATGAAGACCAGTGCCGCCCATGGAATCAACCGATTGACGATCGAGGCAAGAGCATCAATAAGATGCAGCCTGCCCATCAGCCTCTGTTCCGGCGTCAAATCAGGGGGACCCTTTCGTTTCGTCACTTCCTTCCCTCTGGTAGTCGGGGGACCAACATGGTCCCTCATGCTGGAGTTCAGCGGTGATCAACGCAGCTCGTCTCACTTGCCCGCGGGGGACGGCACCGGCCTCCCTTAGCCCTACGTTATGCGTCTGAACACCATCGCTCGAAAAGATAAGGCTGATTCACCTTTTCCGGGGAGTTCTCCACTCCCCGAAGCACGTCATGCGCGGAGGCATCAGTGCACAGCAATAAGAGCATCAAGCATTTTGCTTTGCGTGTCAAGACGGTGCCCGGTTCCGAGTGGGGGGCTCTCTCAAGAAGGCCGGCCAAGGAGCGGCTCTCGGAGTCCGAAAGCCAGGACAAGAAGTAGCGAGGCACCGGAACACGATCGGTGCCGCGTTACTCTTCGCTCTTCGTTCCCGTTGGACGTCACCTTCCCTTGAAAAAACCGGCCTGGTCTGCTAGTCCTTATGGAGACCCACGGTCTTCACGGTTTATCCTTAATCAACGTTGGCACAGACGGTTCAAACGGACCTTACGGTCTTTGTCGGGCCGAAGGCGATCTTACAGTCCCAGCGCTGGAGACTGCGGCAGATTTCACCCTCCCCTTGCCCCTCCCATCAAGGGAGGGGAATAGCAAACCCTCACCCGCGGCCGGAAGGGGACGAGCGAGAGGGGAGCGCGGCGACCTCCACAATCCCGCAAATGTCAAGGAGCGTCACTGCAGCATCGCGTCGGTCAACAGAACCAAGACCGGTCCCATTGAAGGGAGATATGAGCATGGAAATCAAGAAGATATCCGTCATCGGAGCGGGGCTTATGGGGGCAGGCATAGCCCAGGTCGCTGCCCAAAGCGGGTTCCAAGTGAGCCTCATGGACATCGAGCAGCCCTTTCTCGACAAGGGGATCGCAACCATCGAGAAAAACCTGGCTCGCATGGCGGAAAAAGGAAAAATCCCTCAAACCCAGGCCGAGGAGATCCGTGGAAGGATTTCCGGCTTCCTTTCCGTCTCCGAATCGGCCAAGGACGCAGATGTCACCATCGAGGCTGTCATCGAAAAGATGGACCTGAAGAAACAGCTCTACTCCGAGCTGGATCGCGTGGCCCCCCCTTCGGCGATCTTTTGCTCGAACACGTCGGCACTGAGCATTACCGAGCTCGCGTCGGTCACGTCCCGGCCTGATCGCTTCATCGGGATGCATTTCTTCAACCCCGTCCCGGTGATGAAGCTCGTGGAGATCATCCGCGGCTTCGCGACCTCGGACGAGACCGTCGCGACGATCAAGGGGCTCACGGAGAAGCTGGGCAAAGTCGGCATCGAGGTCAAGGAAGCACCCGGATTCGTGGTGAATCGTATCCTCGTGCCGATGATCAATGAAGCCATATTCGTGCTCGAGGAAGGCCTCGCCACCGCGGAAGAGATCGACCAGGGAATGAAGCTCGGCGCGAACCACCCGATCGGCCCTTTGGCATTGGCTGATCTGGTCGGCTTGGACACCATGCTCCACGTGCAACTGGACCTTTACCAGGAGTTTGGCGACCCGAAATACCGGCCCGCGCCGCTCCTGCGAAAGATGGTCAGATCCGGAAACCTCGGCCGAAAGACCGGCAGAGGCTTCTTCGACTACAGCAAATAATCGCCACGAAGAAACGTGACCGTTCATCGAGATCGGGGCCTAACGGTGAACGATTGCCGATACACTCACTCGGAGGAAATAATGCCGAAAGCTGAACGATTTGTCCTCACCGAAGAAGAACAGATGCTTCAAGACATGGTCCGGCGACTGACCAAGGAAAAGGTCACCCCCGGAGCGGAAGCACGTGACAAGAAAGGCGACTACCCCTGGGATATGCTGGAACTCATGAGAGAAAACGGACTCATGGGCATAGACTTCCCGGAGGAATACGACGGCATGGCAGCCGGCATGCTCTCCCACTGCCTCGCCGTGGAGGAAATCGCAAAGGGCGATGCCGCTGTGGCTTTGATCCCGTCGTGCCAAGAGCTGGGCAGCCTCCCCATCATCCTCGCGGGGAACCACGAGCAGAAAGACAAGTACCTGCGCCCCCTGTCGACAGGGGAAAAGATCGCGGCATTCGGACTCACCGAAGCCAAAGGCGGGTCGGACGTCGCGGATCTGCGCACCAAGGCTGTCCGAAAGGGCGACAAGTACGTGATCAACGGCTCGAAGATGTTCATTACCAACGGCGGCGTTGCGGACACCTACTCAATCTATGCCGTGACCGATCCCGACTGCCCGGCCCATAAGGGCGGGTCCATGTTCATTCTCGAAAAGGGAATGCCGGGCTTCACGGTAGGTAAGAAAGAGAGTAAACTCGGGATACGCTGCTCGGACACCTGCGAACTGATCTTCGACGAAGTGGAAGTCCCCGTGGAAAACCGCCTCGGGGAAGAGGGTCAAGGATTCCACATCGTGATGAAGACCCTCGATTTCAGCCGACCGTCGGTCGCGGCTCAGGCCCTCGGCATTGCCACCGGCGCGTTCGAATACGCCACCGAGTATGCCAAACAGAGGAGCTCTTTCGGCAAGCCGATCATAAGACATCAGGCAATCCAATTCAAGCTCGCGGACATGTCCATGCGGATTTCCGCGGCGAGGCAACTGCTCTACAAAACCTGCGATCTTCTCGACGGCCGGGTCACCAAGGACCTCTCGAGAGTGGCTCCGGAAGTGATCAGGCATTCGTCCATGTCAAAGGCATACTGCTCGGACGTGGCCATGTGGGTCACCATCGAGGCGGTCCAGGTACTCGGGGGGTACGGGTACATCACCGAATACCCCGTGGAACGCATGATGCGCGACGCCAAGATCACCCAGATCTATGAGGGCACGAACGAGATACAACGGATCGTCATCGCATCGACGTTGTAGCCCAGCCCTGTACCGTGACCATGCGGCCGCCACGGAGCTCCGGGCGCTCTCGCACCCACCCGCAAGACGGGAGAGAATAACCCCCCAAGTGGGTATCGATGAGGATAGGGGCGGGGCTCGCCCCCGCCCGTTTCAATGTTTCGGCACATCATTGTGCCCCCTGGCTGGCAACTGCGAAACGATCAGACGGGGTGATGAGATGAGCGCAGAAGAGACTCGTGTCCCTGGATTCGATCTTGTTTGCGAACTCCAGGGGCACCGAGGGACCATTACCGAGATCGAGTGGTCTCCTAGCGGGGAGTCCCTTGCCTCTGGATCTCGTGATACGACGGTCCGGATCTGGGAGCCGCCGTGGCATGGGAGCCCCACCGTCCTCGCCGTAAACCGCACGGTTTTCAGCGTGTCATGGTCTCCATGTGGTGAATTTATCGCCGTCGGAACGTTCCAAGAGGCCGGACAGATTTGGAGCACTCGAGACAAGACAGCTCGCAAACTCGTTGGTGGACCAGACGATACCATATACGCAGTGTCATGGTCTCCAGATGGAGGACAGGTTGCAGCCGGCGGATACAAGGGTTCCGTTGGCATCTGGAACTCTTCTACAGGGACCTTGACCCGTGTCCTTGAACCTCATCCGGGATACAATGTTTACTGTTTGAAGTGGAGTCCGTCGGGTGCCCTACTCGCCTCAGGAGCCTACGGAGGGCACGTTTGTCTCTGGGAAACCGCCTCATGGCAGCTCCTCGGCAGGCTGTCAGGCGATTTCGGCAGCGTGTATTCTCTATCGTGGACTGCCGACGACAGTGAGCTGGTATCTGCGGGGGACGGGGGCGTTTGGATCTGGGACGCAGCTACAGGAGCACCTCTCAAGCATATTCGGAGTCATCGGCGCTCTGTCGGGGGAGCTTCGATATCACCAGACGGAAGTCTCGTGGCTTCACAGTCGCGAGATGGTTCTACATATGTCTGGGAGTGTGATTCGTTTCAAGTGGTTGCCGCATTTGCAGCGCATTCGGCCAAAGAGCTGTCGAATTGTGTCGCATTTCATCCGTCCGGTGTTCGACTGGCCGCTCCAAAATACTACGAGCGCATCGTGAGGATCTGGGATCTCCGTCCAGAGCTGATGGTCCGGCGAAAGATCAGTGAAGTCCAGGGTCGAACCATAAAGAAGCCTGGAGTGACCGATGATTCTCGTCCACGATTGACGCAACCTCGGAAACGAAAACCCAGGCCGTTCCTCTGTTACGCCAAAGAAGATTTCGACGATGCAGAGGAGGCCTATCGGCAGCTCGTCGAGGCGGGTTTTGACCCCTGGTTCGACGACAAGAAGCTGCTGGGTGGCGATGAGTGGGAAGCCAAGATAGAAGAAGCGATTCGAACCGTGGATTGCGTAATCGTGTTCCTTTCGCGTCATTCCGTGGGAAAGACAGGGTACGTGCAGCGTGAGACCAGGCTTGCACTCGACGCTGCGGACAGACGACCACCGGGATCGACATTCGTCATTCCCGTTAAGCTGGAGGACGTTGAAATTCCGAGCCGCCTCGCCAAATGGCACTGCGTGGAACTACATAAGCCGGGGGGAACGGCCAGACTCCTCCAGTCCCTGCTCTCTCTGACTGGGGGGTGATCCCATGGAACGCCGCCCAACGAATCGTCATCGAGACCCGCGACACAGGCGATGCCCCGTTGCCCGGCGCCGACTGAAGGTGCGTGCCTCGAAACTGACGTTCCGAAGATTGTCTTGGGGGTGATGGCAGCACCAAGGAGCCGCGTCGCCAGGAAGTCTTAACCACAAGAAGGGAGGTCCATGGAAGAAATCACCTACCGCCCCATTGGCGTGATCCGGAGCCCATTCTCTGAGCGGAAGGGGATGCCCATACAGCCGATCGGAGCCCTCGGCGTACGAGGAAGTATCGAGTTGCGGCCTGACCTGGCGCCCGGGCTAAAGGATCTGCAGGGTTTTTCCCACTTGATCCTTCTGTACCACTTCCACGAATCGGAGGGCTACTCTCTCGAGGTGCAGCCGTTCCTCGACGACAAGACCCACGGCATCTTCGCAAGCAGGGCCCCTCTTCGACCGAACCCCATCGGCCTTTCGGTGGTGCGGCTCGTCTCGGTAGAGGAGGACGTCGTCCACATCGAAGACGTCGATATCCTTGACGGAACTCCACTCCTTGACATCAAGCCGTACATCCCCGAGTTCGACTCCAAACCTGAGGCGACTTCCGGGTGGCTTGGTGGGCGAGCTGCCCAGGCAAGGGACGTGAGGGCCGACGAGCGCTTCTGGCGACCGACTCCTGAATCCGAGACGGAACCACCGAAGTAGGCGTTCGAAAGGGTTCAGCCGGCCGGAAAGGAAATGAACAGCCCGGATACAAGAACGCCGGGGACGTGGAATCCCGGCAATCCTGGCAGGGGAACCGGTCTCTTCGATGGGACGCTTTCCGTTCCTGACAAATGGGCCTTGACATCTGAGCTCTTATGCGAAATACTTGTATACAAGAGGACCTGATGCCACTAATCTGCATCCAATGCACCTCGACCACCCAGTGAGGACCAGTGGAGACGTGGAGAGAACTCGACGGCCTTCCGGCGATGGGGCTTCTTCCAGAACGGTCATGGCTTGCCGCCACAACGAAGGATGAAAGTCCCATGCCGACACCTCAAGAACTCTTTGGATGGTGCGAACCGTGCAATATTCTAAGAGTTTCCGGAAGGGGGTCCGGGGGACTACTCTTTTGCAAAAGGGTTTCCCCCGGAAGACTTTTGCCTGAAAATGCGATTTGGGGGGGGGGGGGGGGGATTGGGTTTAATAGGTGAGAGGCCCACCCCCCCCCCCCCAACCACAGGGGGGGTGGG